>JAFDZI010000049.1 GCA_018266955.1 Bacteroidota bacterium
TACACACTTTTTTGGGACAGTATCGGTTTTTGTGAAGCTGAATGAGATAATGGTTACGGAAAGTTGAGTAATCGAATTGAGGAAAATTATTATATTCGTTTTTAAGAACTTTTCTTTTATGGAAGGAATTTTAGAATTGTTTAAGGAGTATTGGGCGAATGAGCCTTTGGAGGTAACATCATACTTGAATGATTGCATGGATTTGTTGCACGGTTTTGCGCAGGAGAAAGGAATTGAGTTTGATGGTTATTTTCAGGAGCGTTGGGAAGATGCTGCAGATACGATTGTGAATTTTGATGAGGATTATTTTGAGAACAGGGATAGGAAAAATTTGTATGTTTTTCTTTCTGCCCTTTATGATGATGAGGTTTTTGATTATTTACAAAGTGCTTACGCCATTGCAAAGTTGGAAGCTCCTACCCAAGAATGGGTTAAGCTGCAGGTGGATGGGTTAATTGCTAAGGGGGTGAGGTTTTGATTGAATTTGACTATTTATAAGCTCCGAAGTCAGGAGACTTCGGAGAGCGGGGGATATTATTTTAAAAGGGAAAAGTTTCATCATCTTCATATTCAAAATCTTCATTTAGTGAGTCTTCTTCAGGCAAAATTAAATCCCAATATGTATTCATCAGATGATGCACTGAATGGGTATAATATAGTTCGCTTAGTTTGAATTTTAAATTTCGGTTTACAATATAATCCTGTAAAAAATCACTTTTATAATCAAATTCATAAAAGCCATAAGGAAAGATTTCTTCGCATTCATATAGCCACGGAATTACTTTATCATCCGTAATTACATCAAATTCAGAAAATTTCAGAAATAATTCTTTTGCTGTTTTTTCCTTTTCAATGAAAGCACTAAAGTGTTTGACCGCTGAAATAAATTTTCTTATTTCCTGTGAATACTTATAGTGATTGTCTGTAAATAAGTTCTTTATTGAATCAAATTTTTTATATTCCAGAACCCAAGGCTGATAAAAGGAAGAGGAGAGAATACCTTCTTTTTCTATTTCGTCTGTGATTTCTTTCACACCTCTGTCACATTCAGACATTTCCTGATAGTTCTTGTATGTCGGTTTCCAATCATATCTTTCGTCAGTATAAAAGTACGGTGCAATCCAAGTATTCACAATCTCTATCCCCTCCGTTTTGAATGAGGAGCAGGAACAAATATCATTGTAATCATCTTCATTTTCTTCAAAAATCAAACTCAGACAACATTCGCCATCAGGATTGACCAGAGAAACGCCTTTTCTACCTTTGTAGCAGTTCGTGCATTCCCCCGGATAAATCTTAAAACCTAATTTAGTTTCAGGAAATTCTTTTATACGTTCAAAAAACTCTTTATATCTTTCTATAAATAGTTCTTTTGAAACATCGCTGTAATTTTGGCCATCATTAAGCAACACTTCCAGCATTTCTGCATCCAGTGTTCTGAAAGCCTCCAGGATGAGTTGTTTTTTGCGATTTGATTTTAGAATTTTATTCACTTTAATTGAAAGTAGTTTTTACAAAAACTATTAAAATAGTGGTCACAAAGGAAGATAACAGTAAGCTAAATTACTATAAAAAATGTAAAATGACCGTTGATAAAATCGCAGCTAATACAAGTATCAACAAAATTTTGTAGTTGGAATCCTGCTTTTTAAACATTAAGTCCTGAGAAGATTTTACTGCTTTCATATCGTTACTGATTATTGACTGTAAATCCGTAATGTTTTTATTGACTTCACTTACTTTTTGTTCCAGAGAAAATAATTTTTCCTGGAAGATCACAGTCTGATTTGAAATCGCAAGGAGGGAGAAATTTATGTTATTGGTGGCTCCAAAGATCTCCGATAGTCTTTTATCATGTTTATTGAAATGTTCTTCGAGATCAACTTTATGAATCCTTTCTACTTCTCCTTCCAGCTTTTGGTGGGTAGTGTCCAGACCGGATTTTAGCTCACCTAAAAGGCGCATCTTTTGTTCAAGATTTACATTTAATTTATCTAAAAAGCCAGTATACGAATCTTCATAACTCTCGCGAGCTTTATCGAAAAGGTTTATTTTTTCGGTTACCTGTTCGGTAACATGATTGTAGAACTGTTCATTAGCGTTTTCGAATTTTTCTTTAAAATCAATTTTATCAATTTGCTCTATACGCTGCTGAAGATCATTTATTTTAGAATTGAACTCTAAAATCTGCTCTTTAAGTGTGTCATCGGTTTTCAAAATGAAATCTGTAGAAATAGCGGCTAAGTTATCACCGAGACGGTTAAAGTGTTCCGGAATCTCACGCGCAAGCAGGATGGTTTTATTAACATCTTCGCGTAACTGTTCAATTTTAGCTAACTGGTCTTTCAGTTTTGTAACATTCTCTAAAGAAGAAGCAATTATTGCCTCAGTATTGTAAGTCTCTCTCATATAAGCTGCGTTTTATAGTTGTTAAGTAATTTTTCTATTTGCTGTGCCTGAAGATTTTGAAGTAAATCATTCTTTATCAAGTCAATATCAAAGATACTTGGATTGTCGGGGCGAATGTTGGCACTTAATTTCTTAAAGTAATTTTCGAAAATCTTTTTTACCAATCCATAGTCATCCTGGTGGAAGTTATTATCCGAAAATAGTCGATCGAAACCACTTCTAATAACAAAATTAGCTTCATTACGGTACGAAATATTATTTGTGGAGTATAAAGCGAAAGCGTTTAGCAGACTTAATATCCAATCTGTTTCGAGTTCAGCAGTTGTAAGCGAATATGTTATTTTCTTACAAGAACCTATCAGATGTTTGTAATTATTCTGTTCTGTACCGAACTTTAAAATCTCATCAGAAATAAATTTATACAGGATTTCGGTTGGTTTCAGAATTTTATCCTGGTATTTTCGGTAGTCGTCTAATAAAGATACCTCTTTACCGTCTTCCTTAAAATGTGGTTTGGCGTATTTGGCATTAAAGTAATAATAAATCTGTTCCTTTAAATAGAAGTTTTTTTCAAGGTCGGTGCCTTCCATCGACAACATTTCCTCGAGATGTTTTTTTATTTCATCTGTCGCGATCTTTCTTTTGTGCGCAATTTCAGTCATCGAGAAATCTGCAATGTGAAATAGGAGAACCAATATATCATCCACTAAATTCTTTGGGTCAAATGACAGGGATTCGGAAATTTTTTCGATTTCTTTTTCTACGGTAATTTCGGACTGATAGCGGCGAAGATATTTTGAAAGATTGTTTAAGTAAAAATCAATGGAAGCAGCTTTGTAAAATGTACATTTATAAAATTTTTTGTTATAATCTTTGGTATATGACTTCAAAACACCTAAAGCATTCAACCTATAAACAATTTTTCCTGTTTCATTCTTATCCCGAGATGCGAGAAAGGGTTCTTCAATTTCTGCTATCTGAGTGTCTGACAAATCAACTTCATTTAAAATACCGCGCAGATTCATATTAAACCAAAAGTCTTCAACATCGTTACTATCTTTGAAAACCCATTTAATCTCATCTTTTTTTTCTTTTTTATCATTAAGTAAATGCTGCACTACTTTGTCTTCAGTTTCGGCTAATAAATTATGTTCGAATGCTAAATAGAACCGGAAATCTCCCTCCTGAGTGCTATTAAATACCTCTCTAAAAGGAGGTTGCACATCGGCTTCCAAGTTAAATTCAGTTCTGTTTAATAACCGTGACAACTGGGCTTTTTCAATTTTTGCTCCTTTAAAGGCCAGGTTAAAGAAAAAATCATGTATTTCCCGATCCGGTGATGAAACAGTAAGAATTTCATTTGCATATCTAGGAATAACTTCTTTTAAAAATTTTACATATGCTGGTGCTAGCGCGGCTTCATTTCCATCCTTTCTCATATATTTAAATTCGCATTCGGCGAGATAATTTAAAAAATCTTCTTTGGTTGCGAGGGTTTTATCTTCCGGGTCTAATGATTCGCGCACTATTTTCATCTGGAATGAGTTAAGACCGGGAACATATTTGTACAGCATTATTGGGTTTATAGCGTACTTTTTTCTTGGATCCACAAAAATTGTTGAGACGGCAGTCTTTTTATCTCTGCCAGCACGGCCACATTCCTGAACCAAACTTTCTAAGGATCCGGAATAATTTATGTGGTAAGTAGAACGTATATTATCCTTGTCGATACCCATTCCAAATGCCTTAGTACAGACCATGTTATTAACCTTTCCGCCTGTGAACAGGTTGAAATTTTCGGTTATTATTTTTTGTTGTTGATCGTTATCAGGACTATGGTAAAAAGTAGCAGGTATACCATTCATGTGTAACTGCTGCTCGACATAACGTACGCCTTTTTTATTTCTAAATTCTCCATTATCATTTTTATCTGTTCCTTTGACTGCGCAGAAGGTAATTGAGGCCTGATCGCTCAAGTTGTTTTGAAATAAAAATGAATCTTTTTTTTGAAAAATCAATCCGTCATTATCAGTAACCGGTGCATTGAATTCATCCCGCTGGCAAAAATCCAATTTGTCAAACTTGTCAAAATGATGCTTTTGTGATTGTAACAACACTTCAGGATCATTAAAATATGCAAAAGTTTCTTTAAATGATTTCATTTCTTCGACTAACGCAACAGATCTATCTTCAAACCTTGAAACATCTACCACCCTAAAAAATAATTCGGGACGGATCGTATTTTCAATCATAATAGTGGCCTGGGCCACATCATCACTTTCAATGCTCAGTTCCCGTTCGATATCTGCCAACACATCAAAGGAGGCTGTCGCTGTAAGGCCGATAAGACCAATTTTGGTCCTGTCCCTCTCATCAGAAGAATTTCTGGAGTATGAATAGGTCTGGGCGTTTTTACCGAGCATAAGATAATCGGTCCGGAAATCATGCCCCCATTCTGAAAGACAATGCACTTCATCAACCACACAATAGATGATATTTTGACCAAAACCTGTAGAATGAATGTTTGACAGTACATCTCTGAAATTTTCGATGACAAATCTTTCCGGAGAAATAAAAATCATCTGTTTTTTGCCCAGTTTGAAATCTGCTATACTTTGATTCTTAGTGGTGTCATCCTGGCTGGAGTTAATATAAGCAACAGAATCTATCCAATTTTCTTTCAGGACGCGAACCTGATCCTCCATCAGCGATTTGATTGGGTCTACAATCACTGTTAAACCCGGCTGCATAAAAGCGGGTATTTGAAAAGTCAGAGATTTACCGCCGCCGGTAGGCAGTAAACCGATTACGGGTGCTTTCTGCAATGCCCGTGAAATTATTGGTAACTGGCCCTCTCTGAAACTTTTTTTAAAAAATATATTCCTGAGAAAATAATTTATAGGCTGTATCAATTCAGCAACAGGTGAATATGAGGTGTCTTCATTCCGGATCACCAATGGTTTGTAGCGCAGTGGTTCTGAGCAATAAATCTGTCTGGATCCTTCGACCGTCTGATTTACAAAATGTGCACTCCTAACCGTGAGAAAATTAAGGCTGGTGGTATTATTGAAATTATAAATATTATCACGTAGCAACATAGAACTGTCAATAACCAGATCGTACTGGTCTTCACTGAATTGTGCCCAGTCAATATTTTCAAGCCCGCAGTTCAGGCATTCGTCATAGAGCCAATTTTTGTCCTGTAATAAAACTGCATGAATTTGAGGAAGTTTTAATTTATCTTCATCATGAAGTAAAGCATTCAGATTAGAGACAAAATCCTGAAATATCTGTAAGGCAAGTGCTGCACCAGGAATATCTCTTTCAATAAAACATATATTAAGCGCTTCTTTATTAAGTACGTCCGGATTCCGAATGAAATATTCTAATAAAGTTTTCTGAATCCGGGCAACAGAAAATGGTAATAATGCTATGGTATACAGTGGTAAATTTTCCACGATACTCCGCCCGTAATTTTTATTTAAAATATCGATTAAAGTTTGATCAAAGTCTTTAGAAATGTCTGTCTGCTGATCAATCTTCGAAAAAGGGTAACGAATAACCTCAGCATTAGCTTCATTAGCAAGATTGTCTCTGATTTTATCATAAATGAGATATTCAGTACTTAAATGATGGGGACCGTCAACTTCAAAAATCACTGTTTTGTAGGAAGGAGAAAGAATGATGTCTCCATTATAATCAACACCTGTCTTGAAAGGTACTTTGTATGGTATTGAATAAGAAAAATCAAGTCTTTTGGAGTTCGTTCCCTTAGGATTAAGTGTACTAAAAAATCTTTGAGGCTGAAGAATTTGCTTAAATACAGGTGATTCGTTTTGTAGGAATTTCCACTCCAAATCAGAATCTAACTGGCCTGCATAATTATTTCTATCTATATCGAGCTTAGGGTATACCAAGTGTAGCACTTCAAAGAATTCAGAATAGGGTATCATAATATTCCCCAATGAGAATTTCTCTTCGTACTCTTTGTCGAAATTACGAAGTACCAAGCCAGCCTTTTCCAGCGCTTCTTCGACCACAATTGGTGCCCGCGTTGGCAATCCTCGAGTGAGGATGTTATTCTGAACCGCTAAACAAGGGTTTATGCAGAGATAGTCTATTTCTTTATTTGTCGGGAATGTTAAATTAAAACTGGAAATGTTTTCAAACAGACCGCGCAGTTTATTTACTTCATTATCTTTTAATGAATGCTTGAAAAAAGACTTGTATTCAAATTGTTTATTAATAATTTGAGAAACGCCATCTAGAATATAGCCTGCCTGGAAGTTCATGTGTTTATGGTTTAGGGGTAGCGGGTGATTTAATAATTTGTATTTCTAGGTAGTTCGCATTATTTGTTCAAGGTTAATTATATCTGAAGTTTAAATTTGGTCTTTACTAAAATAAAAAAACACGTACTTTTTTGGAATACTACACATACAAATAACGTTGGTATTGTATAAAATTCTGTCTAATAGCTTGAACATTTCCTAACTTATTTTTTGCGTCTTTGATGGAGTGGTATTTTAGCTGGAGGAAGTCACTAATTTTTTCATCATCTAATTCTTCTACCCCTACTTTTATGTATTGCTCTAAAACAAATTCTAGGAAAGCTCTATTTTCTGCATCCATTTCTGTAAAATGTGCTCTTGCTTTTTCAGCTCTTCTGCTTCTCTCTAGGATTTCTGAATTGTAAGCTACATAGGATAAAACATCAAAAATATCAGATTCTTCTGCATTAAGAATTTTCTGAAATTCTCTTAATTGGTCTTTTGTAAAACCTTTCTCAGAAAGTCTTTCTAATAATTTTTTTCTGGTAGATGGTATGCTCCATTGTTCTTTTAAATCTTCTTCGCTGGTGAAAAAAATGGGTAATGTACCATACAGTTTTTGTAGAAACTCTTGAGCTGATATAGGTTTGCCATCTGCACTCCAAAAAGATGTGGTGACCATGCTTTGCAGCTGCCTTACTTTACCATCTGAAAGTTTAACTTCTATCATCATTTTTTTGGCATTACATCTACAGTCTATATAACCACAAATTTCACAAGGTGTATCTGTGATTTCGCAAACACATGGTCTCTGACCGCATGTTTTACAAATAGGTTTTTCTTTTGGTTGTTGAGGTGCAGGAGGTTCTAAAGGAGGTCCGTCCCAAGTTGGGTCTTTGAAATGATGGTATGCTTTTACATAATCATAGATGGTGAAATAGTCTTTATTATCATATAACCTGGTTCCTCTTCCTACAATCTGTTTGAACTCAATCATAGAGTTTACAGGACGAAGCAATACAATGTTTCTAATCTCTGGTGCATCTACCCCAGTAGAAAGTTTTTCTGATGTGGTAAGAATGGTAGGAATAGATTTTTCATTGTCTTGGAAATCTCTAAGATATTTTTCGCCTAACGCCCCATCATCGGCTGTTACTCTTTGACAATAATTAGGATTTTTACTGTCTGAGAACTGATTGATTAAATCTCTAATCGCTAAAGCGTGCATTTGCGTAGCACAGAAAACCAAAGTTTTTTGGTTTTGGTCTATTAGTTTTAAAAATTCTTTTACTCTAAATTCTTCACGGTCTTTTATGGTGATGATTTTATTAAAATCTTCTTCTGTATAGGTTTTTTCTGAATCAATTTCTCCTTGAATGACTTTATCATCTGAAGTGTATTGATATTCTGAAATATTGGTGTCTATTTGTTTTACACGGAATGGGGTAAGAAAACCGTCATTAATTCCTTGTTTCAATGAGTACTCATAAACAGGCTTTCCGAAGTAAGAATAAGTATCTGCGTTTACATCTCTTTTAGGTGTTGCGGTAAGCCCTAACTGTGTAGCTGGGGAGAAATATTCTAGAATTTCTCTCCAAGAGCTTTCGTCATTTGCACCACCACGATGGCACTCGTCTATGATGATAAAATCAAAATAATCTTTGGGATATTGTCCGAAATTAGCTTTGGGCTTTGTTTCATAGATTTCTTTATCTTCGGCAACTTCACTCCAATCATAATTCATTTCTTTGCTAGTACCCGACATAAAAGTTTGAAAAATGGTAAAGAAAATACTTCCATTTTTAGGCACTTGTCCTTTTTTATTAATTTCTGCTGGTTTAATTCTTACCAAAGCGTTTTCTTCGAAAGCTCCAAAAGCATTAAAGGCTTGATCTGCCAAAATATTTCTATCTGCAAGGAATAAAATTCTAGGTAGCCTTTGGCCATCTTTTCTGATATTCCATCTGGCGTGAAATAATTTCCAAGCGATTTGGAAAGCTATAGCAGTTTTACCAGTACCAGTAGCCAAGGTTAAAAGAATTCTTTTTTTGTCAGATGCTACGGCGTCTAGTACTGCATTAATAGCATTTTGCTGATAATATCTGAGTTCCCAAGTGCCTCCTTTGGTTTCAAAAGGGATATTGAAAAACTTCTGATTCCAGTTTTCTTTTTCCGAAACTCTAATATTTTCATTAGGGAATAACAAATCCCAAATTTGCTGAGGAGTAGGAATTTCTTGAATATCATTTTCAGAGCCGTTTAGGTCTGCCATATAATATTTGATACCATTGGTGCAGATTGCGAAACGCAGATTAAGTCTGGCCGCATAATCTTTGGCTTGTGCCAAACCTTCGGTATAGTAGCAAGATTCTGCTTTGGCTTCTAGAACTGCAACATTACGGTTATTGTACTGAAGAATGTAATCTGCTTTATCAGGCATGGCACGTTTGCCATTGCCAATTAAACGGCCTTTGGTAATGGGATATTCTCGGCGAATTCTACTTTCTGGAACAACTGCCCAACCTTGTTTGGCAAGATGTGGGTCTATTAATTCAGCTCTTGTTTCGGATTCGTTTCTCATGGAATGAGTTTTTTGGTGTAATTATTTTGTTTTTTTTATCTAATTATTATCATTAGGACTGGCTCTATTAATTACTTTTTAGAGATTAACTTCGCCGAACCACTTCGTTAGGTTTCCTACAGAATGACAAAGTGAGTGGTTTATGAGAGTTCTCCTTTAAACGCTTTCTCTAAAATACTTTTTTTGAGTTCTTGTAGGTTCGCTAGTTTTTGTTGGTATTTGGTTACTAATAGATTGGTTTGTTCTTGTAATTGGTCTAGTTGGTTTACAATTTGTTGTTGAGTCTCGAGTTTTGGAAAATTAACAGGGAATTTTTTCAAGTCGTTTATTGATAAATTTGGTTGCATTAATGTATTTACATGCTCCAAAACATAATCTTTAGCTATTTTAGAAGTTAAAAAATAATACAAATAAGAGTTTTTCAAACTATTACCCTCCCTGATCGCTGCAACTCGTTGATTTAATAATGATAAATCATATTCTTTGGGTACAATTGCAACTTTCAATCCAGATGAAATTATTGTCCTTGTTAATGCAATTACTATATCTCCTTGATGTATGCAAACACTTTTATTTTTTTCTAAACATGATAATGGTAAATTATTTTCATTATCAAAAACAAAACTGTTTACACCTACATTGGTTATTTTTATTGATTTTACTGGATTAGTTTTTTTAAAATCTTTACTAGAAAACGCAAAACCATTAATAATGTTAGTTATGTCTGATAATCTCTTTTCCTCCCAACCCTCACCTTTTTTAGAAAAAATTTGATTCAATTTAGATTGAAACAATTCTTTTGCGTTGGCGATGTTTTTTTCGATGTTGGCTTTTGCTTGGTCTATGGCTGCAAAAGCTTGGTCGAGTTTGGCTACTATGGTTTTTTGTTCTTCAATAGGACGTAATAAAATAGGTTCCTTCTTATAATCTTTAAAATAGATATGTGGTATAGCGGCACCAGAAACATATTTTTTAAAATCAATTGATTGCATTCCATAATAGAGATAATCTAATAAAATATTATCTTTTGGCAAAAGATATTGTAAAGTTCCAATTACAGAAGTTTTCTCAGGCATTTTGGTAATTCTCCCATATCCTGAACCATCTTTAACGATTGATAAATACGGATTCTCTTGATGATAAAAATCTACGTTTTTAATCAAACCACTTGCTCCATAAATAGGATAAATTCCTTCAATATTCTCTAATTTGTTTTGTGAAACATTTGATGAACCACTTTTGCAAACGTCTTCAATAGTAACTAGTTTACTTTCTTCCATAATTACACCAACTCATTTAAAGTTCCTAAAATCTCATTCGTTTCCTCGTCTAAAGTTTGCATTTCTTCTAATATTAATGCTGGTTCACGTAGTGGCGCTTCTTCGGGTTTGTTGGGGTTTTTAACGGAAAGGTCCACTTCGGCTTCGCTCAGTTCCCCAACAGACAAATTCCAAGATTTTTCAGTTTCTGGTTTTGTTTTTGCTAATTCTAAAAACTCTTTTAAATCAGTATCATTCAAAGGGTTTGTTTTCCCCATATTTCTTCCTGGGTCTAGCTGGTAATACCAAATGTTTTTAGTAGGTTCGCCCTTTGTAAAAAATAAGACTACTGTTTTAACTCCTGCCCCTAAGAACGTTCCTTGAGGCATATCTAGAATGGTATGTAAATTACAGGTTTCTAACAAGTGCTGTCTAAGAGCTACAGAAGCATTGTCTGTATTGCTTAAAAACGTGTTTTTGATGACAATAGCTGCACGCCCAACCGCTTTAAGTGACTTGATGAAGTGCTGCATAAACAAGAAAGCCGTTTCACCAGTCTTGATGTCAAAGTTTTGTTGAACCTCCACACGTTCTTTTCCACCAAAAGGAGGATTGGCTAAAATGACATCAAATCTGTTTTTCTCTTGAATATCGCGAATGTTTTCGCCTAGCGTGTTGGTATGTACAATATTGGGTGCTTCTATACCATGAAGAATCATGTTCATGGTTCCGATGATATAGGCTAAGTTTTTCTTTTCTTTACCAAAAAGAGTGTTCTCTTGGAGCGTCTCTAGGTTGGAAGAAGTTTTCTCCATTCTTTGGTAAAGGTAGTCATAGGTTTCGCAAAGGAAACCTGCAGAGCCACAAGCAGGGTCATAGATTTTCTCACCAATTTTAGGTTCAATAAGTGCAATCATGGCGCGAATTAGCGGACGAGGGGTGTAATATTGCCCACCGTTTCTGCCTGCATTTCCCATGTTTTTAATCTTGGTTTCGTAGAGGTGAGAAAGCTCGTGTTTATCTAATGAGGAGCCAAAAGGTAGCTTATCTACCATGTCTATAATCTCACGTAGATTATACCCCGATTTTACTTTGTTATTGAGTTCTGAAAAGATTTCACCAATCTTATACTCTATGGTTTTTGGGTTTTCAGAATGTAGGTTTTTAAAATCTGCTAAATAAGGGAATAGTTCAAATTCTACAAATTTCACTAAATCAATCCCCGTCATTTCGGAATGAATATCGTCTTTTCCGTCTTTTGTTTTAGGCTTCGCCCAAGAAGTCCAACGGAATTTTTCATCGAGAATGAATTTGTATTCCTTACCCTGTAATTCAGCTTCATCTTTTTTATCTTGCTCCAAAGAGTCTAGATAACGCAAAAAAAGAATCCAAGAGGATTGCTCTATATAATCAATTTCTGAGTCTGCTCCTGAATCCTTGTACAATAAATCGTCTATGTTTTTGAAAGTCTGTTCGAAGTTGGCCATTAATCTTTAAAATTTTTGTAATCTTTCAAAATTACAAAACCCTATTGAAACAAAAAAGGGGAAAACCGCAAAATCTGCAATAAATTACAATAAATTGAATTAAAATTAATTAAATCACTTTCTTTTATCGGTGGAGTTTTGGTCGTAGCCGAAAAGATTGAACATTTCTCTCATACGGGAGCGGAGCCTGTTTCCGTAGATGGATTCTATTTCTGCTGCAGAAAGATTGGTGGTGAGGTGTGTGATGAGTCCTTTTTCTTTGAATAAATCATAGCGTGTGAGGAGGGTTTTCAATCGTTTCCGTGTTTAACCTTAAACTCCCCTCAAACATTACAGGAATATCTCCCAAAATCTTTATAGGGGATTTTAAACTAACTTACCTAAAGAATATAATTGATAAAAAATTCAGTTATTATTTTTTGAAATTTTTGATATGGAAAAACATCTATTATAGAGAAAAGCTAATCAAGTTGGTAGAGGTTTGTTTTTTAGTTAAGACTCAAAATTCTAAATTTTGGAGTGCTTAAAATTGAGTTATTGAAGTCTAAAAAGACTGATTTCACAAAAGCAAAGTTCTTCCCTTGTTTCAGGGATAGAACTTGGACTAAAATACTTGTTTTTTTGGTGATAAAGCGCAAGTATTTTTTCAAGTTGTAGGTTAAACTTGCCATGAGTACGTGTTTGTTTGCAATTTTCTGTAAAAATTATCCTATGGAAGTAGGTCTAATAAATTGACCGAAACAAATAATTGTGACGTAAAACTCTTCTTTCCTTGCATACCTCAATTTACGAAATATCCGTTTTTATACAAGTTTTTGAATATTTGAGTTGTGCAACAAGCACAGGGTATTGGCAAAAGACGGGGTTAATATTGTCTTTGTTAATTTGGTTAACAATATCCACAAAAATGCTTTTCATATTTCTTTTTTCCTTAATTTAGAAATCTGAAAAAGCATTTTGCTCAGGTTCGGTTTTCCTTTGAAATCGTCTGCAAAGTAGCCCGTCCTTCGCCACAACGTTCGAGAACGTTAGCAGCAATAGTTTACATACATTCCTCAAATGAAAGAAAGAAATATTGAAGATTACAGTGTTTTAAGTTACATTGAATGTCCTATTTGTAACAAAAAGAATATTGATTACATTAGATTACAATCGCACTTAAAAAAAAATCATAAAATTAATGTCTTACAAGATTATAATTTTGAAATTAGTGAAACATCTATTGATGATGATGAAAAGACTTTGAATTGGTTTTTTAAGATAAATTTAATAGATACAAATAATTATAAAGATATAAACAAATTCGATATATCAAAGGATTTTGAATTGTTTGTGGAAAAACAAACCGATGGTTATCTACACATAAATAAATATTTTAATATTACTGAAAATGATAACTATTACCTAAATTGGGATAATTTATTTTTTTCACAAAATCTCATTACATTAAATATTTCAGGAAAGAATTATAGTTTTATTTATAAAGGCATTAATTCAAATTTTAACATTATAAAAGAATTTTATTTCAAAACAAAACACGAAAGTATTTTACATTTTAAGATAAAGAATAACAAAATTGATTTGCTCAATTCAAATGGTTATTTGCAAATAAAATCATTAATTGAAAACTACCAATCAGAGTCGAAAATAATTTTTGATTTTGTAGATAAAATTAATTTTGATGTGATTTCGCTTAACAAAAGTCAGTTTATAGAATATATAAATTCTCACAAAAAGAGAGAGAAAACCAAATTCATTGAGATATTATCAAGTTACCAGTCAACTAAACACAATTTAATTGTATTATTTGAAAAAAATAATCAAAAAGAAGAGAACACTGTTATTTTTAGGGTATTAACAAAACATAGTCAGGAATTAATAATTTGGGAGAACTTTGAAGACTCTAGAGCTTCACATATATTTATTGAAAATAGAAATATCAAAACAATATTAAATTACATAATTGCGGACAATTTAAATTATAAAAGGAAAAGACTATGGTTAAATACAATAGATTCTAAAAAATTGAAATTAAAGTTAAATTATCTTGGACACATTAAACATATTGATCAAAGTAGCTACATAAAAAAATTGGAAGAATTTATTTCAAAAAAACACTAATGCAACTAACAAATTGTTGCACAAGTCCTATTTTTTAGAAAATAATCATAAATAAAGATAAAAAGCAACCTCTTTAGAAGCAATTTTAGAGAGGTTTGTTTTTTAGTTAAGACTCATGCTTAGTACTTAAAATGCTGCAAAGTATAAGTTCTTACTGTAAGTTAGCTCTACTAAAAATAAATCACACATAATGTCATTAAAAAGTCAAAAGACAACCACCATTTCTATTGACTGGGATGTCTTCAAATCACTTTTTTCAAAATTGGAAAGAGATGGGAATTATAAGTATTGTCTTCTAATTACCATTGGGGTTTTTACTGAACTCAGAATCTCAGACCTCCTTCAACTGAAATATTCCCAATTTGAGGAAACCAATTACCTTACCGTTGTCGAGCAGAAAACCAAAAAGACAAGGAAAATCAAAATCAACCCTGATTTAAAAACATCGGTAATGAGACTCAAAGATCTCTCCGGGGTTACCAATTCTGATTGGCCTATCTTTATGAACCGTTACGGCACCAAACCCATTGACAAGTCTTGGATAAATGTCAATCTCAAGAAGATCTTCAAAAAGTATTTAGGTATTAGAGAACGAGAGGTAATGTCGGTTTATGATAGTTTGAGTCTGTAAATTCACTCCCCCGAAAATGGGGAGCAGATTAGGTGAAGGCCAAATAAAATTTACAGGTTGATCCTGATGGACGTTCCTTCAGATTCAAAGGGACGAACATTATTTGATGGTGATCTGGTAGCGCTCAAGCTAGTTTTCTAGGCCAATTAAAATTCAAATAATGATCCTGGAGAAGGTGAGTCAGGGGCTAAATATAACGGAATGCAGGTCTTCAATCCCAACAGGCCAAATATTATTTATACCCTCCCGGGGCGATTCCGGGTTCCCTGGAGGATCCAAACCCTCCTTAAATTTGTTTTTTATGGTTAAAAATTCCCCCATTCGTTCCTAAGAGAAAAATTTGAATTAGAGTTAATTCAAATGACATGGAATTTCCATAATAAGTTTTAATATCATGTTAAAGTTGACAGATTATAGAATGGGTTCATGTGCAGTTTAAATTTATAAAGTATGTTTTTGTAAGAAAAAAGTCTATCTTTCAAAAATACTTTTGTACTGTTTCTAATATATTAAATCTTTTCTTTAGTATTTTTTGCCGTTAAAAAAATAATATTTAATTTTGCACTATCATTAAGACAAGTCTATTAAGACTGACCAACCTGGCTTATTCTCAAACAACAGGCGCAAGGTGGTAAAGAAGATGAGCATTTTAATAAAAAATGAATCAAATATGTTGTTAATTATTTCATTTACAGTAGTTCCGTTTTCGCAATTATCAGAACAAAAATCTGAAAAGCATTTTTCGGTTTTATATCATAAAACATTGAATCGGTTTTCATTGATTCAGTGTCATTTTTTATTTCTACTAACTAAAATCTAATCTATTCATTCGCATATATTAGTATTAATTAAAAAAGTAATCATCATGGAACACGTTTATTTAAGAAGGCCAACAGACAAGCCAGAGATTGAAAAGTATATTGATAGATTTCAGTCTTATACAGACCAAGAACTGATAAATGCTTATAATGGTCAAAAGGCTATTTATGGAGTACATCAACAAGTCTTGTACCTTATAGCATTAGATATTGTTTTTAAAGAAAGATTTGGAAAATCTCCGATTAGCAATGAGGAGAATATTATCTTTGGGTTGAGTGGTAAAATTATTTACATAGAAAATCTTAAAACCTATGAATATTCAAACTAATAGTAAAGAAAAAAAAGTTAAGACCTTCCAAGCGAGTATTTTTATAGGGTTAGAAATAGGATACAGCCAGAAACCTATTGAGGAAGACTCTGTAATTCAATCATTGTCTGAATTGCAGAAAGAAATCTCAGAACACAAAAATCTTTTTTTGAGTGCAGCCGTAAGCAAAATACTCATTGTTTTAAATGGCCAAAAAGAGCCACATCTTAAAATAGATTTCTTAAACTATCCCAAATTTCCATTAGAAGAAAATGTTATAAAAGACGAGGTAGTGAAAATCGCTAAACATCTAATGCAAGAATTTTACCAAAACAGGATTTTAGTAGTTACCACTGATGAAACAATTATGTTGGAATTTTCAGAAGACATTGATCCTAGAATCAAAAATTGACAGAACCTTTAAACTTTTATAAAAGTTATCTAAAAAAACAAATACTAATGATTAAAAATAAAACATAATATGAAATATATAATGCTGCACAATTCACACAGGATAAAAGCTATCACTGATATAAAAATCGTGAGCAAAGAAGAGTTTCTGGAATTTGATGGTTTGACCCTTTTGTTAGTATGAAATCACTATTAGATCTATCCGGAAGGATTTAAAACTTTTAAAAGACAGGAGAATTTTTATGGTTTGCGAGATCTATCTTTTAGGAATAGAAGTGAATATTGAGGAATATTTTTTGGATAATTATACAATAGTGGAATTGGTTTCATCTTCTATCATTTACAGAGAGTATTATGAAAAAGATAGATATATTTTTAAAATTAAAAATTATTGGCAACCTTATCTATAAATTAAAACTCCAAAGCTCAACCTTTGGAGTTTTTTAATAATAGCTATTAGAATCTCATGACTAAAGACTTTTTAAAAGTTTTATATAGTCCTGCACTATTTCTTTTGTTTTCTGATATCCTTCTGATTTTTCTTTTGTAGTTTCATTCAGATACATCCTTCTGTTAACTTCTAACATAATCGAGTGAACTCTTGGATCTTTTTGATAATGTTCCATAGGAACAATTGAGCCAGTGTAAGGTGTATCTACCCCCAATGAATAGCCTTTGGATTCAAAGAAATCTTTTGATGCTTCAATGTACTCTGAGGGAGTGTGAAAAGAATCCGTTCCTATATTAAAATCAGGAGTGTCAGGATTTTGAACAAGGGCTCGGGTTAATGGAGTAGAAGGGAAAGAATGGCAGTCTAAAATCAGACAAGTTCCTATTTCGTCTAAATGTTTTTTTACTGCATCATTCAGTCTGTTATGATGTTTCCAGTAATAGTTTTCTAATATAAGTTCCCTTAATTTTGGTGTAACGGTTCTTAAAGACTCTCCGTTGTCAAATTTTTCATACAGAACACCCATTCCAGATTTAGCCATGACTTCAAGTTCATCATCTGAAAATCGCTCCACATCACAGAAAATTCTTGAAAAAGGAGCAATGATTTTGTCATCTTGATCAGAATCAAACATGTCATCAGTATACCAGTCGGTAAGTTTGATGATTTCTTGGTTGATTTTTTCTTGACTTGATAAATATCCATCAAATAAAGGAATTTCAGTTGATGAATGGGGAATGTGCAGTATTAATTTTTTCATACAAATAAGGTTTAAAATGATTTCTTATTTGTATTCCGAAGCAATAGGAGTATTTGTTGAGTTGCGTTTATTTTGACTCATAGAGTCCGTATTGTTTTACCACCGCGGTGTCTTCACTCGGTTGGTACCCAATTGGGTTCGGAATACTTTGCAAAGGTATGATAATTTATTAACTATTTATACTTAAATAAGCATGGTATTATCACATAGGATTTTTATTTACAATCCTCTTCAAGTTAAATGTGGATTTTGTTTTCTTCTTTTTTTTCTTTATATTTTTTATGTACGGTGATCTGAAGACTGCAAACCTTCAGTTAGTACATAAATTGTTCTTAAGTACCATAAATTTTTACTTGCAATATGTTTTATGGTAGTTTACAATAAACATGTTTTCATTTTTCAACAATGGAATTACTCAAACGGTTCCAACAAAAGTAATAGACTTAACCAGTGTTGTACAGTTAGTCAAAAATAACCCCAATAAAGATAGAATCTCAGAGATTAGAGAGTTACGGGCCAATAATAATCAAGAGTATAAAACTGAGAAGAAAAAACTTCCAATTATTACAGTAAACGCTGTAGTAAAGAAGAGAGGTTTTGATAATCCGGAAAATGTAGAATTTCAGAGTGGATATATTTACTTTGACATTGATAAAAACACATTAGAAGAAGTAAAAAGTCTAAAACAAGAGTTTATATCAAAATACAAAGATATGGTCTCATTTGTCTGTTATTCATCCAGTATGGGAGGGATATCTGTATTTGTTAAATATGATGGTGTAATAATTTCAAATAAAGAAGAATTTAAAGTTTTAAGAAAATATATAATAGAAAAACATTTTCCTGAATTATCATCTGAAATTGATTCAAATGCAGAAGATTTTGGTAGAGTATGGTTTGTTTCTTATGATCCTGATTGTTTTTTTAATATTAACAATGTAATTCAAATACCTAATGATATTTTTACAAAAAGTAATACTGAAAAGATAGAAGAAGTAAAGTGCCTTAGTCAATATAATATACTCGCCCCCAAAACTATTACATTGAATCATGCACCTGTATCTACATTGTCAAATAAGAAAAATATTGATTATTCAACAACAGATGAAAATGGTGTAGTTTTCAATAATTTCCATTGGAATACTCAAGTTAAAGTTGAAAATGAAGTATTAGACCTAAAAGAAGTAGACTATTATAAATTGTTTTTACCAAGAATAATAAAAGATGGAAGTAAAAGAAAGATTTTCACTTCTTTGTTCATCAATTTTGTTATGATTAATAATGAGTTACCAATAGAGCGTGCGGTTTCATTTCTACGGTATGTAAATAATAACCTAACAGGCTTTCACGGAATGAAGGAAAATGATTTTAAAAAGTTTGTTGCAGGATTAATTAAATCACTACATGAAAAAAAACTAAAATTTCATCCAAAGAAGAAGTTTGTCCACTTTAATAAAGATTGTTCTCTAGATAAAATTAAAAACAGAACCTGTAGAAATTTGTAATTATGACATCATTCCAGATGGTATAGAAAGTATTCAAAACCAAATTGAGAACTATATTTCAGAAAAAATAGAACTCATAATTATCACTGGTGGCACCGGCCTTTCTAAACGAGATTTTACCCCAGAAGCCATTCAACCATTATTGAATCGAGAAATACCTGGAATTGGCGAACATTTAAGGCAATACGGACAAAACCGAATGCCGTATTCTATATTATCAAGAAGCATTGGCGGATTAATTGGCGACACATTGGTTATCGCTTTACCAGGTTCTACCAACGGAGCCAGAGAATCAATGGAAGCCCTTTTTCCATCAATTTTACATATTTTTAAAATGATACATTCTGGGAAGCATTAACCGAAATAAAGCATTGCATTTTTTGGTTGAAAATGCTATTTTAATGATATATTTGTAAACACATTAAATACTCAAAATGAAGAATTATTAATCCTATCCACGCTTTATATAACGACACTAGGATTCAGCCAAACAAATTGCGAAAATCTAAAAAAGAAAACGAAGTTCTTCAATCAACGAATAAAGTTTTGACTTCGGAAAATGAGTACCTGAAAAAAATAGTTGAAATTAATAAAGCAATTTTAGAAACAGAAAAAGATAATTCTTCATTCAAAATAACAAAGGTAACTGGAAACAGAGCCGAAAAAACGATTGCGATTACCTTTCTTGTAGAAGCAAAGGATGAAAATAAAAAAATGACAATTGAGGATATTTCTATTGCTGATATAGAAGGAAAAGAATATGAAATTGATTTTTACAAATCTAGTAGACCATATCCTGAATTGGATTTGAACACACCAATCAAACTAACTTTTTCGTTTAAAAACATAGAAAACCAACCTCTTTTTATAAAACTGTTTAGGTTCAAGATTACTTCACAGCCTATAAGAAACTTGTTTGAGGATACGAAATCAAATCTAGAATTTAAAGATTTGAAAGTAAATTGGAATTAATTTTTTAGAAAAAATTATCAACAAATAACTCAGCAACCTCTTTTCAAAAACATCAAACAGCAAAGATGTGGCAATGTTTTAGAAATGTGGTTGCTCCTTTTATTGCAAAAATGCATTTTCGACCAAAGGAAGGAATTGCATTTTTGCCGCCCAAATTTTCATTGGGCAACTTTTACAGTTTTATGGGTTGAGATTGAAAATTTTTCAGATTAAGAAAAAAGCCTCTGTTTTCAATCAATCCATTGCGAAATAAGCTCCAAAGTAAGGAACTTCCCATTTGTGCCAAAGTAGAATTAATAAACAAATCTTGTTTTTCTAATGCTTCTGCCAAACTGCAACTTGGTGTATCATCTTCCGCTTCGGAAATCTTTAAAAGTTCTCCAAATTCTTCAGTTATAAAAGGAAGACTTTCCACCGTTTCGTATTTCTCGGAATTGGGTTGTTTGATATTTCCGATGGTAGAAAGTAAAACTTGTCCTGTGAATTGACTGTTCCCAAAATCTATCCAATATTTACATTGATTTCTGTAATAACTTTTATCTATTTTCAATTCATTTAAAATTTCTGCAATGTAAAAACGTGATTTTACGCTATCCACACAAGAAATATAAATATTTGACTGCATATTGCTTTGTAATCTTTCCAAATCATCTTTCTCAAATTTTTGGGTTTCGGCTTTCCAATTCGTCCCAAAAAACCGATTGGTTCTGTTGATTAAAGCCACGGATTTATGCAATCCCAATTCACTTTCTGCAAAAAGTTGTCTGCCTAAATTCGCTTCGGAAATCACATCATCGTCCCATAATCTCACAGATAAACCGGCGTGATTGAGTTCTGATAAAGCGTGGTTCATTCTTGCCAATGCAGTTAGAACCTGCGAACCTGTTCCACCAGCTCCAATTAAATTCACTGTAATTGGATTGGTAGGATTAATTAGAGCATTGTCTGTGAAATGGACTTTAGTTTTGACTTCTTGGTATTTCGTTATTTCTGTATTCATTTTAGTAGATTTTTTAAAGTTCTGTTTGCTTGTTTTAAGGCTTCTTTTGGGAATTGTTTTTCTGTATTGATAAGGCTTTTCCAAAGGCTTACACAATTTCCTTTAATGGGATTGTGTTCATTCATCAAATGGCTGAAATAAGAATTAAAAAAATAGTTTTCCCATTTTTCTGTAAATTCTTCCAACGAAGTTGAGTTTTGGAAATTTACGTCCACGGTTCCCATACAAACATTCCCATCTTCATACACATTAAAAAACGGAGCGTAAAAAAGTTCTGTTTTCTCTGTTGGTCTTCGGCTATTCGCAAGAGCAAAAATCTTAAGACTTCGTTTATTAGCAAACCATAACATTGCAGGTACTTCTGCCATTCCGTTTGGGATTTCTAAATTTTCAGTAAAATAGAGTTGTCGTTTAATTGATTTGGTGTACCAAATCGCACTTCCATTCTCCGCATTTGGATTGATTTGCAGAATGTGGGTTGGTAAAATTCCTTTTGGTTTTAGAAAATCTTGACTTTTTTTCTTTTGGGTATTAGTGGTAAGTGCTTTAATCAATTCTTTTGCTTCTCGCTCTGTCAAAGGATGGGCATTGATTGGATTTCCGTTTTTATCCAAATCAAAATGCTCTACATAAGTTTCTATGTTTCTTTCATCGTTTTGATAAAATACCAATGCTGTTGTTGGGTGGTAGAGTGTACCAAAATCTTGGATAATATCTTTCATCTTCAATTTATTTAAAAGTTGTTCAAAATGTAAATAAGTTCTTCAATCAATGGAAACAATCGGTTTTCAAAATCGAGGTTGTTGTTTGTGATATTTCTTCCATCAAATTTCTTAATAACCCTTGGTTCTTGCATTGTTGCATATTCCTGTAAGTCGGAGTTCACAGCCTCAAAAAGTGTTTGGAATAGTAATCCTTTTGCTTCGGAACAAAAAGAAACGTATTTGTCCATTGATACGACAGTGTCACTTTCATATTCTTCTGTTTCAGTATTAGATTGTAGGTTTTGGTAAATGGTAGCATTTGGATATTGCTGATAAAGAGAAAATATTTTTCTCGCCAACATAAAACAATCATTGTCAAAACTGTCTTTGGCTTTAAAGCTTTTTAAATGGTCTTTAAATCGAGTTAAATTATTTTGATTGTAAATCTTTTGTTCCATAAAATCACCAATTTGTTCCAATTGTTTAATTTCTGATAAATAAGAGGACATTTCCTCGTTTTCATCATCAGAAGTAATCCATTCCGTTACCATTTCGTACATCCAAAACAAATAACTGTCCTGCTTTCGGTAATAAGGAACTCGGGCAATATGATACAGATAAGAACAAACTGATTGTAAAAGTTGTACGGCTTGTTTTCGTTTCGGATTTTTAGATAATCGGTATAACGGAACTATTGGAATATAATATAAAATTGCTCCTGTGTTGTAACGTTCCTCACTTGTAAAGTAGGTTTTCCCTTTTTCTTCTATCACTAGGATTTCTTTCCAATCCCTTACTTTATTTTTCAGTTGCTTCTGAATATCATCTAAAGCCAAAGCAATATTGTAAGGATAACCCAAAAGTATTGTTGTCATTGGATTTAATCTATAATGTTCTACTAATTGTGAAAGGGATTGATAGAAATCACTTTCCGTTTTAGCATTTTTTCTTTGAATTTGAATTAAATTTTGTTCGTCTGATGCCAATTTCTGAACATCATTTTCCTTTAATTTTGGAAGAAAAGTACATTTTAGAAAACCATTGGTAATTGATTTATCGGAACTGATTTTCGTTGGTCTTTCAGAATTTCCGAAGCGTTCTTGTCCTGTTTCATCCACTCTGCAAATTCTCCTAATTGTTGGTGCAGTTGTTTTTGCTTTTGTTTTTCGGGTGTTTTTATTTTTCCCGATATAATTTTTGATTGCATATTTCATAGATGATGAATGATAATTGATAAATGATGTTTTTTGGTTGTCAGTTGTTGGTTGATAGTTGTCAGTATATAGTTTGTAATTCTATCAACCGACAACTATCAACCATCAACTAATATTATCCTTTCGTTCCCATTACACTTTCAAATTTGTACTGTACAGTATCATCTTTGATTTGTGGTGCGGAAACTTTGGCGGTGGTTAGAATTGGGTAAGTGTTGGCGTAAAAATTCATTACAGCTTCTACACTCCATTTCGGTTCTGGGTCGGGCAACTTTATATCCTGTCCGCTGTCTTTGAGTATAAAAACTCTTTCTAATTGGGTTGCGAGTAACATTTTTTTAGTATTTGTTAGTTAGTATTTAGTAATTTTCTTGATTTTCATCATTATGATTAGAATTATCAGTAAAAAGACTTGGAGCAAAATATTTTTCGTATTCGTCTTGCTTTTTACGAATAGTATCGGCAAAATCGGGATATTCGGAAACCTTTGGTAATGCTGTCCAAGCTTCTTTGTATTTACCCTCTTTTTCTAATTCTTCGGCTTTCTGTAAGGCTTCATTGTACTTTTTCTCTTTGGCTTCCTTTTCCTTTTTCTCTTTTTCGGATTTTTCCTTTTCCATTTCAGATTTCTTTTTGGCTTCTTCGAGTTGTTTCATGAAACTTTCCATATCTACCATCAATCCCGATGCAGTTTGTAATGGTATAGAAATAGTTTCAAAAAAACCATTGTCTAATTCTTCTACTGTACCTCGAAGATTGAGTGGAGGAATGAGTTTTCTCGCTTCGTCTCCACACTGCTCGTTATTAAGCAATACGGAAAGGACAAAACTATTTTCTGTGGTTGCTCTGAATGTGATTTGCAAATCGCCTGTAAGATTCATATTGGCGAGTTGTCTGAAAAAATTGGTTTGCATAATTTTAAATTTTTGATTTTTCTTCCTTTTGAGATTTTATTTTAAGTAGTTTTTCATACATATCCGTCCAATATCGATTGAGCTTTTTGTCTAATTCTGAAAAACCTTTGTTTTCGTGTTCGTATTGTTTGTATCTTCTAGTTATTTGAATTGAATCATTGAGATTATTAATTTCAACAGTACAACCATTAATATCTATGATTTTCATAATTTATAGTTTGTAATTTTTGCTGTTTTTTATCATACTAAAATTTGAGTTTGCATATTTTTAATTTTCCTTTTCAGTAAGATTTCTAAAATTTCATAATCACTTTCGTAGTTTTCTTCCTCAAAAAAATAAGTGTCTGTTTCTTCGTTGTATTTATATTGTTCAAAGTCTTCCTCTTCTAAATAGATTTCTGTGAGTTCGCTGTTTGAATAGACTGCAACACCATAGATTTGATTGCCGATTTCTTCATAATTGTGGATAAAATCTACTTTAAAGTATTCGGCTATCTGTAATAAAATTTCAGTATTGGGAGACCATCTTGTTTGGTAATTGAAAATGCAGTCGCCATCTTCCAACAAAATATCAAAAAAATAACCTCTATTTTTATCCGAAACAAATTCGGGAAGTTGTCCGCAGTTTTCTTCATTTTCTCGGAGTTGCATTTTTCTAAATTCTAATTTCACTTGTTCTAAAGCGATTTCGTTGCCTTCAAAAGCAACCGAATTGCTACACCAGTTTGCCATAATTTTATTATTAAAAGATTAAAAAATTTAAGGATTAAAAGACTAGAAAGGTAAATCATCATCAGTTTCATCTGCAAAAGGATTATCATTGACACTCTGTTGATTGGTTGCTGGATAGTTATTGTTATCATATTTTTGCTTTCCACCGTGCAATTTGATGTTTGAAGTATGGAAGTTCAGTCCAGATTTTATTTCTCCATCTTTTCCTATCCAAGCACTACTGCTTATCCTGCCTGATAATTCCACTAAAGTTCCTTTGATAAGATATTCAGCTATTTTGGCATTTATCCAATAAGAACAATTGTAATAAGTGGTTTGCTCTTTACGTTCGCCTTGTTTGGTTTTGTAGCTGTCATTAATGGCTACTGAAAAGTTCACGACTTTTTTGTCATTTTTTAGGGTGTTGATTTTTGCGTTTTGAGTAATTCTACCTACGATAGTGTTCATAATTTTTCGATTTAATTTGTTAATTTTTTAGTTGATTTTTGTCTGCTATGGGTTGAAGTTTTCGAGTGAATTGATTTGGTATCGAGGACACTCGGCTTTTTTCTTTTTCTATTTTTCTTTTTTAAATTTTTACCTGATTTGAAAAGCAACATTTCTTGTTGTTTTTTTTGATTTTTCTAAAGATGTTAAAGAGCGACTGCTATTGAATTGATTTGTACAACTGAGGTTCCGGCTTTTTCTTTGCCGATGATTATAGGACAGCATCGGGCACACAAAACCCGATTCAGTTCCAGTAATTGCTTACAAGTTTTGAATCGGGCTAGAAATCTTTTTGTCCGAAGGATTTAGGAGTGTCTGGAAAAATTATTGGAACTTGTGGAAAGAATTTTTCGAGATACCCAAAAAGATTTTTTTGTGTGAATGATGATGTCCTACATTTGCAAATGTAAAAGCCAAACCACAGTCGGAAGTAATTATACAGTGATATTTGACAATGAAAAACTCAAAAAAACATTAAAACATAGGGTTTTCTTCTTATAAGTCTTCTTTTGAGCAAAACCACTCATTCAAATCCTTAAAACCATGATAAATCAGCGAACAATCTTCCACATTTTTATGCTGATTTTGAATTTTTGATTTAATAAGCTCTCCATTGGAATCATTATCAAGAAACAGAAAGATTTTATCATATACTTTTAATAGTTCCTCAACTTTAAAAAGCATCGCTGTAGAATTTAGAATCAGATAATCTGAACTTAAATTTTCTTTTTTTTCCAAATTTCTAAAAGTCAAATAATCAAAAAAACCTTCAAAAATTACAATTTCGGTGGAAATATTCAACTCATTTTTTATCAATGTCACATCTTTTTTACCTAAACACATTTTAAAATATTTATTTCGAATTTCAACGCCTCCAGAATTATTGAAAAATCCGATTCCGAAATATTTTTTTCCGTTCAATTCATACTCAACTTCTTTCACCAACTCTTTTTGCTCATACACTTTTCGGGATTTTAAATACTGAATTAATTCAGGATGTTGAATTTTACGAGCTTTGAGAATTTCATACTCTTTTTTTTGCGTTAGTTCTTCATTATGAAATTCATTTTGTACAGAAAAATCAAATTTTTCTAAATATTTCAACGCTTCAGAAACAGAACATTGATTCATCTGTTGAACAATCGAAATCACATCATAACTTTTCCCTGTTCCAAAATCAAACGCTTTATTTTTGACGAAATCAACGGATAAACTCGGGATTTTTTCTTCTCTGTCGAGCGCAAAATAAAAAGCTTTTTTTCTGTTTTCTTTCACAGGAAAAAGATGGAACGATTCTAAAACCGTTCTTATATTTATTTTTTCTTTTACTTCTTCACAATTCATTTTTTTTCTTTTTTAAAGCAAATTTTTTATCCACATTTTCCTTTTTAATAAAAAAGACTTTTTAATTACTTTTATAATACTTTTAATGAAGCACTGTATCGACTTATAGAAAAGGGTTTGAGCTACTTTTTCGGTGAGTGGAAATCCGAATTGGAAATGAGCGGAAATCCGAATTTCAGATGAGTGGAATTCCGAAAAACCTCCTATTCTGGAATGAGCGGAATACCGAATTGGATTTTATATTTCTCTTCAATTTTCCGTTTTATCCACAAAACCATAGGGTTATCAACGATTTTGTTGTTTTCTAAAATATCCGAATGAGCGGAAATCCGAATACATAATGATAAAGAATAAAATTTTAACATTTTATTAACTTTTACTACTGCAATTCCGAATTGTGAATGAGCGGAATTCCGAATTCACACAATAATTGGATATCCATTTGGTAATAATTCTCCCATTTTTGTACTTCTATAAATCTGTTTCATATGTTCTTGAATCTCATTCAGAAATTGTTGACCTTGGTAGTTCGTTGATTTAATTTTTTTCAATCTACAGTTTCGCACATATTCTTTAAAGGATTTTTCTATCAATTCCCTTGTTTGCGAAATATTTCTGTATTGATGAAAAAACTGAATCATTTCATTCTCTTTTAGTCCGTATCTTTTCTTAAAATACCCTAATCTTTCATTTATTTTTAATGATTTCTGATTATTTTCGGTCATTACTTTATCAGAAATGACTTTAGTTAAGATTGGAATGATATATATTTGATCCGCTTTGTATCTGTAATTGAAAGACAATATGTTGAATTTATCCAAACTGATTTTTGCTGGTTTTAGAAATTTAAAACAAAAATCATTAGCGTTTTTGTAATTCAATCCGAACTTTTTATTGAGTGTTGACAATTTCAAAACCGTTCCATTTTCAGGTAATTTTGAAAGCCAAATCGCAAAAATAATGTGTTTGTTGTTTCGCACATTGTACACCAAATTATACAGAATATAGTTGTATTCGGGAATTACCAATAATTTCTTGAGCCAATAACTACTGACTAAAAATGTGGTGTAGCCTCTTTTGTCATAACTAGGTGTAGAAATGAGTCCACCGAAAGTTTTAATTTCTTTGCCCTTGGAATTAACCGATTTGTACCAACCCATCTTAAATTTAGCAAGAAACTCATAAGCATCAATTACTTGCTTGGTAGATCCACTTGGAGAAATTTTACTGTTTTTAATTTTGATGGATGCAAAAATGTTGTTATCGGTTTCAAATTCTTCATTGAAAAGAGAAAGTTGTTTCGGTCTGTCTTGTGGTCGGAACTGTTCATTACTGATAATGGAAATAATATTAAAAATCACACGAAGAGCATTAATAGGAATATCCGCGGCTTCGGAATCATCAAAAATAAAATCGTCCACAAAACGGTTTCCGATGCGGATTTTGTCAATATTTCTTTCGTTTTTATTTTCAAAACCTTTACGGATAAGCCGTAAATCTTTTTCCGAAACAGTCATAGTTTATTTCGTTTTTAAATAAATTTAATTTTGATGATTTTACCTTAAGATTCAGGACGTTTTATTTTTGGAATGTCTTGCAACGAAAGGGAATTTTCCTCACTTTTATTTCTCAGATAAGGCAAAGTGCTTTTTAGTGTAGATTTCCAATTGCTAATTGGACGATTGGAGGTGTTTTTCCAATCATTATTTATCCAAACTTCATATTTTTCGCTGATACTCAATTCTAATTCCAGGTCATAGCCTTCCAATGATTTTGCATATTCCATAAACTCATCCAAAGAAGGAATTTTGGAATTTTTAAGGTTTTGTTGTTCTAATTCTAGCTTTTGCTTTTGTGATGATTCTGAAGATGCTTTTACATCACTATTAATTTCAATTTCTTTTATTGCCTCAACTGAATTTTGTGCAGATAGAATACTTTCAAATATTTCTAAAACTTCTCTATTTTGGTCTTTTTCAACAATTGTACTTTCTTCATTTCTGATTGATTTTTTAGATTCAATTTCAAAGGAATAATTCAACAGCAATCGGTAATGACAAGGAAGTCCATTTTTGGATTGAAATTGAATTAAACCTAAATTTTTGAGTTTCTCTTTTGTCGACCTTATCGTTTTTCTGGTTAATCCCAGTTCTTTTCCTAATTCAACATCAGAAATTTTGAAATCGTAGCGGTCATTCTCATAGCCCATTTTCAGCAGATAGAAATACAATAATACTTCTGTTGGGCTAATTTTTGCTGTTTTATTGAAATCCCAAAACCGTTGTATTAATTCAAGGTAATACATCTTATTTTTTGGCAAAAAGTTGCAGCGCCTTTTCTTTATCGACGATAATTATGTTCCCATTCTGAATAATGGCTTTATCCAATATTCCCGAAGATTTTATTTCAGATGCTTTAGAAACAGAGCAGCCGAGAATTTTTGCCAAGCCTTTCAGTCCGTATTCATATTTGCTTTCCGATTTTATTTTTTTGGAAATTTCTAAAAACTCTTCAACGGTAAGTTTCCAAATTGGGGTTTGAGGGGTTATGCTCATTAGGCTTTATTTTTAAAAAGTTCCAATGCTTTTTGTGAATCAATAATAATTTTTCTCCCATTTTGAATAATGGCATCATCAAAAATGCCTTTGCTTTTAAGCTTTCCTGCATGATTTTTAGAACATCCCAGTATTCTTGCTAAACCTGAAAGACCGTAAACATATTTTTCGCCAAGTGTCTTTTCCTGTGTTGATTTTTCTTGTGATTCTGGCTTTCTGGAATCTAAAATTTCCACAAATTCTCCTATGGTCAATTGCCATATTGGTTTATTATAATCTTCCATTATGTAATTTTTTATTGTAATTAATTCTAAAAAATTTGTATTTGTATTTATTTTGCTATATTTGTATTGCAAATATAAAATAAATATTGAATATTGTCTATATTTTTTAATTCTCAAACAAAAATTTTTAAAGATGACTATAACTGAAAGATTGCAAGATTACATGATGTACAAAGGTTTAAATCCTAATAGAGTAACTGTTGAAGCTGGTTTGTCTGTTGGTTTAATTGGTAGAGCAATAAAAAACAACTCGGGACTTAATTCAGATACTATTGAAAAAATACTATATACTTATACGGATTTAAATCCAGAATGGTTTATTTCGGAATCAGGTGAAATGCTTAAAACCAATAACCAAAATATTAACAATAATGGCTCAGGAAATAATGTGAACAGCAACATTAATGGAAATATTAGTGGAAATGTTACTATTTCACATAGCGAATTTTCCAACATGATAGAAATTCAGAAAGGTTACCAAGAGATACAAAAAGAACTTACCGAAAGATTAAAAACCAGTCAAGAGCAACTATCGGACAGCATGAGGCAGGTAACAATCCTTCTTGAAATTTTAAAAAGATGATGATGAGAAATATTTTAATTATAGGTGCTATTTTGTTTGCAGGGGTTTTATTTGGACAAACGAAGAAAAATGTATCAAAAACTTGGGAAAACAGAGATAGTGAAATAGCTCAAAAAGTTTTTTCAAAATATCAGGAAAAAGAAAATAAAAAATTTGAAGCCGAAAAAGCAGATTTGATAAAGTTTCAAAGAAAACTAAATATTGAAATCATTAACGAAGGTGAAACGGAAAAACTCAACCAAATATTTTGGCTAAAAGTAGTTAAGGTGAATGATGGAAAGTTTGAGCAAATTATTAAAACGGATAGCACAAAAACAGAAATTAAACGAAATTATGACAAAAGCATTTGGCGAGATGAAGCAGGAGGAATTTTGTTTGAACGGTATAATCCAATGAAGATTTCTCAAGAATACGTAAGTGCGAAAAATAATAAAGGAATTAATGAAACGGATATTGAAAATAAGGAGATTTATGAAACTACAAATCCTGTTTACTCGTTTTCTTTGAGAATTTACACTCATAGAAAAGATTTTAATGCCATGGCGAAAACCAACTTTTCTAAAATAATCAATGTGTATTCCGAAGATAAACTCATAAAGACCTACACTTTCACTTTTGATGATTTGAAAAAATTAGAGGGAATTCAAATTTTGGATTTTAAACTTGATGATTTAATAAAATAATTTCGATTTTTTTCAATGGAAATCAAATACCACGCACAATTTTTGTTAGACAAAGAAAAGGAAAAACCCGATGCTAAACTCCGTTACAGAGTAAAATGGAGTGGGAATATTGTAGCTTTCAACATTGGCTACAGAATTGAAATTGACAAGTGGAGCACCGAAACACAACGTTGTAAAGCCAATACAACTCACGGTAAAAATAAAATTTCTGCGAGTATCATCAATAAGAAAATTCAGCAGTTTGAAACCGCTTGTGAAACCGTTTTCAAGAAATTTGAAATTGAACTAAAAACACCGAATTCAGTTGATTTTAGGGAATTATTCAATATTGAAATTGGTAAAAAGTCAACGGTAAAAATGAAATCAGACGAGAGTTTTTTTGATGTTTATGATGTTTTTGTGAACGAAGAATCTGTAAATTGCCAATGGAATTATAGGACAATTCAGAAAATGAAAACTCAAAAAAAGGTTTTAGAAGATTTTGATTCAGAAATATCTTTCGAAAAATTCAATGAGGAATATTTCAGCAATTATCAAAGATATTTAGAAAGGAAAAAGCATAAAAATTCTACTATTGCCAAGGAAATAGCGGCGGTAAAGTGGTTTCTAAAATGGGCTAAAAAGAAGGGGTATAATAAGAATGCTGATTTTGAATTGTTTAAACCCAAAATAAAAAATATTCAAAAAAAGATTGTTTTCCTAAACCAATCTGAATTAAAAAGGTTTCGTGAGTTTGAGATACCTGCCGATAAAATTTTTTTGGAAAAAATTAGAGATGTTTTTCTGTTTCAATGCTTTACAGGGCTTCGCTATTCCGATGTTTTTAATCTGAAAAAGTCAGATGTAAAGGAAAATCACATAGAAATAACTACGCTCAAAACTTCTGATAATCTTGTTATTGAACTCAATGTTCACAGCAAAAAAATATTAGAAAAATACCAAGATGAAGATTTTATTGGGAACAAAGCCTTACCCGTAATTAGCAATCAAAAGATGAATGATTATTTGAAAGAGTTGGCAGAATTGGCAGAAATAAATGAAAAGGTAACTCAATCCTATTTCAGAGGAAATAACAGAATTGAAGAGGTTTTCCCAAAACACGCATTAATGAGTACTCATGCTGGTAGAAGGACTTTTGTATGCAATGCACTTTCACTAGGTATTCCTCCACAAGTCGTCATGAAATGGACTGGTCATAGCGACTACAAAGCGATGAAACCTTATATTGATATTGCAGACGAAATAAAGGCAAGTGCAATGGAAAAGTTTAATTTATTTTAGTACTTCCAATACAATTTCTATAATAATCAATTTTGATGTAATCTATATACACCAAAAATTATTGAAAATAATAAAATTAAGGAAAGTAGTTAATTGCTTTCCTTTTTTTTATTTCCTGTTTTTCCTTTATTTCTTCAAAATCCGCTACCGAGCATTTTAAACCTTTTTTTTGCACTTTATACTCCTTTTATTGTCTTTTATTATTATATTTGACAGATTATGACAAGTCAACGTATGTACGATAGAACTTTTGGCGAAACCATTCGACACATTAGAGAAAACAAAGGAATGTTACTACGGCAGGTAGCAGCAGCTTTGGAGATAGACACGGCACTCATTAGCAAAATAGAGCGTGGCGAACGAACGGCACAAAAAGAACAGGTGAGTAAGATAACCACAATATTGGAAGTGCCGGAAGAAGAACTGATGATTATATGGCTTTCCGATAAAATACTAACCATTGTAGAAGAAGAACCTATGGCATACAAAGTACTTAAACAAACTGAAAAAAGAATAACAAAAAACTGATATGGACGGATTTATAAACCAAATACACTCAATAAATCTAACTATCAGACGTATTCAGCAATATTTACGGTTGAGTTTGCAATGCAGTTGGTAAATCACATACGCAATGATCATAAAGACCATTTCCGTATTGGTATCATTTGTCCTTACAAAGCACAAGCAACTTTAATAGAAAAACTTTTATCGAGAGTGCATAATGATGATGATAAGGTTGAAATACTTATCGGTACAATCCACGGCTTTCAGGGTGATGAATGTGATATTATCATATCAGTATTTAATCCGCCTTTTGGTATAAGCAAATCACCTGCAATGTTTCTTAACAAGCAAAATGTTTTGAATGTTGCAATCAGTAGGGCAAGAGATTATTTATTTATCCTGATGCCGGATGACCATACGCAAGACGTAGAGAATTTGTATCGCATAAAGAAAATTGAAAGACTAATAAACAACCACGCCGTAGGTAGATTATCAGTTTACAATTCTGAAATCGTTGAAGAAAAGTTATTAGGTTCTAATACCTATGTGTATGATAATACATTTGCTACCACGCATCAATCCGTTAATGTGTATTCCAAACCCGAAAAAAAAATATGAAATCCGTTGCGAGGAAATAGCAGTGGACGTACAATTAAAACCCTAACTTTTTCTATTATACTAATTTGTATAAAATATGTACTAATGAATTCTTGTTAATAACTAATGATAATTAAAATAAATTTTAGGGGGCGTATGTCTCTATATCATTGGGGGACAGAGACAATATCGAAACATAATATTAATTCAATTTGGGTAATTTTTATTAGTCCCTCCTTCAAAAATCGGGGACTAAATTTGGGATTGTTCATTGGGTTTTAATGTTTTTCATTGTGTTATAAAATATTATAAAATGTTAAAAAACAATAAAATAAATATTTATGGTTGTTTATTGAAATTAATCTATACTCCCGTCTTCGCTACAAGAAGGATTTCCCTAGTGTATCATATAAGATAATTTTAGGTTTTGTTTGTTATTGATTGAAAAATAATAAAGTTGTGTGAAATCGTTATTAACAAGTTTTGTAAATAAATACTTTTGAAGATTGGTGATTGACTTTGTCGTACCACTTCGTTAGGTTTCTATATGGTCTTTATAAACAATATAAATCTATATTTTATAGGAAATTTAAAAATATACTGTTTTATTGAGATAATTTAATTTTACTGTATTATGAGGGATGTAAAAAAAAGTTTTTGATAATTTTTATTTTTGATAAAATATTTTTTTGAAATATTAATGAAAATAAATTCAAAAAATATTTGTTTTATATAAAATAAATGTTAAATTTGCTGTAGCCTTTGTGGAAATAATAATACATGAAGGTAATAAATTTTTTTTCATCATTTGTGTTTTGGAATCGCGTTGTGAAACGTGATTCTTTTTTTTTAGTAAAATTGAAAAAATTATAATCAACAAAATTTTAGTTTATCGTTATTTATTTTATTATTTCTTGGTATTGTGTATAGTATTCCAAATTAAAAAGACTAAAATATCTTAATATGAAAAATGGTCAAGTTTATATATATAAGATATTGATACAATATATTTGTAAAGTAGCAAAATAAGTTGTAAGTTTGTTGTGCTTTTAAGCTACAAAACTTAATAAGCAATAATTTTTTTTCATCATTTGTGTTTTTGGAACTGCGTTGTGAAACGCAGTTCTTTTTTATTCAAGTTTTTTTCATTACCAAATGAATTTAGTTAACCAGCATTGCTGATTACTTGTATAGTGGCTTATTTAGAGTACTTTCATAACGGATTAATAAGTTGATGAAGTATGAGTAGCTAATACTTCCATCTTGTTGATTTGCCTTTAAGAACCAATCATTGGTATTTTCAAATACAACAGTCCACCAACTTTCATGTTCAGAATTAAACTTCTTTTCATAAGTTAAATCTCTTTTCATAGCATCTGAAAATTGATGAATACTATTTTTTACAAATTCTGGATCATTAGCTTCAATTGCATACAATAAACTTTTTAATACAAAATAGTGCGCGCTGTAATTGAGTTCTATATTCTCGGATTTATTTCCAATTAAATATCCAATAAAGTTAGCTTCTTGCTCTCTTGCAAATCCTAATTGATGTGCATTTTCATGGCACATTGTGAATGGAATTTTAGTGTCGGGTAATTGACTGTTGTATTGCGCCTCAGATGTAAATGGATTGTAATAACCTAGAATGCCGGTAAAGGACAACAGTTTAGAAAATAAACTCGGTTTAATGTTTTCATACTGTTGTTCCGATGGGTTGTATAAGTATTTGGGAAGCTTTTTTTGAATACTGGAAATTTCTGTTTTTAAAACTTCAATATTTTGTACTTTAAAAACACCATTCTTGTCTTCTTTTACAAGATTTCTTTCTTTAATACACAGGATTAAATATCGATTGGCGGAATGCTTTAAGTTGTTAATAGAAATAGAATGCTTGGGTAGTTTGTCGCTAATAGGAGGATAAAAATACAATAAGCCCCAAAGTATTTGATAGGTAAAATAAGTTCCATTGGCCATAATTAATCCCTTGTGTAGTATCCTTTTGTTTTTAGGAACAATTAATTGAAAAATGAAGCGTACGATTAATATAAATAAGATTAGGTACAATACATCTCCAGCAGAAAAAGGAATCCAAGAAAATAGTGAATTGTGTATTTTTTTTTGTGTCTGGAAAAACGAAGCATGCAAGGCTAAGAAAGATTTGGACTTACTGAACCCATAGAATAAAAAAACTTGGGCAAGTAAAACACCTGCCCATAATTTAGTTTGTTGTTGTTTAATGCCCAGAAACTTTTGTTTTTTCATTTAAACTTATCCCTTGAGATTTTAAAATTGATTTGACCTTAATGGCGTAAAATGCTAAGTAAGCAAAACAAAGAACGCCGACGATATAACTAAAATGAATATTAGTATAATCGGCAAGACTGCCTTGGAACCAGGAAACAAAGCCTCCTCCCATAATCATCATAATCAGTAAACCAGACCCTTGATTGGTATGTTTGCCTAGACCATTAATTGCTAATGCGAAAATACAAGGCCATAATGTTGAACAGAACAAACCTACACTGGTGAAAGCATATACAGATACCATCCCAGAACTCATCATTCCAATTAATAATGCAGTGATACCAGCTAATGAAAAAATTAATAACATCCTTGCTGGATTGCCTTTACTGAGTATATCACATATAATGATGGCAACTATAATAATTCCATAAATGTAAAAATGAGATAAATCGTGTTTCGCAATTGCATTAACCAATAGAAAAACGCCAAATGCAAGATATGGAGCTAAAAATTGGAAAATTTTCTTCATAGATGCAGTCATGTCAAAAGCTTCAACCGCTCCCGTCCATCGACCAATCATCAGAGATGCCCAATAGAGTGATACATAGGGAGCAATTTCACTAGTTTTGAAACCTAGGCTTGTTTCCATGTAAGCCGGTAAATTGCTGGCGGTGGAAACCTCTACACCAACATAAAGGAATATGGCAATCATTCCCAATACCAATTGTGGATATTGCAATGCACTGCTTTTGTGTTTCCCAGGGATTATATCCTCAGTGTTTTCGGTATTGGTAGGGGTTACTGAAGGTAATGAAGAGAATTTTAAGAAAATAGCAACCAATACAAACGCAGCACCTAAGATAAGATAAGGTATTTTTACTGATTCAATGCTTGCCTCCGAATTAGAGGCAGTGGCAGAACCGAAAATTGCATAAGCAACAATCAGTGGGCCAATGGTAGTACCAAAGTTATTGATCCCACCTGCCATAGTGAGCCTTTGAGAGCCGGTTTCTTTTGGTCCCACTTCAATGGATAATGGATTGGCAACAATTTGTTGTAATGAAAATCCTAACCCCACTATAAATAACCCGGAAATCATTAATGGAAAGGATCCTATGTTGGCTGCAGGGTAAAATAATAATGTACCACATGCGGAGATGAGTAAGCCGGCAATCAGACCGTTTTTGTATCCGATTTTGTTGATTAAATCGCTTTTTAATCCCTTAGAAATAAGCATGTAAATTAAAGATCCTATGGTGTAGGCAAAGTAAAATGCCAAAGAAACGAGTTGGCTTTGGCTTTGTGAAAGATTGAATTCTTTTTTGAAAACAGGGATCAAAATGTCGTTGCTGGCAGCAACAAATCCCCAAAAGAAAAAAACAGTAACCAATGGAATGAATTGCCCCCAATTGGTTTGTTTGGAATAGTTGGACATAGATAGTTTATTATTTGTTATTGACAAAAATATTTAAAAATTATTGATAATATTGAGTTAAAGTGAATTTAATTTTATTAAATGCAATTTCTTTTAAAGTCGTATGCTTTTCCGTCGGTTCCAAAAGGTCATTAAGATATACATTTACTTTTCCAGGTTTGCCTTTTCCGTTATCAAAAGGAAACATTTCCTTCAAACCACAATAAGTAAGTACAATGATGGGATGTTGGTGTTTGGCTGCTAATATAAATGCCCCATCCTTAAATTCATCCAAAAGAATTCCTGTGTCATCCGGTACACCCCCTTCAGGGAAAATAGCGATGCTGTCTCCCTCATCCATACGATCGGAGCAAAGTTGATAAACCCTAGCACGACTTCTGGGCGAACTTCTATCCACTAGTACACAAATTCTTTTATAAATAATACCAAATAATGGGATTTTCTCCAATTCTTTTTTTCCTACAAAACAAATAGGGTGATGAGGAAACAAAATTACCGTTAACATAATATCCATAATGGAGGTGTGGTTGGCTATTATGACATACTGTGCCTTAGGATTTACTTTTTTGGTGGTTAAGGAACGGAAATCATACCGGAATCCCATGCCGTAAAACAAAATAATACAGAAAAATCGAATCCATCGATAAGCAAACGGATAATGCTCTTTTTTAAACGAAAGTAAAAATACTGGAATAAAGCAAATAATAAGGAGCAAAAAAGCCAGAAGTAGGAACCAAAGTCTCCATAAGTAATTGAGTATTTTTAGCATTGCATGAAATGTATTTTTCAAAAATATCAATTCCTTGTGATTTATCCGTTAAATATGACTCTTTTTTTTAAGGAGTAATTTAATAAGGAAACAACAATAATTGCTGAAATTTTACTTAACATTTCTGGGCTAAAAGTAAAGATCTTAATGTCAATATTTTCCGTGAATAGATATCTGAAAAATAATTGGAAAAAGATAAGACTAAAAATGGTAGAAGCTATGGAGAGTCCCATGAAATAAGCAAACTCTCTTCGTTTGGAGTGCTTGCCTCTTTCAAACACAAACCAAATGCTAAAGAAATAGTTGGATATAATACCACAAGAGGTAGATAGAATATTACTGAATGGAAAGTGAATACCCCAAAGATTGGTTTCTTGTGGGTATATCTCGGGTAGCCACATACTGAAAAACTTAAAAGAACCTATTTCTATAACGGCGCTGAGCCCTCCAGCCAAGATAAAAAAGAGTACTTGTTTCTGTTTTTTTAATATTTTTTTCATAGTTGCTATGCGGTGTGCAAATTTATAATTAAATGTTAAAAATTGATTAAAATCTTATAAAAAATATTGTGGTGTTAATTTAATTAATAATTTTAACCATCCAAATGAATGATTTTGAATTGTATCTTGGGTGTGTATTAAAAATATAAACCCAAAAGGATTGTAGCCTGAATTTTATTATTTGTTTCACCAAGTTTAATTTTTATTTTGATATAAAATCGCCATTAACAAGCTTTTGCAAGTAAATACTGATGAAGATTCGCGATTTTATATGACCATAAAAAATCAAAAAAAAATATACCTATGAAAAACTCAAGACCATACAGGAAATTTCAATATCAACAAAAACAGATTGAAGAGTTGGAAAAAAACAATACCCAATTCAAAAGGATATTCACAGAATACGAATCGATGTCTGAAGAACTTTGGGATATGGAAACCACTCCTGAATCCACGGATACCGATGATTTTATAGACTCTTTCAGATTGCAAACCGATTATTTAGAAGAGCAAATAGAAAAGTGGCTACATAAAGATGAAATCCAATAATTAAATCGATCGTGCTGGAGTTAATTTACGATACAACCCTATCATAAACCATACTACTATTGGCTATTTTGACTAGGACTTCATGAAGACCAATAAGGTATTTTAGTATAAATATTAAAAGTTTCCTATCGATAATGGAAGATTACTTGCAAAAATTACTTACTTCTTGGGTGAGGTCAGTATTATTTCCTTAATTTAGCATCCCCAAATTGGTAAAATATGATTGCAATAGTCGATGGAGGTTCTACAAAATGTGACTGGGTAATATTAGATAAAAAAGGAAATGTGTCTTTGACAACGGTAACCACTGGTTTTAATCCTAATATCATCAACCCCGAGTTAATCGTCGTAGAACTTGCAAAAAATCCACAACTCTCAGATATTAAATTTAAAATTAGCCATATTTTTTATTATGGTTCTGGTTGTGGTATAGATAAAAACAAATCCATCGTTCAGCAAGAGTTTGCTCAGTTTTTTACCAATGCCAAAGTAGTGGTCAAAGAAGATCTTACCGCAGCAGCTTATGCGGCTTATACCGGTAAACCAGCTATTGTATGCATTTTGGGAACAGGTTCTAATTCTTGTTTTTTTGATGGAGTTTCCATTCGAAGAGATTTGCCCTCTTTGGGTTTCTTAATCGGTGACGAAGGAAGTGGTTCAGCTTTTGGCAAATTGCTTCTCAAAAAGTATTTTATGAAAAAGTTACCACTGGATTTGGAACAAGAATTTAAAGCAATCCATCAACTCAAGATTGAAGATGCACTACACAATATGTATCACAATCCTAGAGCCAATGCCTATCTTGGTAGCTTTAACCAATTTATTGCAGAAAGAAAACAACATCCTTATTTCCAGAATTTAATTTTTGAAGAAATAAAAAATTTTTTAGATTATCAGGTATTGCCCTATCCAGAATCGCACCAAGTGGAAATTAATTTTATAGGTTTCGTAGCATACATATATGAAGACATTATTAGAGCCGCCGCCGCCGATCTTAATTTGCATATCGGAACCATTGTAAGAAAACCCATAGAAAGTTTGGTGGAGTATCACATCAACTATCTTTTATCAGATGTTTTGGATTAGTTATTTTACTTTTTAATTCAAAATATCCATATTTTTTATCATCATTTAATAGATTTATAAATTAATACTATGCCAGAATATAACAACAATAGAGACGAAAAAAACTTTAACAAAGCAGCCCTCGAATACCATAGTGTAGAGCCTAAAGGTAAGATTGAAGTAATTCCTTCCAAGCCACATTCCTCTGCTAGAGATTTGTCCTTAGCCTACTCGCCAGGAGTAGCCATCCCTTGTTTGGAGATAGAAAAAGATCCGAAAATGGCTTATGAATATACCTCCAAAGGTAATTTGGTGGCGGTAATTTCCAACGGAACCGCAGTGTTGGGATTGGGAGATATTGGTGCTGAAGCATCTAAACCAGTGATGGAAGGTAAAGGGCTTTTATTTAAAATTTTTGCAGACATCAATGTTTTTGATATTGAAATCAATGAAAAAGACCCTGATAAATTTATTGAAATTGTGAAGGGGATTGCTCCTACTTTTGGAGGAATTAATCTGGAAGACATCAAAGCGCCAGAAGCTTTTTATATTGAAAAAAGATTGAAAGAAGAATTGGATATTCCTTTGATGCACGATGACCAGCACGGAACGGCAATTATTTCTGCTGCTGCATTGCTCAATGCATTGGAATTGGCCAATAAAAAAATTGAAGAAGTACAATTGGTGGTTAATGGAGCAGGAGCGGCAGCCATTGCTTGTACGAAATTATACATCGCACTTGGGCTTAATCCTAAAAATATTCTCATGTGCGACTCTAAAGGAGTTATCAGTAAAAAAAGAGAAAATTTAACTTCAGAAAAAATAGAATTTGCCGTAGATACCACCAAAGAAACATTGGAAGATGCCGTTCGTGGTGCAGATGTTTTTGTGGGACTGTCTAAAGGCGATGTGCTAAGTCCTGAGATGTTGCTTACTATGGCAGAAAATCCTATTGTTTTTGGACTTGCCAATCCGACTCCTGAAATCGATTACGAATTGGCCATTGCCACTCGCAAGGATGTCATCATGGCAACAGGAAGAAGCGATTTTCCTAATCAGGTGAACAATGTGTTGGGCTTTCCCTATATTTTCCGTGGTGCATTGGATGTGCAAGCAACCACCATCAACGAAGAAATGAAGTTGGCAGCCGTAAGAGCCATCGCTAATTTAGCTAAAGAACCTGTGCCGGAAATGGTCATTATGGCGTATAACCTAAAGCAGTTGAATTTCGGAAGAGATTATTTCATCCCAAAACCTTTTGATAATCGTTTGCTCACTAGGGTATCCATAGCTGTAGCCAAAGCAGCTATGGAAAGTGGTGTTGCCGGAAAGCCGATAGAAGATTTTGCAGCGTATGAAAATGTATTGCTCGACAGAATGGGACGAGATGAAAAACTCATCCGAATGATGCAAAACCGAGCCAAAGCCAATCCGAAAAGAGTAACTTTGGGGAATGCCGAAGAATATAATGTGCTGAAAGCAGCACAGATTTTATTGGAAGAAGGAATCGCACAACCTATTTTATTGGGGGAAAAGAAATACATTCAAAAACAAATGAAAGAATTCGGAATTGATATTGATGTCCCAATAATTGATCCGAATAGCGATGAAGCCAAAGAATCCAGAGTGAAGTACAGAAAAACCCTTTGGGAGCTAAGAAGTCGAAAAGGGGTAAATGAATATATTGCAAAAAGATTAGTAAGACAAAGGGATTACTATGGACCACTAATGCTGAAACATGGCGATACCGATGCCTTGATTGTGGGCTACTCCAAAAACTATCGTTCTGTATTAAGACCTGTGATGGAAGTCATAGAAAAACAAAATGGAGTGGATAAAATAGCCTCGATGATGATGATCCTGAGCGATAAAAAACAATATTTCTTTGCCGACACCTCCATACAACCCAATCCTACTGCAGAAGAATTGGTTAGTATTGCAAAAATGGCAGAAATTACCGTGAAAACTTTTGGGGTAGAACCAAGAATTGCCATGCTTTCTTATGAGAATTTCTCTTCCAATTCAGAAACTTCTAAAAAGATGGCAAAAGCAGTGAAAATATTGCACGAAAAATTTCCAAAAATGATTGTAGATGGCGAAATACAACCCGATTTTGCCATGAATCCGGATCATTTGCAGAACTATCCTTTTTCAAAATTAGGAGATACTCCTGCCAATACTTTTATTTTCCCTAATTTGGAAAGTTCTAATTTATCCTATAAAATAATAAGAGGTATGAAAGTGGCGCAAGTAGTAGGACCGATATTAATGGGACTGAAACAACCCGTACATGTCTTGCAGATGCGTGCCAGTGTAGATGAAATTGTGAATCTTGCAACCATCGCAGTTTTGGATGCTCAAAGACGAGAAAAACAAATGTAAATTAAGGAATTTTCATACATGAATTTTAAATGAATGCTCTGGTTTAGGAGCATTTTTTTTAGAGATTTCTTTTCAGTTATGTTTAAAAGAGATAAATTTGTCCTTTTAAAATAACATCATGAAGTTAGCAGATAATGATTTGCCCATTGTTTATTCTTGTTCTGGATGTTCTAGTGCTGCACAAATGGCCAATCAAATTGCCATAAAGCTAGATAGAACGGATGTTGCAGAGATGTCCTGCATTGCTGGAGTAGGGGGCAATGTGAAAAAATTAGTAAAAACGGCCAAAGCCGGAAGAAAAATTGTGGTTATAGATGGTTGCCCTTTGGCTTGTTCCAAAGCTTGTTTGTCCAATCATGATATTGTGCCGGATTTGCATTATGATTTATCTAAAATGGGTGTGAAGAAAGTGCAGCATCAAGACTTTGACCCCATTCAAGCTGATGAAATTCTACAAGAAATTACCAAGAACATCGATGCAATGAAGGAGGAGCAATTATTTGCAGATGTTATTTCCTAATTTTTAGAATAAATAGTAAGCTCTTTTTTATTCTACTTTTGGGAATTGTCATCAAGTGGAGATGAAGTTCTCCATTTGAAAAATTTTCTATATTTGAAGTGTCGGTTTCGCTTCAAGTTTTGGGATTAAAGTCCCTGCCTGCAGCCAAGCTGGGCAACGGTTGGTAGAAATCCTATAAAAAAAATCAAAACAAAATTTTCATCTCAAAAGTTCCCAATTTGGGATTGTATTTTTATCTTTGTAGAAAATATAAAATTGAGAATTATTGCCAAAAAGATACTGCGTGAATTCTGGGAAAAGCATTCCGATTGTGAACAGTAATTGAAAGCTTGGTATCAGGAAGCGGATAAAGGGTCGTGGAAGAATCTGAATGAATTAAAGTCAGAGTATCCAAGTGCAAGTATCTTGGAAGATAATCGAGTTTGTTTCAACATTAAAGGAAACAGTTATAGATTAATCGTAAAAATAAATTTCAATTATCAAATGATGTGGATTCGATTTATTGGAACACATGCTGAATATGATAAAATTGATGCCAATAAAATTTAAAAAGATGAGATTAAAACCCATAAAAACCGAAAACGATTATAATCAAGCTTTAAATAGACTTGAAAAGATGTTTGATGCTCAACCAGGAACCAAAGAAGGTGATGAATTAGAGATTTTAGGAATTTTGATAGAAAATTATGAAAATGAAAATTTCCCAATTGATCTACCTGATCCAATAGAAGCTATCATATTTAGAATGGAACAGCTTAATTATTCTCAAAGTGATTTAGCCGAAGTTATTGGTTTAAAAAGTAGAGCAAGTGAAATCCTAAATAGAAAAAGAAAATTAACCTTGGATATGATAAGAAAAATTACAGAAAAATTACATATCCCAACAGAAGTTCTTATTCAAGCGTACTGAAAATTATTACTTCCGCCAACAACCACAGTTTCGTTGGGATCGTAAATCCAACAATGATTCACCGTGGCAGAGAACGGAACTGGTTGCCATACATCCAATATGGGTTTTTCGTGAAGTGAATTGAGGGGATTTATAGAGAACTGTGTGTTCTCTTTTTTTTTGGAGGTTAAAAATTTTGATTTAATTAAAAAATAGGATTAGAAAATGAAATTAGTTAAAGAAAAAAATGGTTCTACAACCTCAATAAAACTAAATTCTTCTAACATACCAACCGAACAACAACCTTGTTAATGAAAATAAATATGAAAACAATATTTTTTGCACTCCTAATGTCTATTGCTTGTTTCGGACAACAATTGCCATTAAGTACGGATTTAGAAACAATAACTGCAAATGCACACATCAAAGACCTCGATAATGAGTACAATAATTATATTGGCACTTGGATAGCTCATGTTTCCAATCTTACAATTACCCTTAAAATAACAAAAGTGCTCGATAAACCATTATATTATGGTAATAAACAATATTTTTCCGATGTATTAATTGTTCAACATAAAATTACTGATAGCAATGGTTTAGTGCTTGAAAATTATATTAATTCTGACTTAAATATTTATAAAATTATAAGTATGCGATACAGCAAAATTAAACAATATGTATGGTTTCGTTATGTTGGGATACAATGTGGTATTGGTAGAGGTTTGGTTAATCTTAAACTACAAGATAGCTCTAAACTAATTTGGAATTACCTACCCACCTCTATGATTATAACACAGGAAAATTGCCCAGAGTACAATCCAAATGGTCAAACAAAAATTAATTTACCCGTTTCACCTGACAATATTATTTTCACTAAACAATAATACTTGTCTTCTGCCAATCGCCAGTTTGGCGCAAGCGGAGTTATTCTCCATTTGGAAAATTTTCTATATTTGAAGTGTCGGTGTCGCTTCAAGTTTTGGGATTAAAGTCCCTGCCTTCGGCTAACTGGGTAAATGTTAGCCATAATTACATAAAAAATCTGCGAAAATTTAAAATTCCGTATAAATATTCTATATTTGTCCGTATAAAATATTTTGTATGGATTCTAAACTCACGCTTAAACTTAATGAAAGTGTAATAGTTAGAGCAAAAAAATATGCTTCTAACAAGAATATGAGTTTGTCGAGATTAGTTGAAAACTATCTAGATTCCTTAACTCGTGAACAAACTCAAGAATTTGAAATTTCGCCTTTTGTGAAAAGTATTTCAACAGGGAAAAGTATTCCACTCAATGTGGATTTAAAAAAAATGAGAGAAGATTATATTGATTATTTGGAAGAAAAATACAAGTAAAATGCAGAACATATTTTTGGATACAAATATTGTGGTGGACTTCCTTGGTGAAAGAGAAAACTTTTATGAGGCATCCGCTAAAGTTTTAACGCTTGCAGACCAAAAGAAAATAAAAATTTTCACGACATCAAATACTATTTCGACAACTTATTATATAATTTCAAAATATGAAAATTCAAGAATCGCTATAGAAAAAATTAGAAAGTTTAAACTTCTTTGTTCAATTTCCATAACTGATGATGAGGTAATAGAAAAGGCAATTAATTCAAATTTTAAGGATTTTGAAGATGCGATACAATATTTTAGTGCTGTTGCGACAGATTGTGATTTGATTATTACACGAAATGAGAAAGATTTTAAAAATGCTTTAATTCCTGTTATGAATGCTGAAAGTTATTTACAGACGCTCAAAAAGTAACTACGCATAACAACCACAGTTTCGTTGGGATCGTAAATCCAACAATGATTCACCGTGGCAGAGAACGGAACCGGTTGCCATACATCCAATATGGGTTTTTCGTGAAGTGAATTGAGGGGATTTGTTTGCAGATGTTATTTCCTAATTTTTAGAAAAAATAGTAAACTCCTTTTTTATCTTCTTTTGGGAATTGTTGTCAAATATGTTAAATCCTTTAAATTCATAGAATTAAAAAGCCAACTCTGTGTTTAGAGTTGGATTGTTAACAATTGTTGTCAATTACTATTAAAGGCTTTTGGCATTGTTAAATTTATTTTCGGCTTTCCATATTTTGTATTTTACCTCCATGTTTTTGGGAACATAAAGCACAATCGGTAGTTTGCTGTTATATCTTAATAATTCTGGCTGAATGTAGATGAATTGCTTGTTTTTCTTACCATCCGGACATGCCATCATGGTGCTGGTTGCTTGTCCGTTAGATGCTACTTCGTAGTAGTTGTATCCCCATCCCTCTAGGTTTTTCTCCTCCATGGTTCCTCCCATTCTGTGTTGGTTGCAATCAACCAATTGGGTTTTACCAACAAAAACTTCTACTTTCATATTGTTTTCGTTTTTAGAAGCCGGAACTTTTATAAATACTTGTTTGTATCCTTCTTTTGCCTTAGGGACCATTTTTATTTCTTTTTCTAATCCATTGGTAGAAGTTTTTTGTGCCATCATAGGAGTTGCAAAAGCCATTGCTAGTACCATTAGAGCTATTTTTTTCATAATTTTGAATTTTATATTATTATTAATTAATACTTAAAAATGTTCCTTTTTTGTTTGAACTAAACAATCGTTTGCAAAAATGTTGCCAAAGCTTTATTTTCCTATTGTTCTAATGCCTCTATTTTGAAACCTGCCTTCTGAATAATTTCTATAATTTCTTCTTTGCTTAGATTTTCTGTACTAACGGTTAATATTTTGTCTGGGTTATCCGTATCTACTTTCCACTCGGTTATATTATTAGCTTTGTCTAAATGAGGTTTTACTGCATTTATACATCCGCCACAATTGATGTTGGTTTTAAATTGAAATGTATTCATTTTTTTATTTTTTGGGTTAATGATTGTAAATATTTTTAATTTTCACTGAATTTTAATCGCAAACTGTTGGTTACCACACTTACGCTACTCAAAGCCATGGCAGCTCCTGCAATCATAGGGTCGAGTAAAAAACCGTTAATGGGATATAAGATTCCCGCTGCCAAAGGTATGCCAATGATATTGTAGATAAATGCCCAGAATAAATTTTGTCTGATGGTTTTTACGGTTTGTTGAGAAAGCGCAATGGCTTCTGGGATTTTTTTTAAGTCAGAAGAAATTATGGTCATTTTAGCTACTTCCATGGCTATATCACTGCCTTTTCCCATGGCAATACTTACCTCTGCTGTTGCCAAAGCCGTACTGTCATTAATTCCATCGCCTACCATGGCTACTATTTTGCCGCTTTCTTGTAATTTTTTTATATAATCGGCTTTGTCTTGGGGTAATGCTTCTCCTTTATAATGTTGAATAGAAACTGCCTGAGCGATTTTTTTTGCGGTTTCGTTGTTGTCACCGGTGAGCATGTGTACTTCTATGCCCTTGTTCACTAGGGTTTCAATCGCTTGTTTTGAATTTTCTTTTATAGGATCTGATATGGATATAATGGCCAAAATATTTTTTCCTTTAGCAAAATAGACCACCGTTTCTCCTTTATTGGTCCATTCTTTCACTTGAGAATCGATTTTTTCATTTATATCAATTCCGTTTTCTTTGATTAGTTTTTTATTTCCAACAAGATAAGTAACATCATTCCACTGAGCAATAACTCCTTTTCCCGTACTACTTTCGTAGTTTTGAAACTGAATATTTTGAGTATTTGGTAAAAATGAAACTACAGCTTCTGCCAAAGGATGTTCGGATTTCATTTCCATTTGTTGAAGAATATTTTGATGTTCAGCACCATCTTCAAGCCAAGTGATGTTGGTTACTTTTGGCTTTCCTTCGGTAATGGTTCCGGTTTTATCCAAAACAATGCAGTTTATTTTTTTTGCTAATTCCAAACTTTCGGCATCTTTTATCAAGATTCCTTTTTCAGCTCCTTTACCTACGCCCACCATTATGGCAGTAGGTGTTGCTAATCCCAAAGCACAAGGACAAGCGATAACCAATACTGTTATGGCAGCCATTAAACCTTGTACCCAGGCGTTGTTTCCACCAAAAAAGAGCCAAATAAAAAAGGTAAATATCGCAATTCCCATCACTGTAGGCACAAAAATACCGGCAATTTTATCCACCAGTTTTTGTACTGGAGCTTTACTTCCTTGGGCATCTTGTACGGCTTTTATGATGTGGGCTAAAAGGGTTTCGCTTCCTACTTTTTGTGCTTTAAATTCGAAACTCCCTTTTTGGTTTAGCGTTCCGGCATATACCAAATCATTAGTTTCTTTGAAAACCGGCACAGGTTCACCGCTCAACATACTTTCGTCTATGTAGGAATTTCCGTGAATAATAATCCCATCAACGGCGATTTTCTCTCCTGGTTTTACCAGAATTGTATCCCCAATCTCTACTTCTTCTATGGGTATTTGTTTTTCAAATCCATTGTTAATTAGGGTGATGATTTTGGGCTGTAATCCCATGAGTTTCTTCAAGGCGGTAGATGTATTTTCTTTGGCTTTGGCTTCCAAAAGTCTTCCTAGAAGAATAAATGAGATAATGACAGAAGCTGCTTCAAAATAAACATGAGGATGCAATCCTCTACTGTACCAAAATTCCGGATAAAGCATATTGAATACACTGAATAGATATGCAATGCCGGTACTTAGTGCAACTAAGGTGTCCATATTGGCCATTTTTAATTTTGCTTGTTTGAAAGCATTAACAAAAAAATCTTTTCCAAAATAAAAAACAACTGGAGTGGCAAAAAGCCACGAAATTAGGTTAGCATACGGCATATCCATAGCAAACATACCGATAATGAAAACTGGCAAGGTGAGTATTCCCGCCCAAAGGGTTTTGTTTTTTAGGCTTTGGTATTTTTTCTGTTGAATTTCTTCTAATGTGTTTAGACTATAATTTTTGTCTTCCAATATAATGTCGAAGCCAATTTCTTGCAAAGCCTTTTGTATGGCTTTGGGATTGGTTTCGTTGGGGAGATAATCTACTGTAAGTGTAGTGCTGGCATAATTTACAGAAGCAGAGATTACTCCTTTTAAGTTTTTCACCGCATTTTCCGAACTGGCAGCACAAGAGGCACAGGATAAATTCAGGATTGAGAAATTTTCCTTTATATGACTAACCCCATAGCCTAATTTTTTTATCGTTTCTATGGTTGTGGTAACGGTTTCGGGTTGGTTGTATGCTATTAAAACTCTTTGGTTGTTGAGTTCTACTTTGTGGCTTTGTAGATCATTTATTGTGTCTAATCCTTTTTCAATATTGTGTGCACAATGTTCGCTGTGTACATTTTCTAAAGGTAAATGTAGTTTTTTTATAGGAATGTTGGACATGTTCTTTGGATTTTAAAGTGCAAAGGTCATGTTTTTAAACCTAATTTATGTTACATTATTTTGGTGAAATGTTGTAAGATTGTAAATAGAATCTATATTTTGTCCAAGGGGATTCTTTTGTTGTTTTTTATTTTTTTGAAATGACTAGGACTCAGTCCGGTAATCTTTTTGAATTGATTGCTGAGGTATGCGGTACTGGAGTAGTTTAACTGATGGGCAATTTCCTTTAAACTCAATTCATCATAAACCAAAAGTTCTTTTACCCGTTCTATTTTTTGAGCAATAGCATATTTTTCTATGGTAATACCTTCCACTTCAGAAAATAAATGCGATAAGGTAGAGTAGTCTTGGTGTAATTGTTCTATTAAATAGTCCGAAAGATTAATGGGATTTGCCTTTTCCTCTTCACGCACCCATTGGATGATGGCGGTTTTTAGTTTTTCTATCGTTCGGCTTATTTTATCATCAATTCTTTCGAAGCCTAATTCTTGTAGCGATTGTTCCAATAGTTTTTTTTGAGCCAGTTGTAGGTTGTTTTCCAAAATGGCTTCTCCCAGTGTGACTTGCTTGTAGGGTAAGTTTAGTTTTTCCAGAATTTGTTCAACCATTAGAATGCATCTATGGCAAACCATATTTTTGATGAATATTTTTTCAGACATGGTAAATGTTTACGATATCCAAAATTACTCAAATAGTATTGGATTTTATTACATAAAAAAAGCTGACCCGAAAGTCAGCTTCTATTCAACTTATTTTTTGATGAATTTCTGTATGTTTTTCTTATTGTTCTCCGTGGTTATTTCTAAGAAATAAACGCCAGATGCAAGTTGTTGTACATTCAATTGATTGTTTTTGCTTCGGTCATTCAAAATCATTTGACCATTTGCGTTGATCACGGATTTTGAAATTATTTTCTCATTGGTTTTAATGTTAATAATTTCCTGCACCGGATTAGGGAAAATAGATAGTTGGAAGTCAATATTGGAAGCTTCTGTTGTTCCCAAAGTTTGTCCAGTTTTGATACTTTGGTTGGGAACATCGTTGTAAGCATAACTTTTTACAGTGATGGTTCCGTTGTTGGAGTTCACCAATATCCAGCCATAGTATTTGTTGTTGCCAATTTTGAAAGTGGTTCCAATATAAGAATCACCATTGGGGAACATATCGCTGGTACCCGCCCAAAATGGATTAATATAAGCGTCGCCTTCTGCAGCAAAATTAGAACCCGATCCGACAACGACTCCTGTATTCAAACTTTTCATTACATCCCAATTGCTGGTTGCCATGGTGCCTACGGTTACGAAATTTACATTATTGGGGTCAAAATAAGATTCAATTGAAGAATCAAATTCGCTGAAAGTAAATTCGGTTGTTCCATCATTGTTAAAATCGAAGTTTAAACTTGCTCCAGTGTCGGTTGTGAAGGTGAAGTCGGTGATGTCTCTAACCACAATGTTGGCTTTTGAAAAGAATGAAGCGCAGCATAAAACCGCAGAAAATAGAATTTTTTTCATAAAAAAATCAATTTTAGTTAATTTTTATTTTTTTTATTTTGTTAAATCGCTGCAAAAATAATTAATTACATATTAATATCAAAGAAGTGTTGCGAATAATTTATGAAATTTAAAGAATGTTAAGGTATTATGTAATGCTTAATTGCTTTTATTTTAAAATGAAGCTTCTGATAATGATATTAAATAAGATGAAATGAAGCGAGGCCTTTTTAACGAAATGTTTTTTTTAATCATTCAATGAGATTTTTTCGTTTAATAATTGATTCGCTTAATAAAAATAAAATCATTGAGATTTTAAGTGACCAAACTCTTCAATTTTCTTTATATTTGATACTTCAAAATAAATTAACAATGAATCATCAACCGATAGAAGGTTTTTCAAAACAATCAAAACAACAAAAAATAGATTGGCTAATACAAACCTATTTGTCCAACGATAGAAGTTACGAACAAATTTTACAACAATATTGGAATGCCGACCAAACATTGCAAAAATTGCACGAAGAGTTCTCGGAAAATACCATTTCCAATTTTTATATGCCTTACGGAATTGCTCCCAATTTTCTTATAGATGGCAAATTACTAGCGTTGCCTATGGCGGTAGAAGAAAGCTCCGTTGTGGCTGCTGCCTCCAAATCGGCAAAATTTTGGCTGGACAAAGGTGGGTTTAAAACCACCATCATCAACACCAAAAAATTAGGTCATACGCATTTTGTGATGAAGGTGGAATCGCATAAACTGCAACATTTCTTTAATTTTAAATTAAAGAAAAAATTAATGGAAACTACTGAAAATATTACCGCCAATATGAGAAAAAGAGGGGGTGGTATTCTCAATATTCGCCTGATAGACAAGACGAGTGAAATGGATCATTATTTCCAGCTAAAAGCAAGTTTTGATACTGTGGATTCTATGGGGGCAAATTTCATCAATTCTTGTTTGGAACAATTCGGCAAAACACTTAGGGAAGAAGTCGCTTTGGAAGAAGAATTTACTCAAGAAGAAAAAGATTCTTTGCAAATTGTAATGAATATTTTATCCAATTTTACTCCAGATTGTATTGTAAGAGCTGAGGTGTCTTGTCCCATCGAGGATTTAAAAGATGATTCTGGAATTTCGAACGAGGAATTTGCATGGAAATTTAAACAAGCCGTAACCATTGCCGAAATAGAACCGTATCGTGCGACAACACATAATAAAGGAATTATGAATGGGGTAGATGCTGTGGTAATTGCCACTGGAAACGATTTTCGTGCAACCGAAGCTTGTGCCCATGCTTATGCCACTAGAGAGGGAAGGTACCAATCTTTAACGCATTGTTCGATAGACGATGGGGTTTTCAGATTTTGGATAGATTTGCCAATTTCTGTTGGAGTAGTAGGTGGTTTAACCAATTTGCATCCTTTGGTGAAATTTTCATTAGCCTTATTAGGGAAACCTTCCGCACAAGAACTGATGAGTATTTTGGCGGTCTCTGGTTTGGCTCAAAATTTTGCAGCATTGCGTTCTTTGGTTACTACGGGCATTCAAAAAGGACACATGAAAATGCATCTCTTCAATATTCTTAACCAATTGGGTGCTACTGAGGATGAGAAACAGTTTTTTGTGAATTTTTACAAAGATAAAACGGTAAGTCACCACGAAGTTATTGTGGAATTTAACAAATTAAGAAATAAAAAATAGAAACATGAAATCGGCATGTATAAATTTGTTTTTTATACAAATACCCATGTATATAGGCGATTGACTATGTCGAACCACTTCGGTAGTTTTTTATACAACCATTAAAAAATAAATAGCGACAAATGAAAAAAATAACCTTGGTGGCAGCATCTTTTTTAGGATTATTGGCCATTATTTTAGGAGCTTTTGGTGCTCATGCCTTCAAAGAGATTCTTTCGGTTGAAAAATTACAAAGCTTCGAAACGGGAGTTCGTTACCAAATGTACGCCGCAATATTTCTATTAATTATAGGAATGTATCTGAATTTTGAAACTAAATTACAACAATGGACTGCTCGTTTGATGCTCTTGGGGGTAATTTTGTTTTCCTTTAGTATTTATGCACTCTCTTTTCAGGAAGCATGGGGTGTAAATCTTAAGTTTTTAGGCCCAATAACTCCTTTGGGAGGTTTATTTATGATTGTTTCATGGTTTTTATTGATGATACATTTTTTGAAATCGCATTGGAAAACAGTTTTTCAAACAAATAATCAACATTGATTCCATCGTTTTAAAAATAAAAATGGTGAAGAATTCAAATGAATTTAAACATTTTCTTTTGGTTTAAACAGTAAATGAATAGCTGTATATGTAGTAGAAATCAATTAAAAATAGATGCAATTTTAAAATATATAATCCTTTGAGGTACATCATCCTTGAAGGATTTTTCATGTATTAACCAATCAACAATGGTATAATGAAAGAATGGTTAAAAAAAACTATTCTTGAAAATAAACTATTATTTTAAAGTTTAACATGTATAAAATTTGTAATTTCACTTTACAAAATTGAGGATTTTCGTTAAATTGAAGCGTGTAGGAGGATATTTTTAAAACCAAAAAAACTAGATACCATGAAATCATTCTTATTCTTATTTTGTGTTTTCTTTACCCTTCAGTTAGGGGCTCAAATTGTATCTCCAGAATCGGATTCTGTAGAATTGCAAACCGAAAAACCATTGGTTTCTATCAATACCGATGGTGTTCTCAAAGATTTTTCTGCTTCCTTATATATGCGATTGGGTTTTTTAAATCATACTGAAGATGGGCGGAACGATAATTTTACCGAGTTTAGAAATGGGTATGTGGCTTTGGGACTTAAGGGTAAATTATTTGATAAGGTGGGTTTTGTTTTTCGCCAAAGATTCAATAAATCCAGCGAATTACAAAGTCTGGATGTTTTGGATAATTCCATAGAATTGGCTTATGCTGATTTAAGTTTGTCTCCAAAACTAAAAATGCAATTGGGGAAAATGTATGCCTACTTCGGTGGTTACGAATATGAATTCAACCCCATAGATGTATTAGAATATAATGATGTGTCGAATAATTTACTGGCCTATGTTACCGGTGTAGGACTTACATATCAATTACTACCTAGTCATTCCTTCGGTTTTCAGGTGCTCAATTCTAGAACCATGAGGTATTCTGATTTGTATGAAGGAAAAGTGGATTCTAATGTTTCAGAACCTCGTTGGCCGGTTGCTTGGGTGCTGAATTGGCGTGGTAAATTCTTGGACGGTAAATTCGAAACAATTTATAGTTTTTCCAATTTTAAAATAGCGAAAGGCCATGCTACAACTGTCGCTTTGTCTTTAGGGAATAAATTTAGTTCGGGTAAGTTTTCTATTATGTACGATTATAACCTAAGCAACGAACAATTGGATACCAAAGGCATTGTGACAAGTATTATGAAAGGCCCATTTATTGCTCAAGATGCTCTTTATTCAGAGCATTGGCTTCGAACCGAATACAAGATTTCACCACAATTCCAAGGCTTACTTACCCTAATGATGAGTGATGCATTGGGGAAAAATAAGATAACTCCAGACAGTGGTTACGATCATTTGAGAACAAGTTATGGGGTTATTCCAACTTTATATTACAAGCCTTTTAAACAAGTAGATGTGCGGTTTTATGTGGCGTACATTGGGCGATTTTTTCAATATTCGCATTATGCTCGCAACACACTCCAATTGCCCAATTATTCAACCCATGAAATTCAACTGGGCTTTATGGCGCCACTTTGGATATTTTAAAGTGTATTCAAAAAATCAAATTCTACGGTGAGGATCGGCTCGTCATCAATATTTTTTTTTATTTAAAATCATTTGTAATTTTTTTGTACTTTTGTCAATCTTAAAAAATGTAATAATTAATACAAAAATAGTATGAATCTTCACGAGTATCAGAGTAAAGAAATTTTATCAAAGTACGGAGTTGCCATTCAAAGAGGTTTCGTTGCCAATAATGTTGACGAAGCAGTAGCTGCAGCTGGAAAACTTAAAGAAATGACCGGTAGCGAAGGTTGGGTAGTAAAGGCCCAAGTGCACGCAGGTGGTCGTGGTAAAGGTGGAGGTGTGAAATTCTCACCAAACATCGATAAATTGAAAGAGAATGCTCAAAACATTCTTGGAATGATGTTGGTTACCCCACAAACTTCTGCCGAAGGTAAATTAGTTAACTCTGTTTTGGTAGCTGAAGATGTGTACTACCCTGGCGAAACAGAAACAAAAGAATTTTATGTTTCTATCTTGTTAGACAGAGCTCAAGGGAAAAATACTGTCGTTTATTCTACAGAAGGTGGTATGGATATCGAACATGTAGCCGAAGTTACTCCTCACTTAATCCATAAAGAAGTAATTGATGCAGCACTTGGTTTACAAGGATTCCAAGCAAGAAAAATTGCTTTCAACCTAGGGCTTGAGGGAAATGCTTTCAAAGAATTTACAAAATTCATTACCAGCCTATACAATGCTTATGTTGGTATCGATGCTTCCCTTTTCGAAATCAACCCGGTTTTGAAAACATCCGATAATAAAATTATTGCTGTAGATGCTAAAGTAACCCTAGATGATAACTCTCTTTTCCGTCACAAAGATTTAGCAGAACTTAGAGATAAAAGAGAAGAAGATCCAATGGATGTAGAAGCTGGAGAAGCTGGTCTTAACTTTGTGAAATTAGATGGTGATGTTGCTTGTATGGTAAATGGTGCTGGACTTGCAATGGCAACCATGGATATGATTAAACTTTCAGGAGGTAATCCTGCAAACTTCTTAGATGTAGGTGGTACTGCAGACGCTCAAAGAGTGAAAACGGCTTTTGATATCATCCTTAAAGATGCTAATGTAAAAGCAATTTTAATTAATATCTTCGGAGGTATCGTTCGTTGCGATAGAGTAGCTCAAGGGGTTGTAGATGCGTACAAAGAAATCGGACAATTCCCAGTTCCATTAATCGTGAGACTACAAGGTACCAATGCAGAAGAGGCTAAAAAATTAATCGATGAAGCTGGACTACCTATTCACTCAGCAATTACTTTGGAAGAAGCTGCTGGTAAAGTAAAAGAAGTTCTAGGTAAATAATATAGAACATTTATTCATAAAAAAAAGTTGCCCTTCGGCAACTTTTTTTATGATTTCACAGTATTTGTACTGGTTTGTATTCCTTCAGCATCAAGCCTTGCTTTTAATAAAACGATAGTCTCACTCTTTACTTTCGAAAAAATCTCCCCCTGTTTCATCCAGAATTTTAATTGTAAAATAAATAATCCCATTTGTTGTTTTACAAAAGCTATCTCGGTGGACTCAGGCCTATCATTGTAGGGTAAATGCATAACGACTTCCAATAATGCTTTTTTTGCCTTTTCTAAATTTTCTGTCGTAGGTATTTCAAACTCAATAATCACTTTCCTATGCTCCGATGCCGAAATGTTGATGAACGGAGCGTCAAAAATCAACTGGTTCGGGATATATACCTTCTTACCTTCATCATTAATGATTTTCGTTGTCAAAAAACCAATTTCCTCCACTGTTCCCGTGATATCTTTAATGGTAACCTGATCGCCCACCTTAAATGATTTATCTATTCCAACCAATAATCCAGAAAAAATAGAAGATACCAAATCCTTCAGGGCTACCCCGGCAATAATACCAGCGACCCCCAAGCTCCCTACAAATTTCATGAAAAAATTATTCAATCCCATTACCTCTAGCGAAATGAAAGCCCCAGAAAGAATAATGAAAAATCGAAAAATACCAACCATGGCAACAATGGTGTCATGATTTCTTCCCTCAGGAAAAGTCTTTTGAAATATCTTTACGGCCATTCTGCTCAAAAAACGACTCGTAAAATAAAACAGTAAAAAAATAATAATCCCCGTCGTTAGACTCGGTAAAAACGCTACTGTCTTTACTAGCCAATTTTGGATTACTTCTACAACTAGATCTATATATTTTATCTCATTCATATTGAAATTTCTTTTCGAAAACAAAAGTACAATCTTTCATTCATTACTTTTTTATTTCCACTTTATTTATATCATATTTCTTTTCAGGAGCTATTTCCCGCTTTCACTACTCGCTTTTTTACGCCCATGCTATTTCCAGGGCAAGTAAAAAGAGCTCAAACATGCCGTTCAATCGGGGCTAAGATTGAGATGATGAAGTTATGAGGTGGTGAAGTGATGAAGTTAAGAGGTGATGAAGTGATGAAGTTATGATGTAATCGTTTTTATTTTACTACACAATCTTGTTTCTATCATATCACACCATTAACCACTCACTATTCACCATTCACCATTCACCATTCACTACTCACCACTCACCATTCACCATTCACCACTCACCATTCACCAAAAAAAAATCTTCCACAGCCCCAATCACTTAGCATTAACTTTAGAAAATAAATCCCCAAAAATTTGCTAAGACAAGAAAAATCTCTACTTTTGC
>JAFDZI010000004.1 GCA_018266955.1 Bacteroidota bacterium
TTTATAACATAAGTTTCACCCTACAATTCCTGATATCTCCATTAAATTTACGGGCATGAAGTTGTTGATTGTGGATGATAATAAAATTGCCAGGTCAACCCTAAAGCAGTTGGCATCACGGGTTAACAGCCTTTCTCTTGTGGGTGAGGCATCTGATGCAATGGAAGCCATCAATATTATCAGGCAGTCATCGCCACAATTATTATTGCTCGATATTGAAATGCCGGGCATGACGGGCATTGAGCTCGTACGGGTATTAGGAACCAACAGGCCGCTTGTAATATTTACCACCTCAAAGAAAGAATATGCAACAGATGCCTTCGATTTAAATGTGGTGGATTACCTGGTGAAGCCCGTAACTCCGGCCCGGTTTATACAGGCCATAACCAAAGCAGAGGAGTTGCTCGAAGATGCAGGAACGACCCTAAATGTGAGTAAAGAGGATTTCCTGTTTATTCGGGATACGAACATAATCCGGAAGTTAAACCTGGACGACATATTATTTGCAGAAGCAATGGGTGATTATGTAAAACTCCATACCCCAACCAAATATTATACGGTACATAGCACTTTAAAAGCACTGGAAGAGAGATTAGACCCCGAAAAATTTATTCGGGTGCACCGGTCATTTATTATTTCCATTGGGAAAGTGGATTGTTTAAGAGATGGCATCATCTTAATAAAAGAAAAGCCTGTTCCGGTGGCGGATGCGTATCGCGCTGCCCTAAACAGAAAACTGAGGGTACTATAATTTTTATCTCTCCTTCGACATTTATTTCTCATTCACCGAAAGATTTTCCTTTTTCATCGAAACCTGATTAGTATCTGATGAGATACCAAATACCTTGTGGATGCAAAGCAAAAAAAATTTCTCTCACATAGTGTACTTAAGCAGTTTCGTCAAATTTACCGGCCCTGGTTTCTACCCGGGCCTCCATTTTTCAACTGCTTTCCAATGAAACTATTATACATCATATTATTTCTCCTTGATACCGCCATATTGGTATTGCTGTGCCTTCTACTATTGTGGCTTTTCGACAAACACTCCCCAGCCTTTACCCTGATTGCCACTATTGCCGGCATTATCCTTTCAATTGTATTGTTGATCTTCTGTCTCGATAAGTACACCAACCTTCCCACCGGTTCTAATTGAAATATTCATAATTTAGTGGAAAGCAATTATGAACGGGAAGCGTATTGTCTTTTATATCCTGGCGGCCTTTATTTCCGGAACGATTCTCCTTTCGTACCTGCAATATAACTTCTCAAAAAATATTGACACCCTGATAAACGGGAACCAACAGTACCTCGAAGAATATAATATCAGTGTTGACCTCCGTTCCCTGGAACGGGATATCGTTCATGTAGAAAGCAATATCAGCGATTTTGTTTCCACCGGCAACCATAATTTCATAGTTGGCATGGACGCCAGGCTTTCCAAGGTTCAAAAGGACCTGGTAAAAGTAAAAAACAATGCCCTCGATTCTCTTTCAGGCCAATTTGTAACCCAGCTCGATGAAGTGGTGCAACTTAAATTGAGTTTTTGCAAAGAAGTACTTGACTCCCTCCACCACAAAGGAAAATATTCCGCTGAAACCTTAATTAATACCCTCGAAGGGAAACAATTAATGGATAGCATATATTCCCTCGATCAAAAAATCCTTTCTTCCAGGCACTCTCTGATCACCCAGCTTAATGATAATAATATCTCAAGTGGCAGAAAGGTACAGTTTTCCAATATTGTACTAATTGTATTGGTTTTGTTTTCAGCGGCTTTATTGTTCTGGTATATCATCAGCATTATCCAAAAATTATTCCTATCCGAAAAAAAATTAAAAAATGCCGTTGCTATAAAAGAGAATTTCATGGCTAATATGAGTCACGAAATCCGTACTCCCATGAATGCAATCCTGGGTTTTACCCACCTTTTAGAAAAAGAGGCACTTAGCCTGCGTTCCAAAAACTATGTGGAAACCATTAAATCCGCCGGAGAAAATCTCCTGACCCTTATAAACGACATACTGGATCTTTCAAAAATTGAGGCCGGTATGATGCGAATCGAAGAAAGTAATTTCAGCCTGGTAAACAGCCTGCAGGTCATCTCGGAAATGTTTCAGGAAAAGGCTAACGAAAAGAATATTGATCTGCGGGTGAAAGCTGACCCGGAATTGCCCTCCCTGGTATCCGGCGATTCGGCCAGGCTGCTGCAGGTATTGGTGAACCTGGTTGGCAATGCCATCAAATTCACCGATCGGGGATTTATTGAGGTGGAGATAAAAAAAGGGATGCTGGATGCAAACCGCCTCGAAACCATCATCACCGTTGAGGATAGTGGAATCGGCATCCCAAAAGAAAAAATATCTTTAATTTTTAATCGCTTCCAACAGGGAGACGACAGCATAAACCGACATTATGGTGGCACAGGGCTGGGCCTTTCCATTGTTAAAGAATTAATCCAATTACAAAATGGAAGAATCGAAGTAGAAAGTGTAATAAATAAAGGAACAAAATTTACTATTCATCTCCCTTACCGCTTACCCGGCCCATCGGCAACAATCAATAGGCAGGATGTAGAAACTATGGAACCCATTGCAGCAGGCGCCTCCTTCAAATTACTGATTGTGGAAGACAATGCCATCAATCGTAGCCTTCTCCAAAACCTTTTTACCTCCTGGGGAATATCCTACCTTATTGCGGAAAATGGAAAACAGGCCCTTGAAATAATGGCACAGGAAACTGTAAATATGTTGCTCATGGATTTACAAATGCCAGAAATGGATGGCTATACCACCACCAGGGAAATAAGGGAAAAGTGGAATAAAGATATCCCGATAATTGCCATGACGGCACATGCATTCATCACGGAAAAGGAAAAATGTTTAAAAGCGGGGATGAACGACTATATCTCGAAACCAATAGATCCGAAAAAATTATTTTCCATTATTAAGGAATATATTGGCTCTACATCTGAATTCAGCAACGCGGTTGCGGGCAATGATGGCTCTCCGCCCTTCCAATTCATCAATCTTTCCTATTTAAAAGATATTAGTGCAGGAAATAAGGAATTTGAAATTACAATAGCAGAGGATTTTATTGCTACCTTTTCTCCCGAGTTGGAAGCTATGCAACGTGCCTGGAATCAAAATAACCCAGAACAGGTGAAAAGAATTGCCCATAACCTCAAAACAACCATTTCGGTATTTGGTCTTGAACCCCATCTCTTACAAGCATTAGACCAATTGGAATTAGAAGTACTAGACAAAATCCGTTTCGCAACCTGCTTTGCCGAAATTAAATCGAAAGAACAGGGCATAATTTCGGAAGTGAGAGAAATGCTCCGGTTCCTTACCCATAGCGGGCATTAACCCACTATCTTCTGGGCGAGATTCACCGATAGTTTTTGCCCATTCACCTAAAGTCCAATCATTACAGGAAATTTGAACTGCATCTTCACAGCAGAAATTGTGAAATGCAAAATCCTGAATTGTTACATCAGTTTTCTCACTTTGTCCCTTTCCACGAAAAAAAGGATGTAGCTACATTTTTAGGGGCTTCACACCTGCCGCTGGTTTTGCTGGCGGTGGATTTTGAAAACGGGAATCTTTTGCTAAAGGGGGATATGGAATATCTGACAGCTTTCAGCGTTCCGCATACCGCTTTTTCAGAGTCGGGAAATCGAATAATAATTGAAGCGGATATTCAACCCCGGGTAATAATAGATTTAGAAAATCTGCGTTCGAATGGGATGCTCCTTTCGGTAAGTGGCACAATTAATGACGGTAGTTTTGTAACCAATTGTACCGGGGTCCTGATCCTGCAAAAACAGGAATTGACAACCCGTAAATTAAATGCCGATTGGCTGATGAGCCTTGTACTTTATGAAGGGATGGATGCAACCCGGGAGATCCGGTACGACTTTCCGCTTTATCGTGGACAGAAAAATGTTCAAAACAACTAATCATAAAAACTAAAAACAAAATGAAAAAACTATTCCTTGCTGCAATGGCTGTATTGGGTTTAAGTATCGCCGGAATGGCTCAAACTAAAACACCCGCAAAAAAAACGAGTGAAAAGAAAACTCACATCACCGCCCCTGCAAAATCAGAAGCTGTAGCACCGGCTTCTGCCAAATCAGAAAAAGTGGCTAAAGAATCAAAGGCCACGCATCACGAAGCAAAAAGTGAAGTGGCAAAAACCAAGGCTGCCAATGGCACTAAGTTAAAAGCCGATGGAACACCAGACAAAAGGTATAAGCAAAACAAAAACCTGAAAAAGGATGGAACTCCGGATATGCGGTATAAGGAAAATAAAAAGAAGGAAGTAAAGTCAGAAGCTTCAAAAACCAAAGAAACTAAAAAAAGCGGTAAGTAGCAGGGTTTGAACTATAAAAACCCTGGCCGAGAGGCCGGGGTTTTTTCATTTCGGCAGGTTTAAAATAGCAATAAATCAGATGCAGGTTAATGCAGCAAAATGGTTTCAATTCAAACGAATCGCACCCAGGGCGAGTTGGAGAGAAATTGTGGCTATTTTAATGATATTCCTGGCCATACGCTTTTTCAAAAGTGAAAGGAAAGAATTACTAACTATCATTCCTCAACTTAGCCAATCCAACCCACGATGGCTGATATCACTGCTGGCAGTTGCTATCGTCACTATACTATGCCAGGCAGGAATATATGTGTTCTCTTTCCGGTCCATCGGCACTACATTTAAAATTACTCCTGCCATTGACCTCTTTTTAAAAAGAAACTTCCTGAGTATTTTCTTACCCGCAGGAGGTGTAAGCGCATTGGCATATTTGCCAAGGAACATGAAAAGGGCGGGTTACAACAAAATACTGGTGCACCAGGCAAGCGCCTTGTTTGCACTAACCGGTCTATTGTCTCTTATAGCAGTTGCCATACCGGTTTTATTATTTACCCTGTTCTCCGAAAAACAAATTGGAAATGCATGGCTTGCATTACCTGTTCTATTTGCAATGATTATATTAGGGTGGGTTATTCTACGGTCCTTCCAAAAACAAGGCATTGTTTATAGTTTTCTCAATAAACGCTTTTCAACTACTGTATCACAAATTAAGGAGCTCACACAAATCCGTTTTAGCAAAAAGGAATACCTCGCAGCATTCTTTTCTTCTATGGGGGTAGAACTATGCGGAATCCTCACTTTATATTTTTCGATACTCGCAATAGGAGCCACACCCTCCATAGAAATTGCAGCCATCACCTATGTAGTAAGTGTCCTAATGATGGTAATTTCTCCTTTTCTTAGAGGATTGGGCGCCGTAGAACTCTCGATGGTTCTGGTACTTCAACAATTTGGATTTGATGCTACCCAGGCTTTATCCATTACCCTGCTTTACCGAATTTTTGAATTTTGGTTACCCTTACTGGCCGGACTTATTTCTTTTGTATGGAGAGGGGCGAAAATCCTGCTGAGGGCTTTTCCGGCGTTGCTTGCATTCTCGTTGGGAATAGTAAATATCTTATCTGCCATCACCCCTCCAATGCACCAGCGTTTACGGTTATTAAAACACTACCTGCCGCTTGAAACGATACATGCTTCAACCCTGCTGGTAATGCTGATGGGTGTGGCGCTGATTATCACTTCCGCCTTTCTCTTGAAGGGCCTCCGTAATGCCTGGATTATCACCCTGGTGCTATCCCTCATTTCCTTGATTGGAAATATCACCAAGGCTCTTGACTATGAAGAAGCAACTTTTGCGGCAATAACGATCCTGGTGCTACTATTAACTTTCAACCAATACCGGGTTAAGAGCAGCAGGCTTTGGCTGAAGGCCGGTTTAAAAACGGCATTGGCTTCCATCATTGCGGTTTTTATATTAGCCTACATCAACTTCTACTATATCAATAAGCGTCATTTTGGGGTAGATTTTACATGGTGGCAATCGCTTTACCATACATTCAGAAGTTTTCTTTTAATACAAGATTATTCTTTGCACCCCTTAACCCCCTTTGGCCGGGAGTTAATTTGGTTCCTCCGTACGTTACAAATTTCAATTTATGGCTTTATCCTTTTCTGCCTTATTAAAACCGAAAAGAAAATGGCTTTGCCCGGGGATGCAGCAAAGGAAAAGGCGAGGTTCCTTCTCACTCAATTCGGAAATTCGGCCGTGGATTATTTCAAGACCTATCCTGATAAACTAATTTTCATATCCGAATTACATGAAGCATTCATTGCGTATAGAATATCCAGAGGTTTTGCCATTGTTTTGGAAGAGCCGGTATGTGCCCCGGAAAATAAAGTGGAAGTCTTAATAGAATTTGATCGCCATTGCCGAAAGATGGGCCTTAAGCCGGCGTTCTACCGGGTTGATGAAGACAGCATCCCCTGGTTTAGCCAGTTACGGAAGAATAAATTATTAATTGGACAGGAAGCTATTTTGGATGTGAACAGATTTACACTCGAAGGAAAAGAAAAAAAATCACTTCGAAACGGGCTAAACAGCCTGCAAAAAAAAGGATATGTATTTTTAGTGAACAACCCACCCCATTCGGAAAAATTGATGCGGGAGCTTAAACAGGTTTCCGACGAATGGTTAAGTGGATTCAAAAAGAAGGAACAGGTATTCTCGCAGGGGATGTTTGATGAAAAAGAATTGGGAAACCAGGTTATTTTAACGGCGAAGGACCAGGATGGAAGCGTAAAAGCTTTTTTGAATATCATCCCTTCGTATGCAGATGAAGAGATAACGTACGACCTTATCCGAAAATCGATGGATGCGCCGGGTGCGGTTATGGATGGACTGATAGTAGAACTAATCCAATATGCGAAAATGAAGAGTAAGGCCTATCTAAATCTTGGCCTGGTGCCAATGACAGGGATTTCGAACCCCGAAAGCACTGCCGAAACCATTTTAAAAATTGCATCCGAAAAAATAAGGCATTTTCAGCATTACCGCGGATTGCGGAACTTTAAAGAGAAATATGCGAGTTACTGGGAAAATAAATACATGGTTTACGATCACGATTTCGACCTGTTGCAATTGCCCGTTGCGCTTAACGCTGTAATGAAACCATTATGAAATTCTATTTTTATTTATACTGTATTCAATTTTTATTTCTGATTGCACCAATTCAAAGCCAGGCACAACAAATGCCGATAAAAATCTGGCAGGGTAATTCTTCCCTGCCTCTGGTAATTTATATTTCGGGCGATGGAGGCTTTAATAAATTCTCCAACAACCTCTGTGCAGCTATTTCGGCAAAAGGTTACCAGGTAATAGCCCTGGATGCCAAGTCGTATTTCTGGAATAAGAAAACCCCGGGTCAGGCTGCCACGGGTTTAGAAAAAGAAATAAAGAATGCCTCAACAAATAATGAGAGCAGGAAAATTATTTTCACAGGATACTCCTTTGGTGCCGATGTACTGCCGTTCATTTACAACCAATTCCCCGAGAACATGAAAACCCGGATCAGGTCGGTAATAATGATTTCCCCATCCGGCTCCACCGATTTTGAAATACACCTTTCCGATATGCTTGGAGGTAATACCAAAAGAGAAATGGATGTATTTAAGGAAGTAAATAATATGGGCATCCCCACCACTGTGGTAATAAATGGAGATGATGAAAAGGATACCGGGGCCGGCCTGGTAACTAGAAAAAATTTTCACCACGAAACAATTCCGGGGGGCCATCATTTTGAAGGAGACATCAATACCCTGGCCTCTGTGATGATGAAATATTTTTGATCCCTTCTTAAAATACTACCATCAACAATTCACATTTCTATTTAATAAGGACCAGGTTATCGAATTCACAGGCATTAGTTCAAAGAAAAATTTCTTATTTTATACGGGGGTACTCTTCTTCATCAGTCTGTCTGATCTACAAACCCAACTGCAACGGTGTTGTTGGAAAATTCATCGATGAGGATAAAGCTTCCGTTAGAAGGGTTGTCTGAGTATAATTCGGCAAAAATGGGTTTGGCCAGTTTCACCCGCACCCGGCCAATATCGTTAAGTCCAAATTGATTTATATTACGATTGGGTTCCATAGTATGAATATCCAGAATGGAATGCACCGATTCAATTTTTGCCTTAACCCGGTTCACTCCATGTTGCAGCACAAATACTTTTCCTGTTGCCAATTTCGTATCTTCCATCCAACAAAGGGTTGCATCGAAAACGGTAACCGGTTTCAGCGGTTCAACCTCCTTTATCAGCATATTTCCCCTGCTGATATCTATGTCATCCTGCAACGAAAGCACTACCGATTCCCTGCTTCCTGCATGTTCCACTTCTTCACTGCCATAAAGAATAGAAGTAATGGTACTGGATTTCATTGAGGGAAGAGCAAGCACTTTATCTCCTTTTGAAAAGACACCACTCACAACCCTGCCAGAATATCCGCGAAAATCATGAAATGCAGGCTGGTGTGGACGGATCACATATTGAACGGCCATTCGTGCGAATTGGTTTTCTTCCAAAGCAAAAACATCAACTGTTTCGAGATATTGCAGTAAGGTAGGTCCATTATACCAATCCATCCGGGCAGAAGGCATTGCAACATTATCGCCATGGGTAGCCACTATCGGAACAAATAAAAGTTGTTGCCCCGGGATTGTTGTTTTGGATGCAAGGGACTCAAATTCCCTTACAATGGATAAATACACCGATTCTGCAAAATCTACCAGATCCATTTTATTAACACATACGGCTATATACCGGATACGCAGCAATGAAGCAATATAAAAGTGCCGGCGGGTTTGTTCGGTAATACCATTTCTGGCATCCACCAAAATCAGGAAAACGGATGCGGTAGATGCTCCGGTAACCATATTTCGGGTGTATTCTATATGCCCTGGTGTATCGGCAATGATGAACTTACGCTGTGGGGTAGAAAAATAAATATAGGCCACATCAATCGTGATGCCCTGTTCTCTCTCGGCTATCAACCCGTCTGTTAACAACGATAAGTCGGTATACCCAAGTCCCTTCCGCAAACTGGATGATTCAATAGCCTGCAGTTTATCTTCCGCAATTGACTTTGTATCGAACAACAATCTCCCAATGAGGGTGCTTTTCCCGTCATCCACACTTCCGGCAGTGGTAATTCTGATTACTTCCATTTGATATAAATAAAAATGAATGCCCTTAAAAATAACCTGCGTTCTTTCTTTTCTCCATTGCTGCCTCCGAACGTTTATCATCTATCCTCGCACCCCGTTCCGAAATAGTGGCTTCCAGAATTTCCTCAATTACGCTGTTAATATTATCCGCGTCCGACATCACCGCCGCAGTACAGGTCATATCTCCTACCGTTCTAAACCGAACTTTTGCATTAAATGGAATTTCATCTTCGGAAGTATTTAGAAAATTGGAAAAGGGCCAATACAATCCATCCCTTTCTATGATTTTACGCTGATGAGCAAAATAAATAGAGGGTAGTTGTAACTCCTCTTCACGGATATAGTTCCAAACATCCAACTCCGTCCAGTTTGAAATGGGGAATACTCTTACATTTTCACCTGGATTAATCCGCCCGTTCAGCATATCAAATAATTCGGGACGCTGCTTTCTTGCATCCCATTGCCCAAAATCATCTCTCACCGAAAAAATCCTTTCTTTGGCCCGGGCCTTTTCTTCATCTCTCCTTGCACCTCCAATACAGGCATCCAGTTTTAGCTCTTCAATCGCATCGAGAAGAGTTACTGTTTGTAAAATATTTCGGCTTGCATATTTCCCTTTTTCTTCCTTTACTCGTCCGTTGTTAATTGAATCCTGTACGTAACGCACTATTAATTGAGCGCCGGTCTCTTTTACCAGCCAATCGCGGAATTCGAGTGTTTCAAAAAAATTATGGCCGGTATCAATATGCAATAAGGGGAACGGGATTCGGGCGGGATAAAATGCCTTTTGTGCAAGCCTTACCAGGGTAATGGAGTCCTTTCCACCCGAAAATAAAATTGCTGGTCGCTCAAACTGGGCTGCCACTTCCCGCATAATATAAATGGCTTCGTGTTCCAATGCCGATGGAAAAATTCTCTTACTACGCATGTTTCATTATTTATGTAACCCACACTCTTTTTGGGATGTTTCCCACCACCACCTGCCGGCCCTTGGGTCTTCTCCCGGCTCAATAGCCCGTGTACAGGGGGCACAACCAATGCTGATAAAACCCTTCCGGTGCAAGGGGTTATCGGGAACATCATTTTTCCTGATATAATCTATCACATCTTCATACCGCCAATTAAGCAATGGATTGAATTTAAACAGATTCTTTTCTTCATCCCACTGCAATAAGGGCATATCCTGGCGGTTTGCCGATTGTTGTGCCCGCAACCCGGTAACCCAAACCGAAACCCCGATTAACGCACGCCCCAAAGGTTCCACTTTTCTAATATGGCAGCATTCAATCCGATTCTCCACCGATTCATAAAAACTAAAAAGGCCCTTTTTGGTAACCATCCTCTCTACCGATTGGTGATCCGGAAAATACACTTCAATTATTGTATTATATCTTGCCCTTGTTTTATCAATTAGCTCATAGGTTTCATAAAATAACCTTCCGGTATCAATAGTAAAAATCCGGACGGCCAGGCTATGGCGGCAAATAATATCGGTAAGAACCTGGTCTTCCTGCCCTAAGGAAGTAGAAAACGAAATTCTCCCCGGGAAATATTCTAGTAAACAGGAAAATTGCTCTTCAATTGCCTTGCCAGCTAATTGGATTTGAAGTGTATGAAGCAGCTCCTTCATTCTTCTTTATGGTTATTTCGAATTTTAAAATATTCCCAGGTACGATCGTGGAGATAAAATAACATGATTTTGGTAAACACTTCCACCGCACCAATACTGATGGCAAAATTCCATTTCCCCGTTATCAGATAGGAAATCAATATGGTATCCAGGGTGCCAACAACCCGCCAGGATATAGCTTTATATAAACTGATGGCATGGCTTCGCCTGTTTTGAACTACAGCCTGCCGATGTTTATACAGGTAATCGAGAATCATAAAAAAAATCAATTAA
>JAFDZI010000050.1 GCA_018266955.1 Bacteroidota bacterium
CGAAAAAGTGTGAGTTTGCCCTGGAAATGAGCTAAAAAAAACAATGCATATTGTTGATGAAAAACCATTAAGCTAGTGGATAACAAATTATCATTAAACTATTTATTTCTGGATATTGCCCTAAACCAATCTTCTTTGCACACTATTTATAATCATCGACTCAATTAAATAAATAAGAAAAATGGAGATAAACACTAATAAAGATAAGCAATTGACTTCGTCGAACTACTTCGTTAGGTTTCCACATGACCATTGAAAAAAAATAAAATGTACATATGAAATCGCCATTAATTAAATTTGCAAACAATTAATAATCATCGGCTCCATAAAAAAATAAAAAAGATGGAGATAAACATCCATGAAGATTGGCGATTACATATGACCATTAAAAAACAATAATTATCTACATATGAAATAAATATTTATATTTTTGTAAAAAAAATAAAACACATTGAATATAACGATTGTTGGTACCGGCTATGTAGGATTGTCTAATGCGGTATTGCTTGCACAACACCATTCGGTTATCGCTTTGGATATCATCCAAGAAAAAACCGAAATGTTAAATAATAAAGTATCTCCTATCGAAGATAAAGAAATCACCGAATTTCTCACCACCAAAAATTTGGATCTGTACGCTACAACCCAGAAAGAAGAAGCGTATAAAAATGCCGAATACATTGTAGTGGCTACCCCTACCGATTACGATCCGAAGACCAATTATTTTAATACCTCCAGTGTTGAAGCCGTCATTAACGAGGTGATACACTATAATCCACAAGCGGTAGTGGTCATAAAATCAACTGTTCCGGTAGGCTTTACAGAGGAGATTAAAAAGAAATTAAATTATAACAATATTATTTTTTCTCCGGAATTTTTAAGAGAAGGGAAAGCCTTGTATGATAATCTTTATCCTTCCAGAATTATCATTGGTGAACAAAGCGAAAGAGCGGAAACTTTTGCCAATCTTTTGAAAGAAGGTGCCATAAAAAAAGACATCCCAACACTTTTTACCAATGCAACCGAAGCCGAAGCCATCAAATTATTTTCCAATACCTATCTTGCGATGCGAGTAGCCTATTTTAACGAGTTGGATAGTTATGCACAGATTTTCGGCTTAGATTCTAAACATATCATAGAAGGCGTTGGACTGGATCCTAGAATTGGCAATCATTACAACAACCCATCCTTTGGTTATGGCGGATATTGTCTTCCGAAAGACACCAAACAATTGTTGGCTAATTATGATGCCGTACCTAATAATCTTATCCGTGCTATTGTAGATGCCAACAGTACAAGAAAAGATTTTATCGCAGATACAATCATCGCTAAAAACCCTAAAAAAGTAGGAGTTTACCGACTGATTATGAAATCTGGATCTGATAATTTCCGAGCATCAGCCATCCAAGGAATTATGAAAAGAATTAAAGCAAAAGGAATTGAAGTGGTGGTGTACGAACCCGTAATGAAGGAAAATTCTTTTTTTGGCTCTAAAGTTTCAAGAGATTTTGAGGGATTTAAAAAAGAGTGTGATGTGATTATCTCCAACAGAAACGCCCCAGAACTTGATGATGTAAAAGAAAAAGTATATACAAGGGATTTGTTCGGAAGCGACTAATTTTAGGTAATGAAGTGATGAGGTGATGAAGTTATGAGGTTATGAGGTATATAAATTCTGATTTCTTCTACTTTATTATTTTAATTCAAATAAAAATACACGGGTTTTTATGCCTTTAAAAAATTAATACAATAATGAAGAATATTATCATTACCGGAGGTGCCGGATTTATAGGATCTCATGTGGTACGGGAATTTGTGAAAAACTTACCCAACACAAATATCATCAATCTGGATGCTCTTACTTATGCCGGAAATCTGGAGAATCTGAAAGATATTGAAAACGAGAAGAATTATTTCTTTGAAAAAGCAGATATTACCAATGTTGAAGAGCTGAGAAAGGTTTTCGAAAAACATCAGCCCGACGCCGTAGTTCATTTGGCAGCAGAATCTCATGTGGACAGAAGCATCACCGATCCTATGGCTTTCATTAACACCAATGTAAATGGAACTGCCAATCTTCTGAATCTTTGTAAAGAGTTTTGGACTTTGAATCCCGACCACCAGCACGGGAATTTCCCGGATGAACCCAGAACCAACTTGTTCTATCATGTTTCTACCGATGAAGTTTATGGTGCTTTGGGCGAAACTGGTTTTTTTACCGAAGAAACTTCTTATGATCCGAAATCTCCATATTCTGCCAGCAAAGCAGCTTCTGACCACTTAGTAAGAGCCTACGGAAATACCTATGGAATGCCTTTCCTTGTTTCTAATTGTTCTAACAATTACGGTCCGAACCATTTCCCGGAAAAACTGATCCCGCTTTGTATTCATAATATATTAAATGAAAAACCACTCCCTATTTATGGTGATGGGAAATACACCAGAGATTGGCTATTTGTTATTGACCATGCCAAAGCGATTTTTAAAATTTTCCATGAAGCCAAAACCGGTGAAACTTACAACATCGGTGGTTGGAATGAATGGCAAAATATTGATTTGGTGAAAGAACTCATCAAACAAGTGGACGAAAAAACGGGTAATCCTGCAGGATATTCAGAAAAACTCATCACTTTCGTGAAAGATCGTCCGGGACACGATAAACGCTATGCCATAGATGCTACCAAGTTGAATAAAGATTTGGGCTGGAAACCATCCGTAACTTTTGAGGAAGGATTGAGCTACACCATCGATTGGTTTTTGGATAATAAAGAATGGCTGGAGAATGTGACCAGTGGGGATTATCAGAAATATTATGCTTCGCAGTATATTAATTAACGCGAATTTTAACGAATTTCTCGAATGATGGAAGAGAAAATTTTATATAAAGAAGAGAGTTACAAAATTATCGGTATTTGTATGAATATTCATTCTGTTATGGGAAATGGCTTTTTAGAAGCGGTTTATAGTGAAGTATTAGAAAAAGAATTTAAGAAAAACAATATTCCATTTGAAAAAGAAAAAAAATTAGAGATTTTCTTTAATGGAGAAAAATTAAGTAAAACATACAGAGCAGATTTTCTCTGCTTTGATGAAATAATTATCGAGTTGAAATCAGTTAATTTTTTACATGAAAATTTTTCAAAACAATTGCAAAACTACCTTAAAGCAACCAACAAAAAATTAGGGATTCTCATTAATTTTGGTGAAAAATCTTTAAATTATAAGCGCATAATCAATTTATAAACCTAAAACGAAACTCATTTGAATTCGTGTAATTCGTGATAATTCGTGTAATTAGTATAAAAAAAATGAAGGGAATAATACTCGCCGGAGGATCCGGAACCAGACTATATCCACTTACCATTGCGGTAAGCAAACAGTTAATGCCGGTTTATGACAAACCGATGATTTATTATCCGCTATCCACTTTGTTACTGGCGGGGATTAAGGAAATCCTTATCATCACTACGCCACACGATCAGGAAGCTTTCAAAAAGCTTTTAGGAGATGGCTCGCAAATTGGCTGCCGAATAGAATACAAAGTACAACCATCACCAGATGGGTTGGCGCAAGCCTTTATCTTGGGCGAAGAATTTATTGGTAATGATTCTGTAGCCTTGGTTTTGGGTGACAATATCTTCTACGGCTCTGGCCTACAAGCATTATTGGAAAGCAAGACCAACATCAAAGGAGGTTGTGTATTCGCCTATAGAGTACAAGACCCAGAAAGATATGGCGTGGTAGAATTTGATGAAAATGAAAAAGCCATATCAATAGAAGAAAAACCTCTAGAACCGAAGTCAGACTTTGCTGTTCCAGGATTGTATTTTTATGACAATTCGGTGGTGGAGATTGCTAAAAACCTAAAACCATCGCCACGAGGGGAATTGGAAATAACCGATGTGAATAAAATTTATTTGGAAAGAGATCAGTTAGAAGTAGGCGTAATGTCTCGTGGAACCGCTTGGTTGGACACCGGAACTTTCGACTCTTTGCATGAGGCCTCGGAATTTGTAAAGGTATTGGAAAAAAGACAAGGATTTAAAATTTCTTGCATTGAAGAAATTGCTTATGGCAAAGGCTTCATTAACAAAGAACAATTACTAATGGCAGCCGAAAAATACGGGAAAAGTGGCTATGGAGAATATTTGAAAAAATTGATTTAAAAATATTTTAAATTGAAATCTCTTCTAAATTGTCTGTTAATGGTACTATTGGCATTTTTTGTCAATAGTTTTATTTATTTCGGCTTTGCGAATGTTTACTCTACTTCCATACTCAATCATGCAGATTTTATAACGCAGTTTCACTCTGGGATATATCAGTATAGAATCCTAAGTGGCCAATTATTATTGTGGATTTATGATGTTTTGGGAAGATTAAATATTGATTATTCTATTTTTAAATTCAAATTTTTGAATGAAAATTCAGAGCCGAAGATGTACCTTTCACTGTACATTCTGAATGTAACATTCGCCATGCTTAGTGCTTGGATATTGTATTTAATCTTTACAACAAAAGAATTTATAGCCACCCATACCGAAAAATTACTCATGATTTCGGTGATTATAATGACTATGGCTTTATCCCAATTTGTTTTAGTCCCGTATGATTATAGCAGTTACTTTTTCATGGTGCTTTTTATATATGGTTATTTATATTATAGTAAAACCAATTCTAAAATAGCATTCTTGGGATTGGCTTTACTTTTAATCCTTGCAACGCTCAATAGAGAATCCTCTGCATTATCTTTATCTTGGGTAGCAACAATAACCATTCATAGAAAGGGATTAAGTAGAAAGTCGATAATAGACATCACTGTATTTGCAATTATTTTCATAGGTGTATATTTGGGATTACGACTTATTAATGGACATTTCAGTACCAACGATGGTAATTTATTATTAGAAAATTTCACCCAACCGAAAAACATTTTAGGATTTGGGTTTTGTCTTTTATTATTTATTTTAACATTATGTTTAGCAAAAAGTAAAGCACAACAAAAACTCATTTTCAGCTTTCATTTCTTTGCACTCCCCTATATGCTCATGTGCTTTTACTCAGGGATTTTATATGAAATTCGCTTGTATATACCCATTTTAATTTGCTCCATTATCTTATCTCGTTTAGATTTAGGTAATATAAAAAATTAACTTACTTTTGTAAAAAACAATTTAATGCTTGAAAAACAACAACAATGGACAGAAACCATTGAGTCAAATCATTCCCTATTTGATTTAAAGCTAAAAGAAGTTTGGCGTTATAAAGACCTTATTTATATGTTTGTTAAACGGGATTTTGTTTCCAGTTTCAAACAAACGATTTTGGGACCGCTTTGGTTTTTTATCAATCCAATTTTTACAACCATTGTCTATATAGTAGTTTTTGGAAATATCGCCAAAATACCTACTGACGGTATTCCTCCCATTTTATTTTATCTTGCTGGAATTACCCTTTGGAATTATTTTTCTACTTGTCTTTTGGGCACATCCAATGTATTTACAGCCAATGCCTCTATTTTTGGCAAAGTATATTTCCCCAGATTGGTGATGCCACTTACCATAGTTATTTCTAACTTGATGAAATTCGGGGTGCAGTTTGCTTTATTTTTAGCCGTTTGGATATTCTACCTCTCTAAAGGACAAATACAACCCAACTTATGGATTTTGGCCACCCCTTTCCTGATTTTTTTAATGGCTGTTTTTGCCTTGGGAGTAGGGATGATTTTTTCTTCACTAACCACCAAATACAGAGACTTACAGATGCTCTTAACTTTTGGGGTTAGTCTATTGATGTATGCTACTCCAGTGATATATCCTCTATCTGCTTTGTCAGGAATTTTTAAAAAATTAGCAATCTATAATCCTTTAACGGGTATTTTCGAATGTTTTAAATACGGTTGGCTGGGCTCTGGAGATTTTTCACCCATGATTTTAGCAATCAGCTCAGTAATTATTTTATTACTTCTGGTAATAGGAACATTAATCTTTAATAAAGTAGAAAAATCGTTTATGGACACGGTTTAAGGTTGAGACTAAGTTTGAGATTAAGGTTAAGAATAAGGTTAAGAATAAGGACAAATAAACATACTATGTATAAGGACTTTACAGAAATGCCTGTTTGGAATACTGCAATGGAGCTTGCCGTTGATGTATTTAATCTAACCCTAAATTTACCAAAATCTGAAGACTATGCCTTGAAATCTCAAATCCGAAGGTCTGCAGAAAGTGTTTCAGCTAACATTGCTGAAGCATTTGGAAGATTTCACCAAAAGGATAAAATTAATTTTTATCATTTTGCCAAAGGATCAGCCTTAGAGACCAAAAGCCACCTTATTTACGGAATGAAAGTCCAATACTTTCACTCTGAAGACTATGAAAAACTCAGTTCAAAAATTGAAGATCTAGTTTTTCATTTAAATAAAATAATAAAAACTTTATCTTCACCTAAACCTCAATCTTAATCTTAATCTTAATCTTAATCTAAAAGATGCTCGCACTAAAAGCTGAAAATATATCCAAACAATACCGACTGGGACAGGTCGGGACCGGAACTTTATCTCATGACCTTAACCGACTTTGGGCACAACTTCGGGGTAAAGAAGATCCGTATTTAAAGATTGGTGAAGCCAATGATAGAACCTCAAAAGGAAACAGTGAATATGTTTGGTCTTTACGCGATATTAATTTTGAAATAGAACAAGGAGATGCCGTAGGAATTATCGGAAGAAACGGTGCTGGTAAATCTACATTATTGAAGTTGTTGTCTAAAGTAACCAAACCCACCACAGGGAAAATCTACACCAAAGGAAGGATTGCTTCTTTACTAGAAGTAGGCACTGGTTTTCATCCGGAAATGACCGGGAGAGAAAATGTTTATTTGAATGGTGCCATTCTCGGTATGACCCGTAAGGAAATTACCAGAAAGTTTGATGAAATTGTCGATTTTTCTGGGGTTGAAAGATATATTGACACGCCAGTAAAAAGATATTCTTCAGGAATGTATGTCAGACTCGCCTTTGCAGTGGCGGCTCACCTAGAATCCGAAATCCTTATTGTGGATGAAGTATTGGCCGTAGGCGATGCCGAGTTCCAAAAGAAATGTCTTGGAAAAATGGGTGATGTAAGCAAAGGCGAAGGAAGAACGGTGCTGTTTGTGAGTCATAATATGGCAGCTGTGAAAAACTTATGCCAAAAGGGAATTTTGCTAAAAAATGGGAACATATTTTCTCAGGGTTTAATTGAAAATGTTCTAAACATATATGATTTAGAATTTACATCTCAAGACAAAAATTTCAGGATTGATTATCCTGTGCAACCCAATTTAGAAATGCAATTATTGGATGTAGAGCTACAAAAACCTTTACATCATAATAGATTATTTACCAATGATATCTTAAAATTTGAATTCACAATCGAGGTACGAAAACCGGTATTAAATTCTTATATCACAATTGATGTAAAGGATAAGAACGATGAATTGATCTACTGGACTTCTGATTACAATACTGATCGATTTATTGCTAATGAAAAAGGCACATATACAGTACAATGTACATTTCCGAGAAACCTTTTAACAAGTGGATTTTATTATGTAACTTTTGCTATATATTCACCTTCTACTAATAAAATTTCTCACAATCAGCCTGAATATAAGATATCTTTTGAAATAGAAGAAGATCAAGATGCATTTTTACAAAAATTTGGCATTGTTCGACCAGGTAAAATAGGTATTGAAAGTAGTTGGAAAAGCCATTCAAAATTATGATTTCAATTGTCACAGCATATTATAACAGAAAACAACTTTTCATTCATACCCTGAAAAGCATTAAACATCAGAACTCTAAGCATTTACTAGAAGTAATAGCTGTAGATGATGGTAGTGAAGAAAATGAACGATTAGAAGATTTACTTTTTGAATTTCCATTTTTAAAAATCATTCGTTTAGAAAGAAAAAATAAATGGTATCATAATTCATGTATTCCATTTAACATTGGATTCAAAGCAGCAAAAGGAAAACAAATTATCATTCAAAATCCAGAATGTTTACATTATGGTGATATATTAGATTTTACCCATAATAATCTTGAAATAAATAAATATCTTAGTTTTGGATGTTATTCTTTAGATAAAGATACTACTAATAATATAGAAGCATTAATTTCAAACAAATCCATTGACTCAATTATAGATAAAAAAAATGATTTTGCTAGAAATGATGGCGATGCGGGGTGGTACAATCATTCCATTTACAGACCTAGAGCATATCATTTTTGCACTGCAATTACGAAAAAAGACTTGAATTCTCTTGGTGGTTTTGACGAACTTTTTTCCTTAGGCATCGCTTATGATGATGATGAATTTTTATCTCGAATAAAGAAAAAAAAATTAAACCTTCAATTTGTTGATAATAAATTGGTGTTACATCAAAATCATTATAACCCAGATTCTAATTCATTTCAAAATCGAGATTACAAAATGCATCTCATGGCGAGAAACTTAAAACTATTCAACAAACTTTCTAAAAAGCCATATTATAAAGCCAATACTTTTTCTAAATATCTTAGTTTGAGTATAAAAAAGTTTTACATAAAAATAATTCTTAATATTGTCGAGCGTTTTGGATAAAAAAATCTCAATTATTGTTCCATGTTATAATCAAGAAAAATTTCTTGAAGAAACTTTACTGTCTATATCCAACCAAACTTTTTTAGATTGGGAATGTTTATTAATAAATGATGGAAGTACAGATAAAACCGAAGATATCTGCAAAAAATGGGTTAGTAAAGACCCCCGATTCTCTTATTACAAACAAGATAATCAAGGTGTTACAAAAACCCGTGATTTTGGTTTGGACATTGCATCGGGAGAATGGATACAATTTATTGATGCCGATGACATTATTGACCCTTTTAAACTTGAAATTTCATTGCAATACAGCAGTCAGGCCAATGTAATCATTTGTAATTTTGGGATGCTTGTAGGCAATCATATTGAGCCTCCTTTTTGTGATCTTACGAGTTCAGAAATTAGCTTTGAAAATTTACTATCTAGATGGGATATTGACTTTAATCTACCAATACATTGTGTTTTAATAAAAAAAGAATTGATTGGAAATACTCGATTTAAAACCAATTTCAAAGCTAATGAAGACTGGATTTTTTGGCTAGAAATCTTTAATAAAAAAGAAATTTTGACAAAATTCATTAATCAACAACTAGCATTTTATCGTTATAATCCTGAAGGAGCATCGAAGCAATTTAATTCTGTTTTTCAAGATAATTTTGATGTAAACCAGTATATTTTTGACCAATATGATGAAAGTGTAAAACAATTATTATTTAAAAGAATCAACTATCAAAATCTATCACTAAGAAAAATAAATCACGATCAGAAAAATTACATTCAACAGCTTCGTAACACTAAGGTTCTAAAATTTTATTTAGCTTTAAAAAAAATGATATATTCATTAAAAAAATGAAAATCTCCGTAGCCCTTTGCACCTACAACGGAGAAAAATTTCTCCAAGCTCAACTGGACAGTATTCTGAACCAGAGTGTTTTGGTAAATGAAATTGTGGTGTGCGATGATGGCTCTACGGATGGTACAAAAGAAATACTAATTCAATACCAAAACCGTTACCCTAAGATTTTCAAACTTCATTTTAATGAACAAAATTTAGGATATGTACGGAATTTCGAAAAAGCCATTACTTTATGTACAGGAGATTTGATTTTTTTAAGCGATCAAGATGATTTTTGGTTGGAAGAAAAAGTGGAAGTGATGAAAAATAATGCAATTGATCATCCTGACAAAAATGTGTTTGCCCATAAAATTGAAATTTTAAGTGTTGAAAATTCCATCTTGCCTGTTTCTTTTTGGGATAAAGGTGGATTTTCTGTAGAATTTTCCAATCCACAAATACTCGAATTTTTATTGTTCGAAAGAAATGTTTTCCCTGGAATGTCTATGGTACTCACCCAAAAGGCTGTACAACGATATTTACCCTTGCAAAATCCAGATCGGATCATGATTCACGATTACGAAATTGCAATAAAATCTTGCAAGGAAAATGCTTTTTTATGTGTTCAAGAAGTTCTGACACACTACAGAATGCACGACAATCAAAATATCGGTTTTGACACTTCCCTAGAACAAGTAACTGAAACAATCAACAGTATCTATGGAAAAATAAAACGATTAAAACTGATCGTTAATTGGTGTTCTATTTTCCAATTAGACACAAATTTTATTGAAAAATACAAAAATAAATGTCGAAAAGATTATAAAATTTTTATAGTTCATTTACCTTTTTTAATCCGTTGGATAACCCATTTTAAAATAAAATATTATTACAAAATTTTACATGAACTCTCCCAAGATATTCATCATCATCGTTACTTATAACGCTATGAAATGGGCGGAAAAGTGTTTTTCTTCTTTAAGAAAATCATCAATTCCTGTGCAAACTATTGTTGTGGATAACGGCTCAACCGACGGAACGCAAGACTTTATTCAGCAAAATTTTCCTGAAGTTGATTTTATACAATCTGCAGAAAATCTAGGATTTGGAAAAGCCAATAACCTCGGAATAGAAAGAGCATATAAAAATGGAGCGGATTTTTTTTATCTGATGAACCAAGATGCTTGGATTTTTGAAAACTCTATCGAAGAATTATTAAACATCTATGAAAACCATCCCAATAAAAATGAAATCGGAATTTTGAGTCCAATGCATTTGGATGGAAGCGAACAGAAACTCGATATTTTTTTGGATAAATATATCTCGCTTAATTTCGAAAACCGAATGATTTCTGATCTGTATTTAAAAACGACAAAACCGTTTTATGAAATCTCGTTCATCAATGCTGCCCATTGGTTTTTACCAAAATCTACTATCGAAAAGGTGGGCGGTTTCAACCCTTATTTTTTCCATTATGGCGAGGATAATGAATATGTGAACCGGTTGAAGTTTCATGGAAAAAAAATATTATTATGTCCACTCTCAAAAGTCGTTCATGATGGCAAACAGAATCTAAAAAAAGTTGATTATTCACTGTACCAAGATTTGAGTATAGAAACAAAAATTATGAATCCACAATTTCAAGATTCATATAATGCAGAAATACGGGCTTTAAGACAAAGCATATTCAAAAATTTATTGACCCGAAATTGGAATCAGGTAAAGCTGCTCTATAAAAAATTATCAAAACTAAAAAGGGAGAAAAACACACTCTTAGAATTACAAACCAAAGTTGGTGAAAAAGGAAATACATTTTTAAAAATTGAAAATCTATGTGCGGAATAGCTGGAATACTAACACCCAACGCGAGAAATTATTCGCAAGAAATAAAACAAATGACCGATGCCATCGCCCATCGTGGTCCCGATGCGGAGGGTTTTGTATTTTTTGAAAATGCCGCTTTGGGGCATCGCAGACTTTCCATTATCGACCTTTCTGAAAATGGAAAACAGCCCATGTTTTCAAACACAAAAAACGATTGTATTGTTCTTAATGGTGAGATCTATGGTTTCCAAGATTTGAAAAAAAAATATCCCTATCCTTATCGTGGTAGCTCGGATACCGAAGTAATATTGGCCATGTACCAACAAATGGGGAAAAATCTTTTACAAGAACTTCCCGGGATGTTTGCTTTTGCCCTTTGGGACGAAGAAAAGCAAGAACTCTTTTGTGCCAGAGACCGATTCGGTGAAAAACCATTCTATTATGCCTTCGGAAGAAATGGCGAATTTATTTTCGCTTCTGAAATAAAAGCCATCTTAGCTAGTGGTTTAGTTGAAGGTATTGTTTCCCAACAAGCTCTTTCTCACTACCTACAATACGGCTATGTTAGTACCTACCAAAGTATTTATGAAAATATACACCCACTTCCACCAGCACACAGTTTGGACTATGCGAATGGTAAAATGAACATCAACCGATATTATTCTATTCCACAAAAAGACAAGTATATTGGTCTCGCAGAAGCAAAAGAGGAATTTAGACATCTGCTAAAAACGGCAGTCAGTAAACAACTGGTGGCCGATGTAGAGGTAGGTTCTTTCCTCAGTGGTGGACTCGACTCTTCGTCTATCGTAGCGATGGTGAATGAGTTTAGCGACAAACAAACCACCATTTCCTATGGTTATTTTGGGGAACATAGCGAACTGAAATTCGCTGAAGAAATCGCCAATAAATACCATACCCGACACATAGAAATTAAAGAAAATAGAGGCGAAATCGCCCACGATATTCAGAAAATTTCCAAATATTTCGATGAGCCTTTTGCCGATATGAGTTACACCCCACAATACAAAATTTGTGAAGCGGCAAGAAAACACCTTACCGTTGTATTGGCAGGGGATGTAGGCGATGAACTTTTTGGTGGCTACTCTTTTTATCGGGTTGAAAATGAAATGAAAAACCACTTTTCCTACCGAAATTTGATGGCTCAGTTTGGATTAAACTTATACCAAAAAATAAAGCAAACTTCCTTTATTACCCAGCAAAATTTAAAATATAAAAACATTTTGAATTTCCATCAAAATCAGGTAAGAAATTATTTATCCAAAGAGGAAAGAAAAGCGTTGGGAATATCCGAAAACTACCAACAACCGTATAGTTTTAGCGCGAACCCTAATTCCTTAAACGATATAATGAGAACCGATCTTGAAAAATATGTCCCAGGAAACATGCTCGTGAAATCCGACAGAATGGCCATGGCAAATTCTTTGGAAGTAAGAACGCCTTTTTTGGATAAGGATTTTGCAGAATTTTGTATTCAACTTCCTGATGGATTGAAAATAAATTCGGAACAGGATAAAATTATTTTGCGAGAAAGTATGCAATCTTATTGGACAGAAAGCATTAGAAATCGTGGCAAACAAGGTTTTGGCTCGGCAGTAGAAAACTGGTTCGAACAAAAAAGTTTGAATGATTTATCCGATAATATATTGAAAAACAAGGGAAATAAAGTGTTTGATTATCTCAATTTTCGGGAAACTCAAAAATTGTTAAATAAGGATAAAAAACATTGGAACTTGCTTCAACTGGCACTTTGGGCTGAAAATCAATCGACCTAATAAATCCTTGAAGGATTAAATATAGAACAAAAAACATGAATATTTCCGTTATCATCCCCGTTTATAATGCCGAGCGATTTTTAGAAAATGCGGTCAACTCTGCCCTACAATTTCCTGAAGTTAAGGAAATATTATTGATAGAAGATTCTTCTCCTGATAAATCATTGAATGTCTGTAAAGAATTGGTTGAAAAATTCTCTGATAGAGTCAAACTTTTTCAACACCCCGATAAAGGAAACCATGGGGCTGGAGCGAGCAGAAATTTAGGGTTAGAAAATGCTTCACAAGACTATATCGCTTTTTTGGATGCTGATGATTACTACCTTCCCAATCGTTTTGATGCGGAAAAAGAACTCTTTAAAAATGAAAAAGTAGAAGGCGTTTTTGGTGCCATTGGAACAGAGTTTTTATCGGAGAAGGGCAAGCAAGAGTTTCAACAAAAATTTAAAAACAACACCTTAACTACCGTAAAAAAAGCAGCAGAAGGTATGGATGTTTTTTACGGACTTTTAGGGTTAAATCAGGATTTTGGGACTTTTTTTAGTTTGATCGGATTAACGATTAAAAAAAGCAGCTTAACAAAAAATAAATTGCAATTTAATCCCAATTTAAGAGTGCATCAAGATTCGGATTTCATCATTAAACTGGCTTATCATTGCCATTTGAAATCTGGACACATCACCGAAGCCGTATCCATGCGCGGGGTGCATGATGATAATCGAATTACTAAAATTGAAAATTACTCTGAAAAATACAACCAGCGCCAACAATTGCTTTGGACTTCTATTTTTAAATGGGCAAAAAACAAATGTATCCCAAAGCAATACATGGAATTTATTGAATTGAAAAAAACTTCATTTGATTTGTCTGTACTAAAAGGCGGAGAAAAGTATTTTTCACTTATAAAGAATATTTTAAAAAATCCTAAAATTTTGAAAACAAGATATCGGTTTACTTATCTCCAAAAATAATTTTGATGAAACTTTACAACCTTCAGGTATTACGAGGCATCTCCGCATTATTGGTCTGTTGTTTTCACTTTAGACAACATCTCAATATTAATGGGTACTTAATTGGAGATTTTCTATTTAAAAAAGGGAGCATTGGTGTACCTATTTTTTTCATTTTAAGTGGTTTTATCATGGTTTATACCACCAAGAAATATAACTTTAGCTCACCGAGTTGGGGGAATATCAAAGATTTTTTAACCAAAAGATTTATTAGGATTATTCCTTTATATTACATCACTACTTTCGCATGGATTATTCTGGGGGGCGGAATTGCTTATTACCTTTCCGGTACTCCTTTTGAGCGATTATGGCACTCTTTAATTTTCTTTCCTCAAAAAAATGAATTTCCTGTTTTATATTTGGGTTGGTCACTCAATTATGAAATGTTCTTTTATTTCATTTTCGCTTTTTCATTTTTTTTAAAAAAATTTCGATATTTTTTTATTATTCTATTTTTCATATTAGCGCTAATAATTGGCAGGGTTTACATCCCAGAAAGTGCCTTTCTACAAATGGTTAGTGATCCTATTAATCTCTATTTTCTCCTTGGGATTTTATTTGGTTTATACATTCAAAAAATAAAAATGGATCCGAAATATATAAAGATATTTTTATTCGGAGCCATAATTCTATTTCTATTTTATCTAAGTTCCTATTTTCCGGAAAACGAAACATTAAGCACTTACATTATTGTTGCTGCATTCGTACTTTCTTTTTTACTTTTGGATACATTATTAGCCTACAAACCACACAAATTTTTTATTTACTTGGGCGACATTTCGTTTTCGTTATACCTCACCCATCCATTTGTAGAAGTTTTTTTGAAAAAAATTAAAATCGATGACTGGCTTTCTGTTCCTTATTTTATTTTTACCATTGGAATGGTAATTTTAGTTGCCAGTACTTCGTACGAAATCATTGAAAAAAGACTCACTCAAATATTAAAATCCAGAATTTAATGAAAATCTCCGTCATCACCCCAGTTTATAATGCCGAAAAATATATTACCCAAGCGGTAGAATCTGCTCTTCAGTTTGAGGATGTTTTTGAAGTGATTTTGGTAGAAGACAAATCACCAGACAATGCATTGGAAGTCTGTGAAGAATTGGTGAAAAAATATCCTAATAGAGTCAAACTATTTCAACACCCTGATAAAGGAAATCACGGGGCGGGAGCTTCCAGAAATTTAGCCATTTCCAAAGCCACGGGTGATTTTATTGCCTTTTTAGATGCCGACGATATCTATCTCCCCAATCGTTTTGATGCCGAAAGAGAACTGTTTAAAACCCCCGAAGTAGAAGGAGTTTACGGGGCAATTGGCGTTCATTATTATTCCGAAAAGGCAAAAGAACAATATTATCCAATTTTTGGAAATCGCTTAACAACGGTATATAAAAAGCATGCTCCTGAAGATGTTTTTCCTGGTCAATTGGGAATGCGTGGCAGTTTCGGACTGTTCAGTATTGATGGACTAACGGTGAGAAAATCGGCAATAGAAAAACTACATCCAGTGATGAAGACCAGTTTGCGATTGCACCAAGATACTGAATTTTTATTTAGATTATCTTTTTATGCTAAGCTCTATCCAGGGATTTTGGATCAGGCTGTAGCCTTGCGTGGTGTACATGAAAATAACAGGATTACCCAAGTAGATTCTGGGAAAATAAAACCTTCCAGCACCAGAGTTTTATTGTGGCGAGTAGTGGATCAATGGGCAAAAACAGAGCCTTCAATTCCATCGGAGATTCGTTTACACATCAAAAGAATGCATCGCAGTTGGGAAATAGCCAATGCTCCTTTTATTAAAAAATGGGGAATGATCTTGAAATATCTGGTTTTGGATTATAAGTCGATTCGATCAGGACTGTATAATATTAATTTTAGGTAAAAAAGTCCATTAAGGTAGGTTTTTCCCCATCAGCCATTTCTTTTCTACCCAATGGTGATATTCATGGACTAGAGTAAAACCATGTTTTTCGTAAAAACTAAATGCAGGATTGTTGCTTTCTACTTCTAATTCATAATATTTTACTCCTTTCCACTCTTGCTCTAGTGCAGCAATTAATTGTGAGCCAACACCTTTCTGTTTAGCGGTTTTATCTACTCCTATATACACCAATTGTCGTTTACAAACAGAATGAAAAGGTTTCGCAAATACTTTAGATGCAAATAGTAAGAAATACTTCGGATTTTTGATTAACGAAAAAAGCGTTTGAGTATAAAAATAGGCTTTATTTTCAGAAATAAAATGTTGATAAAGCTTCTCTACATCGTGGGTTCCAAAGACGAAACCCACCAAACGATTTTCTTCAAAATATCCCAAAAGCAATTGGTCTCTTATCTCCAACTGGCTTTTATAAAAACCTTCGATAAATGATAAAGGAAAAACTGAAAGAAAGCTGGGCAAAATTTCTTTATGCAGTTTTGCTAAACTTGGAACATTTTCTTGGGAAAGTGGTTTTATCATTATTTTAAAACTTTATAAATGAGATGAGGGCCTAAGAAATTAGCAATTTTTAGGGGAAGTTTTTTCCACATATTGATTAAAAACTGGATGAGTTTACCATCTTCATCATTTTTATGCTGGTCTTTATTGAGGTAGTAATAGTACAATTGCTGTTGTACCGCTCCCCAATTTAGTTTAAACTTCACAGTACTCTGCCCTTTTCTACTTCTACCCATATCGAAAAATTTCAAATTTTTATCAATCGCAAATTGAATCAATTGCCAATACATTGCACTATTCAGTGCATACTTGTTATAATGTTTCAATGTAGCGGAATAAGGATGGTATATGGTTGTATCATCATAAATAAAACAAGCTCCAGAAGCTGGAAAACCATCTAGATAAAGGATCATTAATTGTGCTGTCACTCCATTTTTACCATCGCAATGTTTTAGTATATTTTCATAAAATTTCTTGGAATGGGTAGGTGTTCCCAGATCTCGCCATGCTGTGGAAATGACTGAATAATAATCCTTCAAAAGATCCAGCTCCCCTATTTTCATTTCGTAACCAGATTTTTCTGCTTTTCGAATATGAGTTCGAGTTTTAGCTTGTATCTTTTTTGTCCAAACTTCCACTTTTCCTCCACTCAAATCCAGAATAAAAGTTAAATAATCTTCTACCAAAATAGGTTTTAATTCAGAATCAAAATCAATAGGATTACTGGATTTAATGAGGATTGGCGTTTTTATACCTTGTACATCCTCCAATTGCACTGGTTTTTCAAATAAAAAATTTCCTCCGGAAGTGATGTAAGGGGAGTTGGACCACAACTTACCATTCCCAACCAAAGTAATCGGACGCCCCATAATTATCAATTCTTTACACTGTAAAGGATAGGTGTCTTGTGCCACTTTTCCCCAAAAGGTTCGATCTGAAAAATTAATCTTTTCGTTCATATTTTTTAAATTGAGGATTAAAACAAAGATCGTATTCTTGCTTTCGGTAGGTCGATTTGAAGAAAGTTATAAATCTTTCGTCCAAATCTTTTGTGTCTTTTTCCGAAAATCCTAACGATGGATGAAGCATTACTTCCACAGTCTCTCCTTTCAATTGATCTAAGTATGGAAAGAGGTTTTTCTCATCTATCTGACATGTATTGAGAATACTATAAAATATTTCGTTCCCAGAATTTCTATTGAATAATGATAGAAATTTCAGTAAACCGAGCTTCACAACATTCACCATAGGAGTGGTTTTAAAGTTATACTTAAAACTTTCAAAAAAATTTTCATTGATTTCTCTCACTCTTGGAATCTTATATTTATCCGCTAGTTTTCTAACAATGGAATTAATAGACGGGATAATGTGGATATGCTCATGTCCATCAATATGTGAAATATTAGGACTAACTGATTTAACTTTAACTATCTGGGCTTCTATTTCTTGTTCTATTAAATTTAAGATTCTCTTGTTTTTTTTCATGAATAACCAAGATACAAAACTTCCCCTGAAACATCCATCTGGGGCAATTTCGGATTTTCCTGTTAATGTTTTTGAACAGGTTAAATTTACATGAACACCAATGTTTAATTGGGGACAAGCAGGTAATACTTCATCTACTGCATGTTGAAAATATACTGTATTCGCCATCAGACTAGCATGCGTAAGATACCCGTGAAGATGTGCTTCTTTTATCGCAAGATTTATACTTTCTGTAAAACCCAGATCATCCGCATTAATTATCAATGTATTCATTTTGCTTTTTCTTTACTAGATATGGTCTCTAATTTAAAATAAGTTTTTAATAACATTTCTATTGAACCATCTTTTTCTGGTTGAGAATCTATATAATCCGACCCTCTATCCAATATTATTTTTCTGGCAAATGGAATGTCTTGAGTAAAATCGAAACTTTTATTTAATTGTACATTTTTAGATTTCTTACTTGCTAAATCTATTGAGGTCATTACTTCCTGAAAATTTTGCTGTGCTCTATAGGTAACATAGATACTGAAAGAGAAGAAGAGTATTAAAATCCCGACTGAACTCCATTGCAACACATTTCTATTGACGGAATAGTATTTTATGCTTTCAATTACAATTAAATATATCCCAATAATAATCAGCGTGTTACTAAACAACAATAATCTTGTCCCTTGCAATGGGGAATAAGCTACAATAAATAGGGTCAATACTGAAAGTAAAAAATAAAATGCGACCTGAAGTAGTCTTACTTTATTAATTTTTCTCAAATTTAAAATGACTATTCCAATCGTTAACAAAAATAATATGAGCAATATTGTATTAAAATAGTAATAGGTTTTAAAAATTACCATCCAATGTTTTACATATTCTGACCACTGAAAACCAAATTCTTTGGCGCCTGTAACTTTAAACTTTATCCTATTGGCTGGTGCCAAAAACAAAACCAAATACCCAAACAATAAAGGTAAGTTGAGCAAGAGAATCTTAAAATGAGGAAGTTTCTTGTTTTTCAGAATGTAAAATAGTGCCAATAAAATGCCACCACCTAATAAAACAGGCGGAACATGCTCATTGCACCATCCCATGAAGAACCCCCCCACAAATACAAGTATAAACGATATTTTTTTATTTCCCAATAGGTTTTTGTCATAAAAATAATATTCAGAAAGAAGATACAGATACGCTAAATAAAAAATATGAGTCAAGGTATAATTCGTACTAAAAGGCACATAATAGAACATTTCTCCAAATCCACCAATCAACAATATAAATGCCGCTGATATGATCAACAATTCCCAGACATCTTTTGTATTGCTGACATTGGGAAGTCGTCTAAATATAAACAGGAATAACACAGAAATATACGCCCAAAATAAGAAAACATTAAAAATGGGTTTTGCTAAAGGATTTCTCCCAATGAGATTAGCAAAAAATTGCCCCAATCTAGGATTGCCTGTATGATATGCATTGTTAAACTCAGTAAACAGATCTGGTACATTAGTATTGGGTAAATAATAGAACTCATCTCTTATTGTAGGATAAAAATAAGAGCTTAAAAAAATAGAAATTGTAATAAAAACAAGTATTACATAAGACCAATTAATTCTCTTCATTTTTGATGATTTCATTAAAGTACAACGGTCTTTTTTTCACTTCTATATGGATGCGTCCTATATACTCACCTAAAACACCAAGAAAAAGTAAAATCAGAGAGCAGAAAAATATCATTACCGTAAGCAAGGTTAAAAAACCAGTTTTAGGTTCGTGACTTGTAATGCTATTATAAATGGAATAACCCAAAAATAAAAAAGACAATATACAACCCAAAATACCAATAATAGTTGCAAACCTGAGTGGTTTGATAGAAAATTGAATCACAGAGTCTATGGCAAGTTTATACAATTTCAGAAAATTATATTTAGAAGTTCCTGACAATCTTTTGGGAGCCACAAAATCGATGATATGTGCCTCCTTTAACCCCACCAAAGACAACATTCCTCGAAACATACGATCATTCTCATTCAACTGATGAATCCATTGAACATATTTTTTATCCAACAATCTGAAATCGGGCATATTTCTAGGAATTTTCACATCGGAAATCATATTCAAAATCCAATAATAAGTATTCCCAAGTACTTTATATCGTATGCCGGTATCTTCATTATTCACCCTTTGGGTAAGCACCAGTTTTTTTCCTTCTTGCCAAAGTTGTATCATCTTCATCGCTAAAGCGGGTGGATGTTGCAAATCGGCATCCATGAAAAGCACTGCATATTTTTTCTCCTGATGATGTTCCGTTGCTACATAATTTAACCCTGCTGTCATGGCCATTTCATGTCCAAAATTTTTGGTTTGATTGATGATAACAATGTTTTTAAAGTTTTTCTGAACTTCTATTAACCCCTCCAAAGTAGCATCCGTAGAGCCGTCATTCACAAAAATTAATTCGTATTGATCAAAATTTATTCTTTGAAATTCAGAATAAAGCTCCTTTACCAAAGCTTGAACATTAGATTCTTCATTATATGCAGAAATAATGAAATATACTTTACCCATTCGTTTAATGTTTTATGAAAACACCAATATATTTTCCTTCAAAAGAAATTAAAGTAGGGTCAATATTCTTTTTTTCGCAAAAATCCTGAAAAGCAGAATTGTCATTAATGTCATCCGAAATAAAAACGCCTCCCTCTCTAAGGTGTTGGTATAACATTTCGTAAGCCCAGGACATTCCTTCATACGCTTTGTCGGAATCATAATGTACCACATCGAAAACAGAGTTTTCTGCAAATATTTTCGGTAAAGACTCTCGGTCGGCAAATCTGAAAAGTTTCCAATTTTCTTTCAACTTTTCTGGCACTACATACCCTACGAATTGATCGCCATCTTGTCCGAGATACGGCATATCCGAGCTGTACAAGGTTCCGTTTCTTGAGGATATGGATTGTAACGCAGCAAAGGAAGACCAACCATAAGCAACACCAGTTTCCAGAACATTTTTAGCTTGAGCAAATTCACAAGCATAATAAATAAGTTCCAAAGCACCTGCACCCCCCATTTTTATCGGGCAGGATTGCTCCTTTTGTACTGCATTCTGAAAATCAACAAAAAACATTTCGGAAAAAGGCTGCATCTCTTTACCAAAAAGAAGTTGGATGGCTTCAGATTGGCTTACCGCTTTTGTTGAAGCCCATGAGATTGTTTTTTCTTTTCCTTTAAAAGCAGCATTGCGGTTAAAGATATTTTTAATTATTTTCCTTCCTAATTCCGGGTACAAATCAGGCCTTTTTAGATAAGCAAAAAAGGTTTTAGTCACTCGTATAACTTCGCTCACTGTGTGTTTTTTTTTAGATATATTGCAAAAGTACATTTTTTATTGAATATTTGTATATTCGTAATTCATTAGATGAAGCTTCAATATATCTATTGGAAGGTCATTTTTTAATAGAAACACAAATTATGCTCAGCCGATTATACGAAAATCTACAAAGAAAAAAACAAATCCAAATACTGAAAAAAAATTGTTCTCATTTGGGAAACATCCGTATTGGGATTGCTAATCATTTCACTATTTACCCACAAATTAAGTCTTTAAACTTAGGGAAAGACATCAATTTCAGAAACTATATTCACCTCATCGTTCAAAACAATGCTGAGTTGATTATTGGCAACCGTGTTTTTCTTAATAATTTTTGTTCCATCAATTGTTTGGAAAAAATTGAAATTGGTGACAACACCCTTTTTGGAGAAAATGTAAAAATATACGACCACAACCACGATTACCAAACCCAACCCGAGTTTGAAGTATTTCATTCTAAATTTAAAACGGCTGCGGTAAAAATCGGGAAAAATTGTTGGTTAGGATCAAATGTTGTCGTTCTAAAAGGCGTAACCATTGGCGACAATTGTATTATTGGCGCAGGATGTATCATATTTAAAGACATTCCTGACAATACCACCGTCATCAATCAACAAGATTTAATTCTAAAACCTAGAGGATGAAATTTTCAGTTCTTATAGCACATTACAACAATAGTGTATTTTTTAAAGATTGTTTTGAATCTTTAAAAAAACAAACCTACGCTAACTGGGAAGCCATTATTTTAGATGACTTTTCTAAGCCAGAAGAATTTGAAAATGTAAAGGATTTAATAAAAAATGACAGTAGATTTCAACTGTACAAAAACGATGAAAACAAAGGAGTGGGCTTCACCAAAGCCAAACTCATAGATTGGGCCAGCGGAGAAATTTGTGGTTTCGTAGATCCCGATGATGCTATTTTGCCCACGGCAATTGAAAAATCGGTTGTAGAATTCCAAAAAGACCCAAAGGTATCACTCACTTATTCTAGGTTCGTTTCTTGTGATGCTCAACTACAGCCTATCTCCGAATTTAAACATGCAAGGCAGGTCCAAAATGGAGATTCGACATTTTTTAATTTCCCAGTTCAAATCGCGCATTTTGTTTGTTTTAGAAAAGAAATTTATCTTAAAACTGAAAAAATGAATCCTCAGTTAAAAATTGCTGAAGACCAGGATTTGTACCTGAAAATGTATGAAAAAGGAAAGGTGAAATTCATTAATGACTCCAATTACCTATACCGAACCCACGACAAAGGAATTTCTCAAAACGAAAATAAGAAAAAATCTTATGAATATTGGGGCGAAGCCATCTTTAATGCCATGAAAAGAAGAGGTTTAAAAACAATAAACGGAAAAACAATCCCAGACAAATATACCCATTCCGATGAAATTTTTCAGCTCCTTCAGTATCAAAACGAATGGAAATATCGCTTGATAAAAAAAATAAAACTCTTGTTGCAAACTTTGAAATGATTGAAAAAAATAAAATAAAAATTCTCTTTCGACACCGCTCTATGGAAATGGGCGGCGTAGAAAAAGTAATGCTCAGCCTACTGAACAACCTTAATCCAGAGAAATTTGATCTGACGGTTTTATTATCATTAAACCAAGGAGAACTCAGAAACGAATTCCCGAGCCACATAAGAAAAGTCTATTTAACCGACGGGAAAGAAGATTTTTCTACCAACCCATTAGTTCAAAAGTTTCAATTGTGGAAAAGAAAAAATAAACTTAATTTTTTCGCGAAAAACCCATCGGTAATCGACAATGACATTTTAAAAGAACAGTACGATATAGAAATAGGAATGACTTACAACGATTTTGAAATGGTGTTGAACTCATCCAACAAAAAATCGAAAAAAATAGGTTGGTTTCATTCGGAAATTCAGTTGCCCAAACTTCAACCTTTGGTGCCCAAAATATTGGAACATTTTCCGCAATTCGACCACATGGTGTATTGTTCGGAAAAGATAAAAACCCTCATGCATGAGCATTATCCCAATCTGAAATATCCAAAGGAAAGTGTCATCATCAATGCCATTCCAATAGAGGAAATAAAAAGAAAAGCCGAGGAAAAAATTACCGATATACCGAAACGACCAGTTTTTATCTCAATAGGAAGATTGCACACCCGAAAAGGATATCACAAACTAATGGAGGCACATGCAAAGCTATTGGCAGAAGGCTTCTCACATTCGGTAGTCATCATCGGCGATGGCGAAGAACTACCCAATCTTTTGGCACAGCAAAAAAAATTAGGCGTAGAAAAATCTTTTATTTTTTTAGGAAATAAAATGAATCCGTATCCTTATCTTAAAAATGCCGATTTTTTCATCATGCCTTCCGAATCCGAAGCTTGGCCATTGGTGATTGCCGAAGCCTTAATTTTGCAAAAACCCATTATCGCTACAGATACTGGGGATGTTTCCCAAATGATTCAAGATGGCAAAACGGGATGTCTCATCCATTATGAAACACAAGAGATGTACAAGAGTATGAAAGAATTTCTGACCAATGAAAAATTGGTTTCAACTCTAAAAAAAAACTTAGAAACTATCGAAAAAGAATTCGACAACCAAAAAATATTCGATGCAGTAGAAGAAATCATCACTAATTTAGCAAAAAAATAAGCATGAACTTTATCTACAGAATTATTTTGAAAATACATCAATTATATACTTTTTGGCATGGTAAAGCCTATATTGAAATCTGTAAAACCAAAGGAATGAAAGTAGGCAATGATGTTATTTTTGTTGAAGCTCCGGATTTTGGAAGCGAACCTTTTTTGATTGAAATTGGAAACAGAACAAAAATTACCGCCGGCTGCAGATTCATCAATCATGATGGTGCCATGTACACCATTCGCAGTATGGAAAAATTTATTGATGCCCGAAATTTTGGCAGAATAAAACTAGGCGAAAATTGTTTTGTGGGCAATAATTGTACATTTCTGCCAGGATCACAAATGGGAAACAATTGTATTTTGGGAGCCGGTTCTGTACTCAATTCATCCATGCCTGATAACAGTGTATATGCCGGTGTTCCTGCAAAATTTATTTGCACCATAGAAGAATACGGAAACAAAGCTTTAGAAAATAATGTACATTACCCCAGAGAACTAGAGGAAAACCGAGCTGCTTTGGAAAAATATATTCGTGAAAATTTACCACATACCTATAAACCGGTAAAAAAATAAATGCCAGAAAAAAAGAAAATACTCATCCGCATAGGTTCCCTTCGTCACGGGGGTGCAGAAAAAGTCTTGGTGACTTTCCTGAAAAATCTACCCAAAGAGAAATATGAAATCGATTTATTACTGAATTTATATTCGGGGAAATACCTTTCGGAGATTCCGGATTGGATCAACATTCTCTACCTGAACAAAGGCGAAATGATTACCACCAACCGATTGCAGGACATTCCCACGAAGATTTTTCGGGTGTTGTATCAAAAATTATTGAAATCGTTTCCTCAACTTCTGTATCGTTTTATTTTAAAAAATAAAAAATACGATCTGGAATTTGCTGCCATCCATGGCCTTAGAGATGACATTCTGAATTCGCCCATCAAAGATTCAAAAAAAATCATTTGGATCCACAACGACCTTAGAAAAACGCATTTCCACAACTATACCGATGCCGAAATCAGAAAGTTTTTTGGCTTTGATAAAATATTGGTCATATCTGAGCATATTCAGCAAGATTTTGAAAATTTAGCCCAAACAGAAGACGAGAAAAACAGGATTGTGCGGATTTACAATCCATTGGATACGGAGGAAATCCTGAATAAGGCTGAGATTAAGATTGAGGCTGAGTTGAAAAGTGTAGGAATACAGAATGTTCCTTTGTTTATTTCGGTAGGAACGGTTTTTCCACAAAAAGGCTTCGATAGGTTGTTGAAGGTTCATAAAAAGCTCTTGGAAGAAGGTTTTCCTCATAAAATTTTAATTGTGGGCGATGGTTATGATTTTGAAAACATCAAACACCTGAAATCCGACTTAGGCGTGGACGATACCGCAACGATGCTCGGTTTCACCGATAACCCCTATCCATACCTGAAAATGGCTGATTTTTTTGTGCTCAGTTCCCGTTACGAAGGCTTTCCTACGGTTTTATTTGAGGCCATTACTTTGAAAAAAAATATCATAGCGACCGATGTTTCCGGAGTTGGAGAAATGTTAGAGAACGGTAAACTCGGATTTATTGTGGAAAATTCAGAAGAAGGAATCTACAATGGGATGAAACAAGCTTTGCAACATCCTGATAGTTTCAAAACATATCAAATTGAACTGGAAAATTATCTTTTGCCTTTCAATTTGGAAAACTCGGTTAACGGCATCATGAAAATTATCGATGATGTATGATTATTTTCTTATCTTTGGCTAAGCAACCGGTAACTTACCAACTAGTAACTTACCAATCAGCAAGGTAGTATGGAAAAAGAAATTTCACCTTTTGCATTCGGACATATTGTTAATTTGCAGGCATTTACCAATAGAGAAGACGATGTACAGAGATTAAAAAAGAATGTTTATTCTGGGATCAACACCATTCTTATTTCTCCTCGTCGTTGGGGAAAGACCTCATTGGTGGTAAAAACCTGTACAGAAGTTCAAAAAGAAAATCCAGATTTTAAGATTGTTCAGCTCGATTTGTTTTCATGCAGCAACGAGCGGGAATTTCTGGAAAATTACGCCAAAGAAGTCCTAAAAGCATCTTCTGAAAAATGGGAAGAATGGGTAACGAATGCCAAAGAGTTGTTTCAATCCATCATTCCGAAAATATCTTTTGGCATACAACCAGAATCGGATTTTTCACTTTCTTTTGAATGGAAAGACGCCGAAAAAAACATAACCGAAATCTTGGCATTACCCGAAGTTTTGGCTCAGAAGAAAGGCTGTAAAATTTTAATTTGTATTGATGAATTTCAGAATTTGGCTCAATATTCAGATTATAAAAATTTTGAAAAGAAACTAAGAGCCAGCTGGCAAACCTTCAAACATTGTGTTTTTTGCTTGTATGGCAGCAAAAGGCATCTGATGACTCAACTTTTCAATGATGCTTCGGCACCGTTCTATCGTTTTGGAGATTTATTTTTTCTGGATAAAATAAAAACCGAAAAGTGGATTCCTTTTATTGTGGAAAATTTTAAAAAAACCAAAAAAGAAATTCCAACAGAATGGGCAGAAAAAATTCCGATGCTGATGAAAAACCATTCGTGGTATGTACAGCAATTCTCTTATTATGTTTGGTCGGAAACCACCTCAAAAGTAGATGAAAATACTTTCAATTTTGCCTTAAACCGACTAATTCAATCCAATGTTCCCTTGTATCAACAACTGATAGAGGGCTTAAGTTCCGGACAAATTAACTTGATAAAAGCCATCATCAAACAAGAAACTCAACTCTCGGCCAAGGCCACCTTAGAAAAGTACCGTTTGGGAACCTCAGCCAATGTAACTAAAAATAAAGAAGTACTTTTGCAAAGAGACCTCATCCACAAATCAGGAGAATTGTTTGAACTTTTAGATCCAGTATTTGAATTATGGTTTCAACAGGTATTTTTTAATGAAAGTATTAGCAATAAATAAATCTATATGACCGATAAATCCCTTATCCAAAAAGATTTTTACAGAGCCTCTGGCTCATGGCTATCCACATTTCAAATTTGGAAGGCTTGCTTTAGCCCTAATTTGCATTTCGTCTATCTATTAAGAATTGCACAAAAACATCCCAAACATACGATTTTAGGCAAATTTTGGCGCTTGATTTTGCGTCATTATCAAATAAAATATGGTATTCAAATCTATCCTGAAACCGAAATTGGAGCAGGACTCTATCTTGGACATTGGGGCACATTGGTCATAAACCCAAAAGCGAAGATTGGCAAAAACTGCAACATAGCCCAAGGAGTAACTATTGGGCAACAAAACAGAGGAAAAAAACATGGTATTCCTACCATAGGAAATGAAGTTTGGATTGGCCCCAATGCAGTTGTTGTAGGGGGAATTACCATAGGCAATGATGTTTTGATAGCCCCCAATGCGTATGTTAATTTTGATGTCCCGGACCATTCGGTGGTTATTGGAAATCCCGCCAACATTATTGCAAAAGAAAATGCCACAGAAGGCTATATAAATAACAAAATTTAATTTATGGATAAAAGTTACGAACAAATCTTTGAAAACAATAAAAAATGGGTCGAAAACAAGCTAAATGAAGACCAAGATTTTTTCAAAAAACTAGCATCAGGTCAGTCACCTGAATACCTATACATTGGTTGCTCCGACTCTAGAGTTACTTCTGAAGAACTAATGGGCCTCAAACCAGGCGAAGTATTTGTACATAGAAATATTGCGAATATTGTAAATACATTGGACATGAACTCCACAGCGGTAATACAATATGCAGTGGAACATTTGAAGGTAAAACACATTATCGTATGTGGACATTATGGTTGTGGCGGAGTGAAGGCAGCGATGACTCCCGAAGATTTTGGACTTATGAATCCTTGGTTAAGAACCATACGAGATGTGTATCGTTTGCATCAAGAAGAATTAAATCAAATAACAGATGAACATAAAAAATATGACCGTTTGGTGGAATTAAATGTTCAGGAACAATGCATCAACATTATTAAAATGGCTTGTGTGCAAGAGCGATATCTACTAGACCATTACCCTATAGTACATGGTTGGGTATTTGATATGAAAAGTGGAAAACTCATAGATTTAAATATTGATTTCGAAAAAATATTAAGCAATATTCAAAATATTTATGACCTCACCAATTCAAATTGGATGAAAAACATCAAAAAAATATAATTTATAAATACAGAAATATGGAAAACAAAGAAATTTGGTTGGAAAGTTTAATGACCAATACCCCACAAGAAGGAAGAGAATTAGCCATTAAAATGTCAAGAAAATCCATTGCTGCCATACAAACAGACCCTGAAGCAAGAAAAGCACTTCGTGGAAATTATGCCAATGATACTGCGCAATTAATTGCCTCTGCACAGGTAATTGCGATGGAATTTCAAACCATTGCTATGGCCAATAATTTTTGGAAAGACAAATAAAAGTTAATAGTCAAAAATAGTTGGTAAATTCTTTGGAATGACTGACTATTACCGATATTACCAAAAGTTTATTGAACTAAGTTTCAATAAACTTTTTTCATGTCTGAAAATTCAAAAAAATAGATGCTGGCATTGCTAAAATCTGAATATGATTTCTTTCTTTTAATAGAAAACCCTGATAAAGATTAATAAAGCTCGGTAGGAGCGATATTTTATTTACAACTTGTTTAATATTGCTATGGTAAAGTATCACTTCCCATTGTAGGAATTCATTGTATTTTGAATACCAGCAAACACAAAGGACAAAGAAGCTTTTGCAAAAACATCTATCCGCTCTGGTAATTTTCCAATTTCTTCGTCGGACCATGTCCCCAATACATAATCTACCTGTTTGCCTTGCGCAAATTCTGCTGAAATCCCAAATCTCAACCGGGCATATTGTGGTGTTTGTAGGCTTTCTTGTACACTCTTCAGTCCGTTATGCCCCGCATCCGAACCTTTCATTTTCATTCGTAGTGTACCGAAAGGCAAGGCTAAATCATCCGTAATGATCAGTACATTTTCTAATGGGATATTTTCTTTTTGCATCCAAAATTTAACGGCTTTACCACTGAGATTCATATAAGTATCTGGCTTCAAAACAAAAACTTTTTTCCCTTTGTGCCTACCTTCTGCCATCCAACCAAAATTCGCTGATTGAAAAGAAGCAGAAATAAGTTCTGCAATTTTATCGGCCACTTTAAAACCAATATTATGACGGGTATTTTCGTATTCTGTTCCTTTGTTTCCTAGACCTACTATCAGATATTTCACGAGGATTAAATTTGAATTATTTGGCAAAGATACTTTAATAAAGAAAAAATCCCAAACTCGAAAGTCCGGGACATTATATAATAATTATTTATCTAATCCTTAGTTATTCCACGCTTGGTAAGTATAGCTGGTTACTGTACCGTTTTCTGTAGAGGTGGTTGGCATTGCTGAATTTCCATAAATATAGGCAATGTTTTTAGTCGTAGTAACACCATTAATATCCTTAGTTTCAATTTGTGCATTATTCGGAGAAAGCAAATTAAGACCTGTAGGATAATAAGTGCTAAAATAAGCATACTCTTTTGGCAACCCATATAAGTAACTCACTTTAGAGTCATATCCTGTATAGGTTGTGGTGAATGCTCCTGGCGCTGGTACTGGAATATTCCCATTCATAGTCCCTGAAGTAAAGATGGACTGACTGAGGTTATACCCTGTATAGGACAAATCGCTTTGTGTATAAGTAACCACCGGTGTTCCTCCTTGCGTTGTTTTGGTGGTAAATGTTTTGGTTAATTTCCCATTCGTATAAGTAAAGTCTGTATGCACATCACTTGTAACGCCTGCTGTCGCTTCTGTCCCTTGCAATGTTGTTAGGACATTATTATTGTACACAAAACTTAAATTAAAATCCGACTGCACACCAGTAATAGGATCTTTATAAAACCCTGTGATGTTGGAAATTTTATTGTTGCTATAAGAAATTTGGTGCAGTACCGTATTGTCTAAATCAGAAAGTTTTACAAATTTATTTCCTCCTACAGAAAAAGTCAGCTTATTGTTGCTCCCAGCTGTGGACATTGTATGGATAATTTGATGAGGGCCATTTAGGTTTATTTCATCCATCCCAATAATATCGCCGGATGAGTTACAAGAAATAGCCATTGCTAAGGATGAAATTCCTAGAATAAAATTTTTATTGATCATTATCGTAAAAAATTAAAAAGGTTTGTACTGATAAAACACATTAAATGACGAGGTCATATAATTTTGTGGATCGTAGGTACAAGTAGTCGTAGCTTGTGATGGACTGGGCATTAAATGAGTTTGAAAACTCATTTTTCGAGGATTGTTTTCAGAGAATTTATATCCATTTCCCATTTCAGATACGGTTTGCGAAAGCAAGTATGCAAATGGAATTAAAGAATAGGGACTCTTTTTATCATCAAAGTTTTCGAATTTATAAGTGGTAAGTACAATAGAAGGTACAAATTCTCCTGTTGTAGAAATTACTCCTTCATTCTTTACAACTTTTTCAAGGTTTTTAGCAGCGGAATATGTAAAAGCCGAACGAGTATAATTGGTATAGGCAAAATTATTACCTGCGATAACTTCTCCTGTCTTTACAATTAAGGAGTCAACTTTATTAATCGCATTGTATTTAACAACAATTTCCGATTTAAAATTTTGTGGTGTTCCACCTCCTGCAATCGTAATTTTTTTATTTTCAAGTATGGAATTTACTTTTCCATTGGAATCATAATTAAAATTATGTGTAAAGGTTACCAAATCACTTCCCACTATCCCATTAAATGAAATTTTATCTACATTATTACCATTATATAAAATTGTAGTGGCATCATTACTACCAATAGCGCTCGTAAGATTATAGCCTGTATAGTAATAGGTTAATGTATCGCCCACCATGGTTTCTCTAAACAAAGCTCTTTTTCCAATAAGCCCTCCTTGGTTAGCATCCATATCATTCAGCAGATTGCCATCCATTTCGGTGGCTCTTTTACAAGATTGTACAGAAAAAATGACCATTGCAGCAGCAAAAAGAGATATAATTTTTTTCATTTTCTTATTGTTATAAATTTTGACAAATATAAATTAAATTTCCAAAATAAAGGCTCATTTAATTGCTATTTTTTAATTTAAAATCAATACAAACTTTAATTCTTCAGAAAAAATATAATGAAAAATATTGAAAATAATTACAGATAAAAGTCCAAAAAATAACTTTTATTGCAATAGCATTTTTTCTATAGAGTTATTTCTTTTGACAAAGTACAAAGAGAAAAGCTATTTTGGAAGCGCATTTAATTTGAGTTCATCAATTGCGTTGGAAAGCTCATCAACTGTATAGTTTCCCTCTATTTCCACCAAATATCTATCCAGATACAGGAATCTAATTTCCGATTCTTGCGTATTCTTTTTATTTTCTTGTTTTACCAAAGCCTTGTACCCTTTTATTTCAGTAACTCTTTCAAATGAGTCTTGGGTTTCTTTTTCCAAACCAGTATTGAGAGCAAAAAAAACTGCAGCAATCAGGCTACTTCCTACCCCTGCACCATCGGTAATTTTAACTTCAATTTTTTTGGTTTCCTTTTCCAATTGGTACTTTGCCTCTCCCATGGCTATATTCACCATCCCTGCTTTCCCCACGGAGTATTCCATGAGTTGGTTCCCCATCAAATGTTCGGGAAAAACTTTCTTTAACGATTCATTATCTACAGGAGTTAGCTTGCTTAGTTCTTCTACATGTTTGCTTATATCAGAAGCTGAATTAGCCATTCTGACTAACGTTAATTTTA
>JAFDZI010000051.1 GCA_018266955.1 Bacteroidota bacterium
TTTTCGGACAGCCTCTTTTTTTATTGATCTCTTTCTTCAACACCAATTAAAAAACTTTGGTATAAATCCGAAAATATTTGTACTTTTGCAAACTCATTGATAACAAAACAAAAAAGCAAAAAAATGCCAAAATTAAAAACTAAATCAGGAGCTAAGAAGCGTTTTGCTCTTACCGGAACCGGAAAGATCAAAAGAAAAAATGCTTATAAAAGCCACATCTTGACTAAGAAAGAAACCAAGCAAAAGAGAAATCTTACGCAAACTTCTTATGTTGCTACTGTGGATGAAAAAAGCGTTAAAAGACAATTAGCGATTAAGTAGTTTTTATAAATCTATCGGTTTATAAGAATTCTAAACAATTCAATTAAAAAGTTTAACCCGAAATTAGAGCCTCTAAGTGTGATGAAAACCATCAACGCTCAATTTCAAAAAACAACAACAAATTATGCCAAGATCAGTAAATGCCGTTGCTTCTAGAGCACGCAGAAAAAAAGTAATGAAGCAGGCTAAAGGTTTTTTCGGAAGAAGAAAAAATGTTTGGACTGTAGCTAAAAACGCGGTTGAAAAAGCAATGCAATATGCTTACCGTGGAAGAAAAGAAAAGAAAAGAAATTTCAGAGCGCTTTGGATTACCCGTATCAATGCTGGTGCCAGAGAACACGGAATGTCTTACTCTCAATTTATGGGAGCTCTTAAGAAAAACAACATCGAGCTTAACAGAAAAGTTCTTGCTGACCTAGCAATGAACCACCCTGAAGCTTTCAAAGCTGTTGTAGATCAAGTAAAATAATTCGTAATCTATTTGTTATCAATAAAGAATCCTGAACCAAAAGTTCAGGATTTTTTCATTCTCTCTTTTCTACATTTCTATCAGCTTTACTCACCATCAGGATACTGAATGTATTTCTGTCTTATTTTTTCAAATTCTTGAAGATCTTGTTGCCAAGATTGCCTGATTTCCTTTTCCGTTTTCCCAGCGATGATTTGTTTTCTTAGCTCATCAGATCCTGCCAATTTATCAAAAAACAAATTCTTCAAAAAGAAACTTTGTTTGGGGTTTCTATAGTTCTGGTAGGACTTTAACATCCATTCCAAATTTAATTTTTTAAAATCTCCTTTCCAATTCCTAAGGTCTTCTCCATTGCAGATTTGGTCTTTCAGAAAAGGTTCTTTAGCTCCCATACTTGGTTTTGGAGTAAACTGAAATGGCAATTCTTGAGTCCATGGCGAACCAAATACCTGAAAAGGATAAGGCGTTCCTCTCCCCACAGAAACTTCTGTTCCTTCAAAAAAACACAAACTGGGATAAAGGTTTATCGACTGTGCATTTGGTAAATTAGGCGAAGGCTTATCCGAAATTGGATATCGTTTGTTTTTGTAATATCCCTTCATTGGAATTACCGTATATGTTGCTTTCACACCATTTTTCAACCAGCCTTCTCCATTAACCATGCTTCCATATTCCCCAATAGTTAATCCATAAACCACAGGTACCGGGTGCATCCCTACAAATGATTCCCATTTTTTCTTCAGCATAGGTCCATCAGTATATCCATCGTGTGGGTTAGGCCTGTCGAGTACCACAATTTCCACCTTATTTTCTGCACCAGCCTCCATTACCAATGCCAAAGTAGAAATATAGGTATAAAATCGAACGCCCACATCCTGAATATCAAACAACACCAGATCAATTCCTTTGAGTTGCTCTGCATTAGGCTTCTTATTTTTCCCATATAAAGAAATAATTGGGATCCCCGTTTTGGCATCAGTACCATTTTTCACTTGTTCGCCAGCATCGGCATCGCCTCGAAAACCATGCTCGGGAGCGAAAATAGTTTTTATCGTCACATTATTCTTCAATAAAAAATCGACTAAGAAAGTGCCATCTTTCATTTTTCCTGTTGGGTTGGTGACCACCGCTATAGATTTGCCTTTCAACAATGGCAAATACAAATTCGGTCGATCCGCTCCAGCAGCATAACATGGGGAATCCTCTTTTAACTCTTGAGCAAATAGCGGCATCGAGGACAAAAAAATTAGGCAAATAAGCAGTAATTTTTTAATTTTGAAGTTTAAATTCATACGATTGAAATTTCCATTATATTTTTCCAGAAAAATTGCGCGTTCCAAAGATAACAAAAATACACTTTCCCGAGTGATTGTTTTGATTGGTCGTTTGTCCGTAGCCTTAGGAATTATAGTATCGCTCATCACCATTTCCACAGGTTTGGGTTCCAAAAAAGCCATTCAGGAAAGAGTTGCCGACTTCAGCGGGCACATTACGGTAAAGTCCACCCAGTCCAACGCTTCCTACAACACTTCCGTATTAGAACGACAGAATTTAGATTTAAAAAAAATACAAAATAACCCCGAAGTAGCGGGAATTCAATCCTTTGCTACTACCACAGGAATCCTCAGAACCAAGGATAACTTCTCGGGCATCATCTTTAAAGGGGTGGACAAAGATTTTGACCATGAGCGTTTCCAAAAATTCCTTATAGAAGGGAATACCCCAAAAATTGATGGGAAAGGCTATAACAACGGCATTGTCCTATCCAAAAAAATTGCCAATGACCTCCACCTCAAATTAAAGGACAGCATCGTTGCCATCTTTTCCAAAGCCGATCAAAAACCCATCTATAGAAAATTTGAAGTGGTAGGTATCTACAAAACCGATATTAAAATGATTGACGACCAATTTATCTTGGGCGACATCAACCATGTGAGAAAAATATTAGATATAGGCAAAAGTGACATTGGAGGTTTGGACATCTTCCTGAAAGACATAAGCCACATCAATCAGGATTTTCCGGCCATAGAAAAAGCCATTGGCTATAAAAACTATGCCGAAAAAGCAACCGACAAATACCCCATGATTAAAGATTGGATCAACCTTTTTGATAATTACATCGCCATCATCATCACCCTTATGTTGGTGGTAGTGGTCATCAACATCATCATGGTATTACTTATCCTCATCATCGAAAGAACCAATTCCATAGGTATTCTGAAAACTTTAGGTGCCAACAACAATCAGGTTCGGGCGGTTTTCATCAACTACACTTTGCTCATTATGATTCCGGGACTTTTGTATGGAAACTTAATTGGCATAGGACTCTTATTGTTGCAAAGATTTTTCGGCATCATCCAACTCAACCCCGATAATTATTATGTAAGTGTGGTTCCTGTAGATCTCAATCCGCTTTACTTCCTCCTCATATCCATCGGTATGCTGGTTATTGCCGCATTAGCACTCATCATTCCAAGTTATTTAATTTCCAAAATATCGCCGGTAAAATCCATTAAATACAATTAAAAACCAATGGAATTTTAATTTAAACTTCCACCAAACTTATAAATAAAAAGGAAAACAACATGAACATGTTTTCCTTTTTATATTTTTGGGGAGTGCCCCTCGCCTTAGCTTATCCCAAGGCCCGGGTCGTGCCATTCGCTCTATCTTTTTTGCCAAGCTTTTCCCAAGCAAAAAAAAGGATGCCGCTGCTGTCACTCACTCGGGAGAGGTTATCCTAAATTCAGTTTAGAGCCCGATGGAAGGGACATCTCTTTATCCATTCAATTTTTAGAGTCTGCTAAGAATTGATAGCTAGAGATTTTTTATTGATATTTTGAGCTGACTTTTAGCTTTTTATCTGATAATCAATCGAGAAAAACTAAAAATATGAAGTGAAAACACACTCAATTGAATTTCGTTATTTTACTCTTCGAACCACAATTCATTTTCGTTAAATAGGAATTTGATTCAACAAAAAACAATTATTTATAAATTAGATTCAATAGCGCCATTTTGTTCTCGATACAACTCAATCGGTTTATCCAAAAGAATTGCAAGTACTGTTATATGCGCATCCAGCCTGTCTTTAGGAACATCTACATACACAATACCAGGAATGGGACTCCAGTACAATTTATTGTAAATATCGTGTGTCAACATGGTTCCTTCTCCTACAATTCTTATTCTTGAGATAGAATTTTTCAAACCTTTTAGTGCGATAGGTCCAGTAGGTTGTCCTTCTACAAACAAATAAAGTGTTTGTTTGTCTTTAGACAAAGCCGATTTACCATAATAGTGTCCGTTGGGCATTCCTTTTCCTCCATCGTACAATACTTCTGCATTTTTTCTTACCCAATCCATTATTTCTGGGTTTTCTTTTCCAGACAATTGCATCTTGGGCACCTCTCCGTCTTGCGACAAACCCGTATTTTCCAATAAATTATTCCCTAGGTGTAGCTGTTGTACTATTGTATAAATTCCGCTTTCAGTATTTTTATTTTGTAAAACCTCTGCCAATGTTGTATTGATGTTTTTAGAAGCAGTTTGTACTTTCAATGCTTCATCAAAATTCAAAACAAGAACGGTTGCATCTGGATCCATCTTCACCTTAGTAACATCGATAACAACCCTACCCTCTTTATCTTGTGTAAAAGGAAGATGTTGGCTTGCATCATCCACTGCATTTACAGATTGAATTTTAGAAGCAATACCCCTCAATCGTACATTGGATTTTTTCTCTTCCAAAAACAGAAACAATTGTTTTTTATCCTTTGATAATGCCGATTTTCCCCAATAATTTTCTGCTGGTATTCCTCTTTGAGTTCCATAAATACCTTGACTGTATTTTTTAGTCCATCGACCAAGATTTTCTAATATTGCTACTTGAGGTTCGGGGATGCTACCATCTTCCTTAGGGCCAATGTCTATCAACAGATTTCCACCCATGCTCACCACATCGGTTAAAGTTCTTACTATCATATTCGGACTTTTGTAATGAACATCATAAGGCTGATAGCCCCAAGAATCATTCATGGTATAACATAACTCCCAATACGCTGATGGTGGCGCCAATACAGGAATTCCTTGTTCAGGTGTTGCATAATCCCCCAAATGGTTCAATCTGGAATTAATAATAATATTGGGATTATACTCTTGCAAAAGAGACAATGTTTCCTGCGATTTCCAATCGTGGGCATTGTGTTCCCAATCGCCATCAAACCAAATTAAATCCGGTTGGTATTTTTTGGAAAGTTCAGAAAGTTGAGTCTGATAATAGCGAATGAAATTGCTCCACCTTTTGGGTTCGGACTTTAGGTCGTATCTTTTTTTAATTCTGGTTTCAATGTCGTAATACGGATGGCTCCAATCCGGTAATGAATAATACAATCCGGTTTTTAAGCCTGTTTTTTTGATCGCCGAAACAAAAGGTGATAATACATCTTTTTGTGCAGCAGCATCTTTTACCGTTGTAATGGCTCGATCGGCTTTGGAATCCCAAAGAGAAACTCCATCATGATGTCTCGTGGTGATTACAGCATATTTCGCTCCTGATTTTTGAATAAGTTCCACCCAATTTTGGGGTTGATAATTTTTAGCACTAAACCCCGACAGTTGCTTCATATAATTCTCGTGACTAATGTAATTATTGAAAAAAGCCCATGATTCGGCAATACCATTCACCGAATAAATTCCCCAATGGATGAAAACTCCTAATTTGGCATCGCCAAACCAATTCATTTTTGATTGTGATTCATCTTTTGCTTGTGCGGGCAACAACGATTGTAGGAACAAAAAAGTAGCAAGGATGATTTTGAATTTCATATATAGATATTTGTTGTTTGTTGTTTGTCATATGTAAACCTAACGAAGTGGTTAGAAGAAGTCAATCGCCAATCTTCGTCTATTTTTATTTACAAAAACTTGTTACTGGCATTTTCATCAAAAGCTTTGTATTATTGTTTTTGTAGGTCATAGAAAACAGATTACTTTTCATAACTGGTTGGTTATAACCAATAAATTAAGAAAATTTAAATATTTTTTGAATTTTTAAAAATACAAAATCTTATCGCTCAGCACAAGTCAATTGCTTACATCATTTTCAAATAACGACAAAAGCTCCTTGAGGCTCAATCGAATAAAATACTGTATATTTGCAAACTTTAAATAAAAAAATAGCTTCAAATGAAATATGCCAATAACATACTCGAAACCATAGGAAATACACCGCTTATCAAATTAAACAAAGTTCTGGGCGAAGACTTCCCAGCATTGGTTTTGGCCAAAGTGGAAACCTTCAATCCTGGAAATTCTGTAAAAGACAGAATGGCACTAAAAATGATAGAGGACGCCGAAAAAAACGGTAGCTTAAAACCCGGTGGAACCATCATCGAGGGAACCAGTGGGAATACAGGTATGGGACTTGCTTTGGCAGCCATCATTAAAGGTTATAAGTGTATTTTTGTTACCAATTCCAAACAATCCAAAGAGAAATGCGATATCCTGAGAGCTGTAGGAGCAGAAGTTATCGTTTGCCCTACTGATGTTACCCCAGATGATCCTAGATCTTATTATTCGGTATCCCGAAGGTTGGCAGAGGAAACAGAAAATGGCTGGTATGTAAATCAATACGACAATTTATCCAATCGCCTAGCCCACTACGAGCAAACTGCACCCGAAATTTGGGAACAAACCGAAGGCAAACTAACGCATTTTTTGGCTGGCGCTGGTACAGGAGGAACCATTACCGGTTGTGGGAAATTTTTTAAAGAAAAAAATAAAGACATTAAGATACTCGGAGTGGATACTTTTGGTTCTATTTTAAAAGAATACCACGAGACAGGAGAATTCCATCCGGATCATGCCTACACCTACATCACCGAAGGCATCGGCGAAGATATTATTCCGCAAAATTATGATATGTCTGTTATCGATCATTTTGAAAAAGTAACCGATAAAGACGGAGCCATCTATGCTAGAAAATTGGCAAAAGAAGAAGGAATTTTCTGTGGGTATTCCGCAGGAAGTGCCATAGCTGCAATGGTACAAATGAAAGACAAATTCACTAAAGATGACATTGTTGTTGTACTCCTCCACGATCATGGTTCCCGATATGTTGGGAAAATATACAATGATGAATGGATGAAAGAACAAGGATGGTTGGATTAGTACTGAGAATTTGATATAAATCTACTCATCGTTGAACGAGAATAAATACTTTTAAAAAAATTCAAAAAAGCCGATTGTTTTATTTAAAAACAGTCGGCTTTGTTTTTCATCTTTGTGTTCGGAATGTGTGTACTATGTTTTTTGGATACTGTCCCAAAAAAGTGTG
>JAFDZI010000052.1 GCA_018266955.1 Bacteroidota bacterium
CCGACTTTTCGGACACCCTCTTTTGTTGCGATGTCCTATGTTCTTTTCTTATTCCTCTGAGTGAAAGTACGACCAAATGATGTTTGCTTTGGCTTTACCCAAAATTTCTTCTATAGTTTCTATAGGGCTTTCTTTAATTCTTTTTACCGATTTTAAATTCTGTAAAAGTAGTTCGATGGACTTTGCTCCAATGCCCGGGATAGACTCTAGCTCAGATTGTATTGTGGCGTTTTTTCTTCGGGTTCTATGGTGTTTTACTCCAAATCGATGCGACTCATCACGAACTCTTTGTAAGATTTTTAGTGTTTCAGATTTTTTATCAAGATACAACGGATCCGGATCGTTTGGAAAGTATAACTCTTCTAATCTTTTGGCAATTCCAATGATGGTTATTTTTCCATACAGTCCCAAGATTTTCAAACTTTTTACAGCCGAGGACAACTGTCCTTTTCCACCATCAATCAATATAAGTTGAGGTAACTCCTCACCCTCGTCCAACAATCTGGAGTATCGTCTTAGGATGACTTCTTCCATGGTAGCGAAATCATTGGGACCTTCCACGGTTTTCGGATGGAAAATTCTATAATCGGCCTTACTTGGTTTTCCATTTTTGAAAACCACACAGGCAGAAACCGGATGGGTTCCTTGGATATTTGAGTTATCAAAACCTTCAATGTGTCTGGGTTCTACAGGCATTCTTAACAGTTTTTTCATTTCTGCCATCACTCGGTTGGTATGGCGGTCTGGGTCAATTATTTGTATTTGTTTTAATTTTTCAACCCTATATTCTTTAGCATTTTGTTCGGATAGTTCTACTATTCTTTTTTTATCTCCCACTTTAGGAACGATGAGTTTTACGCCTGGTATTTCAGTGTCCAAATGGAATGGAAGGAGGATTTCTTTGGATTGGGAATCAAATTTTTGTCGGATTTCTATGATGGCTTCTTCCAAAATATCTTCTTCTGATTCTTCTAACACTTTACGAATTTCTGTAGTATAACTTTGGATGATGTTTCCATTGCGTATTTTAAAGAAATTGACGAAAACAGCAGTTTCGTCGCTGCACATCCCAAATACATCCACATCGTCAATGGTAGGACTTACCACGGTATGTTTGGCTTGATAATCGCTCAAAATGTCAATTTTTTCTTTACATAATTGTGCTTTTTCAAATTCAAGTTGTTCGGCAAAGGTCATCATTTCTTCGGTGAGATACTGATGGGCAATACGGAAATCTCCTTTGATGATGCCTCGTATGGCTTCTATTTTCTTTTGGTAATGTTCCAGAGTTTCCAAGCCTTCGCATGGTCCATCGCAATTTTTGATATGGTATTCCAAACAAACTTTGTATTTACCTTCGTTTATTTTTTTTTCGGATAAATCTAGGGTGCAGGTTCGGAGTTTATAAATGTTTTTTATGGTTTCCAAAAGTATTTTGGCAGGTCGTACTTTGGCATAAGGCCCATAATATTCCGAGCCGTCTTTTATTTTGTTTCGGGTGAGAAAAATCCTAGGGAAATTTTCATTTTTAATGCAAATCCATGGGTAGGATTTGTCGTCCTTCATCATAATGTTGTAGAAGGGTTGGTGTTCTTTGATGAGGTTGTTTTCCAAGAGCAAAGCATCGTACTCACTAGGGACAATGGTGGTTTCCAATCGGTGTATTTTGCCCACCATGATTTTGGTTTTATATCCGGAAACTGTTTTGTTGAAATAGGAGAGAACCCTTTTTTTTATATTTTTTGCCTTTCCTACATAGAGTAAATTATTGCTTTTGTCGTAATAGCGATATACTCCTGGGTCGGAAGGTAGGGTTTTTAATTGTAAAGCCAATTCGGAATTCATATTTCAAAAATAATAAATTTTAATCTGACTTTTTTAATAATTATCGCTACAATATTATTTGAGGATTATCTTTTTTCCTCTTAACTAAATATCATTTCTTTTAACTAAATTTTAAAATTTTATATTTGCACAAAATATTATTTAGAATTAAACTAAATAAAAATAAATACATTGTTTTGGAGTTCATAACAGATACTTTGCGTTTTCAATTTGGAAAAGATACCATGATAAGTAAAACGACTTGTACAGTGGAATTGTTGCAAGGCGAATATAGAATTCAATATCAGTTGTCGGATTCGGATTGCTTTTTTGACTTATCATTACAAAACTATTGGCTTACGATAATCATCCATCCTTCGTATTTTGAAAAATATGGAGAAGATTTTATAAAATGTCAAAGCATTTCTAATATATGTCTTGTTACACAAACCAAATTATTTGAAATTATATGTTGTAAACTGATTGGGGTACAGCGTAAACTGTATATGGAAAGCGCAATTTTGTTTCTATTGTTTCAGCTTAATAAACAAATGTCAGGAAGAGATGTAGATTGCTACCAATGTAAAATTACTATACAATCTCAAGGGAAAAAAAGGATAGAAGCAGCACAGGAGTATATTCTCCATCATTTATCTGATAACTTATCAATCGCTGCAATTTCTACTGCAATTGGTACCAATGAATGTTATTTAAAAAGAGATTTTAAGTTACATACAGGCGGTACTATTTTCGAATTTATCCAACAAAAAAGAATGGCTCAAGCACAATTATTACTTCAGACATCCAACAAAAGTATAAGAGAAGTAGCGATTGAAGTTGGTTATGCCTCCATTAGTAGCTTTAGCCAAGCTTTTAAATCCTATTTCGGAATTACACCCAAGCAATTTTCAATTGAAAATTTTTACGGATAACTAAATTTTTTTTCCTTTTAAAAAAGATTTTCTAAAAAAAGCTATGCTATTTTTGCGCTTTAATTTTTAATAATTCTAAATAAAAATAATACATGAAAAAAATCAGTTTGGCAGTTGTAATGTGTGGTTCGTTATCTTTAATGGCTCAGAAATCTGATGATCAAAAAGCCATAAAAGCAATGTGTGGTTGTTATGAAGTTACTTTTAATTTCGATGAAACCTTTAAATATCCTAGCAATCCTGAGCAATACAAACCTTCTAAAGAAAAACATGAAAAAGCGTATGAATGGGTTCAATTAATAGAAGATCAACCCCGAAAAATATCTATGCAACATTTATTGTTGGCTGGTGAAGAAATGGTCATTAAACATTGGCGACAAGAATGGATTTTTGAAAACACAAAATTCTATGATTATCAAGGCTTCAATAATTGGAAATTCGTAGAGAAAAATCCTAAAGAAGTACAAGGACAATGGACACAAAAGGTATATGAAGTAAGCGATGAGCCTCGTTACGAGGGGACAGCAACATGGGCAAGAGTAGATGGAAGAACTACTTGGAGAAGCGTGGCCAATGCGCCATTACCTAGGAGAGAATATACCCAGAGAAGCGACTATAATGTTACGCTAAGAACCAATGAACACGAAATCTTATCCAATGGATGGATTCACAACCAAGATAATAAAAAAATAGTTAGAACAGAAGCTGGAAAAGACTATGTTTTGGCAGAAGAAAAAGGCTACAATACCTATGTGAAAGTGGATGATTCCAAATGCCAAAAAGCAAAAGAATGGTGGAAAAATAACGAAGATTTTTGGGCGAAAGTAAGAAGTAAATGGTCCATTGAGTTTGCTAAAAATAAAGAATTGAAACTGAAAGAAAAAGTTGATGGTCAGCCGTTATTCGTGCATTTAGGAAAGCTGAAAAAAGATGCCTCTCAATCGGAAATTAACAAGACAATAGACTTGTTTATAATTCAATAACAATGAAATTACCATTGTCCATTTTGCTGTTGGGCTGTTCTTCCTTCGAGTTGTTGAACGCCCAAATGGCTCAAGACACAATAAAATCTACTGTAATAGATCCTGTTTTAATTACAGGAACCCGTACTTCCAGAACACAATCAACCTTACCCATCCCTACTCAGGTAATCACCGGAGAAAGCATCCGTGCTTCTGGTGTAAGTCGATTAAACGAAATAATCCAAGAACAAACAGGATTGGTAACTGTACCGGATTTTGGTGGCGGTGAAGGAGTGCAAATCCAAGGATTGGATGCCGCTTATGTAATGATATTGCTGGATGGTCAACCGTTATTTGGCCGATCTGCTGGAACTTTGGATCTATCCAGAATTTCGGTTCACAATATCGATAAGATAGAAGTAGTAAAAGGGGCTTCTTCTTGTTTGTATGGTTCTGAAGCTTTGGCAGGTGTCATCAATATCATCACCAAATCACCAAAAGAAACGAATAAATTATTAGGAAATATTAGTTATAAATTGGGGACTTTTTCCACCCACGATGCTTCAATAAATTTAGATTATGGAACAGCTAAATTGCGGGCAGAATTTTTTGCCAATTACTATGATACCAAAGGTTATAACCTAAGCGATAATGCTTTTTCGCAAACGGTAGAACCATTTAGTAATTTCAGCATGCAACCGAAATTTAAATATTATTTTAATGATAAGGTTAATCTTTCCATTTCTTCTCGTTTGTTCATACAAAATCAGGATTACAAATCGGAAATCGGAAATAACCAATATATCGGGAAACACAATATTGATGAATGGAATCATTCTTTGGTAGTGCAACAATCCGTTGGTGAAAAGTTAAAATTGACTTACGATTTGTATGCTACTCAATACAAAGCGGATGAATATCTGAATGACGCTCAAATGCAGTTGTTTGAAAAATCAAAGTATAATCAGTTTTACTTCCGTCCCGAACTTCGTTCTTCTTACAGTTTGGGAAAGAAAACCATTACATCGGGAATAGGAATTAATTTCGAATCTTTGGAAAGAACGGATTTTAAAGAAAAAGCTTTGTTGAATTCTGAATATATTTTTGGACAGTTGGAGTGGTTTATAGGCCAAAAATGGAATGTTTTGGCAGGGTTTAGGTATGATCACCACCATCAGTACCAATCGCAATGGAGTCCCAAATTGGGAATAAATTATAAATGGAATGAAAATTTGTCACTCAAATCATCAGTGGGTTATGGGTATAAAGCTCCAGACTTGAGACAGTTGTATTTTAATTTTTCCAATTCGGCCATTGGATACTCTGTAATAGGGTACAATGTGGCAACAGAACTCTTGGATCAAATGGATAATCAAGGGCAGTTAGTCAATAGGCAAAATATCGATTTTTCTCAACCATTAAAGCCCGAAAGTTCTGTTAATTTTAACTTTGGTGGGGTGTACAAAAAAAATCGTTGGTCTGCGGAAGCCAATCTATTTTACAATCAAATTGAAAATCTTATTGATTCTAAAATCGTAGCTCAGAAAAATAATGGTCAAAGTATTTTCTCTTATTTTAATGTTCATCAGATTTTTACTTATGGTTTAGAACTCAATTCAAGTTATCAGCTTAGTTCCAATCTCAGCTTTTCTGTCGGCTATCAGTATCTAATAGCTAAAGATCTTGCTGTGGTGGAAGGTTTAAAGGAAGGTAAGATTTATGCAAGAGATCCAGAAACGCTCAGTTCCTTTTCATTGAAATCAAAAGACTACTTTGGCTTGTACAACCGATCCAAACATACGGCTAACTTCAAAGTTAAGTTTAAAGTGCCAGAGATTAAATCAAGTGCGGAACTTCGAGTTATTTATCGTAGTAAATATGGTATATCCGATGCTAATTCTAATGGCATTTTGGATAATTATGATGATTTTGTTAAAGGGTATTTTCTAAGTCATTTAACAATAAATACCGAATTAAACTCTCAGTTTAGTCTTCAGGCAGGAGTGTTAAATATTTTTAATTATAAAGATAGGTACAACATAAGCAATCTTCCAGGGAGGCAAATTTTCGGAAAAATTTCTTTTCATTTTTAAAATATAAATATAATAATATGGTACATTCAAAATTGATTAAAGCAATATTTTGCTTATCGCTAGTAGTTACTTTAGGTTCTTGCTCCTCCGATAGGGAAGAGGAAGTCGTACAACAACCAGTAACATTGCAATCCCAAACATTCAAAAATCTTTATGCTCCTCAGATGGGAGGACAAGGGCAACCTGTTTCTGGAACTTTTACAAAATTTTCATTTTCAAAAAACGCCGTGGTTACCGATGGTAGCTGGGATATTGCATTTAGAGGAACTGCAATTATTGTGAATGGAGGAACTGCTGTTGGGGTGAGCGACGAACCTGCAAAAACAGGAAATGCGGCTGTAAGTACAGTACAATCTACTTTAGATGCAGTTAAGTCGGTGCCAGAAGCATCTACATTTAAACAAGATGCTAATGGAATGTATGCCATTGCGTCTGGAAGTGGCAATGGTTGGTATCAATACAATCCTGCCAATCATTTAATTTCACCTATTCCTGGAAAAGTTTTTGTCATACGAACACATGATGGCAAGTATGCAAAAATGGAAATTCTTTCCTTTTATAAAGACGCTCCATCTGCTCCAGACCCTTTAACCACCCCATCTAATTATTTTACATTCAAATTTGTTTATCAGTCAAATGGTAATAATTTTTAGTTTTTCATTCATTTAATTTACTGAGGAATCCGTCTCGATTTATTTTGAGGCGGTTTCTTTTTTTAGTTAAAGGCTATTTTCATTTTTCGTTTTTTATACCAAATGATGGAGCTCTAATATGAGATTTTAATGGGCGTAATTTATATTTCTAATAGTCCTTAAAATTCCGTACTTTTAACCCGAGTTAATCAAGCAATACAATAACTAACGAAACGATAATTAAAGCGATGAAAATTTACGGAATCGACCATTTTTCTATAGAGGATGTTTTGGAAATAATCCACAATCCTAAATTGGCAAAACTGAACAAAAAATCCAAAGAACAAATCTTGAAATCGTACACTAATGTACAAAAAATTGTAGCTTCGGATAAGACTGTTTATGGGATTAATACAGGGTTTGGTCCCCTTTGTGATACTAAAATCTCCGAAAACGAAACAGCAAAATTGCAGGAGAATTTAATTATTTCTCATGCGGTTGGAGTGGGCAAACCTATTGTTAAGGATTTGTCAAAAATAATGATGGTAGCCAAAATTCATGCTTTATCTAAAGGCTTTTCCGGCATCTCCATGGATGTGGTTGAGCGAATGATTCTCATGTTGGAAAAAGACATTATCCCAGTGGTTCCAGAACAAGGTTCGGTAGGTGCATCTGGAGATTTAGCACCGCTTTCTCATTTAGTGTTACCCCTTTTAGGATATGGCAAAGTTTGGGATAAAGGCCAACCTGTGGATACTGCTCCCGTGCTGAAAAAAAACGGCTTGAAACCTTTAAAATTACAAGCCAAAGAAGGTTTGGCACTCATCAATGGAACACAATTTATTCTTTCTCATGCCATTTTGGGGTTGGATAAAATGGGTTATTTATTGGATTTGGCCGATTTGGCTGCAGCCATGTCTTTGGAAGCCTACCAAGGTTCGGCAAGTCCATTTAAAAAAGAATTACATGAAATAAGACCCTATAAAGGAAGTAAAAAAGTAGCTTCCAGAATGTTGAAGTTTCTAAAAAATTCCGAAAATTTAAAATACCACGAAGATTGTGGAAGGGTACAGGATCCTTATTCATTGCGTTGTGTACCACAAGTACACGGAGCCAGTAGAAATGCTTATGAACACCTAAAAGAAATGGCAGAGATTGAACTTAATTCCGTTACCGACAATCCAATTGTGATTTCTCATGAGGAAGCCATTTCTGGTGGTAACTTCCATGGACAACCAATGGCTATGCCTTTGGATTATGCAACTTTGGCCGCTGCTGAACTCGGAAATATTTCGGATAGAAGAAGTTATTTACTGTTGGAAGGAAAGTACGGATTACCCAAATTATTGGTGGAAAGCTCAGGTCTTAACTCAGGATTTATGATCCCACAATATACTACAGCAGCCTTGGTAACTGAAAATAAAACCCTTTGTTTCCCAGCTTCTGCCGACTCTGTACCTACCAGTTTAGGACAAGAAGACCATGTGAGTATGGGGAGTATTTCCGGTAGAAAATTTAACCAAGTATTGGGGAATTTAGAGAATATTTTTGCCGTAGAACTCATGTTTGCTGCTCAAGGTTTAGAATTTAGACGACCTTTAAAATGCTCTAAAATTGTAGAAGAAAACTATGATATTTTAAGATCTAAAGTGGCTAAACTGGAAGACGATCGCTTGATAGGAGAAGATATATTGGCCATTGCACAATTGATAAGAGATAGAAAATTCAACACAACGGTGTAATCTTTTGTCTTTTTATAGTCATCATAAAATAAGGCTTCCTATTTTGGAAGCCTTATTTTTAATTTTTAATCCGTTTTTCCTTTAATTGCTGTATCGATGGTAAATTAATATTCAGTAAAAGTATGGCTGAAAGTATGAGGGCTACGCCGAACCATTGAGTATCATTGATTATTTCCCCCAATATAAGAAATGAAATAACAATGGAAACCGGTAACTCAAATGCGGATAAAATACTTCCCAAACCGACTCCTACAATTGGAAATCCTTTGTTGAACATAAGTGGCGGAATCACCGTGCCGAATAAAGCAATAGGAATTCCCCAACTGATTAATAAACTTAAATCCAGAGGTTTGTTACTGATGAATTCATTAGGAATGAGATTGACATTCAGGTAATAAGGGAGGATTTGGCTGAGCATTGTTAATAGAACAACCACAATAGAACCTCCATACAACATATACAAACTTCGTTTTTCTGCCGATAAATGCAATGCTACTTTTTGGGTAGAAAACAATACAATGGAGAAGCTGAAGGCTGCCATGAGTCCGAAGATTATACCTCGGTAGTCCATTTTGGTTTCTGTTTGGTTCATGAGATTGGTGGCCAAGATGGTTCCCAATAAGACAATTCCTACAGCAGTTATTTTTTTAAGATTTGGGATTTTTTTCTCTTGTAATGCTTCTATAAAAACTCCCATCCAAACCGATTGCATGAGCAGTACAACGCCCATAGATGCGTTGATGAAACGAATGGCGATATAATACAGAACACTGGTGAGTCCAAAGCTTATACCTGCCAACAATAGTTTTTGAACATCTCCTTTTTGTAATGGTTTTTGATTTTTGTTCAAAAAAACAATTAAGCCAAGACATAGGATGCCTATTAAATATTAAGACCGTTGCACGGTAATTT
>JAFDZI010000053.1 GCA_018266955.1 Bacteroidota bacterium
TTGTTTTTAATCCTTCAAGGTTTTAAAAACCTTGAAGGATGGAAAATTTTCCTTTTTCTCTGCCTCTGATATTATTCGTGGTATTTAAAAATTATTTTTTTGGTATATTTTATTTGATACGAGCGTGACGCTCGCATCAGCGGTGAGATTTTTGGTTTTTAATCCATTAAGGTTTTTTAAAACCTTGAAGGATGGAAAATTTTCCTACTTCTCAGCCACGGATATTTTTCGTGGTATTTAAAATTATTTTTTTTGGTATATTTTATTTGATACGAGCGTGACGCTCGCACCAGCGGTAAGATTTTTGGTTTTAATCCTTCAAGGTTTTTAAAACCTTGAAGGATGGAAGTTTTTCCTGCTTCTCAGCCTCGGATATTATTCGTGGTATTTAAAATTATTTTTTTTTGGTATATTTAATTTGATACGAGCGTGACGCTCGCACCAGCTAATCCATTAAAGTTTTTAAAAACCTTGAAGGATGGAAGTTGAGAATAAGCAATAGAATAGAAGTACAAGGAAAATAGTTCTGTGAATAGAAGTACGCCCTGAAGTTATAGTCCGGATAGGAGCGGCATCCTTTTGCCATGGCTTGGGAAAGAGCAGGGCGGCAAAAGATACAGCGGATAGCCGGTGGAATGACGAACTGAAGACGAAATGGGGTGACTCCTAATAAAAATACCCTCGATATTGAGGGTAATTGTACTAAGCAAAATGATGATGAGTTAGTAACCGAATATTTCTTCCAAACTCAATTCGGATATGGGTCCTAATTTTTCTAATTTTTGAAAATCAATATTTTCTTTTTTTCCAATAATTGCTGTGTTGTATTGCAGACTATTGATTCTTTGTAGGTACATTTCGTTGAGTTTTTCCAAGGTAAGCTCTTTTACTTCCTGATACATATTTTCTCGAATGTCGTTGTATATACCGAGTTTATTAAGTTTTCTGAAGTTTAGAAACTGTTGGGCTCTTACTATTCTTCCTGATTCTATTTGTCTTAGGACAGAATTTTTTGCATTATCGAATTGTAATGGTATTTGTGGTAATTGTTGCATGAGGGTTTCCAAAGTTTGGATGGCGATGTTCAATTTATCGGGTTGGGTTCCGATGTAGGTTGTTACGAAATCGTTTTTTTCTGCTTCTGTAGCTGTATTGTATGATACATAGGCGGAGTAGGCGAGGCTTTTGCTTTCGCGCATTTCCTGGAAAACGATGGATGATAGTCCTCTGCCGAAGTATTCATTAAAAACATTGATGGTGCCAAAAATGCTTTGATCTACAAAATTTCCACTGGCAATTCGGGACATTTCAACTTGTACCATATCGTATTGGGTAAAGAAGACTTTAGCTTCTGTCTTGGGTTCCGGATATATTTTTGGTTGTGGAATTTGGGTGGTGGTGGTTTGTACGAAGTTGGTGATGTACGATTTTGTATTGTTGGGTTCGCATCCGTAATAAAAAACATCGTAAGGATAGTGGAATAGATTTTTGATTTTCTGTATGAGTAGGTGGATGTCCATTTCCTGAAGTTGCTGGGAACTGAGTACATCTCTTTGTCTAGATTCTTTACCGAATTTTGCATAATTGGTTAATGCTGCCATGATACGGCCTTTGTCTTTTTTTGCAAAATCTCTACTTTCGAGTATTGTTTGTACAAAGTCTTGATATACTGTTTTGTTGGCAATACAATTTTGTAACCAATGGTGGAGTAAGCTAATCCCTTTTTCTAAATTTTCTTCGAGACCGGATAGGATAATGGAGAGTTCGTTGTGTGTGAAACGGAAATCAAAATTGATTCCCAACTCATAGAATTCTTTTCTAATAAGCTCTGGGCTGTATTGGTCTGTACCTAGATATTGTACATATTGCAGGGCAAGAACTAATTCCTTATCATGGTCTGTACCTAATGGGAAAATATAATGGATTTGTGCCAAACGATTGTGTATGTTAGGAACAAAGAAGAATTTTTTGTCGAGTATAACACTTTCTTGAATTGCTTTTTGGTAATTGATGAAGATTGGAGCAATGGAAGGGGTATGGATGTTGGCTATTTTTTGAAAAAATGCAGACTGAGTATCTCTATTAATTTTTACAGGCGTAATACCTGGGTTTTCCACACGGATTAAATTTTCATTGTTTCCTTTTTCTTTCAGTATTTCTACATAGTTATCTTGGAAAAATTCTTGGGCAAACAAGGCCACATCTTCTTTAGTGTACGCTTCGTATTGGGGCATTTCATTCAGTTCATCTTCCCAAGTTCTTTCTTTAATGAAGGTGTCATACAAGGTGGTGGCCAATCCGTCGGCTGTTTCCCAAGATTTAATTCTTTGGGTTTTAAAATCATTGATTATCGCTTTTAGCTGATGTTCTGTGAAGTTGCCATTTTTTATTAATTGTATTTGTTCTAGAATTAAATTTTTGGCTTGTTCTAGGCTTTGATTTTCTTTAGGAACGATAACAGCCGTGAAATATCCATATTGTTTTAGACCTACGGAATAAGCTTGAGCCCAAAGAGCTTTTTGTGTCTGATTGATGTTGATGTCCAGGAGACCAGCTTCTCCTTTATTGCTGAGTAAATTGGCTACCACATCTGCCAGCATAGCTTCTTTTGTCCCATAGCTATCGCTACGCCATGCTAAATGCAACCTAGTATTGGATGGGCTTTTTACCGATTTTGTGATGATTTTATCCAATGGTTTTTCTACAATTTTGGTTTTCAGAGGGAGTTCTTGATAAGGAAAAGATCCAAAATATTGATCCACCAAGGCTATGGTTTTGTCAAATTCCAAATCACCTACCAAAACCAATGCATAATTATTAGGGACATAGAAATTGTCGAAATACCGGTGTATGGCCTTCATGGAAGGATTTTTCAGGTGTTCGGCTTTGCCCAAAGTAGTTTGTTGGCCATTGGGATGGATAGGGAAAAGGACTTCCATCATGGCATTGTGGGTAAGTCGGGAGTCGTTATCCTGGGCACGATTAAATTCTTCGTACACGGCTTCCAATTCGGTATGGAAAAGTCTGAGGGTAATTTCAGAAAATCTTTCTTTTTCTATCATTAGCCATCTTTCCAATTCGTTGTTTGGGATATTATTTTTATAAACTGTTTCGTCTAGCCATGTGTGTGCATTGGTATTGGTGGCACCTATGGATGAGATTATTTTATCGTATTCATTAGCAATGGCAAAGGAGGATGCATCATAGGAAAGGGCATCAATTTTTTTATAAATTTCTTTCTTTTTTTCTGGATTTTGTTCTGCTTTGTGGGCTTCGAAAAGCTCGGAAAGTTCGTCCAATAATGGTTTTTCTTTGTCCCAATTGGCAGTTGCAATTTTGGAAGTACCTTTAAACATCAAGTGCTCAAGATAGTGTGCCAATCCTGTATTATCTGCAGGATCGTTGTTACTTCCAGTTTTTACAGGAATGTAGGTTTGTATTTTTGGGGCATCAAAGTTTTGAGCTAAAATTACAGTAAGTCCGTTTTTTAAGCGGTAAGTTCTTACTCCATTTTCATCATTACTTACAGTGGTGTAAGTATAGCCTTGGGCATCTGTATGTGTTTGTTCTTTATATTGAGTTGTAGTTGATGGCATAAATTTTAAAATTTAAATAAGCTTTTAAAGAAATTTTTATTGAAGAATTTTCCCAGTGGGTATATTTTCAGAAAATAATTCCCGAGGGCTATCATTAGCAGTACAATGCTAGGTTTGTACAATAAATTGAGAAATTCCAATTCAAAATCCGGCAGTAAAATAGCAACAGTAATGGCCAATGTACACAGTATAGAAACAAAAATCATTTCTATAGTTAGCGGATGGATTTTAAACATGATAAAATTGAAAATTATTTTAATAATATTATACAAAGACAGAGAAATTCCTGTAGCCAAAGCCACCCCCACAATTCCCCAATGTGTATAAAAAATAAAATAATAGTTGAGCGCAATGGTGAGTGCTGCCAAAAAAATCATGATAACAATGTTGAATTTATAATACTTGGACAGAGAAATAATATTACCATTAAACCCCGTTGCTAAATCCACCAAGATGGCGGAACCCAAAATCCAAAGTACCGGTTGTGCCTCGCGCAACAAATTGCCATTTCCCATGTAATAAGTTAGATAAGGAAACCCAATCAAAATACACGAAAAAAGGACAGCTCCAAGGAAAAATATGGACAAAGAAGTTTTCTTATGAAAGTCATCCAACGACTTGTAGTCGCCCTCCGTAATGCATTGGTTGATGATGGGAGCAGAAATCGTAAACAACCCCATTTGTGGAATAGAAATAAGAGAAATCACCGCAAAAAGTGTAGAATAAATTCCTACCCCTTCCATATCAATGTATTCACCAATCATAAAAGTATCTATCCGTATTGCGATATAATTTCCGATATTACCTAAAAAACCAAAAAAACTATAAGACAAAATCTGCATCCACAATTGGTCTTTTTTCAGATAAGATTTGTCAAAATCCCATTGGATAGGTTCTAGCTTATGGGCATATACAGAATATCCGGATAGCGAAAGAATGAACATTGAAAAGAAAAACAACAAGGCAATATTCTCCGCCATTCCCCAATAATAAAACAAAACAAAAGCACCAAGATTGGCAATTTTTGGAAATAAATTCTCAAAAATATTAGGAATCACAATCCGTTTAAAATTACTGATGTACTTATTCAAAACCGTCGAAAGAGACAAGATAAGAACCAGAGGAAGAATGATTTTTTTATTCAGCCATAATTTGGTTTCTCTAATCTCAGGGAAAATCCAAGTCAGCAGAAAATATATACCCAGAAACAACAGAAAATTCAGCACAATGGCCAACAAAGACAAGGATAATAAATTCTGATGTTTATTCGCCTTTCGGGCTTCAAGAAAAAATTTAACATTCGCAAAAGAAATCCCAAACACCACAATAGGCACCATAATTTCCGTAGTAGAAAGAATATACCGCAGCTTTCCGTAAAAAACCATATCGTGTGGGAAAATAAAAATAGAAGACAAAGTTCCCAGCAAATACCCAAGATAACCTATTATACTATACTTAAAACCCTGTCTGGCAACTACACTCATATTTATATCATCTAAAAAAGCCTACGAAGATACGCATTTCCACAAAATTATATTTTTCATTGGTTTGTTTTTTCTTGGGCGTTCCCTGCCACTACTCATCCCAGCGCAAGGGTCGGGCTTTCCATTGCAATCTTGGGCTCGCTGCGCTCGCCCAAGGATTTCCATTGCAATCCCTAACGCAAAAGACACTCAGGCAACCAAAAGAAACAGACCTACAAGTACTTATTTATTTTTTGAACTTCATCATACTCCGAGTCTATTTCCACTTGAGGTTTGTAAGTAAAAGAAGAAACCAATACATGACTAGCAAAAGAAAAAATAAAACCCGGGATCAATTCATACACTTCCTTATAAGGATGCTCAAAATACACCCAAGCCAAAACGGTAATTCCACCTACCAACATGCCCACAAAGGCGCCCTCCAACGAAGATTTTTTATACAACAAAGAAAGCAAAACCAAAGGACCAAAAGCAGCGCCAAATCCCGCCCAAGCATTTCCTACCAAATTCAATATACTGTCTTTGGGAGTTAATGATAACAATAGGGCAACAACAGCAACCAACAAAACCGACGCCCGACTTACCCAAAGCATTTTTTTAGTATCCGCATCCGGCTGGATGAAGGCTTTGTAAATATCCTCAGTCAAAGAACTAGAAGTAACCAAAAGCTGAGAAGAAATAGTACTCATTACCGCAGCCAGTATGGCAGAAAGTAAAAACCCACTAACCAAAGGATGAAACAAAACCCTAGAAAAATAAATAAAAATAGTTTCTGCTTCTCTATTATTTTGGTCAAACTTCAACATCGTAGCCTGGTCGAATTTTAACAAATAAGAAATCCCCACCAATCCAATAATTAAAGCACCAGAAACCGTAAGGACCATCCAAGAGATACCAATATTTCTAGCCTTCACCAAGTCTTTGGGATTGTCAATGGCCATAAAACGAACCAAAATATGAGGCTGACCAAAATAACCCAACCCCCAAGCCAATAAAGAAACAATTCCCACCCACGAAGTACCAGTAAACAAATTCAAATACTGGCTTCCTTTACTCTCTATACTACTAATGGCTTCTCCAATTCCGCCAATCTCGAAAATAACCACGATAGGGACAATGACCAATGCCAAAACCATGATGGTTCCCTGCACAAAGTCCGTTAAACTAACCGCCAAAAATCCACCTAAAAAGGTATAGATAACCACGACCAATCCCGTTGCGAAAACCCCTGTGAGATAATCCATACCAAACGCAGATTCAAATAATTTACCCCCAGAAACCATACCAGCAGAAGTGTATAAAGTGAAAAAAATTAAAATAAATAAAGAAGAAGTTAGCTTCAACAGATGCTTTTTGTCTTTGTATCGATTTTCAAAAAAAACTGGAAGTGTGATGGCATTTTGAGCAATTTCTGTATAAATTCTCAACCGAGGGGCAACCAAAATATAATTGAGAAATGCTCCTATGGTAAGTCCAATGGCAATCCAAGCACTGGAGAGGCCGGTAAAATACATGGCACCGGGTAAGCCCATCAGTAACCAACCACTCATATCGGCTGCACCGGCAGAAAGGGCAGTAACTGCCGCTCCCAATTTTCGTCCACCAATTAAAAATTCTTCCGAATTAGCAGTTGATTTTTTATAAGAATAAACACCTATGCCCAACATCAGGAGCATGTATAATCCTACGGATATGGCTTCGTACACTTGCATAACATGATTTTTTTTCTGACTGTAAAGCTAAGAAAAGTTATTTGTTTTGCTGTGTATTCAAGGAATAATGATAATCGAAGGCATCTATATCTTTAGTTTTTTCTATTTTGTTACATTTGTGCAAAAGAAATTCAATATGTCCCCAACCATACAAGAAACCATCCAGAAACTCAGAGAAGAAATTAATTTCTACAACAAAAATTATTACGATTTAGACGAGTCATTAATTTCAGATTTCGAGTTCGATGCTAAATTGTTAGAACTCAAAAATTTGGAAATTGCTTATCCCGAATTTGACGATCCCAATTCGCCCACACACAGAGTAGGCGGTGGAATTACTAAGAATTTTCCAACGGTAGAACATCAGTTTAGAATGTATTCTTTGGACAATTCCTATGATTTTGATGATTTGGCAGATTGGGAAAAAAGAATTGAAAAAACTTTAGAAGGCGAAAAGGTTGAATTTGTTGCCGAATTAAAATACGATGGAGCATCAATTTCTATTTTATACGAAAATGGCGTATTAAAGCAGGCGATAACTCGTGGTGATGGCTTCCAAGGAGATGAAATTACCGCCAATGTAAAAACCATTTCTTCGGTACCTCTTCAACTGAAAGGTGATTTTGAAAATCGTTTCTTTATGCGAGGCGAAATTTATTTGGACAGAAAATCTTTTAATAAAATCAACCAAAATAGAGAAGCAGAAGGCCTAGATCCTTTCATGAATCCAAGGAATACCGCAAGTGGAAGCCTGAAGTTGCAAGATTCTGCCGAGGTAAGAAAAAGAAATCTTACTGCCGTTTTGTACCAATACATTAGCGAAGATTATCCGGCCGACACCCATTGGGAATTATTGGAAATGGCAAAAAAATGGGGATTCAAAGTATCCGAAGATCATGCGAAACTCTGTCATTCAATCTCCGAGGTACAGGATTTTATTCAATATTGGGATAAAAAACGCCACGATTTGGATTTCGATATCGATGGAATTGTAATTAAAGTAAATTCTCTACAACAACAAAAAGTTTTGGGTTATACGGCAAAATCGCCAAGATGGGCCATGGCGTATAAATTTAAAGCCGAAAAAGTAGAAACACTGTTGGAAAAAGTAACCTACCAAGTAGGCCGAACCGGAGCCATAACGCCAGTAGCCAATCTCTCACCAGTACTTTTGGCTGGTACGGTGGTCAAAAGAGCTTCTTTGCACAACGAAGACATTATAAGAAAATTGGATTTGCATGAAGGTGATTTTGTTTATGTGGAAAAAGGTGGCGAGATTATCCCAAAAATTGTGGGGGTAAACCTCGAAAAAAGAAAATCTGATGCCCAAGCGATTTTGTATGCTTCCCATTGCCCCGAATGTGGAACTGCCTTGCAACGATTAGAAGGACAAGCAGCTCATTTTTGTCCTAACGAATTGCACTGCCCGCCACAAGTGGTGGGAAAAATCATACACTATGTTTCCAGAAAAGCATTGGATATAGAGAATTTGGGCAGTGAAACCATAGAACAGTTGTATCGTGAAAAATTGGTGGACAATATTGCAGATTTGTACGCACTGAAAAATGAAGACCTCTTGCCTTTGGAAAGAATGGCCGAAAAATCTGTGCAGAATATCATCAATGCAGTGGAAAAATCCAAAACTGTTCCGTATGAAAAAGTATTATTCGGGTTGGGAATTAAGCATGTAGGGGAAACAGTAGCCAAGAAACTGGCGAAAAATTTCAATTCAATCATCGACTTAAAGAATGCCACCTTGGAAGAACTGGTGCAAGTGGAAGATATTGGCGAAAAAATTGCAGAAAGCATCGTTACTTTTTTGCAAAACGATGAAAATTGGCAAATGATAGAACGATTAAAAGCCTTTGGAGTACAATTGGAGAAAGGAGAAAGTACCCAGGAGTTTATTAGTGATCAACTGTTAGGGAAAACCTTTTTGTTTACTGGGAAATTATCACTTTTCACACGCGAACAAGCTGAAGAAATGGTAGAAAAGCACGGGGGCAAAAATATTTCGGCAGTTTCAAAAAATTTGAATTTTCTGGTGGTAGGCGAAAAAGCAGGTTCTAAGTTGAAAAAGGCACAAGATATTGGTACAATTACTATTTTGGACGAACAAGAGTTTCTGAATTTACTGCAGTAGCAATATAATTAAAAGTAAAAAACACGAGTCCTGGACTCGTGTTTTTTGTTGGTATTAGAATTCTATATTGGGAAATTTCTCTTTAATATTTTGTCTATCTCTTTCGATATTATTGATGAGTCTTAATTCACCTTTTTTAACTGTTTTTAACGGAATTCATATTATCTATAAAGCATAAATATGAAAAATTTTAAAAAAAAATAACTTTTTAAATGCTTGTAAATGTGTTGTATATCCGTTTGTAAACGCTTGTAAATGACTATAAATGTTTAACAACCGACTAAGTTGGGTTTGTATTTGAAACTTTGCACCAGAGATTTGAAGAGAATCATTAATATTCAAATCTAATGTTTAATTAAAATTTTTAAAGTCATGTCACTAAGAAACAAAATTACCTTAATCGGTAGAACAGGAAAAGATGTTGAAATCGTACAATTCGAAAATGGGATTTTAGCAAAAGTTAGTTTAGCAACTTCGGATCATTACACCAATTCTAAAGGTGAAAAGGTAGAAGATACCCAATGGCACAATTTGGTGGCTTTTGGAAAAACGGCAGAAATTTTTCAGAAATATGTGGAAAAAGGGAAAGAAATAGCGGTAGAAGGAAAACTTACCTATAGAAGTTATGATGACAATGAAGGAAAAAAACACTTCATTACCGAAATTAGAGTAGAGGAGGTGGTTCTTTTGGGAGGCAAACCGGCATAATTACTCAGCCTGCTTTGGTTATTTTTATCCAAAGCAGGCTTTATTTTGAGGAAAAGCGTGGTATTGAGTTTTAAACTTTTTATTAATTCAAGAAATGTTTTTCTTTAATTTTATACTTTTGTGCTTCAATACTACAATACTATGCTGCACCTTCAGTCCTTTACTTTCAATCCATTTTCAGAAAACACCTATTTGGTTTATAATGATCATCAAAATGCTTTTCTGGTAGATCCCGGAAATTATTCTCCTCAGGAAACAACAATTTTGTTGGAATTTATTGAAAGTAAAAATTTAAAGATAAAAAATATAGTGCTCACCCATGCGCACATCGATCATGTTTTGGGCTTGCAATGGGCGTATGATCGTTTTCAGGTTCCTGTTCTGATGCATGAATTAGAGCATGAGATTCTTGAAAGAAATCCACTTACAGCAAGGCAATATGGTTTTCAGTTTTCAGCCTTTAAGGGAGAAGTTTCATTTTTAAAGGAAAAGGAAAAATTCTTTTTGGATGAGGAAGCGTTTAATGTGTTATTTGTTCCGGGGCATTCCCCAGGGTCGATAGCTTTTCATCATCAGGCACAGAAGTTTGTACTTTCAGGCGATGCCCTATTCCAAGGAAGTATAGGCAGAACAGATCTGTACAAAGGAAATCACGAACAATTGCTGCAGAGTATTAAAAGCCAATTGTTTTCTTTAGATCCAGATACGGAAGTGTATTCAGGTCATGGTCCATCAACTACTATAGGCTTCGAAAAACAGCATAATCCTTTTTTTTGATTTGAATACATTGTTAAAAGTAATGAGAAAAAGTACAACGCACTTATTGAAATTTAAAAAAGTATTTTAAGTGTTTTATTGCTGAACTTGTTTTAAAGTAAATTAAAATTTAAAATTCGCTTTATTGCAAACTCTTTTGGATTTTTATCTGTGTAGAAGTAAAATCCAAAACTAATCTGCGTTCCATAGAAACACAGATTTTTGGTATTTAATTTAGGTGTTTTTATGGCAATCCTACGGATTGTGCGTGGCTTTATTCATCATATTTACTTTAAACAAGTTCGCTGTTTTCATTTTCAATTTCTTGAAGTTGTTTTAAATTTTTACTAAGTTTTTTCAGGATAATTCCATAGAGAATCTTGTAGTAAATAAATATTAAAGCAATACTAATAATGCAAGTAAAAACAGTGGTCAGTACCAGGATCCACCAATTATATACTTGTAGTTGGAGGTCTTGTTGCTGTATATAAGTATAAACAATGCTTGCAATAATCAGGTTGAAAGCGACCAATAGGAGTACATTAGTTAGAATAAAATACCGAACCGTTTTTTTAAACCTAAATATCTGAAGGATAAATTGTTTTAAATTCGCTTCAATGTTTATTCTTGAATAGTTTTTATAAAAAATCAACACAAAAATTCCCGTCACCAAAAGACTGATGATTTTGATAATGAAATTAATGTGTGCTATATCTGCCTTTATGGTTTGTGTGGGGTTCAAACCTATTTTTGTAAGTAAATTCAGCAAACTGTTGGTTTCATTACCATAGATAGAGTAGGCAAGGGTGAGTATGCCGAATACTAAAAATTCTGTCATGCTTATCCAAAGTATGTATTTTACATAGTTTCTGGATTTTAGGTTGAGCATTTCTAAGATTTCGTTTTTGTTGTATAACTGTTCTTTATCTTGTTCTTGCCAAGTTTTTTTTAGTTGGTCTATATCAAATTCAGCCATGCTTTTCCATTAATTCTTTCAATGTTTTTTTCAATCTATTCATTTTCACACGGGCATTTACTTCGGTAATTCCTAAGTTTTCTGCAATTTCCTTATAAGGCAAATCGTCCAAGTACATAGTTACAATAGCTCTCTCTATATTGGGAAGCATTTTTATAACCTTGTACAACAAAGATACTTGTTGGTTTTTTTCGTCGTCATTTTCCAAAAATTGGGCAATATGAAAGTCCATAATTTCATCGGTTGCAGGAGTTTTGCTGCTTTTTCTGAATAAAGTAATGGCAGTGTTTAAAGCTACTCTGTACATCCAGGTAGAAATTTTTGACTGTCCTTTAAAGCTATCATAACTTCTCCATAATTGCAAAACAATTTCTTGGAAGAGGTCTTGTTCGTCTTCCAATGTATTGGTGTACAACCGAGAAACTTTTATTATAAGTCCTTGGTTTTCTTTGATGAGTTGTACAAATTCTGTTTCTTTTGCCGACAAGTGATTTGTTTTGAACGACGAAGATAACAAAAATGTGGAATTTTAAGTAGTCCTATGTGAAGATTAATATTAAAAATGAAAATATTAATGAAATCGACAAAGATTCATTGTTTGTAAATGGAATTGAAATAGGATTTTCATTGAGAGCCTGTTTTAATTTTATCGAAAAAAAGTTTATAACTCTTAAAA
>JAFDZI010000054.1 GCA_018266955.1 Bacteroidota bacterium
CTTCGTTCTCGAGTAGGGGAATTTCAGATAAAGAAATTGAAAAAAACAGAATAGTTTTTAATGTAATTTTAATTACAGTAATCTCTTCAATCACCTTATTACTTCTAGGATGGTTTTTTTGGAAGAAAAAAAATAAAACGATTCATAAAGATTATCAAAAGCTAATAAATAAGCTAATAAATAAGCTAAAGGATCAGCATAAAATTTCATTAGATATAAAAACAACAAAATCTGAATTGTCAAATATAGATGTTCTTAATTCAGAGAAAGAAAAAACGGTACAGATTTCTGATAGTACAGTGAATGCTTTACTAAAGAAATTAGAAAAATTTGAAAAATCAAATCTTTATCTTAAAAGCAATATAGGTTTAAATTATTTGTCTAATTTTTTGGATGCGAATCATAGATATGTGTCTGAAATAATAAAAGTTCATAAAGGAAAAACGGTCAGTAATTATATTAATGATTTGCGTATTGATTATATTACGAATGTGCTTTATGAAGATCCAAAATATAGAAAGTACAAAATATCATACTTGGCTGAAATTTGTGGATTTTCTTCAAGAGAGGTTTTTGCTACAGCTTTCAAAAAAAGGAATAATATTTCTCCCTCTTATTTTATAGAAAATCTTAACATAGAAAATAAAGATGACAATTAACACACCTATAAAAACAAACCCTTGCAAATTATCCAAAATTACCTGCAAGTTTTATTAAACAAAGAAATATATAAAATAGAGCAAAGCAGTTACGAAAATGCTGAAAAATTATACCAAAAATCCAAACTGACCACCCAAGCTGGTCTAAGTCCATTTTCTGTGGAAAGTGAAGCGTTGGCTGAACTATCACGAAAAAACAAAGCAAAATTAAATGCTGAAAATGAAGTGAAAAGAGCCTTGTTCAATTTATCGGTTTTATTGACTTTGGAAATTAACAAAGATTTTGATATAGAAGAGGATTTTACTTCGGAAATACGACTTGAAGAACCACCCAAAACAGATTTTGGGATACAAGAAATAATTGATAATCAACCCATCATACATTCAGCCAAAAACCAAATACAATCGGCAAAAATGCAAACGGAAATAGTAAAGACTAATTTATATCCTACCCTTTCTGGCTATGTAGGTTTGGGCTCTTACTACTTTAATAATTTTAATGACGCTTTTACGAAAAGTACAGCATTTATAAAACAATATACAGAGAATTTTGGTCAGCAAATTAGCATAAGCGCTATGATTCCTATTTTTAATAAAGGAATTACTCGTTTGCAAATAGAGCAATCCAAAATGCAGGAAAACCTAGCGGAGAATAATTTGTCTCAACAAAAAATGCAGTTGAAACAAAATATCCAAAAAGCAATTTTCGATGTTAAAGCGCATTACCAAAATTATATAAGCTCGTTTGAAGTGATGAAAAACGCTAACCTATCATTGGGTTTTGCAGAGAAAAGCTATTTGGCTGGTAAAATTACCATTTACGAACTCAATACAACAAGAAACAATGCAATAGCTGCGGAAAGCGAAATGCAACAGGCAAAGTACAACTATATTTTTAACCAAAAAATTTTGGATTTTTATGCAAGAAAAGAAATACAATAATTTTGGATAAAAGTCACAAAACATTTCTTATCCCTATTCAATGGTAATGATGAATAAAAATATGCTGAATAGGCTATTCTTTGTCAAATGATTTGTTAATAAAAATCATAACACCCGTCTATATATATTGTATTTCAATGCTTAGGACTGGCTTATTTGTAAAGGCATTGAACATAAAAAAACCTCCCTTTGCTCAAGAATCAAGGGAGGTTAGGTTTTATTTATTTGAAAAACTAATTCAGCACATACGAGGTTCCATCTCTACTGTCTTTTAGTTCTATTCCTTTTTCTAAAAGTTGGTTGCGAATTTCATCGGACAAGTCGAAATTTTTGGCTTTTCTAGCTTGGTTTCTCAAATCGATAAGGACCTGCATGGCTTGATCCAGCTTTTCGTTGTTATTTTCTTCTATATTTTGCAGTCCCAAAACTTGATAAACAAAATCGTGCATTAAGGATTTCAATTCAGAAAAATCCTCTTTAGTCAATTGTACTTTTCCGTCTTTGATGGCGAATATCGTTTTAGCAGCTTCGAAGAGATGGGCAATTAATATTGGTGAGTTAAAATCATCCAATAAAGCAGCATAAGCATTGGTTTTCCACAAATCGAAAGCCCAATTACTTTCTTGATTTGTAAAAGAACTTTCGTCTAAACTCTGCAAAATTTTCATTGCGTCCATCAGTCTTTGGTAACCTTTTTCACTTGCCACCATAGCATCATTGGATATATCCAGCACACTACGGTAATGCGCCTGCATAAAGCAGAAGCGAACAATGGTAGGGTGAAAAGCTTTTTCGAAGAAGTCATTATCTCCATTTACCAATTGCATGGGTAGGATATAATTTCCTGTGGATTTACTCATTCTTTGCCCGTTCATTGTCAACATATTGGCATGCATCCAATAGCGTACCGGAGCTTTTCCATTGCAGGCTTTTCCTTGTGCCACTTCGCATTCGTGGTGCGGGAACTTCAAATCCATTCCACCTCCATGAATATCAAAAGTTTCGCCCAAATATTTGGTACTCATAGCGGTACATTCCAGATGCCATCCTGGGAAACCTTCACCCCAAGGAGAATTCCAGCGCATAATGTGTGCTGGGGAAGCTTTTTTCCAAAGGGCAAAATCTTGTGGATTTTTCTTTTCGTTTTGCCCATCCAGATCTCGGGTATTGGCAAAAAGTTCCTCTATATTTCTATTGGAAAGTTCGCCATAATTGAGTCCTCTTTTGTTGTATTCCAACACATCAAAATACACCGATCCGTTGCTTACATAAGCAAATCCTGAGTCGATTAGTTTTTGGGTCAGTTCAATTTGTTCCAGAATATGTCCGGTTGCTGTAGGTTCTATTGTTGGAGGCAATAGATTAAATTTTTCGAGCACTTGGTGGAAGTCAACGGTATATTTTTGAACAATTTCCATTGGTTCCAATTTTTCCAATCGGCTTTGTTTCACAAAACGGTCATTGTCCACATCGCCATCGTCGGTCAAGTGTCCGGCATCGGTAATGTTTCGTACATACCGTACTTTATAACCTAGAAATTGCAAGGATCTGAAAATAAAATCGAAGGACATAAATGTACGCACATTTCCTAGGTGCACATTGCTGTACACGGTGGGTCCGCAAACATACATGCCGACATTATTTTCTAAAATAGGTTTGAATATTTCTTTTTCGCCTCGAAGCGAATTGTATATTTTTAGTATCATTTTATCTTTTTTAAATTTAAACTTGAAGGAGCTACATAGAAATACTACCTCCAACAAATAATGGTGGTGGCAATAATATTGTGCGATATCCGTTTAAATTTGACCATAAAAAATTAATCTAAATTAGAGTTCATTCCTACATAGTGCAAAAACTCTTGTCTTGTAATCGGATTGGTTCTAAACAATCCGCTAAGTTCTGCAGTAATCGTGGAACTGGCGGTGTCTTTTATTCCACGGCAATTCACACAGAGGTGTCTTGCATCTATAATACAAGCGACATCTTTGGTTCCTAAAGCTTCTCGCAAGGCATCTACAATTTGCATGGTAAGTCTTTCTTGCACTTGCGGTCTTTTCGCGTAGTAATCTACAATTCTATTTATTTTGGACAAACCAATTACCTCTCCGTTGGACACATAGGCTACATGAGCTTTACCAATTATTGGTAAGAAATGATGTTCGCAAAAAGAGTAAACGGTAATGTCTTTTTCCACCAACATTTGTCGGTACTTATATTTATTGGAAAAAGTAGAAATTCCGGGTTTGTTTTCTGGTAATAGTCCACCAAAAATTTCATTTACATACATTTTTGCCACTCTTTTAGGGGAATCCTTCAGGGAGTCGTCGGTCATATCCATTCCCAAGGTTTCCATAATTTCAGCAAAAAGACCTGTTATTTTTTCTATTTTTTCATCAGGGGTTTTATCAAAGGCGTCTTTCCTAATTGGCGTATGGTCTTTTCCTGTAAAAACATCGTCGTCATTATCAAAAAAATCGGGCATAAATTCAATTTTAAACTACAAAAGTAAGGAATATAGTTGAAAATTCTACCATGAAACACCAGAACCGTGGAGAACAAAGAGAACAATGAACACGCTTAGGAAAAGACTAATGTTTTGTTTAATTTTGCACTTCAAAATAAACGACATTCAAAAAAATACATGAATTATATAAGCGCTGAAAATCTAAGTAAATCGTATGGGGTAAAGGTTTTGTTCCATGACATTAGTTTCCACATCAACGAAGGCGACAAAATTGCCATTGTAGCCAAAAACGGAAGTGGCAAATCTACATTGCTCAAAATCCTAATGGGCAAAGAAATTGCCGATTCTGGTAAAGTAAGCATCAGCAAAGACATACAGGTTGTACTTTTTGACCAGGAAATAGATTTCGAGCCACAGTTATCCATTGAGGAGTTCATCATGACCCTAGATTCGGCGCCAGTGTTGGCACTCAAAAAATACCATCACGCGCTTCTCTCCCAGGAAACCACTCTGATGGAAAACGCCTTACAAGAAATGGAACTGCACAAAGCTTGGGATTTGGAAAACGAGATGAAACTCATACTTTCCCAATTAAAAATCACCAATCTTACGGTTCCCATGGGGAAACTTTCGGGTGGCGAAGTAAAAAGAGTTGCCCTAGCAAAATTATTGATAGAAACCCGTGCACAGCATAGACATACGCTTCTCATCATGGACGAACCCACCAACCACCTGGATGTGGATATGGTGGAATGGTTGGAAAATTATTTGTCCAAAGAAAAAATTACTTTACTCTTGGTAACCCACGATCGGTATTTCTTGGATTCGGTATGCGACATTATTTGGGAAATGGAAGACCAGCAACTCTACATACACCAAGGAGCTTATGCCACATATCTAGAAAATAAAATGATACGGGAGGATAACCTAGATGCCACCATAGACAAAGCCAATAATTTGTACCGTAAAGAATTGGAATGGATGCGCCGACAGCCGAAAGCCAGAACAACAAAATCAAAAAGCAGAATAGATGCCTTTTACGACACTGAAAAAATTGCCAAAACCAATACCCAGAAGCAAAGTCTAACGCTGGACTTCGACATGAAACGATTGGGAAATAAAATATTGGATTTGCAACACATCAATAAAAAATTCGGAGACAAAATCATACTTAAAGATTTTTCATACCAGTTTCAAAGGGGCGAAAAAGTAGGTATTGTAGGGAAAAATGGCGCTGGAAAATCCACTTTACTCAACATAATTCAAGGGTTAGAAAACATAGATTCTGGGAGTATAGAAACCGGGGAAACCATCTCTTTCGGGTACTTTTCCCAAAAGGGACTACAATATAACGAGGACGAAAGAGTCATCGACTGCATACGGGAAATTTCTGAAAACTTCCCAATGGCCAATGGTAAAACCATTTCTGCATCTCAGTTTTTACGATTGTTTTTATTTGATGACAATACCCAATATTCGCCCATCTATAAACTTTCGGGTGGAGAAAAGAGAAGATTGCACCTAATGATTGTTTTGTACAAAAATCCTAATTTCTTAATTTTTGACGAACCAACCAATGATTTGGACCTCCCTACCCTTACGGTGTTGGAAAATTTCCTTTTACAATTCCAAGGCTCACTCATTATCGTTTCGCACGATCGATATTTTATGGACAGAATTGTGGATCATGTTTTGGCTTTTGAGGGGGAAGGACAAATTAAAGATTTTACTGGGAATTTTTCCGAATACAGAAGCTGGAAGAAAGATCAAAACATCAAAATTCCTAATACTACCAATGCTCCTACAGCAAAACAAAGTACAACTCAAGAGAAAAAAAACAGTACAGGAAAAAGAAAACTCTCGTTCAAAGAGCAAAGAGAGCTGGAAACCATAGAAAAAGAAATGCCAGCATGGGAAATCCAAAGAACTAAACTTTTGGAACAACTGAATAACGAAACCGATTATCAGAAAATTTCTTCTTTATCCACAGAGTTAAAAACACTTACCGACCAATTAGAATCTCACGAAATGCGTTGGCTTGAATTACAAGACATCATCGAAAACTAAATACAAAGATTTAGAGCCTGTGATAAGTTCGCAAAGTAAATTTTCAATATACTAAAAGTTAAAAATTTTGTAAAAGCACACCAATACTTTCATCACTGAGTTAATTGCCATGCACAACACACGAAAAGAGGTCAAATTTGTTTTTCAACTAATTTGACCTCAAAAAAAAAAAAAAACTAAAAATTTACAAATTCATTATTTGTTGTAATGGTACAGCAACTGCCAATTCCACATCTGCAAAATCTTTGGATTGGCAAACTTCTAAAGCTTGCTGGGCTATTGTAGCATTGTATGCTGCATCTCCTTGAAGCTTCAAAATCAATTGTCCGGAAAGTACAGAAACAGCCTTCGACAATGGTAATACTTGACCGATTAATGGGGCATTCACTTTTTGTTGCTCCATCACGGCATTCATTTTCACCCATTGGTTTAGGTATTCCAAGAGAATGGTTTTTGCAGCCATATCATTTTTGTTGGAAAGATACTTTTGCACCGCAATTGTAAAAGGCAATGCATCTTTTGCATCCGGAGTACATGCATCAGCAAACAATGTAAGCGGCGAATACATTTGGTATTCTACTCCGCCTTTGTTTCGGGTATAATTTTTCAAAGGCTCACAAATATTGGATAATTGCTCCAAAGCTTGTGTATCCTGATAATTACTGATGTTTCTTAGGATTACGCTTTTATTTCTGAGATGGGTAATACCCAATTCTTCTAATCTGTTGGTAACAGGTGTCAATCTTCTTCGCATATCTTGCAGATCATTCACCGAGGCATCAGACCATAATCTTTCTGCAATGGCCGCAGTTCTTGGCCAAATTCTGGAATCTATCGTTAATGGACTCACCAACTCTCCCCACATAGTGGCTTCTCCCCCCAAAATTTTCTTTTGTTCTTCCGGAGTTAATGACCAGTTTTTATGCAAAGGATCTGTATTGTAATAAGTTTCTAATGGCAATACCAAATCCAGATAATAACCATTGGACAGCACTACCTGATACCCGTTTTTTGCAGCATTAACCATAGATTCTCCTGGTTTCAACCCTTCATTTACCCCTCGCCAAGAATGAATAATGGCTTCTTTGGACATATCTTTGGTCATGATTTCTTCCCAGCCCATGAGTACTTTGTTGTGTTTTTTGAGCATCGGAACCAATTTCATGGTGAAATAGGTCTGTAAATAGTGATTGGTTTCTAAATGATGTTCTTTTTTAAACTGTTGAATTTTAGGATTGGCATCCCATTCTTTTCCTGCATTTTCGTCGCCACCAATATGGAAATATTTCCCTGGAAACAACGGACAAACCTCATCAAAAATCTGTTTCAGAATTTTATATGTTTTCGGATTGGTAGGATCTAAAGTAGGATCAAACACGCCAGCATTTCTCTCAATGGAATATTTTTCACCTGGTGTAGAGCCAATTTCAGGGAAAGCCGTTAGGATGGCAGAACCATGCCCCGGAACATCAATCTCTGGCACAATCATTATTCCTAAATTAACCGCATAATTCACCACATCTTTTATCTGATCCTGGGTATAATATTGCCCGTCCGAAGCATTTTCATGCAGCTGTTTCAGGGTTTTCATTTCTATTCTCCAACCTTGGTCATCCACTAAGTGCCAATGGAACACATTCATCTTTAATGCCGCCATAGCATCCAGATTTCTTTTGATAACCTCCACCGGTTCAAAATGTCGGGAAGCGTCTATCATCAGGCCTCTCCACTTAAAACGAGGTTGATCCTGAATAGAAATGGTAGGAAAGAAAAATCCGTTAGCATCGTGTTGTAATGATTGCAGCAGGGTTTCCAAACCGTAAATAGCTCCTACATCAGTATGGGCTGTTAAACTTATCTGATTAGAGGTTATATTCAGCTGATAGCTTTCATCTTGCTGAAGATCCAATCCGGCAAAGCCTTTAATTTTTATTTGCACGATGGCATTGGGAGCTGCATTGTTAGTGAAAGCAAAACCATTAGTAAAGAAAGTACCAGTTCTGCCGTCCAATCTTCTTAAAAATTTGGTCGCTGCATGGTTTAATCTTTCACTTTTAGGTCCGGAAATATTTACAGTAAAACTTTTGTTCAGGCTTAGTTTTCCGGAGTTTATTTTTATTTCTTTAGGCCAAGGCATCAGCATGAGTTGGTCTTTTTCAATTTGACCAAAGCATAAAGATGAAAGCATTAAGGCTAAAAAAGTTTGTTTCATTTTTTGTATTAATCGGTTGGTTATTCGTTTATTTACGACTTAAAAAACATCATTAAAGTCGTTTTTATTTGAAAATCTGCGGGTGAAATTTCACCCGCGGAAAAGTAACAAAACCTTTGAATATATACACTTCTTTTTAACTAATATTCAAATTTTTTAAAAGCTTCGATGGCAGCATATTCTGCCAAACCTAACTTATTATAGAGTTCTGCTGTATTTTTATTTCGATCTTCAGCACGCATCCAAAATTCTCTCAAGTCGTTTCCTTGGAACATCACTCGGTCTTTTTGAGATTGATGAAAAAGAATAGAGCTTCGTTTGTTCATCACTTCATCCGGACTCAGTGGGATGGCCATATCAATTTCATCGATGTCCCATTCGTGCCAAGCTCCTCGGTACAGCCACAACCAACATTCTTGCATAAAGGGATGGGATTTTAAATTTTTCATGGCTTCAAAAATAATATTCAAGCAAACCTCGTGTGTCCCATGTGGGTCTGCCAAATCTCCAGCAGCAAATACTTGATGGGGTTTAACCTGAGCAATAATATCTTCCACAAATTGTACATCAACTTTAGATGGAGGGTTTTTCTTCACATAGCCCGTCTCATAGAAAGGTAAATCTAAAAAATGTACAAATTTATCGTTCAAACCTAAATACCGAACTGCTGCATAGGATTCTCTTCTTCGGATGAGTCCTTTTAGTTTTCTTACCTCAAGGGTGTCTATTTCGTTTTCTGTTTTCTGATTAAGGAAATTAATTACTTCTTTAAAGTTGATAACATTAGATTGCTCATCAATAAAATCTTGTCCCACTTCGGCAAATTTCAAAGCTTCCTCATCGGTAACGGCAATATTCCCAGAAGTTTGGTAAACAACATGTACTTCATGGCCTTGCTTGATGAGTTTATTGAAAGTTCCGCCCATGGAAATCACATCATCATCGGGATGTGGTGAGAAGATGATGATTCTTTTTTTTGTGGGATTGGCCCTTTCTGGTCGGTTGGTATCGTCGTGATTGGGTTTTCCTCCAGGCCAGCCGGTAATGGTTCTTTGCAACTGATTGAACATTTTTATGTTTAAATCATAAGCTGAGCCTTCTAATGCCAAAAGATCGGACATACCGTTGTTATTATAATCCCTGTCGGTAAGCTTCAGCACCTGAGTTCCAGTTTTTTCGCAGAGCCAAACAATGGCTTTACTTGTTAATTCTTTGGTCCAAAGGCAACTTCCTACCAACCACGGGGTTTTGAACCTTGTAAGTTCAGAAGCGGCAGATCGGTCTAGCACAAAAGTAGCATTGGGATGATTTTGTAAGAATGTTGCCGGCACATCGCTGCTTATTTCTCCCTGTATGGTTCTCTTAATGATGTCGGCTTTATTTTGCCCCCAAGCCAAAAGCACTATTCTTTTGGATCTAAGTATGGTAGAAACGCCCATGGTGATGGCTTTTTTGGGAACATTATCCAAACCATTAAAATCCGAAGAAGCGTCTAATCTGGTGATATGATCTAAAGTTATAATTCGGGTTCCGGAATTGATGTGGGATCCCGGCTCGTTGAAGCCTACATGCCCGGTTCTACCGATTCCCAATAATTGAAAATCCAAACCACCTGCTTCCTTTATTTTCATTTCGTAATCAATACACCATTGTGTAATCTCTTCCTTTGGTATTGTCCCAGAAGGGATGTGTATATTTTCTGGGAGTACATCAACATGGTCAAATAAATGTTGGTGCATGAAGAAGTGGTAACTCTGGGTATTTTCTTTGGACATTGGGTAGTATTCGTCCAAATTAAAGGAAATCACATTGTGAAAACTTAGGTTTTCTTCACGGTGTAATCGTATGAGTTCATCATAAACCTTAATAGGGGAAGAGCCCGTTGCCAAACCCAAAACACAGGGTTGGTTTTCCGCTTGTTTTTTCCTAATGAGTGTGGCAATTTCTTGTGCTACCAGTTGAGATGCAATTGTAGAATTTTCGAATATTTCGTTATGAATTTTTTCAAATCGAGTATCTTCGAATTGCCCAGCAGTTTTGTACTCAATACTTCTATAGTGCTGTTCGTAAGACATTTAGAATAATTTATAGGATCATTAATATTAAAAATCAGGGGTAGTCATCAAAAAGAAACGGCATAAGCGAAATGTGCTTATGCCATTCCAAACAAATTTATAATAAGAATGTAATGATGTTAATTGATATCCCACCAAAGCTTGGTTCCACCAGTATCAGGACCATTCAATAGTCCCACAGCAGCAGCAACATTGGCCGCATTGGTCGATTTTTCTGAAGCTGGGAAGTTAATTCTACGGATGAATTTATTGGTATCGACCAAACCTCCACTTTTGTTGAGTTTTACAGGGAAAAGTTTAGGATAAGTTGTTCTTCTAAATTCAGACCAAGCCTCTTGACCATCTGGGAAAGCAGCAATCCATTTTTGGGTAATTATTTTTTCCAATTTTTGTGCATTGGTTGCACTATTATCCCAAGCAACGGTAACCGTTGAGGTTGCATTAATATTATTTGCAGCGTTGAAAACATCTACATAATTGCTAGGCACATTGGTGGAATTGGCCAAAAAAGCAGTTGCATCCAAGCCATATTGAGCAAAAGATAAATTCACACCATTGGCATAAGCAGTTGCCGAAGTTTGTCCATTGGTATTCCAATTTTTAAGAGCAGCTTCAGCAATTAGGAATTGAACCTCTGCGGCTGTCATAAGTTGGATATGATCCGAAATAGGAGTTGCAACAACGGAATATTTAGCATAAGCATCTTTCCCACCTGCAGGAGTAATGTCTATCCCTTGTCTAATTCCAGAATAATTTCCTGTAGCAACAGATTTATCAAAATATTTACCTACTCTTGGGTCTTGCAATCCATTCATGATGGATTCCATAGAGGCACCCATTCTTGTATCGCCCCAAGAACTAGAAATGGTTCCTACAGGATTGGGTCTATTGATGTAAAAATTATCCGCATTGTTTGCTAGTACTCCTCCTAGATCAGCTAAAGCTTTTTCTCCTTCGATTTTTGCTTTTGAAGGATCGATATTTGAGATCCTGATGGCCAAACGAAGTCTAAGAGAATTTCCAAATTTAATCCATTTATTGATATCCCCAGCAAAACTAGATATATCCGCATCTTGAGTTAATTGTAACCCTTTTGCTTGCGCTTCTTTTAGCTTAGCTATTCCAGCATCCAAATCTGCAAAAAAAGCATAATAGGCATCTTTTTGAGAATCAAATTTATCTCCAGCAGGGTTTTCACCAAAATGCGTATAGATAATTGGCCCATAAATATCGCTCACCCGATGCATTCCTTCCACTTTTAGGATTTTTGCCAAACCTGCGTATTGTGGCAGATTGAGGTCGTTGGCTCTGGATTCTACTTTAAAAGCATTGGGCATTACACCTGAATAAGCAATGGTCCATGGAAATTGATTCCAACCATCTATTAAGTTATAATGGGTATTGTTAGAATCTCCTGCAAAAGGAGTTGGTGGTGCCATATAACCGGAATATACATCGCCCATCAAATTTTGTTGTAGTTGATATTGCCAAGCGGGTGTTACAATCAGAATATTGGACATTAAATTGATAAGCGGTGCTTTTACAATGGTGAGTCCTTGGAGTTGTTGCTCTGGCGTTTGTCCGTATTCGTCGTTGATGTTTCTTGCATCGTCCACATTACACGAAGATAAAGAGGTGAGTAACGATAAGGCGAAACCGTATTGAATGAATTTATTTTTAATATTGTTTGTTTTCATTTTTTTCATTTTAGAATGTTGCACTTAAGTTAATACCAAAACTTCTGGTGGAGGGCTGAGAGAACACTTCTATACCTTGGAATGCCTCTCCTGTACTTGAAACCATGTTGGGATCAAAAGGGATGTCTTTGGCTTTTTTGTAGATAAAGAATAAATTTTTCCCTATGATGGAAATACTGGCCTTGTTGATAAAACTATTTTTAGGAGTAAAATGATAGCCTAAAGAAAGTTCGGCCAAACGGAAGTTACTCAAATCATAGACATACTCGCTGGTATAACCTTGTCTTCCTCCTACCGTTGTATAATAGTCTTTTGCACTAATGTTGAATGCATGACCAGCGCCATCGCTTACGGCAATCATACCTCCATTGTTATTTCTGGCGTCTGCGGATGCTTTAGAAACGCCAGCTTGATCCAACATGGCTTGTGTGGTACTTACAGCCTTACCTCCCATTTTCCCATCGATAACTAAATTTAATGAGAAATTTTTATAGTTGAAGCTATTAACCCAACCTGCAGTCCAGTCTGGGAAAGGAGTACCAGCATCTACCATTTGGTTACCTCTAGGTGTGTACCCTATTACATTACCGCTTCCGTCTAAGACTTTATCGAAAATTGCCAATCCATTGCTATCTCTTTCCAAATGCTTCACCATAATAGTCCCAAATCTTTCTCCTTCTTTCAAAACATATTGGAAAGAATTATCCAACTTGGTTAGTACAGCCGTTACGCTTCCGTTGGGTTGTCTAAGCATATCGGATAAGGATTTCACATAAGATTTATTGGTCCCGATGTTGATTGAAGAGCTCCACTCGAAGTTTTCATTTTTTACTGGGATAACATTCAAAGAGGCTTCAAACCCTTTGGATTCTATATCTCCTCCGTTGATGGCCCATCTCTGTACGCCTAAAGAGTTGGCTGCTGCTTGAATTTCGAAATATTGATTGGTTGTATTGGTTTTGTAGTAGGTAATATCAAAATTCACTCTATTTTTAAACAATCTTGCTTCCAAACCTACTTCAAGAGATTTTTTAAGTTCCGGTTTCAAATTCACACCAGGAAAGCTGGATACTTCTGGCTCCACCAAAACACCACCTACTAATTTACCATAAGCACTAGAACGATTGCCTTGTACAAAAGAAGGAATATCATTCCCTACTTGTGCATAAGCTCCTCTAAGTTTTAGGAAGTTAACATTTTCGCCAAAATCAATAAATTTATTCAAAATTGTAGAGACTCCTACAGACGGGTAAAAGAAACCTTCTTTTAAAGTACTGGACCAGTCTTTTCGAGCAGAAAGGTCTAAATACACGATTTTATCATAGCCCAATTGTGCGCTTGCAAAAATAGATTTCACCTCCTTATTGGTTCCGATTGAATTTCCTAAACCATCGGTGGAAGTAAAGTTACCTAAGACAAAGTAATTTGGTATCTTCAAGCCGTAGGCTGGATTTCCATATCCTGAATCGGCAAAAGTTAAATCGCCCAAACGGTAATCGTTTCTGCTAACCCCTAAAATTCCGGTAACATCCCATTTTCCGAAAGATTTGTTGGCTGTTGCCATTAAATCGGTGTACCATTGAGTATCTGTGCTGGTTTCCAAAATATATCTTCCATTAGGAGAAGCCAACGATGCATCGGTAGAAGCATACATTTTTCTTTGATATTTTCTGGTTACAAAATCATAAGAAGCTCTGGCTTGTAGGGACAACCAATCATTAACCGTATAGGCAATGGACCCTTTTAGGTAAGCTCTTTTGTTATTTTCGTCAGTGGCAGCTCTATTTAATATCCAATATGGGTTTTGTTCTATATCGCTTGAATAAGCAAAATTCTGAAATCTGTATTGTTTGTTAATGTAATCTACAGGATCCAATCGTTCGAAATTTTGGGTGTAATCGCTATAGTTTTCTCCTCTTGGGAATGCATACAGAGCAACCAAAGGATTAAAATACAGTCCTGAACCCGGTCTATTGTGGTATCTCTGTTCTGAAAGATTCGCCGATGCATCCACTTTCAATTTGTTATCGAAAAGATTGATCGTTTCACGAATACTGATGTTGTTTTGATTCATTTTACTGGTTGGCGTAACCCCATTGGACAAGGTATTTGCATAAGACAAATAGGTTGATGCCACTTGATTGCCAGCACTTAATGAAAGTGAATTTATCGCCGTAAGTCCAGTTTCGAAATATTTTTTAGTATAATCTTCTGTGTTTCCTTTAGCACCCCAGCTTTGTCCACCTTTTCCAGGGACAGATGCCAGGTATTCGTATTGTAATTTTGGTCCATAAGCAACAGATTCTGCCGTAATATTAGAATTAAAATTAATATTTACTTTACCCGCTTTGCCTTTTTTGGTGGTAATAAGGATGACCCCATTGGCACCTTGGCTCCCGTATAAAGCAGCAGATGCAGCACCTCTAAGCACGGTAATATTTTCGATATCGTCCGGATTAATCATGGAGAGTACATCGCCACCATCCCTGCTTCCACCTTCATCACCAAATATTTTGTAAGGTTGTGCCGGTGATGAGTTGGAAATAGGCACACCATCTACCACATATAAAGGTTGATTGTTTCTGGCAGAAGACTCACCTCTGAGGGTTACTTTTACTGAACCACCAATTCCTGAAGAACTTCTACTAACATTTATCCCAGCCACTCTTCCCGAAAGACTATTGATGGGATTGGCATCTTTTACTTTAACCAATGCATCTCCGCCAATTTCTTGTGCGGAATATGTTAAGGCTCTTTTTTCTTTTTTTATCCCCAGGGCAGTAACCACCACCCCTTCGATGTTTTTAGTCTTCAGACTATCATTTTTTCCACTTTGGGCATTGGCTATTCCCATATATGAGGACAAAACAACAATCAGGACAGAATTGGTTAGTTTTTTCATATGTAGCTATTTATTGTTTTTTAATGGTCATATGGAATTGCCTATCTTCATTGGTATTTGTGTACAAAAACTTGTTAATGGCGATTTCATATATAGATTTTTTTGTTTTTTAAATTCATTTGGAAACCTAACGAAGTGGCTCGACTGAGTCAATTGCCCACCTCCATTAATATTGCGAAATAAGTAAATTTCACATGGCGATTTCATTTGTTGGTTTTTATTTGTTTATGGTCTTCAGCAATCGACTTTTGTCTTTTTTTATTTTTGTAAAACGATTGATTACTGGCGATTTTTTTTCTATCTTTTTACTTTTATCTTTTATCTTTATTCTTTATTCTTTTATCTATCAAAATAAATTACATTCTATGATTACTAAAATGAACTAAAATTCATACACTGCTTCATCCTAATTCTACTGGTCTAAATATATTTCCAAAACAATGGACTACAAAAATAAATTATACAAAAAGCGTTATTTTTTCTACCAACGACTTAAAAAATGACATCAACACCAAATTCTTCATTCACAAAACATCGAATATTCATGAAAATTTCAGATTTATTTTAATTAATTTCAACAAAAAACAAAAGATGTTTTGTTAAAATTCGTTAATGTTGCAAAATATTATTAAAAAAATGACTCCTAGGATTTTAAAATTTACGATAAAACCCATTCACCATGTTTTATTTTGGAGCATCTATTTTTTTCTGAATTTTATACGGTGGGGATTATATTTTGACAACTATAGCTATTCCTTCAAATCCAACCTTGTAGAATTTGTATTAATCATACCCTTGGTCTATCTTAATTTATATGTTTTGGTGCCTCGGTATATATTAAAATCCAAATACATCAAGTACATCCTCTCGTTAATTTTAGGTTTACTTGTGCTTTATTTATTAAAAACCGGATTGACTTATTGGCTCATTTCCAAAAATATTTGGCCAGAAGCCAACCAGTCTTACCGCCCATTCGACATCAACCATATTGTTGCTGTTTTTATTGGGGAACTCTATGTAATCGGTATGGCATCATCGGTTTATTTTGCAACCATTTGGCTTAAAGAAAGAGACCAAAACCGATCGTTAAAGGAAGATCAACTGAAAATGCAAATTAAAAATTTAGAATCTCAAATTCAGCCTCATTTTTTCTTTAACACGCTCAATAATTTATACTCGCTTTCCTTGTCCAAATCATCGCTTGTTCCTTCCACCATCATCAAGTTATCCGGATTAATGAAATATGTGATTTATGATTTAAAAAATAAAAACTTGGTCTTACTTACTCAGGAATTAGAGTACATTCAGAATTATGTAGATATCGAAAAGCTTCGGTTCAAAAATATAGAAGTTCAAACCCATATAGATTCAAACATAAACCAGGTATTGGTTCCCCCAATGATTTTCATTAATTTCATAGAAAACTCATTTAAACACGGCGGATACCAAGACGAACTAAAAATTAAAATAAACTGTTATTTGGAAAGCAAAAATCATCTAACTTTTGAAGTGATTAATAATTTTGTTGACTCAAAGAGTAATAACAATGGGATTGGGATACAAAATGCAATAGAAAGGTTAAAAATTTTATTTAACAACCAATTTGAATTCCATCAATTCAAAAAACTCAACTATTTCATCACTCGATTAAGCATACCCGTTTCCTATGATAAATCCAATATTTTTGAATAATTTTCTGTGGAATTAGAAATTTTAATTTATTTTTATCTAAAATTAATTGCATGCCTATACAATGTATGATTGTGGACGACGAGCCTTTGGCAACCGATGTTATCCAAAGTTATTTGCGTTCCTTTTCGGATTTTGAAGTTGTGGCCGTGTTCAACAATTCGGTACAAGCCTTGGAATACCTCAACAATCATGTCGTGGATGTTTTGTTTATCGACATCAATATGCCTTTAATTTCTGGTTTCGAATTAATAAAGCTCTACTCTAATCCTCATCAGACGAAATTCGTCATCACAACAGCGTACAGCGAATTTGCCGCCGAAAGTTATGATTTGGATGTTATGGATTATCTTGTAAAACCCATCCCAATTTCCAGATTCATCAAATGCATCAATAAAATAGAAGCACACTTTAAGAAACCCATTGTCCCAATCAACAAAAACAATTATATCATCTTAAAAGTTGATAAAAAAATGGTGAAACTGAACCATGACGAAATTCTTTTTATTGAAGGAATGAAAGAATATATTAAAGTAATTACCGCCGAAAAAACTTATATTACCCACAAAACGCTTTCTTCCATCTCCGAGGAATTACCCAACCAACTTTTCCACAGAGTTCATAAATCCTTCACCATAGCTACCAATAAAGTGAAATCTATAGAAGGAAACATCCTGAATATTTCTGGTTATAAAATCCCAATCGGTAGAAAATTTGCCAAAGAAGTAAAAACTAAAATTCTGGAACAACCTTAGCGAATTATTTAAACCACAGGTCTTGTATTTCAGGGGTTTTTGAAAAAACTTTTTCCGCAAAACTACAGGTCGTTTTTATTTTTTGAGCTTGTTTTTTCGCATATTCAACGGCAGCCATCACCAATACTTTTCCTAAACCTTTCCCTCCGTACTCCAAATCTACAATTGTATGTACAATATCAATATAGTCTTTATGGTTGATAAATTCTATATGTCCGGCTTTTTCTCCTTCATAGTAAAGTTCTATTTCACCTTGAGGGTCATTTAATTTTATTTGTGTGGTTATCATGTTCAAAAATTTAAAGTTTAAAATTAAAAGAGGGTGTCCGAAAAGTCGG
>JAFDZI010000055.1 GCA_018266955.1 Bacteroidota bacterium
CGAAAAAGTGTGAGTTTGCCCTGAGTAGTACGGGCGAATTGCAATTCGCCCCAACGGAATTCGCCCCAACGGAATTCGCCCCAACGGAATTCGCCTCAACGGCCCCAACGGCCGCCCCAACGGAAATAATCCAAAGATTGGATTTCAAATTATGGCAACGAAATTATTACGAACACATCATACGAAACGAAAAATCCTATCAAAACATTTCGGCTTATATTATTAATAATCCGGCAAAATGGAATGATGATAAATTTAATACATTATGACCTGGGAATACAGCGAAGATAATTTAATAGAACAAACCGCCATTGATTTATTCTTTCATCAATTGGGTTGGGATACGCTATTGGCTTACAACAAAGAAGGCTTTGGCGAAGGAAGCACTTTGGGCAGACTGAACAAAAAAGAAGTGGTGCTAAAGAAAATTTTCTTTGAGAAACTAAAAGAGTTCAACCCCAATTTGCCCGAACAAGCCTACCATCAGGCGTATGAAAAACTGATTGAAGAAAGCATTACCAAATCATTAGCCGAAATCAATTATGAAAAACATTTACTGCTTCGCAACGGTATTCCCGTTGACTTCATCAACGAAAAAGGTGAGCAAGTAAAAAACAAAACTCTTAAAGTTTTCGATTTTGACAATGCAGAAAACAACAACTTTCTGGCGGTTCGTCAATTGTGGATTCAGGGCAAAAGCAATAGAGAACGCAGACCCGATATAATCGGTTTTGTCAATGGTATTCCGCTTTTGTTCATAGAACTGAAAGCAGCCCACCGCAAATTAGAAAACGCCTACAACGATAACTTTACGGATTACAAAGACGTAATTCCAAAACTCTTTTATTACAACGCTTTTGTACTATTGAGCAACGGCATAGAAAGCCGCATTGGAAGCGTTACAGGCAAGTATCAGCATTTCCACGAATGGAAACGCATTACCGAAGAAGAGGAAGGCATTGTTGCATTGGACAGAATTATTGTGGGTGTTTGCGAAAAGAAACGATTTTTAGATTTATTTGAAAACTTCATTCTGTTTGATAATTCATTGGGTAAAGTGGTAAAACTCATTGCCCGAAACCATCAATTTATAGGCGTAAACAAAGCCATAGAAAACATCAAACACAAAGAAGAACTTTATAAGCTTGGTAAAATCAGTTTAGAAGAAAAACAAAAACTCGGTGTGTTTTGGCATACGCAAGGAAGCGGAAAATCCTATTCAATGGTTTTCTTCTGTCAAAAAATCCATCACAAATTTACAGGCAGTTACACTTTCCTAATCGTTACCGACCGCAACGAATTAGACACACAGATTTACGGCACTTTCAGCGGAGTGGGTGCTGTGCCGCAGGTGAAAGCAGGTTCAAAGGATTCTTTGAAAGCCAATAGTGGAAAGCATTTAAGAGAATTGCTCAGTTCAGAGCATCGCTATTTGTTTACACTCATTCACAAATTCAACTTTGAAGAAGAAATCACCAAAAGGGATAATATCATTGTCATTTCAGACGAAGCACACCGAACGCAAGGCGGACAGCTGGCTATGAACCTACGAAATGCTTTGCCCAATGCTTCATTCATTGGCTTTACAGGCACACCACTATTCAAAGACGATGAGATTACCAAGCGAATTTTTGGTGATTATGTTTCCCGATACGATTTCAAACGAAGTGTGGACGATGGGGCAACAGTTCCATTGTATTATGAAAACAGAGGCGAATATTTAGGCCTGAAAAATCCGGTTATTAATGAGCAAATAAGAGCCGTTATAGATGCTGAAAGCGAAGACTTAGACAGCGACCAACGCAGCAGAGTTGAACAACTCTTTGCAAGGGAATACCCCATACTAACCGCTAAGAAAAGATTGGATGCCATTGCCAAAGATGCCGTTTGGCATTTCTGCAACCGAGGTTACAAAGGCAAAGCAATGTTTGTGGCTTTGGATAAACTCACTGCTGTAAAAATGTATGATCTGATTACAGAGCATTGGAAAAAGTATGTTGAACAATTAGAAAAGGAAGTTGCCAAAGGAAAATATGGCGACCAGGAATTATTGGAGAAAAGCAGAGAACTGCAATGGATAAAGGAAACAGAGATTTGTGTGGTGGTCAGTTCGGAACAAAACGAAATTCAGAAATTTCAGAAATGGGATTTAGACATAGAGCCACACCGTGAAAAAATGAACACCCAAGACCTTGAAACAAGGTTTAAAGATGAAGATGACCCTTTCCGTTTTGTGATTGTTTGTGCAATGTGGATTACAGGTTTTGATGTGCCAACCCTTTCTACCCTGTATTTAGACAAGCCTTTGAAATCGCATACCTTGATGCAAGCCATTGCAAGAGCCAACCGTATCAGCGAAGGCAAAAACAATGGGTTAATAGTGGACTATATTGAAACTTACACAGCTTTATTAGATGCTTTAGCGATTTATGGTTCAGGTGGAGAAGATGATGAAGGCGGTGGAGGTGAAAAACCAGAGCCACCAGTTAAGCCGAAAGAAGAACTCATCGAGCAGTTAGAAGGGGCATTAGAAGCAACTGAAACTTTTTTGACGGATGAAGTAAATTTTGATTTGCAGGAATTAATCAAAGCGGATGGTTTGCACAAATTGGCAGCAATGGAAAAAGCAGTAAATGCTGTTTATACCAATGATGAAACCAAACGCAAATTTCAGGTTTTAGCGAGAGAGGTTTTTAAGAAATATAAAGCACTTCAACCCGACAAAGTGTTAAACCAATATGCACCAAGGAAGAATGCCATTGATGTAATCTACACTGCCATTGAAGACAATATCGAAAGTGCAGATGTAGCAGACATCATGCGTAAAATCCAAAATGTGGTGGACGAATCCATAGAAAATATGGTTGCCGAACCAAGCCACAACGAAGGCAAAATCATTGACTTGAGTGGTTTGGACTTTGACTTGTTGGAACAATACTTTTTGAAAACCAAAAATAAAAATGCAGTAGTTCAATCATTCAAAGACAAAGTAGAAAAGCAACTGAAACAAATGGTAGAACGCAATCCATTGACAGTTGACTATTACAAACGCTATCAGGAAATCATAGAAGAATACAACAAAGGCAAAGATGAAGTGGTCATCAAAGAAACCTTTAGAAAATTGATTGAACTCGTAAACTCCTATTCAGAAGAAGAAGCAGACACCAAACGAGAAGGACTGACAGACGAGCAAAAAGCCATTTTCGACATTCTCAGACACGGCAAAAAGTTGGAAGAAAAAGAGAAAAACGAAATCAAGAAAATATCTATCGAATTACTGGACGAACTAAAAAAGGACAAACTGAAAGTAGAGCAATGGTCAGACAAAACGGTAACGGCAGCATCCGTTTTCAATACGGTAAGCAAAACTTTATTTGAAACCTTACCCTATCCGACTTATCAAACAGACGACATTGATTTAAAAACGAATTTGGTTTATGAACATTTAAAACATCAATATTTTGGAGGAGGAGTGAGTATTTACGGGCAGTATTAGACTTTGCTATTTGCCTAACATCCCGATGGCTATTGAAAATAAGCTTCCCGAGTTTTCTCAACTTCATTTACAAATAAAAATGATGAAGCTGTTTGAAATGGTTTTTTAATTTTTGAATCACCAACTCCGTCTGAACCTGATTTTACAACTATTAACGGTATAAATTTACAAGAAACATTTATAGATTATGGAAGATTAACTTTTGAAGTACAAAGACCAACATCTGGTTTTCTTGATCCCTTTACTTTGTATAAAGCAGGAGAATACTTTAGACCTAATTGTCAATTAAAAATTAGTAACAACCATTGGTACATCGCAAAAAATAAAATTCAATTTATTACTAAGAGGAACTGCTCATCTTGGAAATCCTTATAACAATCCTGCATATCAAGGACAATCACTTTTTAGAGTACCTAATCATATTATTTTAATCAAAATGAAATAATTAAAATTTCAATTCTTGAAACTGTCAAATTTAATTTTGCTCGAGAAAGTTTTCCAATTGTAAATTTTATAATGATTGTGTGTTGGTTTTTTGATAAAAATATCCATCTAAATCCAATATTTTTGATGATCTCTCATACAATTCTCTTTTGATGAACCAAAAAAATCCTTTACATTTGTTATCCTTTTATAATTAAATCAACATAAAATGATACAAAAACTAGCAGCTTCCGAACTTGTTTTGAATGATGATGGAAGCGTTTACCACTTGAATTTATTACCAGAAGATATTGGCGAAAAAATTATTTTGGTAGGCGATCCGGATAGAGTTCCAAAAGTTTCAAAATATTTTGATCAGATAGAAATCAAGAAAAACAAAAGAGAATTCTATACCCATACCGGAATTCTAAGGGGCGAAAGAATTACCGTTCTGTCCACAGGAATTGGAACGGAGAATATCGATATCGTTATGAACGAATTGGATGCTTTGGTGAATATCGACTTAAAAGCAAAAGAATTCAACTCTGAACACAAAAGCTTGAAACTTTTCCGACTAGGTACTTGCGGTAGTGTAAATCCGGATATTGAAGTGGACAATATGTTGGTGACCCAAAATGTAGTCGGTTTGGATGGACTACTCCACTTCTATTCCGATTATCAATTTGAAAATGAATTTTCAAAACAATTTTTAGAAAAATTCCCATACGAAAGAATAAAACCTATGCTTTATTTTTCCGATTGGGCCGAAGATATTGCCTCCTTTTACCAAGATGCAAAATACCACGGCAATACAGCTACTTTCCCCGGTTTCTATGCACCACAAGGAAGGCAACTTAGACTAAAAGCCTTGGACGAAGATTTCTTAGAAACGCTAAATACTTTAGGAATTAGCAATTTCGAAATGGAAACCTCTGCCATCTATGGTTTAGCTAAATTATTAGGACACAAAGCCTTAACTGTGAATTGCGTGATAGCCAATCGTAGAAGAGGTGAATTTTCTGCCGACCACCATGCATCTGAAAAAAATATGATAGAATGGGTTTTGGATAGAATAATACCTTAAATCTATCGGTAATAATTGATAATACAAATTATTATTTTAGATTTTTACAATATACTTTTTATAAGTTTGCATTATAGAAAAAAAACAGTTGTTAAACCTTTTTACTCCTTTATGTTATGTAATACATTCATAAAGGAGTAATTTTTTTATCTATTTTCCAATGACAAAAACCGTCGGAATTTTATGAAAATCGGGTTTTTCTTTTTGCCATTCACGAATGGTTTGCGTCTTAATTTTCTCTTGACTCGGATGGTTAATATTGGAAGCAACACACAACAAAGTATTGGGATTCAGAAATTTATATAAGGATTCTAATAATTGATTGTTCCTGTAGGGTGTTTCCATAAAGATTTGTGTGTAACCCGTTTTTTGTACCTGAGTTTCCAAAAACAAAATTTTTTGTTTTCTGGCAGCAACATCAATAGGAAGATAACCATTAAAGGTAAATTCTTGCCCGTTGAAACCACTGCTAATAAGTGCCAAAAGTATAGAACTCGGACCATTAAACGGAATTACTTTTATATTGTTTTTGTGAGACCATTGCACCATAATATTCCCAGGATCGGCAATACAAGGCAGCCCAGCTTCGGACAATAAACCAAAGTCTTGCCCAGCTTTCATTAAGTTTTGCGCCTCCTTCAAATCAGAATTTTCTGAATATTTGTCGAGTACATACAATTTCAAATCGCTTTGTTTTTTTTCTGGACAAAAAAACTTAATTACTTTTCTGGCAGTCTTCTCATTTTCCACAAAAAAATAATCGGTTTTTAAAATATATTCTTTGATGACTGGAGCAAAATGCGTGAGCGAAGTTTCCTCCGAAAGATAGGCTGGAATAAGAAATAACATGGTCTTTAGTTTTTATTTAAAATTTCTTGAGCTCTCAAAGTACAAGCTTGATCGAGAAGTTGAAATACCTCTTCAAAATCATATTCATCACCAAAATAAGGATCTGGAACATCTTTACCTTCATACAAAATTCGTTTTACTTTTGACTTTTGAGCATCATTTTTAGCTAAAGAAAGTACATCGTATTCATTATTTCCATCCATACAAAAAATATAATCAAAATCGTCTAAATCGCTTTGCAAAATGGGTCTTGATAATTGATGGTCAATTTTTATTCCGTGTTTTTTAGCGACTGATACCGAGCGGAAATCGGGTGGATTCCCTTGGTGCATATCCATGGTTCCTGCGGAGTCTATTGTAAAATTTTGGGGTAACTTGGTACGCATAATTCCCTCAGCTAAAGGGCTTCTGCAAATATTCCCCAAACAAACCATAAGTATTTTCATTGGAAGTTCTACATTTTTCATTATTAAGAAAGAAAAAGGCTGAAAAATCAGCCTTTTGAAATTATTTTATTGGAGCTCAATTAATATTGAGGAAATTTTATTGGATTGCTTTCGTGCATCATGGCATATACTTTTTCCACCATATCATCTGCCGATGGTTTGGAGAAATAATCTCCATCGCTGGCATAAGCCGGTCTATGGTTTTTAGCGGAAATCGTTACTGGATCGCTATCTAAATAACGGAAAGCTTTTTGTTTTTCTAAAATTTGTTGCATGATGAAAGCCGAAGTTCCACCTTCCACATCCTCATCGATGACCACCAAACGGTTGGTTTTCTTCACACTTTCTGCAATTTCGTGTGATAAATCGAACGGAATAAGGGATTGAATATCGATTACTTCCGCAGAGATACCCAATTTTTCTAATTCAAGAGCCGCCTCCATCACAATTCTCCAAGTAGATCCGTAAGTAACCAAAGTAACATCTGTACCTTCTTTTGTTACTTCTATTTTTCCAACAGGAACGGTAAATTCGCCTAAGTTGTCGGGTTGTATCTCTTTAAGTCGGTATCCATTTAAGCATTCAACAATCAGTGCAGGTTCATCACTTTGCAACATGGTATTGTAGAAACCAGCTGCTTTGGTTAAATTTCTAGGAACTAAAACCAAAATACCTTTGGAAAGGTTGATAATTCCTGCCATTGGAGAACCGGAATGCCATATTCCTTCCAAACGATGACCACGAGTACGGATGATGAGTGGTGCTTTTTGTCCGCCTTTGGTACGATAGTGTACGGTTGCCAAATCGTCGCTCATTCCCTGTAAACAATACAAAATATAATCTAAATACTGAATTTCTGCAATGGGTCTCAAACCTCGCATGGCCATACCAATACCTTGTCCTAGAATGGTTGCCTCACGAATTCCGGTATCGGCTACTCTGGTTGCACCATATTTTTCTTGCATGCCTTCCAAGCCTTGGTTTACATCGCCAATATTACCAGCATCTTCACCAAAAACTAGCGTTTGAGGATATTTTTCAAAAATTTTATCAAAATTATTTCTAATCACTACTCTACCATCTACTTCTTCCGAAGCATCGGTATAAACCGGGCTGATTACTGGAACATTGCTGGTTTTCCATTCGGATTGTGAGTACAAATGCGAAGAATAATTATCTTCTTCTATTCGGAAAGCATCTTGCAATGCCGTTTCCAGAGCTGTTCTTTCGTTCGTTTTATGAGTTCGAGTCAGCATTAATGCTTTTCTAGCCAAGGAGAAAATATCTCTTTTCCCAACGGAAATTATTTTTTTGAACTTGGCTACTTCCTCTGCCACTTCATTACTCTGAGCTATTAAGTTTTCAACTAAAGGTAGAATATTATTTTTAACTTGAGTAATCGCACCTTGGTAGTGTTCCCAAGCAGTTTTTTGACCGTCCTTTACTACTTTTTTAGCCTCAGATTCTATTTTTTCTAAATCTTCTGCGGTAGCCAAAAATTCTTCTTTCCCTTCAATTTCTACGGAATAGTTCAAAATCCATTCTTTAAACTTTACCAATCCGTCAAAATCGGCTTCCCATTGCAATCTTTCAGCAGACTTATATCTTTCATGAGAACCAGAAGTGGAATGTCCTTGGGGTTGGGTTACTTCAATAACATGTACAACAACTGGTACAGATTCGGTTCTGGCAAAATGTTCAGCTCTGGCATAGGCATCGAGCAATGCAGGATAATCCCAAGCTTTCACTTGGATAATTTCGCAACCTTGGTCTTCACCTTCTTTTCTTTGAAAACCAGAAAGCATTTCAGAAATATCGGCTTTGGCTCTTTGATTTTTGGTGGGTACAGAAATTCCGTATCCATCGTCCCAAATAGAAACAATCATTGGTACTTGCAAAGCACAAGCAGCATTCAATGTTTCCCAGAAATGACCTTCAGCAGATGAAGCATCCCCAATGGTTCCGAAAGCTACCTCATTACCATGGTTGGTAAAATTTTCTTTTCCTTCAAATTCTACTTCCTTAAAAACTTTAGAAGCTTGTGCCAAGCCTAAAAGCCTAGGCATTTGACCCGCTGTTGGAGAAATATCTGAGGAAATATTTTTCAATTCAGCCAAATTTTTCCAACTTCCATCTTCATTTAAAGTTCGGGTAGCATAGTGACCATTCATTTGTCTTCCGGCAGATGCAGGTTCGCGCTCCACATGGGTATCTGCATACAACTGTGCATAAAAACTTTCTACCGACAAAGCATCTATTGCCAATGCAAAAGTTTGGTCTCTATAGTAACCAGAGCGCCAATCTCCTTTTCGGAAAACTTTGGACATTGCCAATTGTGGAAGCTCCTTCCCATCACCAAAAATACCAAATTTGGCTTTTCCGGTTAGCACTTCTCTTCTCCCAAGAAGAGACATTTCTCTGGAAATTCTGCCTAATCGATAATCGGATAAAATTTGATTTTTAAAATCTTGAAATGAAATTTCTTGCGTTTCTATGTAAGTTGTTTGCATAACTAAATTGATATGCCACAAAAATACTAAAAATATATGATTTCACGGAAAAGTCTGACTTGAAAATTAAACGAAAATTAGAAATAAATGCCGATAAAATAGAGATTGTTTTTTGATTGAAATTCTATTTAATTTTATGATTCATCAATTGGTTTCTTCAATCCATACCAACGCTAGGGAAAATTCATCATCAATAATCTTATGCTTCTTCGTTGGCAACAGTTCATTATTTCTAATTCTTTCTATTGATACTCTTTGTTTTATTTTTTAGGTTAAATACTACTTTTTATTACTTTTTTTTAAGTATTTTTCAACTTCCGTTAGTGAATTTGTACCATAATTGATCATGAATTTTCTATTGGGTTTCAAAACAAAATTGGCCTCGCAGTTTTCGTGAAGGGTAAATACATTTTCACTAATAAAACCAGAATCTTCCCTATAGTCGATCATTTCTTTGAGTATCGAAGTATCATAATAGTTTTTATTGTAGAGAAAAAAGGCAATACCATGCTCTGCATCTGCAATACTTTTGGTAATTTCAATAATTCTTTGATAAGTATTCTCATTTTCCGACTTACTTCTTCCGTAAAAATAACAGTTCCTTGCGGTTTGGTGATAATTAATAATAATTGCTTTATCTACAGGTAGTTTAGTATCCAATTCTTTTTCTAAATTTAAACGAAATACAGCATATTGTTCCAAAGATAATTTTCCGTAAAAATACTTTCTGGATTTCTTGTATGATTTCGAAAATGGATCATTGTTTACTAAATATTCAGATTTATTTTGTGCCTTTACATCCATTACAACCAGTAATAGTACTACTAAGAATAAATTTCTGTATTGTATGATTTTCATTTTTATGTTTTTATCAAATTTAATAAAAATATTTTTCATTAAATATTTAAAAAAGGAAACCACAGAGGTTTCCTTTATCGATTTAATTCTCAAAATAAATTATTCTACATAACTTACAAAGTTTCTTTCAGCCATTGGAAAAATTCTCTTTGCCAAACCAAACCATTTTGAGGATGCAAAACCCAATGGTTTTCATTTGGGAAATATAAGAATTTAGACTTCAAGCCTCTTAGCTTAGCAGCCTGAAACGCTTCCTGCCCTTGCTCGTAAGGTACTCGGAAATCGATTCCCCCTTGGATTATCATTATGGGTTTGTTCCATTGTGCTACAAAATTAGAAGGGTTAAATTCTTCGTATGATTTTGGGGTGGGTTTTTGCCAATAATTTCCTCCTAAATCCCAATTGGCAAACCACAATTCTTCTGTGGTTCCGTACCAGGATTTCATATCGAACAAACCATCGTGAGCGATAAATGTTTTAAAACGATTTTGGTGTACGCCAGCCAGCATAAATACGCTGTATCCACCATAGCTTGCCCCAACTGCTGCCATTCTTTCCGCATCTACATACGGTAGCGTTTTAGCATAATCTGTGGCGGACAAATAATCACGAATTGGTTGTCCTCCCCAATCTTTGGAAATAGCTTCATTCCACTCTGTTCCCCAGCCGGGCATCCCTCTTCTGTTGGGTGCCACCACAATATAATCGTTGGCAGCCATAAGTGCAAAATTCCATCGGGTACTAAAAAACTGACTCAAAGCAGATTGTGGTCCTCCTTGGCAATAGACCAATGTTGGATATTTTTTATTGGGATCAAAGTTGGGTGGATAATGAAACCAAACGCCCATTTCTTTACCATCGGAAGTTTTCACCATTTTTAATTCGGATTTTCCGGGCGTAATTTGTGCGTAGTTTTCTTTGTTTACATCGGTGGTTTGCACCATCGATCCATCTTTAAGGGAAACCAAAAATAAATCGGCACTATGGTTGATGTCGGTTCTTGTAATCCAAAGATTTTTATTTTGTTGGGCAACTATTCCTGTAACATCAAAAGTTCCGTTGGTTATTAGTTGCACTGCATTGTTTTTAGGATTTACGGAAAACAATTGCTGGGTACCTCTGAAGGCTGCATTAAAGTAAATTAATTTTGAATCTTGGCTCCAGAAAGTTTCTCCATTAGCGGTTTCGTCCCAGTTTTTGGTTACATTCTTTTTTGCTTTTGATTTCCAATCCATGAAGATGATGTCGTTTTTATCGGCTTCAAAACCATCTCTTGCCATACTTTGCCACAGAAGAGATTTACCATCCGGGGAAAATTTTGGATTTACATCATAGCCCATCATTCCTTCGGAAAGATTGATGGTAGTTTTCGTGTTCAAATCATAGGCATAGATGTCTGTATTGGTACTTTGGGCGTATGCAGCACCACTTTTCTTTTTGGTAACATACAAAATCTGACCAGCATCTGGACTCCAGATAAAATCTTCACTTCCTCCATGGGGTTTTTGTGGGCAATCGAAAGGTTGTCCTTCAAGCAAATCCAAGGCTTGATCGATACTTTGCTCAACTGAAACAACGAAAACATGGTTGTACTCACCGGTATTCCAAGCATCCCAATGTCGGTTGTTCAGGTCTGTATAAATTTGTGCTGTCGTTTTGGGTAAATCCTTGTATTTATCCTTACCTAAAATATTTTCTACCAAAACCGATTTACTAAAAGCGATTTTTTTACCGTCCGGAGAAATTACAATATTATCTACATTACCTATGGTGTAAAACTCAGTCCAAGAAACTCCACCATCTTTAGAAATAAATATTTTATCATTTTCCAATGCATAAATTCCATTTTTATCCCATTGAATGATGGATTTTTTACCTAGATCAAAAAGTTGGCTTTGGTTATTTTTTAAATCGAAGTAATAATTTTTCTTCTTCGTTTTTTCCGTTTTCAAATCTACCGTTCCCACTTGGTAGAAAAGTGCATTTTGGTCGGGTGCTACTGCAGCAACAGAAAATTTATTGAGCGTCCAAAGTTTTTCGGGGGTCATCACAGATTGTGCATTCAGTAGAGAAGTTGCAGCCATAGCGATAAGAGTTGATTTTAATTTCATTTGATGTAAACATATTAATTAAAAGAAGTTCCAAAGATAGGACATTATCCTAATTCTACTTCAATTCAACATAGAAAATATAGCTTATGAGCGCATTTAGAAGCGTAACGATTATTCGGTATTCTATAAAAATAAAAAACTGCTTTTCCTAGAAAAAGCAGTTGAAAACAATTTTAATTCAAACTTTCGTACGGATAAATTCTGTAGTCATGTTTTTTTAAAAAATATAATTTAAGAATCTATTAATGCAGGAAGTGTCTCATTCCAGTAATCAACATTGGGATTTTGTATTCGTTACAAGCATCTATGCTTTCTTGGTCGCGCATAGAACCACCTGGTTGAATGATGGCCTTTACCCCTTCTTTTGCACAAAAATCTACTACATCTCTAAAAGGGAAAAATGCATCTGAAGCCAAGACCAAATCTCCAGAGAATTTTTCTTTGGCTCTTTCAATTGCTTGTTGTGTAGCCCAAATTCTATTAACTTGTCCACCGCCAATACCCAATGCTTGGGTTCCGTTGGATACTACAATGGCATTCGATTTAACATACTTTACCACTCTTTGTGCGAATAGTAATGCCTTTTCTTGTTCTGAAGTCGGTTGTGCTTCGGTTACACAATTTATATTTTCTGAGAACTGATTGTCTGTATTTTGAATTAATAAAGCTCCATCAATTTTCACCCAAGTTTGGTTGTCGGAAACTGGATTTTTAATTTTGATGATTCTCAGATTCTTTTTGGTTTTTAAAATCTCGATGGCATCAGCATCAAAATCGGTGGCCATTACAATTTCTAAGAAAGTTTTATTTAATTCTTCTGCGGTAGCGGCATCCACTTTATAATTCATCGCTACAATGCCTCCAAAAATGGAAACCGGATCGCAGTTGTAGGTATCTTTATAGGTTTGCAACGCCTCTGTTCCCACAGCAACGCCACAAGGTGTTGAGTGTTTTACAGCGCAACAAGCCATTTCATTTTTAAATTCATTCACCACTTTCCAACACAAATCCATATCTCTTAGGTTATTGAATGACAATTCTTTACCACCCAAAATTTCGAAATCCTTCATGGCACCATTTTCAGTTGTCGAAACATAGTACGCTGCAGATTGATGTGGATTTTCGCCATATCTAAGGTCAGACACTTTTTTGTAAGAAGCGTTCAAATATTGAGGATATTCTTCCTCCAACAATAATGTAGAAATGGCAGCATCATAGGCAGAAGTAAGATTGAATACTTTTCCAGCCAATATCTTACGGGTATCGTAGGTGGTATCTCCATTGGCTTTCATTTCGTCCATTACTTTGCTATAGTCTTCTACATCGGTAACAACAGTTACAGATTTAAAATTTTTAGCTGCCGAACGAAGCATAGAAGGTCCACCGATATCGATAAATTCTATCTTTTCGTCTAGAGCAATATTTTTGTTAACATGGTCAAAAAACGGATACAAATTCACAATCACCATATCAATGAGTCCAATATTATGCTCTTGAACGGTTTGCATATGCTCTTGGTTGTCTCTAACAGCCAATAATCCTCCGTGTACTTTTGGGTGAAGTGTTTTCACTCTTCCGTCCAACATTTCAGGGAACTCGGTTACTTCATCTATTTGTATTGGTTGTAGTCCAGCCTCTTTCAAATGCTTAAAAGTACCTCCAGTAGAAATCAATTCGTAATGATTGTTTTCTAAAAATTGTGCGAATTCAATAAGACCCGATTTATCGGAAACACTGATTAAAACTCGTTTTTTGTTCATTTTTACTTTTTATTCTTGTTATTACTTTTCTAAATATTTTTTTTGAATTAACGAAGATCGTTCAAAACCATTTGTATTGCTTTAGGAAAAATTTCGTATTCCACCAGATGTACTTTTTGGGCTAAAGAATCTGGAGATTCGTTTTCTGCAATCTCCACTTTTCCTTGAATAATCATTTGTCCTTCATCAACTCCTGGGGTAACAAAATGTACCGTTGCTCCACTTTCTTTTTCACCAGCGGCAATAACTGCCTCGTGTACATGATGTCCCCACATTCCTTTACCTCCAAATTTTGGTAGTAATGCAGGATGAATATTGATGATTTTACCCTGGTATTTTTCACAAAACTCTTGAGTGATGATGGATAAAAATCCGGCCAAAACAATTAGATCTGTATTTTCTGGAATTTCTTTATCCAAAAGTGTACAGAAAGATTTTCCTCTTGGGATAAGTATGTTTTTGATGCCTTTATTTTCAGCTCTTTGCAATCCGTAGCAATCTCTGTCGGCAACCACCATACTTACTTTTGCATTTTGAATAATGCCTTGTTCTATGGAGTCCAAAATTCTTTGTAAGTTGCTCCCACTACCAGAAACAAGTACGACTATATTTTTCATTAAAAATAGAAAAGGAAAACCAATTCCTACAAACAGGTTTTCCTATTTAGTATTTTAGGATTACAATAAATTAATTTTTTCGTTTCCTTCAGTAATTACACCTATTTCGTAAGCGTCATCAATAAGTGAAAGCACTTTTTCGGCTAGGGATTCGTCAACCACCACAGTCATTCCTACGCCCATATTGAAAGTGCCGTACATTTCCAAATTATCTATTTTTCCTCTTTTTTCAATTTCTTGCATGATGGTAGGCACTTTTATATTGCTTCTATCAATCGTAGCACACATTCCATCAGGAATTATTCTCGGTACATTTTCTATCAAACCACCTCCAGTTATATGGGCAATACCTGCTACCTCCATGTTTTCTAAAAGTTTAAAAACATCGTTGTAGTATAGCTTTGTAGGTACTAAAAGGGTTTCGAAAAGTGGTTTTCCTTCAAACTCTTCGTGGAAGTCTGGGAAAATTTTTCTCACTAAAGAAAAACCATTGCTGTGAAATCCGGAGCTAGGTAAAGCGATAATACGATCCCCTTTTTTGATTTTGGAACCATCAATAACCTGATCTTTTTCTACAATTCCCACACAAAATCCTGCTACATCATAATCTCCTGGTTGGTACATTCCTGGCATTTCTGCTGTTTCGCCTCCAATTAATGCGCATTGGTTGTCTTTACAGGCTTTTACCATACCCAAAACAATTTCTGCAGCTACTTCGGATTCTAATTTACCACAAGCCAGATAATCTAGGAAAAATAATGGTTTGGCTCCATGGCAAAGGATATCATTGGCACACATCGCAAAACAATCGATACCGATAGAACCGTAATTTTTTGTATCCAAAGCAATTTTTAATTTAGTACCTACACCATCGGTTCCGGATACCAACACTGGGTTTTTGTAGCCACCAATTTCATAGAAAGCACCAAAGCTACCTAAGTTGTTCAGTACATTTTTATTGTGGGTTTCGGCAACGGCAGATTTTATTTTATCTACTGTTTTGTACCCTTCTTCTTTATCTACACCTGCTGATTTGTAAGTATTGTTCATAAAAATTCTTTTTCTTAAAAATGTATCTTGCAAATGATCAGTTTGCAAGATACTGGGATTAAATAGATTTATTTCAAACTTAACACTTCGAAACTGTTCAATAAAAAAGCCGACAATCTTGTCGATGTGTCGGCTCTTTTTATTTTTTCGCGCATGATTTATGCCCAATTATTTGGAATACATCTGCAACATAATATTGAAAATTTCTGTTCAAGTTGTTCATTTTACTGGTTGCAAAAGTAGTCATTTTAAAATATTGAAAGCAAATTTATTTCCATTAAAATTCATTTTTAAAAATAATTCATAATAAATACTTGTAAGAACACCGATAAGCAGTACGATTTCAATAACTTGATTTTTAATATTTTAACAAAATAAAGTACATTATTTGTACATTTATACGGATTAATACTCCTTCGTAATTGAATTTAGTACAAATAAAAAATGGCAAGTATTCATTCCAACAATGTATTTCAAATTTGTATCTCTTCATTCATTAAAGAAAAAAAAATAATATCGATTAAGCTTTGGTATTGGTCTAAATTTCTAATCGTTTTGAGTTATATTTGCAAAAATTATTCAAAAAATGTCGAAAAGAAAAATGATCACGGCAGCATTGCCTTATGCCAACGGTCCTGTACACATTGGGCACTTGGCGGGAGTTTATATCCCAGCGGATGTGTATGCCAGATTCCAAAGAAGAATGGCCAATGATGTTGCTTTTATTTGTGGGAGCGACGAGCATGGTATTCCCATTACTATTCGTGCCAAAAAAGAAGGAGTTACCCCTCAAGATATTGTTGATAAGTACCATGAAATCATCAAAAAATCGTTCTTCGATTTAGGAATTTCTTTTGATGAATATTCCAGAACCACTTCTCAAAACCACCATAAAACCAGTCAAGATTTCTTCAAAACCCTTTATGATAACGGGAAATTTACCGAAGAGGTTTCAGAACAATATTATGACGAACAAGCTGGAGAATTTTTAGCCGACCGATACATTGTAGGAACTTGTCCTACTTGTGGTAACGATGGTGCCTATGGTGACCAATGCGAAAAATGCGGCTCTACCCTTTCGCCCACCGAACTGATCAATCCTAAATCAGCACTTAGTGGAAATGTCCCAATATTAAAAGAAACCAAAAACTGGTATCTGTCTCTTAATGAGTATGAAGATTTCCTTAACCAATGGATTATTGAAGGCCATAAAAACGATTGGAAACCCAATGTATATGGGCAAGTAAAATCTTGGTTAAATGATGGATTGAAACCAAGAGCGATGACCCGCGATTTGAACTGGGGCGTTCCTGTTCCACTTCCTAATGCTGAAGGAAAAGTAATGTATGTTTGGTTTGACGCCCCTATTGGTTATATTTCTTTTACCAAAGAATGGGCTGAAAAAAATGGCAAAAACTGGAAAGATTATTGGCAAAATGAAAATAGCGATTTGGTTCATTTTATTGGAAAAGACAATATTGTATTCCATTGTATTATTTTCCCTGCGATGATGAAGGCTCATGGCGATTATATTATGCCAACCAATGTGCCGGCTTTTGAGTTTTTAAATTTAGAAAACGATAAAATTTCCACTTCTAGAAATTGGGCAGTTTGGGCACATGAATATATTGAAGACTTCCCAGGTCAGCAAGATGTTTTGCGTTATGCATTGCTTTCATCAGCTCCTGAAACCAAAGATAATAACTTTACTTGGAAGGATTTCCAAACCAAAAACAATTCAGAGTTGGTAGGGATTTTCGGAAACTTCATCAACCGAGTGGCCGTATTGATGCATAAATACTACAACGGTGTAATTCCTGAAGGAAATGCAAGTGCTGAAGAATTAGCAGAAATTTCTAAAGCAGCCAAAGAAATCCATGCTTCTTTAGAAAAATACGAATTTAGAAATGCCCTAACTGCCTTGATGAATTTGGCTAGATTCGGAAACCAATATCTACAAACCGAAGAACCTTGGAAAACCATTAAAGATCACCCGGAAAAAGCAGCTCATTCTTTGTTTATCTCCGCACAAATAGCCGTTGCTCTCGGACAATTGTGCGAACCTTTTATGCCTTTTAGCTCTGAGAAATTGCTCACCATGTTTAATATCGAAAAACAAGATTGGCAAAAGCTAGAAGAAGTGAGTATCTTAATCCCAAGTGGTCATCAAATTGCGGAAGCTTCCCTTTTATTCAGTAAAATAGAAGACGATGTGATTGACGCACAAATTCAGAAATTAGAAAATACCAAAAAAGCCAATAAAATGACCAATCCAGATGCTGCCCCAGCAAAAGAAGAAATCTCTTTTGATGATTTTACGAAAATCGATCTTCGTGTCGCTACCATTTTGGAAGCCGAAAAAGTAGAAAAGGCAGATAAATTATTAAAATTTAAAGTAGATACCGGTGTAGATACCCGAACTGTAGTTTCTGGTGTTGCAGAGCACTTTAGCCCGGAAGAACTCATCGGAAAGCAAGTGATGATATTAATGAACCTTGCACCAAGAAAAATCCGTGGAATTGAAAGCCAAGGAATGTTCTTATTAACCGAAAAACCAGACGGAAAACTTACTTTTGTTACCCCAGATGAAGCGGTAAAAAACGGAGTACAAATTGGATAATCCATATTAAGCTGTTCTACTTTGAACAGCTTTTTTAATAAAAATTTAATTAATCAATCGATTGATTTTATTGCTGAATTAACTAATTTTGTTTTTTCTTTTAAATAAAAAAATATGGTTACTAAAGAAGAAAATATTATCCTACATGCAGAAAAACTATTCGCGGATAAAGGATATGACGCAACCAGTACGCGAGAAATAGCCAAAGCAGCAGAAATCAACATTTCTATGATTGCTTATTATTTTGGTTCAAAAGAAAAACTTTTGGAAGCGATTTTTGAGTTCCGTATGAATCAAGGGATAGAATATACGACTTCTATACTTGGGAAAACCGATCTTAATGCTTGGGAAAAACTAATCCTTATCCTGAACCGATATATTGAAAGAGTAAAAAATTTAAAAGATTTTTATCTAATCTTACAGAGAGAACAAATTAATTTAAAGAACATAGCCATCGTAGAATTTATTAAAAATTCTAAAAGAAAGTTCTTAGAAACCTATAAAATTATCCTAGACGAAGGTTACAATGATGGGCTTTTCAAACATCAACCCAAAGTGGAATTCATCCATTCTACCATTTCTGGGACTTTGTTTTCTGCCATGAATTCTGTTTCGTTTTATAAAGATTTTCTAAAGGGTACAGACGACTTTGAACAAGAATACTACGAAAATTTACAAATCCATTTATCCAACATACTGAAACATTTATTAGGTTATGAAGAAAAACCCTAATCGAGTCTTCATTGTCTTACTGACTATGATGGGTACTTTTGCTACAGCACAGGAAAGTACAACCTTCAGTTTAGACGAAGCCATAGAATTGGGATTGCAAAATTCCAAAACACTCAAACTCAATCAATCTAAAATTGATGATGCCATTGCCAAAAACATTGCAGCAAGAAACGCGAGATTGCCCGATTTTAAAATCACAGGTTCGGCACTTGCACTTACCAATGCCAAAGCAGAGGTAAAAATTTTACCACCAAATTCCAGTGGAAACCCAATGGCAAGTCCCAATTCTGCCTATTATGGTTCTGCAAATTTTTCGCTCCCACTCTATGCTGGTGGCAAAATAAATTACGCCATACAAGCCACTCAATTATTGGTTGAAGCACAAAAATTATCTTTAGAAGATGATAAGTCTGGAATTGCTTTCGTCGTAGCTCAAGCGTATAATAACTTATACAAAGCCGAGCAAACCATAAAAGTATTACAAGAAAATTTACTAGCCGCCCAGGAAAGAGATAAAACCTTTTTGAACCTCGAAAATAATGGAGTTATTGCCAGAAACGATCGTTTGAAATCCAATTTGCAAACTTCAGAAATCGAATTGAAATTATTGGAAGCTCAAAACACCTACGAAATAGCAAACATACAGATGGATTTATTATTGGGTTTACCCGATACTCAGAAAATCCATGTAGATACTCAATATACACAACCTACTTTAGCTATAGAATCTTTGGATTACTACCAGCAACAAGCCATAGAAAATCGTAAAGATTTACAAGTGAATGATTATCAACAAAAAGTGGCACAACTCAACATTAAAGCGGCTAAGGCTGAAAATCTACCCCAAATTGCTTTAACTGCTGGTTATATTGCAGCTGAAATTCCTAAAATAATGACGATATACAATGCGGCCAACATAGGAATAGGAGTACAGTATAATCTTTCTAATCTTTGGAAAAAAAATACAGATTTAATGAATGCCGAAACCCAAATTAAAAAATTGGATTATCAGCAACAAATCATCCATGATGATATAAAATTAGCCATACATCGCGATTATCAAAACTATCTTCTAGCGAATAAAAAAATAGAGTTATATGAAAAATCGCTACAACAAGCCACTGAAAATTTCAGAATCAACAAAAATAAATTTGATAATGGGCTAGAAACCATGACCAATCTATTGGAAGCCAATTCTGCGTTAATAACGGCCAGTGTAAATGTTACCAATGCTAAAGCCGACGCTATTTTAGCTTTAAAAAAATTAGAACAAACCTCAGGAATTCTCATTCAAAAATAAATTGAAAACATGAAAAATAAAAATAATAAACAAGACAAAAACTCAAAGAAATCCTCCATTATCTTTCCCATTATCCTCGGAATACTCGTTATTGGTGGAGGCATTTATGGATATAGGGCATACCAATACGGACTCACCCATGAAGAGACCGATGATGCTCAACTTGCCGCAAATATGGCTCCTGTAATTTCCAGAATTTCCGGTTATATTTCTGAAGTAAAAGTCCACGACAACCAAATGGTAAAAAAAGGAGACACTCTAATTATTCTGGACAATAGAGATCAGACACTCCTACTACAACAAGCCAATGCGGCACTACAAACAGCACAAAATAATGTGCTGGTTGCACAAGCTACATCACAAGCTACATCGCAAGGAATAGGATCTGCAGATGCGGCAGTTGCCACCATGAATGCACAGATAGAAGCAGCAAAAGTAAATGTGTGGAAAACCAATCAGGATTTAAAAAGATATGAAAACCTAATCAAAGACCACTCTATTACACAACAACAATATGAACAGATCTTGGCTGCACAAAAAACAGCAGAAAAACAATTGCAAGTATTGGTTGAACAAAAAAAGCAAGCCCTACAACAAACTTCTGTAGCCCAGCAACAAACACAGGCTTCTAGCCAACAAATAGGAACCTCTCTAGCATTAGTCAATCAAAGAAAAGTAGATATAGAAAACGCAAAACTAAACCTTTCTTATACTATAATAACCGCTCCAGAAGATGGTTATGTAGCAAAAGTCCCAGTTCAGAATGGACAATTCGTACAAGCTGGAGCACAATTATTTAGTTTGGTAAGAGACCAACAATTATGGGTAGTAGCCAATTTTAAAGAAACTCAACTTACCAAAATGCTTCCTGGTCAAAAGGCCGAAATAAAAGTAGATGCTTTTCCGGATAAAAAACTAGAAGGTGTTATTACCTCTATTTCTCCGGCTACCGGTTCTTCATTTTCCATACTGCCTCCGGACAATGCCAGTGGCAATTTTGTAAAGGTGGTACAGAGAGTTCCGGTAAGAATAGATTTAAAAAATATTGACAAAACTTTAGCACAAAAGCTTCGTGCAGGGATGAATGTGAGCACCGAAGTTACTTTAGCACATTAATGTACAATGGAACAAGACAATTTAGTTGAATACGGATTTCGACGAGTCATTATCACCATAACAGCCATACTTTGTGCCCTACTGGAAATTGTGGACACAACGATTGTTAATGTGGCCCTCAACGAAATGAAAGGTAATCTTGGAGCATCTCTTTCAGAAATTGGATGGGTAATAACCGGTTATGCAATCGGAAATGTAATTATTGTTCCCATGACAAGTTGGTTGTCACAGCAGTTTGGTCGAAGAAATTACTTTGCTGCTTCCATCATTATTTTCACCATATTCTCTTTTCTTTGTGGTAATGCAACCGGCATTTGGGAGTTGGTATTCTTTAGATTTTTACAAGGCGTTGGAGGTGGAGCCTTATTGGTTACCTCGCAAACCATTATTACCGAATCTTATCCACGAGAAAAAATAGGAATGGCACAGGCAATTTATGGTTTGGGTGTAATAATTGGACCAACGCTTGGCCCTCCTTTGGGTGGGTATATTGTGGATAATTTTTCTTGGCCTCATATTTTTTACATTAATATCCCAATTGGGATTATAGCCACAATTCTTACACTTCAATTTGTCAGAAGTCCAAAATTTGAAGAGAAAAAATCTATGCGAGAAGTGGATTGGATCGGTATTTTTCTTTTGGCGCTTTTTGTTGGTTCATTGCAGTTTATTTTGGAAAGAGGACACGAAGACGATTGGTTTGACAGTAATACCATTATATTTTTTACTTGTACTACGGTTTTGGGATTCATACTTTTCTTGTGGCGAGAACTTACCTACTCCCATCCTATTGTTGAGTTGAGAGTCTTAAAAAATAGTAACCTGAGTATTGGGACAATACTTTCCTTTATTTTAGGTTTTGGTTTGTACGGCTCTACCTTTATTATTCCCATTTATACCCAAGGAATATTGGGCTGGACAGCACTACAAGCAGGTGCTTTGATGATTCCTTCGGCTGTGGCTACCGCTGTTATGATGCCTTTTATTGGCAAACTAATTGCCAAGGGAGTCAAACAACAATATTTGGTTTCCTTAGGGTTTTTTATTTTTTTCCTTTATAGTTTTTGGGGCTATAAACTCTTAACTCCAGATACTGGAGAAACCGATTTTTTCTGGATGCTTATCGTTAGAGGATTAGGATTAAGTTTGCTTTTTATTCCCATCACCACATTATCGTTAAGCACATTGACAGGAAAAGAAATAGGGCAAGGTGCGTCTTTTACGGGAATGATGCGACAGTTGGGAGGTTCTTTTGGCATAGCGATGATTACTACTTTTATTGCCAACCAAAATGCTAAATATACCGCTAATTTGGCCAATCATTTGGATGTGAACGACTGGGATGTTCAACAAAGAATTATTCAATTAAAAACCAATTTTATGATTAAAGGAATGACGCCAGATGTTGCCTTACAATCGGCGTACAAAGCGTTACAATACAATATTCAGAAACAAGCCGCAGTACTTTCCTATATGGATGTTTTTCTGTATTTGGGTATTTTGTTTTTGATTTGTATTCCTTTTATGCTTTTTATTAAACAAAGAAAATCCAAAGAAAAAATAGATATTAGTTCGGCAATGCATTAGAATAAAACCCTTCAGGATTTCACTTATACGAAATCCTGATTTTTTTTCATTGATTGGATTTACAAACGCTGGAAATTGTAAAAAGCCAACACTCTGTTTTATTTTATTGACAAAATACATCCTCATACGACCAGTAATTAGAAAATAATTTATATTTTTAAATCGAGAAAATATTTAGGTTTAACTCGTTTTTCATCTTCAATTCATCAATTTTTTATTCGTAATATCAACTATATGAAATCTATTTGTATCAGTCTATTGTTTATTTCCACATACTATTCAGCACAAAATTTAAGTCAAAAAATGGATTTGGCTGTTAAAAATCTTTTGAAAACAGAGGCTTGTTCTGCTGCACAATTAAGTGTTTATATTGCTGACAAAGAAGGTAAAATGTTGTATGAATACCAACCCAATATTGGACTAACAACTGCATCTACTCAAAAAATATTTACTGCTGCTGCTGCTTTGGAAACCTTAGGCAAAGACTATAACTATACTACAACTGCTTCTTTTACAGGAAACATCCAACAGAATAATTTGCAGGGAAATCTTTGGATTTCTTCTAATGGAGATCCTACTTTAGGATCATGGAGATACGATGGTTTTGAACCTGAAAATTTTAAAGAAAAACTCTTACAAGCACTTCAACAAAAAGATATTCTTACCGTGAAAGGAGATTTAATTATGGATGATTCTTACTTCGATTTCCAAACAATACCTGGAGGTTGGCCGTGGAATGACTTAGGAAATTACTATGGCGCCGGAGTTTGGGGATTAAATTGGAGGGAGAATCAATTCGACATTCAAATGTATGGTAAAGAAATGAAGAAAACCAACATCAATCTGCCCAATGTACAATGGGTAAATGATGTAAAAGTTGCAGGAAATAGCGACAATAGTTTGGTTTTTACAGCGCCTCATTCCAACATTGCTTATATTAATGGGACATTGCCCGCAAAAAGCATTACTGTTTCTGGCGCAACTCCCAATCCACCCCTCACCTTTGGGGATGAACTAAAAAAATATCTTCAAGAAAACGGAATTGACATTATGGGGAAAATCACTTCTGCAAGTCAAATGAGAATAGAAGGCAATACAAAAACAATATATCCAAAAAACAACGAATTTTTCACCTATTCGTCGCCTAAGTTAGGTAAAATCATCTATTGGTTTATGAAGAAAAGCATCAATCTCTATGGAGAAACACTCATCAAAACCATGGCAAAAGAAAAAATGAATGAAGGAACTTACCAAGCCGGAATGGTATATTTAAAAAATTTTTGGAAAAATAAAGGCATCAACGAAAGAAGCATCAATTTTGCAGATGGATCTGGACTTTCGCCCCAAAATTATGTAAGTGCCAAAGCCGAAGTACAAGCCTTACTCTATGCTCAAAAACAACCTTGGTTCAACGATTTTTTTGATGGATTTAGTACCCATGACAACGGTATGAAAATGAAAAGCGGTACGATGAAAAACACAAAATCTTATGCTGGAATCTATGGAAACTATACATTTTCCATCATCATCAATAACTATCAAGGAAACAATAGTTCCGAAGCATTACAAAAAGTATTAAACAGTCTGAAGTAAACCGAAAACAAGTTGTTTTAGGATACCAAAATTGTCAAACTTCTGGGTTGTATTTTCACATGAACTGGCGAAGTAATTTTATTGAACTCTCCATCTAAATGCCATAATTGCGAATCTACTTCAAATTGAATTTCATCTGTTGATATATAGTCTAAATAGCGATTGGGGATCAACTTTTTGGTGAACATCCTATAGGCAAATGAAGGTGCATGGGAAAAAGGAAACTTCTTGACCAATGCCAACTCCAATAGTCCATCGCTATGGCTTGCTTGTGGTGCTATGTAGGCATTATTCCCAAATTGTCGTGTATTGGCTACATTCAGCATCAAATATTTTCCATTATGTTTTTGATATTTTTCGTCTAAAAAACGGATATGAATGGGCTTATATTTAAAAAAGGTCTGAAGTGAAACTTTAATATAATTTTTGAACCCACGGCTGGTTTTTTCAAACGCTTCAATAACAGCTCCATCAAAACCTACTCCAGCAACATTGATGGAAAAACGACCATTAACAGTAAAAGTATCAATAGTTTGAGATTTTTTTGATTTCAGTTTTAAAATCAGTTGTTGAATATTCTTGTTAAAATGGGTTTCATTAGCAAAACCATTGCCCGATCCCATGGGAAAAATTGCCAAGATCCTATCTGTTCCTACAAGCATTTGGGCTACTGTAGAAATGGTACCATCTCCCCCTACGGCAACAAAAATTTCGATTTCTTCTTTATGATCTTCAATGAAGTCTTGTGTTCCTTGTATGGATTGGGAAATATAAATAAGTGCGTTGGGCAACTGTTTTTCTATTTCTTGTAGAAAAGGTTGATAATTCCCATGAGAGGAAAAAGGATTGATGATAAAGGCTACATTTTGCATAAGGACAAAAATAGAAAATAAAGAAACAATAAATCCTATGTAAACTAATTATTGTGATTATTATTCTAAATTAATGTAGTATTATCGGTAATCAAGGGCGTTAATAAATCGTTTTTATTTATCAGCTATCCAATAAAATCATTCATCTACAAGCGGATTATCGCAAAAATACCTCAGAAATTATTCTGAGGATATTTAATAATTAGTTGGTTATACTTATCGTTCATCATTTTGTGCATCTGGAATGTATTGTGCATCACCAAAAGCCAAAATAGGATAAAAAATAAATCCGAGCAAAATTAAACCAACGGTAAAACCATCTCCTTTACCAAAGAATTTAGCCAATCGAATATTTACCAAAACTAATGCAATAATATTAACATAAGGAATGAACAAAATAATTGCCCACCACCATTTCTTTTTTACAATATCTACTAATGCAAAACCATTCCAAATAGGAACAAAAGCTGCAATAGGAGTTTTATAATTTGCTTTTTGTAGTATTTTATACATACAAAACGAATAAAAAATATAGGCAATAAAACCAATGCCTAAAAAACCAACTCCTAAGGAAGCCATAAGATCTGTTTGGGTTGAATCTAATCCTGTATAAGGATTCATGGATCAAGCACAAAACATGGGG
>JAFDZI010000056.1 GCA_018266955.1 Bacteroidota bacterium
TGCCTAAATTGGGTGAGATTACATAAGTAATTGTAATATTGTAATAATGAGCTGTTTAATGGTTTTTATAATGGATGATTAACAGCGATTTCACAGTTTACTTTTTATTTTAATATCGGAAAAGTCGGCTAAGGTTTTTCCGGTTTTTTTATACTAAAAGTTTTGAGTACTTTCGTTTTTAAAATATTTTAACAACATTTTGTTTGAAACCGCCGTTAACGAGTTTTTACAAATAAATCCTCATGAAGATTGGCGCTTCCAAATGACCTTTAATAAGCAATAAAAATCTATAAATGAAAATAATTTCCTATAATGTAAACGGAATTCGTGCAGCCATGACCAAAGACCTTACCGGGTGGTTGCAACAAGAAAACCCCGATGTAGTCGGTATTCAAGAAACCAAAGCCAGTCCCGAGCAGATAGATCAGAAAGCACTAGAAGCTTTGGGCTATCATTGTTTTTGGCATTCGGCACAAAGAAAAGGGTATAGTGGCGTAGGGATTATTTCCAAACAGAAACCCAATCATGTAGCATACGGCTGTGGTGTTAAAGAATATGATGATGAAGGGAGAGTTATTCGTGCCGATTTTAATGATTTTTCACTTCTTTCTGTCTATGTTCCTTCGGCGTCTAATATTGAAAGGTTGGACTTCAAGTTACAATTTGCTGAGTTTTTTCGGCAATACATCATTGCACTTCAAAAGGAAATCCCAAATCTAATTATTTGCGGAGATTTTAATATTTGTCACGAAGAAATAGATATTCATAATCCGAAAGGTTTGAAGAATGTTTCTGGTTTCTTACCTATAGAAAGGGAATGGATGACCCGATTTATTCAAGATTGCCAATTGAGCGACTCTTTCCGAGCTTTGCACCCGGAAACGCAAACCTTTTCTTGGTGGAGTTACAGGCAAAATGCCAGAGCCAAAAACTTAGGCTGGCGATTGGATTATCATTTTGTTACCCAACCATTGATGGAAAAAGTATCTAATGCCAAAATACTTACCGAAGTAGTCCACTCCGACCATTGTCCTGTGGTAGTGGAATTTTAATACGGATTATTTGTCATACCTTTCATGAGGCTTCATTAATATCTATTGACCAATACCTAATGTTTTACGGCAAGCTGCGTGAAGGATTGCAGTGGAAATCCTTTTTGTGAGGAACGAACAAAAAGATTGAAACGGAAAGCCTGACCCGAGCCGTGGAAAAAGCCGTGGCGAGGGACACGCTCAAAACAGACTACAAATCGTAGTGGTTGGGATGTTGGCTTTTGATGTCCTCTATGGTATCCATCACTTTTTCTTGGAGTGTTTGCTGATAAATGGCCAATTTTTGTGAAATTTCTTTGTCGGCTACTCCAACAATTTTTGCCGCCAAAATCCCTGCATTGGTGGCGCCATTCAGCGCAACTGTTGCTACTGGAATCCCAGAAGGCATCTGCAATATGGACAACACCGAATCCCAACCATCTATGGAATTGGAGGACAAAATAGGAACGCCTATCACGGGCAAAGTGGTGCAACTGGCGACCATTCCCGGGAGGTGTGCTGCACCTCCTGCGCCAGCGATAATAACTTCTAGCCCTCTATTTTTGGCAGTTTGAGCATAGTTTATCATTCGCTCTGGCGTACGGTGTGCCGATACCACGGTGAGTTCGTAGGGGATGTCCATATTTTTTAGAAAATCGGCGGCTTGTTGCATGATGGGCAAATCGCTTTGGCTTCCCATGATAATTCCTATTCTTGGTTTCATTGTTTTTAATTTTTATAGGTTTGGTAGCAAAGAAATTATTCTGCTACAACTTTTACTTTGTTTTTAATGGTGATTAGTTTTTCCATCAATTCTTCTCTGGAATTGGCCAAAACATTGATGTGTCCCATTTTCCTCCCCGGTTTGGTATCTTTTTTTCCATAGAGATGCACATAGGTTTGTGGCATTTTTAGAACTTCGTCCAAGCCTTGGTATTGTACTTTTCCACTGTATTCGTTTTCGCCAACCAAATTAAGCATTCCGGAATAAGTACGAATATCGGTATCTGCCAATGGCAGGTTTTTCAGGGTTCGGTAGAACTGCTCGAACTGAGAATTGGCATTTCCTTCTTGACTTTGGTGTCCAGAATTGTGCAATCTTGGTGCGGTTTCGTTTACCCATACTTTTCCCTCCTTGTCCAACAAAAGTTCGATGGCAAATATCCCTGGAGATTGTGCGGCATGCATAAATTGTTGGGCTATTTTTTCTATTTGGATTTGTGTGTTTTCCGAAATTTGTGCCGGACAAATGTTAAAATCCAATAGGTTGAGTTGTGGATCGGCCACCATTTCGGTAATGGGAAAAGTTTTTATTTCGCCATTTTCGTTTTGAGCCACAATAATGGATAGTTCTTTGTCTATATCCACCAAAGATTCGAGTATGGAAGGTACATCCCAAAGTTTTTCCAAATCTTCTGGGGTACGAATGATTTGTACGCCTTTGCCATCATAACCTCCGGTGTTCATTTTTTGTACGAAAGGCAGCGGAAAATTAGCTTCGGACTTGGAATGTATGATTTGAAAATCCGGTGAAGGAATTCCTTTGTTTTGGTAAAATTGTTTTTGTAGAATTTTTTGTTGAATGATGCTGATGATTTTTGGCGATGGAATAATTTTCACTCCTTGTGCTTCCAAATCGAAAAGTGCTTCGGTGTTGATGTGTTCTATTTCTATGGAAACAACCTCTTTGTCCAATCCAAAATCGTAAACCGTTTGGTAATCGTTAAAATCCCCTTGTGTAAAATGCGAAATATGGGCACATGAACAATCTAATGAAGGATCGAGTACAAAAAAATCGTCATCATAACTCAATGCTGATTGTATTAACATTCTTCCCAGTTGTCCTCCTCCCAAAATTCCTATTTTCATATGTAGCTATTTATTGTTTTTGAATGGTCATCTTAATCGTCTATTTTTATGGTTGTTGTTGCATAAAGAAGATAGATCCATGACGATTTAGTGATTTATTATTTTGAAGTTTACCTTTCTAATTTGAAATGCAAAAATAGTGGAAAAAAAAACAATATTCAAAAGCTTGTATCATGCGACTTCATTATACGAAACAAAACTCTTAGATAGCTGCCGAAAGTCAATCAACTTATTATATCTATAAACGAATAACAATTAGATATTTTATAGAAAAACACCTTGGGAAATTCAATATCAAATCGATTTTTATTTATGGAAACTCTTTTGCCATTATTTTGTTTGATTATCTATCTTTGCAACCCCTAATAGATGGAGCAGAAACAAGTCGATAAAAATGAATAAAACAAAACCCAACTGGGAAATTTGTACAGATTGCCAAGGACTTGGCCTACAAAAACGGCATATAAAAAATAATATTTTATTCGCTTACGAAGCGAAATTACGAGCGTTTGAAACATCAAATGGTGATGGAGAAAAACCAACACCGCCAGTAGAAACTTTTATTATATGCTCCGATTGTTCGGGCTCTGGATTGATTGCCGCCGAAAATTTTCCAATTCCTGATGAAAATTATCCTCATGTTGCTATAATTGGGGCAGGAATTGGTGGCATCGCTCTAGCAATTGGCTGTTTGCATCGGGGTATTCCTTTTACTATTTTTGAAAAAGACCGAAGTTTTAACGAACGCTCACAAGGGAATGGTTTAACCTTGCAACAAGCCAGAAAAACTTTAGAAAATTTTGGAATTTTTAATTTAGAAAGCGGTATTGTTTCCAACCATCATGTGGTGCATACTCCAGATGGAAAAATTGTGGGACAATGGGGAATGCGAAAATGGCTAGGAACCGTTGAAAAATTTACGACCCCCAATAATATTAAAAGAAGTAATATTCATATCGCTAGACAATCTTTACGCCAAGAATTACTCAATCAATTAGGTGGCGATTCTACCATTAAATGGGGCCACCAACTCATAAACTTCAAAGAAAATCTGGATAGAGAAATCGAGCTTAAATTTGAAGTTGAGGGGAAAATAAAAACAAAAAAAGCCGATTTAATCGTCGGTGCAGATGGTATTCGCAGTGTTGTAAGAAATCAGTTAATAGGCGAAGAAATTTCTCCATTGCGCTATTTGGGTTGTATTGTCATTTTAGGAATTTGTCCGTTGGAGGAACTAAAAACGCTAAATAGTGAGCTATTGGATTCGGCAACCGTCTTTCAAACCGCCAATGGCAACGAAAGAATCTACATGATGCCTTTCGACAAAGATTCTGTTATGTGGCAATTGAGTTTCCCTCTGTCCGAAGACGATGCCAAAGAATTGAGCCTGAAAGGAAAAACGGCACTAAAAGAAGAAGCAATTCGTAGAACGCAATGGCACTCGCCTATTCCAGAGATTTTGGTAGCAACCCATGAAGCACAAATATCTGGTTATCCCGTGTATGATAGAGCATTACTTAGCACCGAATTATTAGAAAATTCGGGATTAGCAACCCTCATTGGCGATGCAGCGCACCCAATGAGTCCATTCAAAGGACAAGGAGCCAACCAAGCATTGCTCGATGCTTTATTTTTGGTTAGGGAAATTTTTAAAAATGGCAAACTTTTATCCACTTGTCAAGAAACAGGGTTACGAGAAAGTGTGTTGAAAAATTTTGAAAAAGAAATGATAGAACGCACCGCCACAAAAGTAAAAGATTCTGCTGCTGCTGCTCAGTTTTTACATTCTAAAGTTGCTTTGTATAAAGGCAATGAACCTAGAGGAAGGGCTTTGAAGCGAGGAGAAATTAAAATTGATCAATAAAAAAAGCTGAATCATACCATCATGATTCAGCTTTTTTGGCTATTTGGTTTTATTGAGAGCTTACGAAATCGATTTTTCGTAGGCATTCCAACCTTCTATTTTATATTGTAATGCAGCTTTTTCAACATCGGTAGATTTGTAAATTCCTCTTCCAACGATGATGAAATCGGTGTGTAGATTTTTAAACACATGCTCCGGAGTGTTGTATTGCTGGCCTTTGTTGTCGCCTTTACTTTCTAAATTAACCCCTGGAGTGAACAGAATAAGTTCTTCCGGCAATTTTTTTTGAGATACTCCACCGAAAACATTAGGGTGGCTTTCGGCAATCTTAAGTGCTTCTTCTTGGTAGTGTGCATCTGTTAATGTTCCCTTAGATGACATTCCCAAAATAGCAACAACACCTACATTTCGGAAACAATCCAAACTTTCGAACCCACCAATGACTTGTGCGGTAACAAAATCAGCCCATTCGGCTATTTTGTACACTCCATGACTAAATTGTAATTCTTGGGTGTTGCCTATATCAGCAAATTTTCTGTCTTCCATCAAAAGAAAGTTATGCTTTTGAGCTAATGCTTGCAAAGGAAGAATGGTTTTTTGCATATCGAAATCCGAAATAATATCAATATGGGTTTTTAAAGCCACGATATGTGGTCCTACTTTTTCTGCCAAATCTAGCAATTCTTGGGTAGTCAGCACATCGGCAGAGGCAATAAGATTGGATTTTTTCTCGGTGGCTATTGTTAATATTTTTTGAGCAACAGAATGATCGGAAATGGCTAATTTTTGTTCATAAGAAAGTCTTTTTTTCTCTTCGAATTTTACAATATTTCCTGCAAGAAAATCGTTGATTCTTGCTATTTCATCATCCAAAAGATGACCTTCTTCTTTTAATATTCCACAAACTTCTTGTATGGTAAATAAGGTATGCACTCGGTAGCCTTTGCTTTCCAAAAGTTCTTTTCCTCCTTGTCCACGATCCAGTACTACGACAACATCAGAAACATTGATGCCTTCATTTTCAATCTCGGGGATGGTTTCCAATAAAGATTTTCCGGAAGTAATAACATCTTCAACCAAAAGGCAATTTTGCCCTTTCGTGTACAAGCCTTCGATTAGTTTTTTGGTGCCGTACTGTTTTGCTTCTTTTCTTTTGATAATCAGTGGTAAATGGCTTTCCAAAGACATGGCAGTTGCCATGGGAAGTGCCGCATAAGGTACGCCACATATCAAGTCGAAATTATCCAAAGGAAGCATGTTGAGTAAATGATTGGCAAGGTTTTTTAGGATTTTAGGATCCGATGCCAAAGGTCTCAAATCTACATAAAAAGGACTTTCGATACCACTTTTTAAGGTGAATTGACCAAATTTAATGATGCCGTGTTTGTAGCATTCCAAGAAAAATTCTTTTTTGTTTTCCATTTCTTTTGATTAGATTGTGCAAATTTAAGCAAATGATTTGTCATTGCTGTATGGAATTATATTAAAAAGCACTGTGTTTGCTATTTAAAAAGAGTGGATGAGTGTGTTTTTGTTTATATCAAATTCTTTTTTATTTTTTTTGAAGAAATTTCCGTGGAACATCAAAAATAAAAACTCAATCTATTGTCGAATTAAATAGAAATAATGAGTTAGAAGCATTCGTTGATTGAATCCAATTGTGTTGCATTACTATTTTTATTTCTTCAAGATTTTTTTACTAAACCGTCGTAGTTGGCGTTTAGCATTCTCATCTTTGTATTATAAAATTCAAGTTTATAGAATACCCGAAACCGAAGTGGCTTCCCAAATCTGGAAGAGCAAGATGCCGTTTCTTTCCAGCGATGAAGCTTTGGAACTCCTTCCCAATTTAGTTTTTCTGGTGGCGAAATGGAAAACATCGCTAGAAAAATCCTAATGGACGAAGTATTAAACAATGTTGTCCCGAACTTTTTACAAGTACAGAAATATTGCAAAACCGAGAAATGGAATGTGAGGAAAACGAGGAATAAAATTGGGTTTTAATGTTGCTAAAAACAAATTTAAAATGGCACAAATCATCAACATCGGGATTAAACTCATTCGTATTTCCAAAGAAGATTTTTCCCGATTGGAAATTTCGGATAATGCAGGAATCAGTTGGAATTTAATAGAAACCAATCAATATATCGGTGAATTTTATGAACTAGCAAAAAGAAATTATATCATTTATGTAAGCACTTCCGAAGGTCGGTTTCAGTCGGTTACTTTAGGACGAACGTGGACAGAAAGGAGATAAGGAAAATAATCTTGTAAATGGTCGTGGTTTGTCTATTATGGTTTTTACATTTGTTCAGTAATTTAAAAAAGAAAATAATATGGCAAACCTATGGAAAGTTACCGTGCGAAAAGAAAGCGGTAAAGTAGTAAAAGGAATGAGTGTGGAAATAGCCATTTCCGACAGAAGTTCAAAACCACGAGCAAAAGAAATTGTAAATGCTTTTCAGGCAAAATACAATGTGGAAGTGAGCGAAGGCAAGTGTAGTGAATCTTATTTTGATGTTGAAAAAATTTAAAAAATGAAAAGAAATTTATTTTTAGGAGCAACAACTTTAATAGTATTGCTATCTTGCGGAAATGATAGAGATGAGGGCAAGTCACAACAAAACACAATAAGTCAAAAAATTGTAGGAACGTGGACAATCATCAAGAAAGAAAGCAATGGAACAAATGTTTCGGCTACTCTGCCTTGTACTAATCTCGGGAATTTTGTTTTCGGTTCGGATAAGAAATTACACGAAAATCATAACGGTGTTGTGAATAATAATTGCGTAACAGATACTGATGACTACGATTATTCTATTGATGAAAACAGCAAGAAAATCACAGCAAAAAATTCTCAAAATGATGTGTTAGTTTATGTAATTTCAAGTTTATCCGATAACGAATTGATTTTGGTGAATACAGAAGGTAGCGATACCACAAAATATACTTTTAATAAATAGAAAAATATGAATACAGAATTGAAAAATTGGGCGAAAGAAGTTGTTTTAAAATGTAATCCAATTGCAAAAGATTATAAGTTAGATTATTATGCTTTTCAAAAACCATGTAATTTAGATTATGAAACATTAATTCTTGCTCTAAATCCCTATCAAAATTGTACTTTTCCAATTCAAAAAACTAATGAAGATGTAAATATTACCATGACAGCAGAAAAATTATTATCAGGTAATTGTGCGTGGGATGATTACAAAACAAAGGGAAAAATTTACACACAACTTTTTAAAATGAAATTTATAGATGATTTGCAATTGCAATTCAATTATATGAATTACGTTTATTTTTCCTCAAGACAATTTAAGGATGTTAATCGTTTAAAAGAAGTTGATTTACTTTCTATTTGTAGAGATTTTACTTTGAAATTTTTAAAAATTCTTCAGCCGAAGCGGATTATTTTATTAGGCACAGATTCAGGAATTGACCAGTTTGATACAGAACAAGAAGTTTTGCTTGAAAAAGACGGTAAAAGACTGATTATTAAAGGAAAAATTAATGGTGTTGAACTATATGCGATACCGCATCCATCTTGGCTTAGTGATGATGCTTTAGCAGCAATTGATATTAATTTGAGAGAGATTTTTTCTGGTCAGAAGCAATCATTTTTTAACTTTAGTACAACAAAAAATCTATTAAACAGAGAAAATATTGATTGCCAATTAAAAGAATTAAATCCAGATACAAAAAGCGGTAGTTTTACGGATATAACTATAAATGGAATTGATGATGAGAAAATATTAATCAGAATTAATTATAAACAACGATTAGTTGGAATAAGAAATATTGATTCTAAAAGTTATATCAACCTCAAACATCACGATTTTTACAAGAAATTTTTCACAAATATTATATGTGAAAAACAACAAAGTTGGGCTTTTCAAAGAAAGTTTCCTTCTCATTTTTTTGCTGACATAAACGATATAACAAAGGAAATATTTGACCTTGAAAAGGGAATTAAAAACTACAAAAAATGAAAACCCTCCAACCCAAAGACATAGACGATGTTTTGTTTATGTATTTTGAAGAACACGGCGAATATCCCACAGAATGGGAACAAGTAACTTATTTTGATGAAGAAACCGATTTGTCTGCGGTTTCCGTCAATGGAATACGCGGAGCGGTAAACCGAAACGGAGAAGCGGTAATTCCCATTATTTATGAAGACGCAATGAGTCGGTTTTCCGAAGGTTTACTTGCGGTTAAAAAAGGCGACAAATGGGGATATGTCAATGCCAATCACAATATTGTAATTCCTTTTGAATACGATAATCTCTACACTTATGGTTCAGCGGTTGATGCGATTTTTTCTACAATGGTTCTCCGAAAGGAACGGCAGATTATTTTCGTAACGGAACTGTTTTAGTCAGAAAAAATGATAAATTCGGTATCATCAACCAACAGAATAAAACCGTTTTTCCTTTCATTTATAAAAGCATCAACTCACGTAACCGAAAATATCTCTGTGTTTCTCACGATAAACAGAAATACGGTTTGGTAAATTATGAAAACAAGATTATTCTGCCTTTTGTTTATGAGGATTTAACGACCATCTATAACAACGAAAATCATTTCTGTTTCGCTCAAAAGGCTGATGAACAGTTTGAAAACTACGACAGAGAAAATGGTGAGCTTCTTACTTTCAAAGACGATTTGCTTTTGAAATTCGGGATTATTGACGATGCAGGAAACATCATTGTTCCGGCAATAAGTTATATGAATATCAATAATTTCATTGATGGAAAAGCGATGTGTTTTGATTATCATAAAGATGAATCTTTCGTCTATGACAGCAATACAAAAGAATCTATTTACGCACCAGAAGATTTACAAGGCGAAACCGTAAGAGTAAATTATATCCGAAATTTAATGGGAATGGAACCTGTTTTTTATTAAAAGTGCTTAAGTAAACCGCTGTAGTTTGTCTGTAGGAGATTTCATCTTTGCCATTCTAAATGATTAAAGATGAAATTAACTCAAGAAGATATTCAGAAATTTATAACGATTAACGACAAAATTCGAAAAGAAGAAATTTGGGCAAGGAAACGCTATCAAAAATTAATCGTCGAAATGGACGAAATGGTCAGAAAAAAAATCATTGAAGATTACGAAATAAAAGAACGATACGAGTTGATAAGCGATAATGAGGAATTTTGCGAAAGTAAAAATGTATATCTTGGCGACCCTTTTTTAGCGGAAGAATGTATAGGAGTTCTTCATCCCAACGATGATGATTTTTTCAATACCAATTGGAACGAATTTGACTGGAATCTTTATGACGGTGATTACGATGCTTTAAAACATCTGCATTTCGGATATACAATGCATTACTTATTGCTTCACAGTACACTCTGTATAAAAGATATTTTGGCAATAGACGATTTTTGGTTAGAATTGAAGGTGATTTATCAGTTTTGTACAATCAAAAATTAGAACCTCAACTTTGCCAAAGTTCCAAACTTTGGCAAAGTTTCTCTACCTCGATGACCTCCGCCCAACCTCGGAAAACTTCGCTCGTGTTTATTCCTTTGAAGAATTTCCAACATTCATCACGGAAAACGGTTTACCAAATTTTATTTCCTTTGACCACGACTTAGGTGAAGGAAAAACCGGCTTCGATTGTGCAAAATGCTTGGTAGAATTTTGTTTGGATAACCAACTTCCACTCCTGGAATTTTTTGTTCACAGCCAAAATCCGGAGGGAAAGGAAAACATCGAAAAACTGTTGGAGAATTTTAGGAAAAGGGTTTAGAGAAAAATCTAATATATAGAAAAATAACTAAAAAATGTAGTGAATAATGGACAAAAAATAAGTATATTTGTCGATGTTAAATGACAATTTCATGAAAGAATTGTATGAATATAACGACAGTATTTTAAGAAATGTGAATAATCACTACTTCCGGTATCTGATAAATGAAGTCGATTGGAACCAACGATTAATCGCCATCAAAGGTTCAAGAGGTGTCGGGAAAACGACTTTAATACTTCAATATTTAAAATTTGTTTTAAAAAATCCTGATGAATCTCTGTATGTAACAGCCGACCATTATTGGTTTTATACCAATAATTTGGTGCAAACTGCCGATGCTTTTTACAAAAATGGCGGTCGTTATCTTTTTATTGATGAAGTTCACAAATACCCGAATTGGGCAACCGAAATCAAAAATATTTATGACGGATATCCCGATTTAAAAATCGTTTTTACATCATCGTCTATTTTGGATATTTACAAAGACGAAGCCGATTTGAGCCGAAGACTAATCACTTATGAATTGCCAGGTTTGTCTTTTCGAGAATATTTGGAAATGAATAATTTCATCAAAAAGACAAGTCCAATTTCTTTGGAAACAATTCAGATTAATCCACGAGAATACACCGAATCGGTTTTGGAACAAGTTCAACATCCGTTACCATTGTTCAGAAATTATTTAAAAACAGGCTATTTTCCGTTTTCGACAAATGAAAAAGAAGAAAGCACATTCAAAAAATTGAATCAAGTTATCAATACCATTATCGAAACCGATTTGTCGATGATGGAAGGTTTTGATGTGAAAACGGCTTTTAAAATCAAAAAATTATTGGGAGTAGTGGCAGAATCTGTTCCGTTCAAACCCAATATTTCAGCATTAGCAAGAAAGTTAGATGTGAGCAGAGATACGGTTTATCATTGGTTGAATTTGTTGGAAAAATCAAATTTGGTCAATCTTCTTTTGGTAAAAAAAGGTATTTCTACTTTGCAAAAACCCGATAAATTATTTTTGGAAAACACTAATTGGAATTACGCTTTCCGGCAAGAACCAGATTTGGGAAATCTTCGGGAAACCTTCTTGTTATCACAACTTTTAAATGCGAATTTTGAAGTAAAACTACCCGAAAATGGAGATTTCTATATAGAAAAATACGATTTAACCATCGAAGTTGGCGGAAAATCGAAAACAATAAAACAAGTGAAAGAGGAAAGCAATTTCTTAATTGCAGTAGATGAGATTGAACTTGGTCGAGGTAAGAAAATTCCACTTTGGCTGTTCGGATTTTTATATTAAAAGTGCTATAAAATAATTTCACAAACAGTCAACTTTTGTCCGTTTACTTTTTTATATTTATTTCAACTTTAATCCTAAAACAATGGCAAAACGCGATCAAATGCTCCGATTAATGAACATTTCAAATTTTTTGAAAGCCAAACCCAACGGAGCAACTTACGAAGAAATCCTAAACTTTTTGGAAGAATTGCATTACAAAGAAAGCTATGATACCGATTTGGCATTTAGCGAAAAGACCTTTAAAAGAGATCGGGATTTGCTTTTAGAAGTTTTCCAGATTGAAATCAAATTTAAACGATCCACAATGACCTATCAGATTGTGAATGAGGAAGATTACGAATCCACTCAAAGTATTTTTGATAATCTATTGCTCATTAACGCCTACAAGCATACCGAAAACAATGCTAAAATCATGTTGTTTGAAAAAAGGCAGGCTTCGGGATTGCACAATTTAGAAGGAATAATTTATGCCATTAAAAATACGAAAACCCTCACTTGCCAATATACCAAATATTGGGAAAATACTTCTTCTAAAAAAGTATTAGAACCTTATGCCTTAAAGGAATTTAGAAACCGATGGTATCTTTTGGCAAACGAAGCAGACGGAAAAGAATTTTTTGTAAAAACTTTCGGCTTAGACCGTATTTCCGATTTAGAAATTCATAGTAAGACCTATAAAAAGCAGAATATTGATGTAGAGGAAATGTTTGTCAATTCGTTCGGAATTATTTCCACTTTAAATGAAAAACCCGAAAAAATCATTCTTTCATTCGATGCTGAGCAGGGAAAATATGTTAAATCGCTTCCCATCCATCATTCGCAAAATGTTTTGGAGGATAATGATAAAGAATATAAAATTGAGCTTACACTCGTTCCCACCTACGATTTTTATCAGGAACTGCTTACCCACGCCGACCGACTACGAATAGAATCACCGGAAAATGTTAAGAAAAAGTATCTCTCATTTCTCGCAAGGGCAAAAGACTTGAATGTTTAGGAAAGATTATATTTCAAAACGATTTTTCCATTTCTTTAGTTCTATTTCTCAATCCCCAAAATTAGATTATAAATTCAAAAATAATTTAGGATTTATTGGACTTCCGTTTTTATGAACTTCGTAGTGCAAATGAGGTCCCGTAGAGCGACCGCTATTTCCAGATTTTGCAATAACCTGACCTACTTCAATTTTTTGATTATTTTGTACCAAAAGTTGTGACAGATGTCCATATAATGTAGCCAAACCATTTCCATGTGAAATAATCACACATTTTCCATAGCCTCCTTTTTCTCCTGAGAAAATCACTTTTCCTGCAGCGGTGCTTTGTACATCTGTCCCATAAGCAACGGCAAAATCCATCCCTTTATGAAATTGCATTTGTACTGGTGTTTTTTTTGCCTCAACAGCTGTAGCACTGTCGCTTTTGGTAGTGGTTTGGTTTTTTGTTGTTGTCACTTGTCCAACGGAAGCTAATTCTTGTTTGAATGGAATAGGGTTCACTCTTTTTCCAAAATTAGAAGAGATCATCCCATCTGTAGGAGAGCCTAGTGGTACCCATTGTAATTTATTTTGTAAATCCACTAAATATTGGCTATATCTGTTGCTTTGCTTTGCTAAATAGATGGAGCTCGACAAGCTATCTTGAGATAATATTTCCACTTTGGCATCCTTAATGTTTTTGGATGCTAAAAATGAACGAAGTGATTGTACTGTATTGTTGATTAGACCAAGGTCAGATTTCATTTTAGCAAAGTCCACACTGTCTTTTTCTGTGTTTATCTTCACTAAATTTACCTCATAGTTTTTATCATCTTTTTCTGCATATAGTTTTCCGATAAGCAATGCTTGTCCGATGATTACAGTTAAAAAAATCCCCAACAAAATTGTAGCATTTCTCGGCTTTCTCACTTTTACCAATATTCTTTTCATAGTAGATTTCTTTTTTATTGAATATGCATAATCGCCATATTTTCATAGTTGTTTGCACATAATATGCGGTAGAACGAATGGCGACTATGTTTATTTGTTTTGCTTTTTTTAAAAAACATCGGCAAAATTAGAATAAAATCTGAATTAGAAAATTTATTTAACATAATTTTAATGAAATCTTAAATGATTTTAATTATTATTTAGGATTTAAAAATTGGGTTTGAAACGAGCATTTAACTGCTCGAATTACAGGTAATGCCCATGCATAGCGTTTCAATTGAAGCCTTATAAATTTAACATAATATTTATCATGTTTTCTATTTCTGTTTCCCTTTGGTGTAATCCGTTATTTCAATTGAAATATCATTATCTTTGTACTCATTTTTTTAAATGATATGGCAAAGAAAATAGAGAACGACACCTCAGCATTTCAAGAAATTCCAAAGACAAATCCATCACTTCCTTTGATAGGTGTTGTGGGCAGTGGAAGTTTTGCGACTGCTATTGTAAAAATGCTTGTTGAAAACTCAGCCCAAGTATCTTGGTGTGTAAGAAATGAATTTGTTAAAGGTGCAATACAACTTAAAGGACACAATCCTACCTATCTAACGGCAGTGCATTTTGATGTAAGAAAATTAAATATTACAACCGATATCAACGAATTGGTTGCTCATTGTGATATTATTGTACTTGCTACTCCTTCTATTTATTTGTCGGACACTATGGATCATTTAAAAGTGAATGTTTCCGGTAAAATTTTTGTTTCAGCAATAAAAGGTGTAGTGCCTAAAGTAAATGATGTGGTGGCCAATTATCTTAGAGAGCAATTTGGGATAGGCTACAAATGTCAGGGAGTTATCGCGGGTCCTTGTCATGCAGAAGAGGTTGCCATGGAAAGACTTTCCTACCTTACCATTGCCGCTGCAGAAGAAGAGGTGTCAGAAAAATTAAAATTACTTTTTGCCTCAGATTTCATCAATGTTCATACTTCCAAAGATGTTTTGGGTAATGAATATAGTGCCATCCTCAAAAATATTTATGCCATAGGAGCTGGAATTGCAAGTGGCTTGGGATATGGTGATAACTTTATCGCAGTTTTTGTCTCTAATGCCATCCGTGAAATGGAAACCTACCTTGAAGCCATTTATGAGGCACCTAGAGATGTGAATGAAAGTGCTTATTTAGGAGATTTATTGGTAACGGCATACTCACTCTTTTCAAGAAACAGAAATTTAGGTAATCTTATAGGTAAAGGTTATACCGTGAAATCGGCTCTACAATCTATGAACCAAATAGCAGAAGGTTATTATGCCTGTGACAGTATCTACAATACTGCAAGGGAAAAAAACATCAATGCACCCATCATCCAAAGTATTTATAAAATATTATACGAAGGTAAAGATGCTGAAAAAACTTTTGCAAAGCTAGTGACTCGATTAAACTAAATAGAAGCATGTTCAACTTAGGAAATTTATTGCAACTCACAACTTTTGGAGAAAGCCATGGTGCGGCTATTGGAGGTGTTCTTCAGAATTTCCCTGCCGGTATTACTCTGGATTTACAAGCGGTTCAAAAAGAATTGGACAGAAGAAAACCTGGACAATCTCCCTTGGTTACCCAAAGGAAAGAAAGTGATCGTGTTTCCTTTTTATCTGGTATATTTGAAGGGAAATCAACCGGAATGCCTATTGGGTTTCTCATTGAGAATGACAACCATAAGTCCAAAGATTACGAACATTTGAAGGATAATTTCAGACCTTCGCATGCCGATTTCACCTATCAACAGAAATTTGGCATTCGGGACTACAACGGTGGTGGTAGGTCTTCCGCTAGAGAGACAGCCAATTGGGTGGTTGGTGGAGCTTTGGCTAGGCAAATTCTCCCCGAAAATATTGAAATCAATGCGTATGTTTCTTCTGTAGGCGATATATTCTGCATGAAACCCTATCAAGATTTGGATTTTAACTTAACCGATACCAATGCAGTGCGTTGCCCGGATATAGAAACCGCTCAAAAAATGATGGAAAAAATAAAGTCCATTAAAAAAGAAGGCAATACTATTGGAGGAACCATTACCTGTGTGATAAAAAATGTTCCAATAGGAATAGGAGAACCTGTTTTTGGTAAACTACAGGCCGAATTAGGCAAAGCCATGCTCTCCATCAATGCATGTAAAGGATTTGAATATGGAAGTGGATTTTGTGGTGCCAAAATGACTGGCAAAGAACATAATGATTTGTTTAATGCCGATTTCAGTACAAAAACAAATCTTTCCGGAGGCATACAAGGTGGGATTAGCAATGGCATGGATATTTATTTTCGTGTCGCATTTAAACCTGTAGCTACCTTGCTGCAACCTCAAGAAAGCTTCGATGTAGAAGGGAATCCTATTGCTTTAGAAGGAAAAGGCCGCCATGATCCTTGTGTAGTTCCTAGGGCAGTGCCTATTGTGGAAAATCTTGCGGCATTTGTGTTGGCCGATTTATACCTTGTTCATCAAACTAGAAAAAATAAATTTTAACAAAAAAATCTTAATAAAATGAAAAACTACTGGGAAAAGACCATCAATTTTCAAGAATACTTTAACATTGCTGACGAAAGAGTAAATAACCCTATAGAAGGCGATGAGAAACAAGAGTACTACAATCTAGGAGTGCAAAGAATGAACAGGACTTTAAAAACTTTTAAAGTAGAGGACGATTTAGTAGAAGCATTTAAAGCAAAAAACTTCAATGGGAAAATTCTTATTATTTCCGAACCTTGGTGTGGCGATGCCAGTGCAACCGTACCTGCGCTTTCTTTGTTTTTTGAAGCATGTGGCACCGATTCTAAGATTTTCCTTAGAGATTCGGACACGAGCCTAATCGATCAATTCTTAACCGATGGTACGCAATCAATCCCTAAAGTAATTATTTTGAATGAAGATTTCTCGGTGAAAGCCACATGGGGGCCTAGACCAGCTTATGGAATGCAATTACTAAAAAAATTTAAAGAAAATCCAGAAACTTACCCAAGAGAAGAGTTCTACAACGACCTGCAAGTGTACTATGCCAAAAACAGAGGGAGAGATGTTATCCAAGAAATTATAGAATTGCTTTAATTAAAAATACCTGAGAAGAGTTTCGTACTCTTCTCTTTTTCTTTATACATTTGCCCGTATAAAATCTAAGTTAAATTTATTATTTGAAAAATGAATTTTATTAAAAAAAATATCATCTACCTTTTGCTTTCGGCAGGCCTATTGGTTGTCTTTAGCGTTCCAGGAATTTTAGATAAAATTAAAACGCAATTTTTCCCAATAGCAACAATAGAACAAGCCATCACCATAACCGATGCAGATTACGATATCGAATTAAAAGGAATAAATGTTCCTGACAGCAATCTGAAAAATTTTAAAAATAAAAATCTGTTTTTGAATTTTTGGGGGACTTGGTGTCCGCCATGTCGTACAGAGTGGCCCACCATACAAGCACTTTATAATAGTAAAAAAAATGAAATTGATTTTGTTTTGATTGCGATGCAAGATGAAGAAGAAAATGTGATGAAATTTTTAAAAGAAAACCAATATACTGTCCCAGTTTACATCGCTCAAAGTCCGGTTTCTGAGAAAATATTACCCAAAGCTTTTCCTACTACTTTTCTTATCAACAAAAATGGAAACATCCTCTTTAAAGAAGATGCATCAAAAGATTGGAACAGTAAAGATGCTCATCGTTTAATCGAAGCCATGAAGGAATAAATTTGGTATAAATTTTGACATTAAGATTAAGCAAAAGAAACGACACAAAACACAAAATGAAATTTTCTAAATTTAAAATTATTCGCGAAGCATTTAAACATGATGGGTTTTTACAAAAATTTCCTACCATCATCCGAATGTTGAAATCAATTTTTTCCAAAAATGGATACAGTCCAGGGAAGAAAAATTTATTTGTTCCAGGTCTTATCTTCGTTTATCTCATTTCTCCAATTGATTTTCTGCCAGATTGGATTCCGCTCATCGGTATTGTTGATGACTTGGCATTACTCACATTTGCCATACCTTTTTTAATGAAAGAAGCCGATAGATTTTTGGAGTGGGAAAAAGAACAAAAGACCAACAATAAAAATACTATAGAAGCCGAAATCGTAGAATGATTTTATACAAAGAGGCCTATTTATCTTCACCTTGTTCAGCAAGCGTGAAGTTTTTTTTTAAAGTCGGGTATTTTTATGATTTTTCTTTATTCATCTACCTTCACCAAAGCTTAATTCGTTTTTTTTAATAATTATTCTACCGATTCTTCAAGGTTGTGTTGTTCTTTAGGTTTGTATATTAGCTTCAATGATTATGATGGGGCATTGATGGTTCAAGTGATGTGTTGGGTGTAAAAAAATCACAATGCGAATTATGATTCAAAGCATGATTTCTTCTTTTTGTTGTTGTAAAATTTAATCTATAAATAATTTTATAAAATTCTTTGTAACAAAATGACTATTTTTGAAACCTATTGTAAAAAATAATTTTTTGTATATGAAAAAAAGATTTCTTTCTGTGGCAGCCGCAGCATTTTTCGGAATGATGCTGAATGCACAGCAAATTAAATTCGAAGAGTATGATTTGCCAAACGGACTTCATGTAATCCTTCACCAAGACAATTCGGCTCCGGTAGTCACTACAGGGGTAATGTACCATGTGGGTGCAAAAGATGAGGTAAAAGGCAGAACTGGATTTGCCCATTTTTTCGAGCATTTGTTGTTCGAAGGTACGCCCAACATCAAAAGAGGTGAGTGGTTCAAAATAGTTTCATCTAATGGAGGAACCAACAATGCCAATACAACAAGCGATAGAACATATTACTACGAAACTTTCCCTTCCAATAACCAACAATTAGGCTTGTGGATGGAAGCTGAAAGAATGAGACACGGTATTGTAAATCAAATTGGTGTGGATACCCAAAGAGAGGTAGTGAAAGAAGAAAAAAGAATGAGAATGGATAACCAACCGTATGGTAACTTATTCACAGCTATTCTTTCTAATTTATTCACCAATAGCCAATACAATTGGCCAACCATCGGTTCTATGGAGGATTTGAATGCTGCTAAATTGGAAGAATTTCAAGCTTTCTATAAAAAATACTATGTTCCGAACAACGCAACTTTGGTAGTGGCTGGAGATATAAAGCCAGAACAAACCAAAAAATGGATTGAAGAATATTATGGTTCGATTCCTAAAGGAGCAAAGCCTACATTTACCTATATTCAAGATGCTCCTATTGCTAAAGAAAAAGAAGTAAAAGTAACAGATCCAAATATTCAGTTGCCAGCCTATATTTTTGCTTACAGAACGCCAGCCAATACCACTAGAGATTCTAAAGTTTTGGACATGCTTTCGGCTTATTTAAGTGGAGGTAAATCTTCGGTTTTGTATAAAAAACTTGTTGATCAAGACAAAAAAGCGCTTCAGGTATCTGCTAACTCTATCGGTTTTGAAAAAGAAGGCGTTTTTGCATTTTTTGCAATCCCAATGGGACCAACTCCTAGAATAGATTTACAAAAAGTAATTGATGCTGAAATTAAAAAAGTGCAAACAGATTTAATCTCTGAAGAAGATTATCAAAAACTTCAAAACCAATTCGAAAATCAATTTGTTAATTCAAATGCTTCTATCCAAGGGATTGCGGGGTCATTGGCAACCAACCATGTACTGATGGGAGATACAAATTTGATCAACAAAGAAATCGACATTTATAGAGGAATTACAAGAGAGGATATTCGTGCTGCGGCTAAAAAATACCTTAACCCCAACCAAAGAGTAATCATCGACTATGTTCCTGAAAAAAAATAATTTTACAATGAAAAAGCAATTCTCATATATCGCGGCAGCATTTTTTGTTTCAGGAATGCTAACTGCTCAGAAAATAGACATTAACAAAATGCCAACTCCCGGGCCAACTCCCGTGATCAACATTGCAAAGCCAAATACTTTTCAGTTGAAAAATGGACTTACTGTAATGGTGGTAGAAAATCATAAATTACCTAGAGTAAGTGCCAGCTTATCAATGGACAGGCCTCCGGTGTACGAAGGAACGGTTGCAGGTGTTGCAGAAGTAATGTCGGATCAATTCGAAAACGGGACACAAAATATTTCTAAAGACGAATTCAATAAAAAAGTAGATTTCTTGGGTGCTAATATTGGCTTTTCATCTTCAGGTGCTTCAGCCAATACTTTATCTAAGTACTTCCCTCAAGTCTTGAGTTTGATGGCAGATGCTATTGTGAATCCTAAATTCTCTGCAGATGAAATAAAAACATCCAAAGAAAGAATGATAGAAGGACTAAAGTCCGAAGAGAAAAATGCATCTTCTATTGCAAGCAGAGTTTCTAATGCTTTAATGTATGGTAAAAACACATCAAGAGGTGAGTTTACAACCGAAGAAAGCATTGGGAAAATTGGCATTAATGATGTACAGGATTTTTATAAAAAATACTATGCTCCAGACAATGCCTACCTAGTGATTGTGGGTGATGTGAAAATGAATGAAGTAAAACCTTTAGTAGAAAAAGTATTCGATGGTTGGAAAAAATCCAATACGGTTTTCACAAAATTGGAACCTGCAGCTAATGTAGCTAAAACAGAAATAGATGTGGTAGATGTGCCTACTGCAGTACAATCTGTAATCTCTATTAGTAATCTTAATGATCTAAAAGTAGGAAGCAAAGACTATTTTCCAGCAATAATTGCCAATTATATCCTCGGAGGTGGTGGAGAAGCAAGATTGTTTATGAATCTTAGAGAGAAAAATGCATTTACCTATGGAGCCTATTCATCTATGAGCCCGGGTAAATATTCTTCTGATTTTTCTGCTGAATCCAGTGTTAGAAACGAAGTTACCGATAAAGCAGTAGTGGAATTTATGAAGGAATTAAATGGTATTTCTACCATCAAACCAGAAGAATTGGCCAATGCTAAAGCTAAGCTGAAAGGAGATTTTATCCGATCTATGGAAAGCCCAGGTTCTATTGCTCGTTTTGCGCTCAACCAAAAAGTGCAAAATCTTCCTGCTAATTTCTATACAGATTATTTGAAATCGATAGATGCCGTAACTGCAGAAGATGTAACTAGAGCGGTAAAAGCGAATATTTTGCCTAACCAAAGTAGAATATTTATCGCGGGTAAAGCATCACAAATCACCGAAGGTTTGGAAAAATTAGGCTATCCAGTGAAATTCTTTGATAACCAAGCCAACCCAGTGGCAAAACCACAAGTTCAGAAAGTTGATGCTAGTGTTACTGTTGCATCGGTTATGGATAAATATATTGCTGCTATTGGTGGTAAAGATGCTTTAGCCAAAATCAATTCGACGACCATGTTGGCTTCTACCACAATGCAAGGAATGACTCTTGATATGAAAGAAATTAAAGCTAAAGGTGGGAAAATGAGCCAATCCGTTAGCGTGATGGGAAATACAGTACAAAAAATGGTTTTTGATGGCAAAGATGGAAGAATGGAAGTCCAAGGTCAAAAAATGCCAATTCCAGCTGATAAAAAAGCAGAAATGTTAAAAGAAACTGAAGTTTTCCCAGAACTTTCCATGGCCAAATCTGCTGATGTAAAAGTAGGTGGCATAGAGAAATTTAACAACGAAGATTGTTATGTGATAAAAGATGGCGATACCACTTATTACTATAGCGTAAAATCTGGGTTGAAAGTTGGAGAGGCAGATAAAGATGTGCCTACAATTTTTTCTGATTACCAATTGGTTTCCGGTGTGAAAATGCCTTTCACCATTTCCCAAAGTATGCAGGGGATGGATATTGTTTTCAAAGTGAAATCTTATGAAATCAACAAAGCAACAGAAGCAGATTTTAAATAAAAAAATGTATTTCTGATGAATACTTTAGCCACAGCGAAACTAGCTGTGGCTTTTTTTATGTTTTAGGTATTGTTTTTTTCTATACAAGAACTTATTTTTTCATTTTATAAACTTTATTTTTGTATTCCATTTTGTTAAATGAAATTAACTTGATAAAATCGCCATTAGCAAAGCACTTGGTAAGCAAATACCAACGAAGAATGGCGAATATAGATGACCTTTAAAAACAATAAATAGCTATCAATGAAATATTTGTTTTATGCACTGCTTTCTGCGGTTCTTCTCTCTTTGTCTTGGCCAGTATATGGATTGCCTTTTTTTATATTTTTCGCTTTGATTCCATTGATGTTAATGGAGCATGAAGTGGCCAAATTTTCAAAATTTAAAAGAAAATCGTGGGTCATTTTCGGACTTTCCTATTTGGCATTTTTTATTTGGAATGCAGTGACTACGGGTTGGTTGTATGGTTCTAAAAACCCAGATGGAAGTCATTCTATAATGGCAGTAGCTTTTCCGGTAATCGTTAATTCGCTATTGTATTCTTTAGTGTTTATAGGCTATCATAAATTTAAAAATTTCCAAGGAACCTATTGGGGGTTTGCATTTTTAGTCGCCATTTGGATGAGCTTCGAGAAATTTCATCTGACTTGGGAACTTTCGTGGCCTTGGCTTAATTTAGGAAATGCTTTCTCGGAATATCCCAAGCTTATCCAATGGTATGATACATTGGGTGCAACCGGAGGAAGCCTTTGGGTTTTGTTGGTAAATATAGGAGGGTATTACACCTTAAGGACTTGGCAAGCCGGAAGAAAAAGAAATGCGCTTATCAGAAATTCTTTCTTTTGGTTAATGTCTTTTGCGCTTCCAATGCTGATATCTTTGTATCAATACAAACATTTTGATTGGAAACCCATAGGGAAGGTGAATGTTTTGATGCTGCAACCCGACCTAGACCCATACAATGAAAAATATGCAAAAGACAGCTTACTTATTTTAGACGAATTATTGACATTGGCAAATGAGAATTCAGGAGGTAAAATAGATTTTTATATCGCACCAGAAACCGCTATTCCAGGAAGTGGTTCTATTTCAGAAACAGGGTTTGAAAATAGTATGCTTTTGAATAAAGTAAAAGATTTTTTAGCCAAACACCCACAATCAGTTTTCGAATCTGGTATTTCTTCCCATCGTTTTTATAAAGAAGGAGAGGAGGCTCCGGCTGAGGCTTACACTCTATCGAATGGGCTAAAGGTAGTGAGCTATAACTCGGCAGTACAAGTTATTCCCAACCAAAAGGTGCAAGTTTACCATAAAGGAAAATTGGTACCTGGGGTAGAAATATTTCCTTATATGTCTGTTTTAAAGCCCTTATTGGGCGATGCGATGATCAATTTAGGCGGTGCGGTAGTTTCATTGGGTTATGATAAAGATAGAAGTGTTTTTGCCAATCCTTATAATAAAGGAAAAATGGCTCCCATTATTTGCTATGAAAGTATATATGGTGAATTTGTAACCGACTATGTAAGAAAAGGAGCTAATTTTCTAGGAATTATGACCAACGATTCATGGTGGGGACACACGCAAGGGCATAAACAATTGTTGTCCTATGCTAGGCTTAGGGCTATAGAAACCAGAAGAGAAATAGCAAGGGCCGCCAATAGTGGAATTTCAGCACACATAGATGCGCGTGGTGAATTGGTTGCCGATACAATCTATGATGACAAAACCACATTGCCAGCAGAGATTAAACTTTATGATGGGATGACTGTGTATGCTCGAAGTGGCGATATGTTGTCCAGGATATGCGTGTATGCGCTTGGCTTTTTACTTTTTTATGGTACAATACAATGGATTCAAGAAAAAACCAAAAAGGAAAGAAAAAAAAATATCATTAAAAGATAAAGAAAGTGCCATTTACAAAAGCTTTGGCGGAATACAGGTTCAGGAATTAAAACATTAATTTTAAAAACATTTGTCAAACTGAAAAAAAAATCTTAGTTTTGCACACTCAAATATTCAAGTAGAAATATAAGAACATCTAGATATGTCAAGAATTTGCCAAATAACAGGAAAGCGTGCCATGGTAGGAAACCATGTGTCTCACGCAAACAACAAGACGAAGCGTCGTTTTGAAATAAATTTATTGGAGAAGAAGTTTTATCTTCCAGAGCAAGAAACAAGCATTACCCTTAAGGTATCTGCACATGGGTTGAGAATCATCAACAAGATTGGAATTGAAGAAGCTTTGGAAAGAGCTGTAAGAAACGGTTACATTAAATAAATTTTACAACGATGGCAAAGAAAAGTAAAGGAAATAGAGTACAGGTTATCCTTGAGTGTACAGAACACAAAGAAAGCGGAATGCCTGGAATGAGCAGATATATTACCGTTAAAAACAAAAAGAATACAACGGAAAGAATGGAGTTGAAAAAATTCAACCCAGTTCTAAAGAAATATACAGTTCATAAAGAAATTAAGTAATAATATATAACAATATTACACAATGGCAAAAAAGGTAGTAGCAACGCTTAGAGATGGTTCATCTAAAAAAATGACCAAAGTTGTTAAAATGGTTAAGTCTCCTAAAACTGGAGCTTATGTTTTCGAAGAGAAAGTAATGAATGCTGATGAAGTGGATGCTTATTTGAAAAAATAAGAACTTCTAAAAGTATAAGATATTGAAACTATCCAATTTTTTGGATAGTTTTTTTGTTACCTTTGCACTATAGCTAGTAATTTTAAATTAAAAAGATGTCTTGGTTTAAAAAAATATTCAACAAAGAAGAAAAACAAACACTCGACCAAGGATTGGAAAAGTCCAGTCAAGGGTTTTTCGAAAAAATGACCAAAGCCGTTATCGGTAAAAGTAAAGTAGATGATGAGGTATTGGATGATTTAGAAGAAATACTAATCGCCTCAGATGTGGGGGCTTCTACAACTATTAAAATCATCGAAAGAATTGAAGCTCGAGTTGCAAGGGATAAATTTGTGAATACTTCCGAGTTGGATAAGATACTAAGAGAAGAAATTGCTGCACTTTTGTTGGAAAACCCACATGCGCACACGGGAAATCTGGACCTAACCAAAAAACCTTATGTGATTATGGTAGTGGGGGTCAATGGTGTTGGTAAAACAACAACTATTGGCAAATTGGCACATCAGTTTAAATCCGAAGGTAAAAAAGTGGTTCTTGGTGCTGCGGATACCTTTAGAGCAGCAGCCGTGGATCAGTTGGTAATTTGGAGTGAAAGAGTTGGCGTGTCCATAGTGAAACAAGAAATGGGAAGCGATCCAGCTTCTGTAGCGTTTGATACGGTGCAAAGTGCCGTTGCTCAAAATGCAGATGTAGTTATTATAGATACGGCGGGTAGATTGCACAATAAAATTAATTTAATGAATGAACTTTCCAAAATTAAACGAGTGATACAAAAGGTAATTCCGGATGCACCTCACGAAATCCTTTTGGTTTTGGATGGTTCCACCGGACAAAATGCTTTTGAACAAGCCAAACAATTTACCGCTGCAACAGAAGTGAATGCATTGGCGGTAACAAAACTCGATGGTACTGCAAAAGGAGGGGTGGTTATTGGGATTTCGGATCAGTTTCAGATTCCGGTTAAATACATTGGTGTGGGGGAAAAAATGCAAGATTTACAACTATTCAATGGTGAAGAATTTGTCGATTCTTTTTTCAAAAAAGAAAAATAATTTCGATTTACCACTTATTTTTAGAAAATTTGTATAAATTTGATGAAGAAATTTTAAAAAATACAAATTATGTTCGGAATTATTTTATGGATCGTATTTGGTATTGTGGTGGGAGCCATAGCCAAAATGATAATGCCAGGAAAACAAAACATGGGTTGGCTAATGACCAGTGCTTTGGGAATAGTAGGTTCTATCGTGGGTGGCTTTGTAGCCAATACTTTTTTTGGCGGAGGTGGTGCTACAGATGAAGATATGTTTCATTTTTGGCCTATCGTGTTTTCGGTACTTGGAGCATTGCTTGTCCTTTGGGTCTATGGAAAATTGGTTAATAAATAAAAATTAAAAAGCTCTCGACCGAGAGCTTTTTTTATGAATTATTGTAGAGAAACCTTGTAAGGACTTTCCATTAATATTTGAGGTTTATTTTTGTCAATCTTTATCTTTTCGAACATTTGGTAATTTTCAACACCTATTTTATGCTTTATAAAACGAGCCTCCATATCTTCTGAATTAAAAAAGGACATAAATTCTTCAAATTTATCTTTTTTCTTGGGGTAAGTTTCTGTGGTATATTTTTTAGTTAGTGCTTTTTGAGCAGCAAAAGAAATGGCATCATTCAAACTTCCTAGTTCGTCAACGAGTCCTATTTCTTTTGCTCGTTTACCGCTCCATACTCTACCACCGCCAAGGGCATCTACTTGTTCGAAATTCATTTTTCTATTCTGTCCTACAAAATGGACGAATCTCTTGTAGGTTTGTTCTACACTTCGTGTTACCATAGAAACCGTGTGTGGGCTAACTCCATTAAGCATAGAGTACATATTAGAATTGGCATTGGTGGATACCACATCGGCTCTTATACCATTTTTATTCGCAATATTTTTAGCATTAGGAATGGTGCCAAAAACACCGATAGATCCCGTAATGGTGTTGGGTTCTGAATAAATTTTGTCGGCAGCCATCGCAATGTAATAGCCTCCAGAAGCTGCATAGTCTCCGAAGGACACAACAAGTGGTTTGGTTTTTTTTAGTTGTTGTAGTTCGAATAATATTTCATCTGAGGCATTTGCGCTTCCGCCAGGAGAATTTATTCTCAAAACTACCGCTTTTACTTTTTTGTCTTTTTGTAGTTCTTTTATTTCTTTCACATAGTTTTCGGAATAAATGTTGTCATTTCCTTCTCCGTTCATAATGCCACCAGAAGCATATAAAATGGCGATTTCATCTTTAGCGTTTTTAGGTTCCAGAGAATGGATGTACTTGCTAAAGGAAACTTTGTTCAAATCTTCGTCAGCACTAATGCCTATTTTCTTTTTTAATAAAGCATCGTATTCTGATTTCTGAATGAGTTTGTCCGCTAATTTATATTGTAAACTTTGTTCAGGAATAATTCCATAGAGGCTATCGACGGTTGTTTTAAAATTTTCTAAACTAATTTTTCTTGATTGTGCAATTTTAGATGAGGTATCTCCCCAAATGTCATTGAGTAGCGTGGAAAGTTGTTCTTGATTTTCTGGAGAAATGCTGTTTCTTAAATAGGGCTCAACGGCTGCTTTGAATTTGCCATGGCGAATAACCTCCATTCCAATACCATACTTATCAAAAAAGTCTTTTAAGAAAACAACTTCTGTGGACATGCCTTTTAGTTCTACTCCCCCCGCTGGATTAAGGTAATATTGGTCTGCTACTGAGCCAAGATAATACGCAGATTGATTAACATTGTTGCCATAGGCATATACAAACTTACCAGATTTTTTAAAATCTAATAGGGCAGCCCTTAGATTGTCTAATTGAGTAATACCAGCGCCAATATGATCGGTTTCAATACTGATTCCTTTAATATTGGGGTCGGTTTTCGCATTTTTTATCGCTTCGATCATGGAATGAAGCATGATGTTTTTAACTTTGTTTTTAAAGTCGAATAGATTTTCCTGATTTTCAGTTTCACTATCAATAATGTTGGTTTTAAAATCCAATGTGAGTACAGTGTTTTGGTCGATGTTTGGTTTTTCATCTCCTGATGAAGAAATCAACATGATCATAAAGAAAAAGAAAAAAATAGAAGCAAAAATAAGGAATATAGCCACTATATTTGCAAGTACATTTTTAAAGAAACTTTTCATAATAATTCATTTTACCAATATGTCGCAACATAATGTCGTTTTGTTACTAGGAACTAACTTAGGAGATCGGAAAAAAAATATAGAAGAAGCGATTATAGGTATCGAAAAGGAAATAGGAAAAATCCTGTTTCAGTCAAAATTGTTAGAAACATTGCCTATAGATTTTGTCAGTAATAATAATTTCATTAATTTTGCTATTGAGTTAAGAACTGTTTTGTCGCCAATTGAAGTGTTAAATTCAATTAAATTAATAGAGCAGAATCTTGGCAGAATGAACGATTCAAGGGTTTTGGGGGAGTATCAAGATAGGATAATCGATATAGATATTGTTTATTATGATGCTCTGGAATTTAAATCAAATAGATTAAGAATACCCCATTTAGCACACTTGAAAAGAGAATTTTCAATAGAATTATTAGAAGATTTAAACAAAATAAAACATAAAGTATGAAATTAAATTTATTGTTACTTACGACAGTATTGCCAATTTCGATTTACGCTCAAAGCGACTCTGCGCGAGTGAAAGTAATGGAGGGTTACCCCAATACTTTTTCGTCTGGTGCTTCGTATGCGGAGAAATTCGACAATAAGGCGAGAAAACTAAATGACTGGTCTATTTCCGTGGGAGGTGGAGCAGCCTTTATGACCAATGCTGATCTTACCTCTTTCTATGATGGTAAAACCAATTGGGGATGGAATGCTTATATTAGTTTAAATAAGCAAATTTCTCATACTTTTGGGTTGATGTTGCAGTATCAAACTGGTAAAACCAATCAAAAAGGACAATTACAAGATCCTTATTATGGTACTTTAGCGGGTGTTGCAACTGCATGGACTAAATTTAACCAAATTGCATTAATCGGAGATATCAACTTTTCTAACTTATTGAGAAGAGTAGATAACAAATCGCCTTATCGTTGGGCTTTGCACGGTTATGCCGGTATGGGATTGCAAAACTTCAACACTTTGCTGTTGGATAATAATGCTTCTCGTTGGAATACAACTCCTCCTAGAATACCAATTGAGGTAAAACAAGATCTTGATTTTTCAACTTTCTACACCACAATCGGTGCGGGATTGAAATATAAAATCTCAAGAGTTGTAGATATCGAAGGTAGAATCATGTATATTATTACCGGTGATGATGAGTTTGATGGTGGTGGTTGGACACACGAACAACCTGCTGTAATTGATTATAACCGAATTAATTATAGACGATCAGATAATATGACAACCTTTAACCTAGGATTAACCTTTAATTTAGGTAAGCATATTTCTCATCTAGCATGGTACGACCCTTTACAAGATATTCATGGGAAAATCTATGATTTAGAAAATGCAAGTCCGGACTTTATTGTTTGCCAAAAAGGTGATCAAGATAATGATGGAGTTTGTGATGATTGGGACAGACAATTAGATACTCCTGCTGGAGCAAGAGTAGATGGCGCTGGTGTTGCTTTAGATATCGATTTAGATGGTACCATCGATTTATATGATAAATGTGTTACGGTGCCAGGACCTAAAGAAAACTTCGGATGTCCACTAAAAGAAACTCCTAAAAAGAATGTAGTATCCGATGATACTCGATCTTTGGAAGGTATCGAGTTTGATTTAAATTCCGATAAAATCTTACCATCCAATACGCCAATTTTAAATAATGCAGTTAATTATATTAACTCATCCAGCGGTTCCTATAAGGTAATTGGAGCAACAGATACAAGAGCATCTGAAGCATACAACCAAAAATTATCTGAAAGAAGAGCGAATGCCGTAAAAGGGTATTTAATTAAAAATGGAGTTGAAGCGGCCAAATTAGAAGCAGAAGGACGAGGAGAAAAAGACTTAAAGTATCCTGAATGCGAACCTGCAACTAAATGCCCTGAATGGAAAAATAGAGCTAATAGAAGAGTTTATTTCGAATCTAAGTAATTTTTATCATCACTAAATTAATTTTTAAAAACAAAATTATGAAATTAAATAAAGCAATTATTGCGTTTGCATTTTCATTTTCAACAATAGCATACGCACAAGATACAACCACAGAAAGTGCACCGGTTTATCCAAACACTTTTTCCTCTGGTTCTGCTCATGTGTCCAAGTTTACACAAGAGTCTAAAAGATTTAATGATTGGGCTATTTCCTTCGGTGCAGGGATTCCATTGGTGCAATCCGCAGATCTTACTTCCATAAAAAATGGAAATGGCGGAGATGCTAACTTATTTGGGTATTCAGCTTATTTAAGTGTTGATAAAGCAATTACACATGCTTTCGGACTAGTCCTACAATACGATAGAGGTGAAACCAGACAAGGTTGGTTTGATACCAAAAATGCAATTCCAGCAATGGCTAATCCTTATAGCAACAAACCAGTAGCGGGTAGAACTCAATATGATGCAATTTCTTTATTAGGTGATATTAATTTCTCTAATTTATTAAGAAGAATTGATAATAAATCTAACTACAGATGGGCACTACATGGATATGCTGGGGTAGGTACTTTAGCTTATAGAGCATACCAAAAGTCTGATTATGTTGGTGGTGGTCAGGTATTAATGACCGAAGTAAAGCCATTTAAATTAAATTCACTTTTCTTCCAAGCAGGTTCTGGGTTGAAATTTAAAATCGATAGAAGATTCGATTTAGAAGCCAGAGCAATGTATGTAATGACTGGTGATGATGAATTTGACGGTGGAGGTAACTACTTAGGTGGGGGTAACTTCGTTACACCTGTTAACTTGAGAGAGGAACAAACTTCCGATAATTTCTTTAATTTTACCCTAGGTGCTACTGTAAAATTAGGAAAACACGAATCTCACCTTTTCTGGCACGATCCATTACAAGAATTATATTATAAATTGGATGTCTTAGCAGATAAAAATCAAGATGTTGAAGTTTGTAAAAACGGAGATAAAGACAATGATGGAGTTTGCGATGATTGGGACAGACAATTGGATACTCCTGCAGGTGCTAGAGTGGACGGAGCTGGTGTAGCTTTGGATACTGACCTAGATGGTGTAATAGACCTTTACGACAAATGTGTAACCGTTCCTGGGCCAGTAGAAAATAATGGATGTCCATTAGAGCCTACAAAACCAAATATTACTGGTAAAGTGGACGAAGTGAATAAAACTTTAGAAGGAATTGAATTCGAGTTGAATAAAGCGGTAATCAGACCTTCTTCTTTTGAAAAATTGAATCACGCTGCTGAAGTAATTAAATCCATAGGTGGTGATGCTAAATTCTTAGTAATTGGTGCTACGGATACTAGAGGTAATGATGCATTAAACCAAAAACTTTCTGAAAGAAGAGCTGCTGCTGTAGTTAAATATCTTGAAGGAAAAGGAGTATCTAAAGGAATGATGATTTCTGAGGGTAGAGGTAAAAAAGATCTTAAATATCCTGAGTGTGACCCGGCTACAAAATGCCCTGAATGGAAAAATGAAGCCAATAGAAGAGTATATTTCCAAGAAAGATAATCTTAACAAATATTTATTTTATAAAAGCCATGTTTTTACATGGCTTTTTTGGTCTAAATAAATGCTTTTTCCTTAATTTTACTTCATTATGCTGCCAAAAGATTTACATATTCTAAAACATCAAACCCTAGAACATTTTTGGGGTTATACTTCCTTTAGAAACTTACAAGAAGAAATCATCAATGATGTTTTATTAAGAAAAGATATTGTTGCATTATTGCCTACAGGAGGCGGAAAGTCTCTTTGTTATCAGCTGCCTACATTATTGTTGGAAGGCGTATGCTTGGTAATATCACCACTTTTGGCACTCATGAAGGATCAGGTAGAGCAATTAAAAAATAATGGAATAGATGCAGAGTATATATCTTCAGAATTAGATGAATTCGAAGCCGAAGAAATTCTTGATCGATGCATCAATGGTCAAGTGAAATTGCTCTATGTTTCTCCAGAACGATTGAAAAACCCTTATTTTCTTCAGCAAATTGAGGTGATTCAAATTTCATTTATTGCCGTAGATGAGGCGCATTGTATTTCAGAATGGGGGCAAGATTTCAGACCTAGCTACCAAAATATTTGTCAATTTAGGAATCATGTGAAAACGGTTCCAATTTTAGCACTAACTGCAACTGCTACTTCTAAAGTTGTATTAGAAATTACTCAAAAATTGGACTTAAAAAAGCCAAGTATTTATAAAAAAAGTTTCAAAAGAGAGAACATAAAAGTTTTAGTGAATGAAGTAGCAGATAAATATCAAAAAATTTTTGATTGGCTTCAATTCAATACCCATTCAGGAATTATCTATGCCAGAACCCGTAAAGAAACCGAAGAGCTTACCCGTTTTCTACAATCCAAAGGATTAAAGAATTGCGATTTTTATCATGCTGGTCTTTCGGCAAAGGATAAATCAAAAAAACAAAAGGCGTGGTTACAGAGCAATCATTTGGTTTTAATCGCTACCAATGCCTTTGGTATGGGAATAGACAAAGATAATGTGCGATTTGTTATCCACTTAACGGTACCGTCTTCATTGGAAAACTATTATCAGGAAATAGGAAGAGCAGGTAGAGACGGGGAGGAGAGTCTCGCATTGATGCTTTGGAATAAACCTGAACTCAATAATTTTGATGATATCCTTAAAAACTCTATCCCGAATCAAAAAGAATTTGAAAAAATAGGAATCTATCTTTATTCGATTTTTAATATTGCAGCAAACGAATGGTCAGAAGATTTTTATCAATTAAATTTGCAAAAACTTCAAAATCTAACCAAAAGTTCCAGAGCAAAAATTAGAAATGTACTTCAATTTTTACACAATCAAGAAATCATCTACCTGAATGAAATGAAATCACTATCTACATTAGAACTGAAAATTCAGATAGAGGATATTGAATCTTTACCTAAAAAAGATGCTTATTTCATAGAACTACTCTTTCGTACATTGCCAGGGATTTCTACCCATAAAGTTCATTTTTCAGAAACTGCAATTAGTCAGAAATTAACTATAGATCCTCTTTTAATTAAAGAAAGACTAAGAGAATTACATCAGGCTAAATATCTCAATTTCATTGATGGAGACCAACTGAGCATTCGTTTTTTGGAACACAGAAATGATAGGGCAATCCAAGGGAAATACTATCATCTTTTCAAACAAATACAGAAGAATAAATTACAAAAATGGGAAGAAATGAAGTATTTTGTTCAAAATGAAGATTTTTGCAAAATGAGCATGATTCTTTCCTATTTTGGCGAAAGAAACCTTAAAAACTGCAATCAATGTTCTGTTTGTAGCCACAATAGTTTTCAGTTTTCAAAACCCTCCGTTTCTTCACTCATTGTTCAGTATTTAACCCTAAAACCTGCGACGGCTGATGAAATTACATTTCAATTAAATTATTATGGAAAAGAAGAAATTTTAGAAAATCTAATTGTTTTATTAGATGAAGAGAAAATTCGTATGCTCGATTTTAGAACCTATACCATTGCATAACTTGAATGAACTAACACAAACCAATTTTCATTTTCTTAATTTTGTATTCTTCCAAAAAAAATAAAAGTATGCGTACTCTTTTTTATACTTGGGTATTACTGAGTCTTTTTTGCTCACCAATTCCGTTACAAGGACAATTGATTTCTTACGAAAAATCAATTTGTAAAAGTGAAATAAACTTCCTTCTTTCCGATGTTTTAAATGAAAGTAAAAATCTTATTGCCCAGGCCAAAGTGGCGGATTATATTCCTGAACTAGGCAAAGCAGATCCGAACAAAACAGCTATTGCTTTTATTGATGAGAAAGGAAATATTTACTCTAAAGGAGATGTACACACTCAATTTACGATTCAATCTATTTCTAAAATCATAGCCTTGATGATTGCGGTTCAAGAGAGAGGGGAACCTTATATTTTCGATAGAATGGGCTATTATGGAACCGATCAAGCTTTTAACTCGATGGAAGCCCTCAATACTCGACAAAAACCTTTAAACCCTATGATGAATGCTGGTGCTATTGTTACTACTGCCTCTATATTAGGAAAAGGAGATGAAGGTTATCAGAAGATTTTAAAAATGATTCGATACATTACCAAAAACGATAAAATTGATATTAACCAAGCGGTTTATTTATCCGAAAAAGCTACTGGAAACCGTAACCGTGCCATGTTTTATTTAGAGAAGAATTTCAATCTTTTTACGGCAGAAGATGAAGAAGCACTCAATAACTATTTCCGCCAATGTTCGATAGAAATTAATGTGATTGATTTGGCGAAGATTGGCTATTTTTTCGCTCATCAAGGGACTCGTTTTGATGGAGATAAAACTTATTTTAATCCAGAAATAACGCAACTTATCAATTCCATTATGCTCACAGCAGGCATGTACGATTACAGTGGCGAATATGCCCGAAAAGTTGGAATCCCCTCCAAATCGGGAGTAGGCGGAGGTATTGTGGGTGCAGTGCCAGGGAAATATGGAATTGCTACCTTTAATGCTGCTTTAGATGCTCATGGGAATTCAGCAGCTGGCATTTATATGATTGAACAATTGAGCAAGCGTTTACAACTCAGTATTTTTAAATAAAACCTTTCTTATCTTTAAAATAATCACACAATGAATATATTAACTCAAGATTTTAATACGCCACATCAAACAGCTCCTTTCAGCAAAATAAAAAATGAAGATTTCCTGCCAGCATTTCAACAATTGATTACCGAAACAGAACAAGAAGTTGATGCTATTGCCCAAAACCCTCAAGACGCCACTTTTCAAAATACCGTAGAAGTTTTGGCTTTTGCAGGAGAAAAATTAGAAATCGTTTCTCATATTTTTTTCAATTTAAATTCCGCCGAAACCAGTGATGAATTGCAGAAAATAGCACAAGAAATATCTCCGATCTTAACCGAACATGCTTCAAAAATTGCTCAAAATCTCGCACTGTTCCAGCGAATTAAAAAAGTTTTTGAAGAACAAGAACAATATTCATTAAATACGGAACAAAAAACTTTACTCAACGATTCCTACAAAGGTTTTGTGAGAAATGGAGCTTTATTAAGCGATACAGAAAAAGAAAAATTAAAAGAACTCAACAAAGAGATTTCTTTAAAATCATTACAATTTGGTCAAAATGCGTTAGCTGCAACTAATGCTTATTTTAAACTTATCCAAAACAAAGAAGATTTAGCGGGAATCCCCGAAGCAATCCTTGCTCAGTATGCCGAAGAAGCTAAAGAAAGAAATTTGGAAGGCTGGGTAATTACCTTACAATATCCGAGTTATGTCCCTTTTATGTCGTATGCCAACAACCGTTCTTTAAGAGAAGAATTGGCTTTGGCTAATGGACAAAAATCTTTTGATGGTGGTGAGTTTGATAATCAAAATTTAATTATAGAAATCATTCAACTCAAACAGAAAAAAGCCGAATTATTAGGGTATTCTCATTATGCAGATTATGTGCTCGAAGAAAGAATGGCCAAATCTCCTGCTAATGTTTTGGAATTTTTAAACGACTTATTAGAGAAAGCAAAACCTTATGCTTTACAAGAAATTGAAGAACTAAAAGCCTTGGCTAAAGCAGATGGAATTGATGAAATACAAAGCTTTGACCATGCTTATTATGCTGAAAAACTTCGAAAAGAAAAATACGATTTTAATGACGAAGAACTGAAGCCTTACTTCCCATTAGCACAGGTACAAAATGCTGTATTTGGTTTAGCAGAAAAACTTTATGGCTTACACTTTTATGAAGTGGATACCATTGACAAGTACCACCCAGACATCCAAACTTACGAGGTGTATGAAACAACCACCGAAGGCGAAAAACAATTCAAAGCGATTCTCTATACCGATTATTTCCCAAGAAAAGGAAAAAGAGCAGGTGCTTGGATGACAAGTTTTGCCTCTCAGTTTATTAAAAATGAAATCAACCATAGGCCTCATATTTCCATCGTTTGTAACTTTACCAAACCAAACGCCAATACACCGAGTTTACTAAGCTTTCAAGAAGTAACCACTCTGTTTCATGAGTTTGGACATGCACTACACGGGATGTTGGCCAATACCACTTATCCTAATCTCTCTGGGACTTCAGTGAAATGGGATTTTGTAGAATTGCCATCACAATTTTTGGAAAACTTCTGTTATGAACCAGAATTTCTACAAACTTTTGCCCTAGATTACCAAAGCGGAGAAGTATTACCGTATGAGAAAATACAAAAAATAGAGCAATCCAAAAGTTTTATGGAAGGTTATCAAACCCTTAGACAACTAAGCTTCGGGCTTTTAGATATGGCTTATCATACCCATCCTGAACAGGTGCAGGATATAAAAACATTCGAAGATCAACAGTTCGAAAAAACAACCTTGTATCCGAGCAATCCCAAAACGGCTATGAGTCCTACTTTCTCTCATATTTTCCAAGGAGGCTATTCTGCGGGATATTATTCCTATAAGTGGGCAGAAGTTTTGGATGCCGATGCTTTTGCTTATTTCAAAGAAACCGGAATTTTCAATCCCGAAACAGCTGCGAAATTTAAAGCCCTTCTTTCTTCAGGTGGAACGCAAGATCCGATGGATTTGTATAAAAACTTCAGAGGAAGAGAACCTAAAGTGGAAAGTCTTTTGGAAAGGGCTTTTGGAAAAGCATAAATATTTAAGGTATAAAATTCTAATACAAATGAAATGTCCTTGTTGTTCTGGCAAATCTTATGAAGAATGTTGCCAACCTTATCATAAAATGGAAAAACACGCCCCTACAGCGGAAGCATTAATGAGATCTCGTTTTTCAGCCTTTGCAATCCCGAATGGAGATTATCTTATGGAAACTACCTTGCCTGGAAAACGAAAATACCATAATAAAGCAGATTTGCAAGAATGGGGTGAAATAAACCAATGGACAAAATTGGAAATTATCGCAACTCCTGCGTTGAATATTGTCGAATTTAAGGCGTTTTACACAGATGAAAACGGGGAACATCAAATCCATCATGAGTCTTCGGTTTTTCAAAAAATGCACCATCGTTGGTATTATGTAAGTGGTGATTTTTTAGAATAAATTTTCCCTAATCATTGATTAAAACATGAACAAATAATCCATTTTTTCAAAAGAAAATGGATTATTTTTTTTGTATTGGTCTGTTTAATAGGTCAAATTTTTCTTATTTTTAAATTAAAAAGTGTTTAAAATAATGATTGTCAATGAGTTAAAGAACAGTATTAATATTATTTAGAATAATTAAAAATAATTTTGTCAGTAAATAAACATAATTTAAATTTGCGGCATATTTTTAATCATTCTAAATAAACAAATTAATACAATGAAAAAACAAATACTTTCTGTTTTTGCTATAGCATTGGCTTTCTCAGCCATGGGACAAGGTCTTAAATATGAAAAAGACACCATCCGAATTCAAGAAATAGAAGATGTTAAATTGCATAAAACGGGAAATCCTAATACGGCTAAAGTATTGACCACCAAATCTAATTTAACCGTAATGGAGACACCACAGCCCATTGCCATTGTTACCCACGAAATTATTGAACAGCAACAGTCCAAACAGCTGAGTGATGTTTTGCAAAATGTAAATGGTTTGTATGTTACTTCTTCTAGGGGTAATTCACAAGACAGCTTTGGTGGTCGTGGATTTGTATTTGGAAATGATAATATGTTTAAAAATGGAACCCGAATAAATTCAGGGGTATTTCCAGAAATTTCAGCTCTGGAAAGAGTAGAAGTACTGAAGGGATCTAACGCTATGTTGTACGGAAATACATCTGCTGGTGGGGTTATCAACATGGTAACCAAAAAACCTAGATTTAATTTTGGAGGAAACCTAGGAATGAACATCGGTAGCTGGAATACCTACAAGCCTACGGTGGATGTGTATGGACCGATTTCCAAAAATATTGCTTATCGTTTCAATGGAGCTTATGAATACGCAGAAAGCTTTAGAAATGGTGTGAAGTCCAATAAAGTTTATGTAAATCCTTCTATCCTCTTTAATCTTGGTACTCATTCTCAAATCATTGTAGAAGCCGATTATTTAAAACATCATTTTACTCCGGATTTTGGAATTGGGGGGATAATGAATCCGGACAAAAGCTATAAAATGAATGATGTACTGGATAGAAAAGATTTCTTAGGAACTACATGGCAGTTTCAAGATGTACAACAAGCCACTTCCAATGTAACTTGGAATTATCAGTTGAGTGATAATTGGTCCTTAAATACAGTCGCATCTTACCAAAACTATACAAGAGATTTCTTCGGTACCGAAAGGATTGTTTGGGAAACCAATCCTGCCAATCAAAGGCTCATCTTCAAAAGAAATCTCAACCGTACTTATTCCGAACAAAACTACGAATCCCTACAATCTAACTTAAATGGTGAGTTCAGTACCGGTAAATTCAACCATAAAGTACTCATCGGGGCCGATGCTGATTATAGTGCTTCCGACTCCTATACATTCTTTAACCCAGACAATAATAAAACCTACGGTACGGGTTATATTTATGGAGCCAATGGTAGTGCAACACAACCTTTGTATATAGATGATGCGTCCACTTGGCAAGGAGGTGATGTGCCTAATGCTGCTAAAGCTTCAAAAACAAGAATCAATACCCGTAGAATTGGAGTTTATGTACAGGACCTAATCAGTATTACCAAAGAGTTTAAAGTGTTGGCTGGACTTCGTTGGTCCTATTTAGAAAATATGCCTACACTGAGCACCAACTTTAAAACCGGTTCAAAAACCGAGGTTGATGGTAGCCAAAATGCCAATCGTGCATTCTCACCAAAAGTAGGTTTAATTTATAATCCAAATGACAACCTTTCTATTTTTGCAACTTATACCAATTCTTTTGTGCCCAATACAGGCTATACAGCACAAGGTTTAGATGGAATTGATACCACTGCAACTGCTCAACAAATTACCAATACCGTAAATGCTTTACCTAAAGAAAGCATTACCCCAACGACCATTGACCAATACGAAATAGGAATTAAAAAGAATTTCTGGAACAATGCTGTAGCCATCAACGCTTCCGCATATCAAATCGTTTATAATAATTACTACCAAACTTATTGGTACCAAAATGCTTCTGGAGTAGTGGTAAGCCCAGATGCTAATCTTAAAGAATTTGCCGGAAAAATGAGAAGCCGTGGAGTAGAGTTGGATATTACAGGGAATCCAACACAAAATCTATCCATCATTGGTGGTATTTCTTATAACCATGCAGTCTATATCGATACTCCAGACAAAGGATATGTAGAAAACCAAAGACTGGTTCGTACACCAGCAACCACTGCCAATGCATCCGTATTTTATAAATTCAACCAGCAACTAAAAGGGCTCAAAGCAGGTCTAAGTTTCTATTATGTTGGCGATAGATTGGCAGGATGGAACGATTCCAAATCACAAATGATCAGTAGAAATGGAGTAAGCAGATTAATCGATGTGAAGGATTATACAACGCTTGCGCTCTCCGTAGGGTACGAATGGAAAAATATTTTGGTACAAGCCAAACTCAACAATATTTTTGATACCGTGAATTACAATGTACACGAAAACTATTCCATCAACCCAATAGCACCTCGTAACTTTTATGTTACCTTTACCTATAAACTCTAAACAAACCTTATTGGGAGAATAGAAAAAATACCTTATCTACTTTTCGTTCGTATGGTTAGATATACTTTTTCATGCAAGAAGTTCGGGATTATTCCCGAACTTTTTTCTATCTTTTATTTTCTTTTTCTCTTTTTTTTGGGGCGATCCCCTTTCCCCATCCATTTCCCATGCTCGGGTCGGGCTATCCATTCCAATCTTGGGCTCGTGCCTCGCCCAAGGATTTCCATTACTATCCCTATCGCAAAAGATGCGTTATCACTACATTTATCAGTTTATCCAATTCAAAAATAAAATTTAACGAACCATAATGATGACTTTTCTATCCAAGACAATCGTATCTCATGGTTTTTCATTAATTTTGAGTTTCCAAAAAAACAAACAATGAATATAGCGTCATATTTAGATTCAACCTATCTTAAAACACCTGCACAATCTGGCTTGTCCGAAGAAGAAACACTGAACATTGTTTATCAATTAACCGACGAAGCCATTGCCCATCATATTTTTGCCGTGATGATTCGTCCCGACTTGGTCGCAGCCGTAAGAAAATACATCAACCAAAAAAATGCAACCGTACAATTGGGTACGGTAATTGGCTTTCACGAAGGTTCGTATTCCACAGAAGAAAAACTAAAACAAGCCCAAAAAGCCATACAAGATGGAGCCGATGAATTGGACTTTGTGCTCAATTATACCGCTTATCAACAAGGTAAACTAGATGATGTGCAAGATGAAGTAATACAATGTACTGCCTTGGCTTTAGACAATAATAAAATTGCCAAGTGGATTATAGAAATCGCAGCGCTCAGTAACGAGGAAATTGCCGATATAACAAAACTCATTTCTCAATGGGTACAAAATAGATTTCCAGGTAAAGAAAATAATGTTTTTGTAAAATCTTCTACCGGTTTTTATCAAACCGAAAACGGAAAACCCAATGGTGCAACTGTGGAAGGAATAAAAATAATGCTGGACAATGCAGGGGATTTACCTGTAAAAGCTGCTGGTGGCGTACGAACGCCACAAGAAGCCCAAACAATGATAGAGTTGGGGGTAAAAAGAATAGGAACCTCCTCGGCTTTGGCACTTATTCAGAATAAAGAAAGCCAAAACGATTATTAAAACAATACAAAAAAAATCCCTTGCTTAGGAAAAGCAAGGGATTTTTTTTAATATTCAATTCTTTCTTTATAGAAATGTTGGGTTTCGGCAATAACGGCATCCATCTCTTCAAGGGTGTAAACTTCCAAAAATTTTCTTCTAAATTCTTTGAAATGAGGAACACCACGGAAATAATTGCTGTAATGTTGTCGCATTTCTATCAGACCAAGTTTTTCTCCTTTCCATTCAGCGCTCCATTCCGCATGTTGTCGCACAGCGAGTAGTCTATCCTCTATGGTCGGCTCAGCAAGGGTTTCACCTGTTTGAAAAAAATGTTTTATTTCATTAAAAATCCATGGATAGCCTATGGCAGCTCTACCGATCATAATGCCATCGCAAGCATATTTTTGTTTGTACTCTAATGCTTTTTGAGGAGAGTCGATGTCGCCATTTCCAAAAATAGGAATTTCGATATTCGGATTGTTTTTAATTCTGGAGATATGCTCCCAATCGGCTTCGCCTTTATACATTTGCGCTCTCGTTCTGGCGTGTATGGTAAGTGCTTTTATACCAGTTTCCTGTAGTCTTTCAGCTACTTCATCTATATTGATGTTTTGCGAATCCCATCCCAACCGGGTTTTTACGGTAACGGGTAAATGTGTCGATCGAACAACCGCTTTGGTTAGCTTTACCATCATATCTATATCCTTTAGTACACCAGCGCCAGCTCCTTTGCATACCACTTTTTTTACTGGACAACCAAAATTGATGTCCACCAAATCGGGTATTACTGTTTCTACAATTCTGGCAGACATGGCCATGGCTTCTTCATCTCCACCAAAAATTTGTATTCCTACGGGTCTTTCGTAGTCGAAAATATCCAGTTTTTTACGACTTTTTATGGCATCTCTAATGAGTCCTTCGGAAGAAATAAATTCGGAATACATTAAATCGGCCCCATGCATTTTACACAATCTTCGGAATGGAGGATCGCTTACATCTTCCATCGGCGCTAGTAAAAGAGGAAATTCGGGGAGTGTTATATTGCCAATTTTTATCATATTTCAATTGATTGTGCTGAAAATAGGTTTAAGTTTTAAAAAATATTATCCTTCAGGAACTATTGTGTTATTCCTTTACGGAAAAGTAAGTGCAAATTTAGTGTTTTATTTTTTTGTGTTTTGTAATCGTTGAAATCTACGAATAATGAATGCGAAAATATCTTAATAGGACAAAAAAGTATTAAAATACTCTATTTATGATATTGGTCATTTTCTATGTTAATTGGAGGTTATACATTTGCTCAAAAGAAATAAGACAAATTAGTCTTATTATTAATCAATAAAGAACTAAAGTAAATTAATTGAATTATGTTATCAAAGTCACAAGCAAGAACATTTTTCATAGGCGGAACAGCAGTAACATTTTTGGCTTTCATAGGCCTTACGGTTTACTCATTAAGTCCGTCTAATGATCAAACAAACCACGATAAAATAGACGCTAAAGTCATTCGTGGAAAGGAGATTTGGGAAAATAATAACTGTATGGGTTGCCATACCATTATGGGTGAAGGAGGCTACTATGCTCCGGAGCTAACCAAAGTTATTGACAGAAGAGGGGAAGGTTATGTAAAAGCAGTATTGCAATCGCCAACACCTTGGGGCCCTAGAGGTAGAAAAATGGTGAAATACCAAATGAATGATGCCGATACAGAAGCGGTAATCGCCTACTTCAAATGGGTTGGGAAAATAGACCTCAATGGGTTTGATCGTGTCGTATCTCCTTTGGCTAAGGATAAATAATTATTGTAAAAACTAAGAAAATGAAATATAAATCACAGAAAGTTGCGTACTGGTTTTTCGGACTTTGTATGCTGTTGTTTTCCCTACAAATTGTCTATGGATTTGTGATGGGATTTGCCAGAATTGGATATGATGTACTTCACGATTTTGTGCCTTTTAATACTGCCAGAGCGGTACATACGAACCTTTTGGTTGTTTGGTTATTGGCCGGATTTATGGGAGCTGCGTACTATATTATTCCAGAGGAAGCTCAAAGAGAATTGGTGAATGTTAAGTTGGCTTATGTGCAACTCATTTCCCTGGCTGTTGTAGGTGTTTTGGCTATTGTAGGTTATCACTTTAATATTTGGGAAGGTAGAAAGTTCCTCGAAATACCTCGTGAGCTCGATTATCTGGTCGTTGTTAATGTACTCTTGTTTTTAGGTCTTATTTTGGCCACACTCTATCAAGGGAAAAGAAGAACGACAACCGCTTTGGTGCTTACCATGGGATTGGTTTTTGCAGCATTGCTTTATTTGCCAGGGATGATTTGGTTTGATAGCCAAGTTACCGATGCTTTTTTCCGTTGGTGGGTAGTACATCTTTGGGTTGAAGGCGTTTGGGAATTAATCATGGGAGGTATTCTTTCGTATTTGTTAATTAAACTTACAGGAGTAGATAGAGAGGTTATCGAAAAATGGTTGTATGTAATCATTGGTCTTACTTTCCTTTCAGGATTGTTAGGAACAGGACACCACTATTATTTCATCGGAGTTAATAAAATATGGTTAGTGGTTGGTGGTATTTTCTCCGCATTAGAGCCTTTGGCTTTCTTAGGTATGGCACTCTTCGCTGTTTATATGTATAGAAAAGGAGAAAAATCTCATCCGAACAAAATTGCATTATTCTGGACTATTGGTTCCACCATTGTTTCTTTTGTTGGTGCCGGATTACTTGGATTTGCTCATACTTTACCACAAACCAATATCTATACACACGGTACTTTGGTCACTGCAATGCACGGACATTACGCTTTCTGGGGTGCTTATGCAATGATGGTGTTGGCAATTATTAGTTATGCCTTGCCCAATCTTACAGGAAGAAAAAGATATGACAGCTTTTATGGACACATGGCTTTCTGGTTATCCAATGTGGGAATGCTCGGAATGACGGTTGCCTTCGGTGTTGCAGGGGTTGCACAAGTATATATGGAGCGAAAACTCAAAATGGAATTTATGGATGTTCAAAACGAAATTTCTGTTCACTTTGTGGTATTAATTTTATGTGCATCATTATTTATAACGGGTATTGCCATGTATATTATTGAGTTTGTAAAATACGGAAGAGCCAACGACGAAGGTCTTGTGCTTGCTACTGAAGAACGAAACTAATTCGTTATATATTAATCAACTGTTTTTTTTCTAAAAAGGGATATGGGGTTTATCCTCTATCCCTTTTGTTATTCAAAAATGTATCACTCTAAAAATTAAAATCATGATTGTGGCTGAACAAAATATATTCTATAAAGCAATTGGGTCCGAAGTAGAAATCTTTAACCAATGCAATGGCTTAAAACTACCTTTGCTTTTAAAAGGTCCTACGGGAACAGGTAAATCCAGATTCATAGAATTTATGGCAGATCAATTGGGCAAAAAACTAATCACGATAAGCTGCCACGAAGAAACTTCATCTACCGATCTTATTGGAAGATTCATCATCAAAGGGGCAGAAACTGTATGGATTGATGGTCCATTGACGATGGCTGTAAAAAATGGCTATATTTTATACCTGGATGAAGTAGCCGAAGCAAGACCCGATGTTATCGTTGCGATTCACTCATTAACCGATCACCGTAGAGAGCTCTTCATCGATAAATTAGGAGAAACCATCAAAGCACACGAAGATTTTTTACTCGTGGCATCATTTAACCCCGGATACCAAAAAGGATTCAAAGAACTGAAACCTTCTACTAGACAAAGATTTGTAGCCTTATCCTTTGATTATCCTCAAGCTAAAGTAGAAACTGAAATCTTGGTACAAGAAACCGGTGTGGATAAAGACATCGCACAAAAATTAGTTGCTATTGGTAATAAAATTAGAAATCTAACCGAATTGGGACTAACAGAAACTGTCTCTACAAGATTATTAGTAGATGCTGCCAAACTCATCGGTAACGGACTTTCCAAAAGACTTGCGGTACATGTAGCTGTAATAGAGCCACTCACCGATGAACAAGAAACACTGCAAGCACTGAAAGATCTTAGTGATTTGATGATATAAACCTTTTAAAATGTTGAATTATGGGCCTGGAATTAGATGAAATACTGTTTACTAAAGTCGTAAAATACTTTAAAAATAAAAAGTTAAACAATGCCGAAATCCTCAGTAAAAAAGTTGAACTGAATGATCAGAAAGCAAAACTTACCCTGATCGCTAGAGCCATCTGCGGAACTGCAATCGACATCTATCCGGCCGAAAAAGAAGGTGGCTACAAGGATGATAACTTCTTCTTGCCAGAACATGGCTACTGGTTCCAAACCAAAGAGGAAAATGCTCGATTTTATCTATTCAGAACATTATATCTCTGTGTTCAAAAACAACTGAATCTGAATTGGCAACCCCACGAAGATTCGGAAGAATTGTCCTATGACAAAGCACAAGAAACAGCTCCTTTGGTACTTCAAAAATTATTTGCAGATTTTCCGGTTATGGAAAAGGATTATCAACATTTTATGATGAACATTCCTTTAGATAAAAAAACGAAGGAACCCCAGCTACGATGGATTTATGGCAAATGGATGAAAAATTCACCAGAAGAAAAGAACCATCCTGAATTGAAAAATTTTGATGATAATGCGCATAAAAACGATCATAAAATTAACCCCGAAACTACCCTGCAAGCCAAAGGAGTGGAAGAAATAGAATCGCTTACCATTGATAAAAAACAGTACGAAGAAAATATCTTGATGCACAATTTCGAAAAAATAGAATCGGCTGAAGAATTCAATGGAAATTGGAAAGATTTTGATGGTAAAGACGACCTGAAAGACCACCAAGATGCATTGGAGGAAATGAACATGAAATATACCGTTCGGGTGGACGATGCGGTGCACTCCGTTTACCAAGCTGATTTTGTGGAAAATACTTCCGTTGCAGAAAGTGCTGAGGTGGACGAAAAAGGATTCCATTTGAAATACAACGAATGGGATTTCAAAAAACGAAGATACCTGCCCAACTATTGCAAAGTTTATCCTAAAACTCAGGTGAAAACCGATTCGGCATATTATCAGAAAACCATGGCAAAATACAAAACAACGCTCATGGGACTAAGAAAAATGCTGACCTCGGTCAACAATCGTATGCAACAACAACGAAGGCAAATACAAGGGGAAAGCTTTGATCTGGATGCGTTAACCGACTTGTACACCGATATTCACTCCAAAATAACGCCAGACGAAAGGGTGTACCTTACCCAAAGAAAAAAAGAAAAAGATATTTCCATTCTCGTGCTTTTGGATCTTAGTCTTTCCAGCGATGGTTATGCAGCTGGGAATAGAGTAATTGATGTAGAAAAAGAAGTATCGATACTTTTTGGTGAAATCCTGCACGAGTTCGATATCGATTTTGCCATTGATGGTTTCTCCTCCAAAACGAGAAATTACACCACCTACATCACCCTAAAGGATTTTAATGAAAATTGGAACCAAGGGAAAATGAAAATAGGTGCTGCTGAACCGGTGGGCTATACCCGAATTGGTCCTGCTTTGCGCCATGCTGGTGCCCGATTAAGAAAAACCGAAGCCAGAAACAAATGGGTTATCCTACTTTCCGATGGTAAACCCAACGACTTTGATAAGTACGAAGGACAACACGGAATACAAGATATAAAACAAGCCCTTCGTGAACTGAACGAAGAAAAAATAAACTCCTATGCTTTGGCCATAGAAGCACAAGCCAAATATTATTTGCCTCAAATGTTTGGGCAAAATCATTATCAAATTTTAACTTCTCCTGAAGCATTGCTCCAATCTTTAGCAAAGCTGTATGAGAAAATTAAACATCAATAAAATATGCAGACGGTCAACAGTAAATCCTTTTTTTACCCACCAGGTGGAATTTTAATATGGATTGTTATTTATGTAGAACTTATCACTTTTGGTATGGCTATCGCCGGATTGGTGTACTATGGCTCGCAAGAAAGAGCTTTGTACCATGCTGATAGCCAGCTGCTCAATAAGAATATTGCCGCAGTCAATACCGTTTTGTTGCTTACAGGTGGCTTTTTGGCTGCCAAAGCATTACAGTTTTTCAAAGAAAATAAACCGCAAAAAACCGCACAATTTTTATTATGGGCAGCTTTTTCTGGAATAGGATTTTTATTGCTGAAAATTGTGGAATACAGCCAAAAACTCGAAGCTGGACTTACCATGGAGAAAAGTTCATTTTTTATGAATTATTGGTTGCTTACGGGTTTCCACTGGTTGCATGTATTGGTGGGTGTGGTTATTTTGTTGTTCATGCGAAATACCGTAAGAAAGAAAAAATCCGAAGCTTCTTTAGAAGATTTGGAAGCGGGTGCCGCCTTTTGGCACATGTGTGATATTATTTGGTTATTGCTTTTTCCGGTTCTTTATTTATTATTTTAAATTATGCACAAAAAATTATTCATCACCTATATACTCCTTATCCTGCTCACCATTACTGGTGCTTTGCTGGCCGGAATGTCTGTTACCAAAGCTGTTGTAGCGGGTATTACCGTAGTTTCGGTAATTAAATTTATTACGGTGGCTTTCCAATTTATGGAACTAAAACACGCCCATAATTTTTGGAGAGTACTCATCTTGCTCTATGTAGGTCTAATGGCGACTGTTTTCATTGTATTGTTATAGTCATGGGTGGAAGTCGATTTTTATTTCGACTTCCTTTCCCGAGAACTGTTTATTGTTGTATTTGTTCTGGATAAATTCCAGATTGAAAATACAACAGTAAGTAGTAAGTTTTTTTTAGCTGTATCATAAGATGCAGCTTTTTATTTTTAAGGGATGTAAGGGATTGCTCTATTTTTTAATATCTTTACTTCAAAATGTTGATGAATAAGAAACTATTGTGGTTTGTCATAAACTAACAGCCATGAAGAGCGTGAAGATTCAACCCCAAAAAAAATGCTACCTATGAAATATTCTATTTTGCTATTCTTTTTTCTTTGCACTTTTGGTAAGTCCCAAGACATACGGAGCATACAAGTATTTAACCCAAAAACCAATGACGAAACCCCCATCATTGGTATTAATGAACAATTAATTCTTTCTTTTGACGACCTCAACAACTCTTCAGAAATATTTAGATATACCCTAAAGCATTTAGATAAAAACTGGCAAGACGATGGACTGTTCTTTTCTGAGTTTGCCAATGGTAGTATGAGCGATTTAATAGATGCTCGACAATATTCTTTTAATACTTTACAAAAATATACCCATTATCGACTGGCTTTTCCGAATGAGAAAATAAGACCCAAGATTTCCGGTAATTTTGAAATTATTGTGTACACCGATAGTCCCGATAATCCCTTGTTTACCCGACGATTTTGTTTGGTAGAAGATGGAGCAACTTTAGCCCTCAACCAAACTCGTTTTACCGATGCTCGCAATCCTCAACTTAACCAAAGGATTGAAGTGCAAGCAATATCCAAAAATCAGGATCTTTTGTCTAATGCCAATTCCATCAGTTTGAATGTAATTCAGAATAATAATTGGAATATAGGTCTCTACCAACTAAAACCCAGCTCGGTGTTGGGCAATCAGTTGCTTTTTCAACAATTAAACTTGGCGTTTCCGGGATATAATGAGTTTTATTACTTTGATAATAAGATAATTAATCGTGCTTACGATATGGTTTCCGGTGGCGATAGCATAGATGGTGTTAATCATACCTATCTTTATCCCGTTTGGGCTTATCCTTTGAATTATCAATACCAGCCCGATGTAAATGGAGCCTATTATTTCAGACGAAGCGATTTAGGGATTGAAAGAAATGCCGATAACGAAGCCGATTATTCATGGGTGTATTTCATGCTGGATTCCGAGAAATCCGAAAAGAAAATCTATGTTCTTGGACTCTTCAACGATAATAAGGCAGATGACAAAAGCCTAATGACTTACGACGAAGCCAACAAAAAGTATATTGCTAAAATTTATTTAAAACAAGGGTTTTATAATTATATTCTTGCCACACAAGAGTCCGATGGTACACTCAACTATGGTGAGATCAATGGGAATTTTTGGCAAACAGAAAATTTGTATCAAGCATTGCTCTATTACAGACCTTTCGGGAAAAACTACGATGCCTTAATTGGCTATGGTGAAATTAGAAAACCCATTAGGTAGCATCTCCACAAAAACAAAGTTCCAACAAAAACATCGACTCTAGAGCCGATGTTTTTATGATGCATTTATTGCTTTAAAATTGTTCTTCACAAAGAATTTTGATGACTTGTACCCAACGGTCTTCATCATTCAGACAAGGGATGTAATGGAAATTTTCACCCCCTGAATGTAAAAATTCGTTTTTGCCTTCAACAGAAATTTCTTCTAAAGTTTCCAGACAATCCGAAACAAATGCCGGGCAACAAATGGCTAGGTTTTTCACGCCTTTTTGGGGAAAACTCTGTAAGGTGGCATCGGTGTAGGGTTCTATCCATTTGTCTTTTCCCAATCGCGATTGGAAGGAAACCACAACTTTATTTTCCGCAAGCCCTAGTTTTTTAGTCACCAATTCAGTGGTTTTAAAGCATTGGTGTCGGTAGCAATAAGGATGGGCAGGCAAATGCTCTTCTTGGCAACAATTGTTTATTTTGCAAGTTTTGGTAGGATCTGTTTTGTACAAATGTCTTTCTGGTACTCCATGGTAAGAAAACTGCAGAGCATCAAACTGTTCCGGTAGTTTTTCTTGTATGCTTTCTGCCAAACAGTCGATGTAGATATCTCTGTTGTAGAAAGGCGGTACGAAAGAAATGTTCACTTCCGGAAATTTGGCTTTTTGTACTTCTTTGGCTTTCTCCACTACAGTTTCAGTAGTACTCATGGCATATTGAGGATAAAGTGGGAAGAGAACAATGTCTGTAACACCTTTTTCCACCAGCTTTCTGATGCCTGTTTCTATACTAGGTTCGGCGTAGCGCATGCCAATTTCTACTGGGATGTCCACCAATTGTTGAAGTTTTTTCTGTATTTTTTCCGTGTAAACAATTAGCGGAGAGCCTTCTTTGGTCCAAACGGTTTGGTAAGCAGCTGCCGATTTTTTAGGTCGGGTTTTTAGGATAATTCCTCTAACCAACAATGCACGAAAAATCCATCGGTAATCGATGACTCTTTCGTCCATCAGGAATTCATCTAAGTATTCCCTTACATCTTCAACACGAGTAGATTTTGGCGAACCTAAATTCACCAATAAAATTCCTTTTTTCGGCAACATTATAATTAATTAAATTAGGCTTTCTTTACGAATTCAGATTTTAGAGCCATGGCTCCAAAACCATCAATTTTACAGTCGATATTATGGTCAGAGTCTGGTCTTAGTCTAATATTTTTCACTTTAGTACCTGCTTTTACGGGTTTGGGTGCTCCTTTTACGGGTAAGTCTTTCACCACAACCACAGAGTCGCCGTTTTGCAATTCGTTTCCGTTGCTGTCAAATACTTTATCTTCATTTCCTACTTCGTTAGGGTCGAATTCATGGAAACATTGGCTACAAACCAAAAGATTGTCTTGTTCGTAGGTAAATTCACTTCCACACTTTGGGCAAGGCATTAATTCGCTCATTTTTCTATTCATTTATTTCCTGCAAAGATACGGTTTTACAATGATTGATGATAGGAATAAAGTCATATTACCCTATTTTAAAAATGATCTTTGTTGGTTTCTTTATTCAAGAATGATAAAAATGATTTTCTTACAGGAGCTACACCAAATTTAAAAACCTTATTTTTGCACCTTATTTACAAAATTTATGGAACTGATACACCGCAACCTACTGATAGGCATACACGATTCTTTGCAAGAAACTTTTTTTGAAAAAAATAAATATGCAGATAAAGTCATAGAAAGATTATTGAAAGCGCATAAAAAGTGGGGTAGCCAAGACAGAGCCGTGGTTTCCGAAATTTTTTATAATATCATTCGTTGGAAAAAACGCCTAGAATATTATATGGGCGAAGGGGTGAAGCCCAATAATGTGTACAAACTTATTTTGGCTTATCTCATGTGGAGTAACACGAAATTCAAAAAATTTGAAGAATTTGAGGGGATTAAAACGGCTGATATCCTCAATAAATTGAAGAAAGGAACTGTTCCTACCAAAGCATTTGAATATTCCATTCCAGATTGGTTGGTGGAAACGCTGGAGAAAGAATTGGGTGAAAAATGGGAAAAAGAAATGAATGCCCTCAACGAGCAAGCGCCAACAATTCTTAGGGCTAATTCTCTTAAAACCAGCACTAAAGGATTGGTTAGAGAGTTGCGAGAAGAAGGGGTAGAAAGTTTTGAACTGCGTGGGATGCAACATGCGGTGCAGTTAGAGGAAAAGAAAAATGTATTCTTGACTTCTATTTTCAAAGAAGGTTTTTTTGAAGTGCAAGACGCTGGATCCCAAATGATTGGTGAGTTTGTAGATGCCCAACCGGGTATGCGTGTAATAGACGCTTGTGCAGGAGCCGGAGGAAAAACCCTACATCTGGCTGCTTTAATGGAAAATAAGGGGCAAATTGTGGCTCTAGACATCCATGCTTGGAAACTTACAGAGCTGAAAAGAAGAGCCAAAAGAGCAGGAGCACACAATATAGAAACCCGTGCAATCACAGATACAAAAGTCATTAAAAGATTGCATGAAAAAGCCGATAGATTACTGATAGATGCCCCATGTTCCGGACTGGGTGTTCTCAGAAGAAACCCGGATAGTAAATGGAAAATAGACCAAGACTTTATCGATAGAATTAAAAAAGAACAAGAGACTATCTTACAAGATTATTCCAAAATGGTGAAAATAGGTGGGAAATTGGTGTATGCTACTTGTTCTATTTTGCCAAGTGAAAATGAAAATCAAGTGAAAAATTTCTTGGCCAATAATCCGAATTTTCAATTTGTTAAAGAACAGAAAGTATTGCCTAGCCAAGGCTTTGATGGCTTTTATATGGCGTTATTGGAAAGAAAATCTTAATCCCAATCTCTATTCAAGATGAAAAATTTTTGGTTTCTTATATTATTTTCGGGTATAAGTTATGCCCAATCTTATTCAATAGAATACAAAACTTCTTTTGAAGGGAAAATCAATGAAAAGCAAGATCCCATCGTTGTTCTTGCGGATAAAAAAGAAAATTATATCCTCAGCGATGCTATTCTCAAACAAAAAAAGGAAAAGCCTTATGAGGTAATTAAAAATATTGTATCCGAATCCAAAACTATTAGTTATGGTTTTTTAAAGGATGAAGTTGCAGCAACCGAATCGGATAAAGCTTTGAAAACTTATACCTATGAGTTGAAGGCTGATACCAAAAAAATCTTAGGCTATACTTGTAAAAAAGCCGTAACGACGGTTAATTCCAATACCATAGAAATTTGGTACACCAATGATTTGGGAATTTATGCAGGACCTCAACTTTTGGGACAGAATCTTGGTTTGGTGCTGGAAATCGTGAGAAACGGAAGTACTTCCACCAAAGCGTATGCTTTAAAAAGGGAAAAGAACATCAATGCTGCTAAGATTGTTCCTGAGCAAAATGTACAATTTACCGATGCGTTGAGTTATAAAGATTTGTTATGGAAAAGTAAATTCGTCACTCTGCCGGTTTTTACACAACAAACCATCAATTTTAGCGACAAAAGCACATCGGATGAGGTGATCCAACGAAAGGCCAACGGAACCATTATTCTTCGCAAAATAAAATTTCCTACCATATCTTTAGGCAGTCAAGTTTTTGTAGAACTACACGAGCAATCCCAAGGTGATGCTTATGATAGGACGGGTACTGTTTTTGTGATTCCTCAAGAAAAATCATTGTCCTTTTTAGATGCATTGGATAAGGGAGTGAAGACCATTCCAGCTTATGACAACGGAAACGGAAAGTCCTATTATGGGGTTGGGATAACAGAGAATTATTTGCCTGCTTTGGAACTGATGCGCTTTTTTACTCCTTTTGGTGTAAAGCAGTTTAATCATATTCAACTTAAAAATAAAAACTGGGAAGAAAGAGCCAACTACCGACAAGACATCAGTGAGTTATCGCCCAGTTTGAGCGGTAAAGAATTGTGGGTAGGTACTTTTATAGGAAATTATGATAAAGGCGGACACAAGGTGGATTTGGAAATAACCATTCATGAAAATGATGGGCAAGTATTCAAAAATAATTTTAATTTGCCGATTTTCAATTCATTAAATATTATGGAAATGGCAGGACAGGATTATGCCACCATGTTCAATAATGAAAAAGGATTGGAAGTGAGTTTTGATTTGAAAAAGGATGTCAACCAAGCGGTACTTCGCTATACCAGCACAGGACATGGCGGATGGGGCAATGGGGATGAATTTGTGCCTAAAGAAAACAAAATTTATTTGGATGGCAACCTGGTACATGCCTTTATTCCGTGGCGAAGTGAATGTGGTAGTTACCGCTTGTACAACCCTGCATCCGGAAACTTTAGCAATGGACTATCGTCCTCAGATCTTAGTCGTAGCAATTGGTGTCCAGGTACGGTTACCAATCCCAACTTTATACCTTTAGGAAATTTAAAAGCAGGTAAACATACCATTAGAATTCAAATTCCACAGGGAGAAAATGAAGGTTCCAGCTTTAGTTCTTGGAATGTAAGTGGCGTGATTTTGGGAAATACAAATCCGTAATGTGTTGGGGGATTTAAAATTAATACTGTGTACATTTGTTTTTGTTTAAAATAAAAAGAATTTCAATTTCATTTAACAAAAAAATATCTATATTTGAAATTCATAAAAAATAATATTAAAAATGAAAAGAAATACCCTACTTCTTTTAGCTTCTTTCACTGCTAGTTTGTTCTTTGGACAAAATAAATTTGAAGAAGTAAATACTTCCAAAAAACTTGCTGCATCGTACCGAACCATTAAGGATAAAGACAAAGACGATTATTTTCAACAATATTTCTGGTTGGTCAAAGCTGAAGAACTAAAGACCTATCCACATTTGGCCAAAATAAAAGCCAATGTATTGTACCAATTTGTTAAAGAAATTTATCCGGAAGCGGTTACCAAAAAATTAGATAAAGACGAACAAATACTTAGGGCTAATGCAGGTTTGGCATTGGATCAGCTTTTTAAGAAAAAAGATTTTAAAAGTACCTTGGCAATGGATAATGTAATTGCCTATGTGGACCCAAGTAAAAAACTCTATTTTACCGAAGTAAATCCTGAAAAAATTACAGAATTAATCCCGAAGCAACTTTATTCTTTTTCATCTTTGGATAAAAGAACCAAAAATGAAAAGTTCTATTTTCTTTGGTTGGATGATGACAAATACCGTATTATGAGTACAATCCCTCCAACAGAGGATAAGAAATTCTATAAATCGTTAGAAGAGTACATGCCGAATTACAAGTTCTCTAGTTTTTCGCCCGAAGTAAAAAAAGGGAATAAAGGTGACAAAAAAGATGCGGATTATTACTATATTACTCCTTTCCAAGAAGGCAACGAAAATATTCAATACCGTACCGAAGATTTTAAAAAATTCGAATTGGTGCGTTATAAAGAAGCGGGTGGTGCTTGGGAAAATATCGATAAGAAAAAAAAGAAAAAATAATATAAGGAGGCTGTCCGAAAAGGACAGCTT
>JAFDZI010000057.1 GCA_018266955.1 Bacteroidota bacterium
GTTTCCCACATTCCAACAAAATTTCAACAGCGACAACATTAAATTATTAACAAAAAACTCTACTTTTGAGTGTGCCTAAATTGGGTGAGATTACACTTTCTATTATGCCCAAAAATACCAACAAAAAGAGATAGAAGAATATCTAAAATCTAAAGTTCAAAAATAGTTTCATTAATATTTTGAAGACCGACCCACAGCTAAAATCTAATGATTGCGGAATAAGTGCCGTTAAAACAATATTCAATATTTATGGTAAAGATATTGATCGTAAATATATAGAAAATCAAATCCCTTTAGAAGAGAAAGGCTCTCGCCTTTCAGATTTAAAGAATTTTATTGATAATCACGGCTTTGCTTCCCAATATAAACTTTTAGATATTAATTACATACAGGAAAATAAACAATCTCTAAAAGAACTATTTCCTTTCATCCTTCCTGTCGAAAACAAGGATGGACTTCATTATGTCGTAGTCTATGAATTAAAAGGAGAGAAACTTAAAATATTTGATCCTTCTAAAGGGAACCAGTATTTTCTTTCCTTACAGGAACTCAAAAAAAAATCTCCCCCCGCTGGCGCAAGCGTCACGCTCATGCCAATAGTTATAGCTCCCGCACCAATTACCTTTTCATCTGCAAATACAAACAATATAATTACCCAAGCAAATCGTTCAAAACTCTGTAAAAACCGATTATGTTTACCGTGCCGATGGCATAAAAGTAAAGAAAATCTACGGAGCGGTAGAAACTAATTATTTGGAGGGTTTTCAGTACAAATACACAGAACCATGGGAAGATCCCACAGCGACAATGACTGGTGCAGCCATGAAATTAAGATTCGTCCCAACCTCTGAAGGATATTTTGACGCCATGAAGAAACAATAACAGAATCCTTTGGGCTGTAAATAAATACATGTCCAATTATCATAGGTTAAGAATGTCCTAAAAATGGAAAATCAAATATATTTTTTGATTTGGAAAAAAAGTCATACCTTTGCACACCCTTATTGGGAAAATTATGTTTAATCTTAAACGATAAAAGTGAATACATTAAGTTACAAAACAGTATCGGCAAACAAGGCTACCGCTAAGAAAGAATGGGTTGTGGTAGATGCCGAAGGACAACCGTTGGGAAGACTAGCTTCTAAGGTTGCCAAGATTTTGAGAGGTAAGCACAAAACAAACTTTACTCCGCATGTAGATTGTGGTGATAATGTAATTGTTTTGAATGCAGGAAAGGTAAGTCTTTCTGGGAACAAGTGGGCTGACAAAACCTACATTTGGCATACTGGATACCCAGGTGGTCAAAAGTCGATGACAGCTGAGGAGCTTTTGAACAAGCACCCTATGAGAGTTTTGGAAAAATCTGTAAAAGGTATGCTTCCAAAAAACAGACTAGGAGCGCAAATCTATAAGAACCTTTACCTATACGAAGGTACAGAGCACAAACACGAAGCTCAGCAGCCAAAAACTATTAATATTAACGAAATTAAATAATAGAAATGTCAACAGTTCATAAAATAGGAAGAAGAAAAACTTCTGTAGCAAGAGTTTATGTAAAACCTGGAACAGGAAATATCAAAATAAACGGTAAAGATGCTAAAGAATATTTTTCTACTGATGTTTTGGTTTATAAAGTAAACCAACCGTTTGCACTTACTGAAACTGTAGCTCAATACGATGTTACTGTAAATGTTTTCGGAGGTGGGATTACAGGTCAAGCAGAAGCGATCAGACTAGGTATCTCTAGAGCTATGTGCGAGATCAATGCAGAATTCAGATTGGTATTGAAACCAGCGGGTCTATTAACAAGAGACGCAAGAATGGTGGAAAGAAAAAAACCAGGTCAGAAAAAAGCAAGAAAGAGATTCCAATTCTCCAAGCGTTAAGATTTGTCGTACGCTTAAAACCTTATGCTTTAAGCTACTTAACAAATATTTTATTTTTTTTAAATCGCTTGAAGCATACCGCGTAAAGCCTATTGCCTAAAGCACTAAAAATTGCCCGTTATGTTTAGCATCCAAACTTTACTCCCTTCTACCGTAAAGTTGATTGCCAAAAAAAAGCGGAAAGTAAACTAACAAATAACAAAAACATGGCAAAAGTAAATGTTAAAGACCTCCTAGAGGCAGGAGTACACTTCGGTCACATGACCAGAAAGTGGAATCCAAATATGGCTCCATACATTTTCATGGAGAAAAACGGTATTCACATCGTAGATTTACATAAAACTGCAGTAAAATTAGAAGAAGCTTGTGGAGCTTTGGAAAAAATTACTTCAGCAGGTAAAAAAGTTCTTTTCGTTGCGACTAAGAAACAAGCAAAAGAAGTTGTTGCTAAATATGCTACTGAACTTAATATGCCTTATATTACTGAAAGATGGCCAGGAGGTATGTTGACCAACTTCGTTACTATCAGAAAAGCGGTTAAAAAAATGAACGCTATCGATAAAATGAAGAAAGATGGTACTTTCGAAACGCTATCCAAAAAAGAAAGATTGCAAGTGGACAGACAAAGAGCTAACTTAGAAAAGAACTTAGGTTCTATCGCTGACATGGTTCGTCTTCCTTCTGCTGTATTTGTAGTAGATATCATGAAAGAACACATCGCTGTTACTGAAGCTAAAAAATTGGGTATCCCTGTTTTTGGTATTGTTGATACCAACTCAGACCCAAGAAAAGTGGATTTCGTAATCCCAGGAAACGACGATGCTTCTAAATCAATCGATATGCTATTGAGCATTGTTTCTGACTCTATTAAAGAAGGACAATCTCAAAGAAAAGCTGATAAAGAAAAATCTAAAGAAGAAGGCGATAAAGCTACAGCTGAAGCTGATAAAGACTTCGAAGCTTAATCAAATTTTTGATTTTGAAATATATAACCACCGATTTATCGGTGGTTTTTTTATGTGTGATCTAGAAACAAGTAAAATGACCAATTACTTAAGTTATAAGAGCTTTCGTCCTTTGTTAAGTACAATTCGGATTTTAAAAAAGTTAAAATGAATTTTTGTAAGAAAAAAAAGAAGTTAACTCATTCTTAAATCATCATAAGGTAAATATAATATAAAATTTGTCGGTTTAGGCATTGGTTGTCATAACCAAATTTATAACCCGTCTGTTACCTTATGAAAAAGATAATACGGACAAAATTAGCTCAAATAGAAAAATGTAGGAAATTGATTAAAATTGAAGTAATCGTTAATTTTTTGCTCAAAAAAAAAGCACTTAACTATGGATGCTGTTTCTTATTGAAAAAATAAGATTTTAAGCGTACTAGAAGGATATGGAATATGTTCCGGTGGACACTACATTGGCTTTTTCTGCCTTTACATATTTTTTTACCCAGGCTGTAGTTGTAGAAACCGCACAAGGATCCGTTAAACCAGAGCTTCTTTTGGCTTGAATTACATGACCCGATTTATCTACAGTAAAAGAAATAATAATGGTTCCACTTGCGGTACAGTTGTGCGTAGGTTGCGCTCCACCACGCCCCATAGTCCCAGGGATAAAACTGGTTAGCTTTCTATCTATTCCTATCTTACTATCTCCATTTCCTTCACCTCCAAGAGGATCTCCATGATTCCCTATTCCCGAACCGTCTCCTTGTGTCCCGTTTGTTTTTCCTCTACCCGCCAATAAATTTCCTATTGCATTCTTTCCTTTACCATCCCCTGCGCCTACTTTAGCATTGGGTTGTGTTGTTTTGTTTACCTTTCCTGAAGGCTGCTGCACACCAGATATTGCTGTACTTATTTTAGATTGAGTTTTTGATGCTATTGTTTTATTTTTCTCTTCTGATAAATTTTTCTTAATGTTTTGCTTTGAATTGTTACCCGTAATAATTCTTTCTGCAACAGTATTTTCAGAGGATTTAGTCGTGGCCGCTACTGTGTTATCAGTTGTATTGGAAACCTTTGGTGCTACACTATTTTCTGTTGGAGAAACAGACAAGTCGGCAGCTTGCGAACCGTCTTGTGGTGCGGGTTCTTCTGCCCCATTGCCCTCTTTATTATCCCCGAAATTTATTAACATTCGAGTGACGACCTCTTGCTGAACGGGAATTTTTTCTACAATTTTATACCAAAACAGAAAAAACAAGAGAATTGACCAAACAAATATAGTGATAACACCACTTTTTATTCGGTCATTTCTTTCTTCTTTATGTTGTGTAGATGGCCAATTCATAGATCTATAAAGGAATTATTTCGGTTCTTTTGTTGTAGCTATCGCTATATTAAAATGATTTTTCTCTGCGATTTCCATGACGAAAACAACATCTTTATGTAGGGTGTTTTCATCTGCTCTTATCGTAAAAGAAGGATTTTTTTTCCCTTGCATTTTCTGGAAAATACTGGATTCTAAACTTTCTTTTGGCGTCGGAACATCGTTCACATAAAAGCGACCATCAGGCTGAATGCTTACGACAACTTCATCAGGAATATTAGGATTATCCACAGTGCCTTTAGGTAAATTCACATTAACCGCAGAAATATTGGATGCTGCCGAAGTCACCATAAAAAAGATGAGCAAGAGCAAGATGACATCCACCATAGCCGCAAGACTAAAGTCTGGATTTGCTTTATTTCTTCTTTTAATTTTCATGCTATGGTTTGTTAATAATATCTAGGAAATCTGTAGATAATTGTTGCACTTTCAACACAAATTTATCAATACGGGTAAGCAATAAATTATAAAAGAAATTGGCTGGAATTGCTACTGCCAATCCGGTAGCCGTCTGTCCCAATGCAGTATAAATTCCTTCGGAGAGAGTTTTTGGAGAGAAAGACCCTTCCATGTTAGCCATATTAAAGAAAGCCATAATAATACCGATTACCGTCCCTAGCAATCCGAGCATAGGCGCGATACTTGGCACGGCAGCAAGGAGATTCAAATTCTTTTCCAATTTAGAAACTTCTATCTGCCCTTGACTTTCCATGGCGCTTACAATGTCCGATACCGGCCGACCCACTCTAGTAATTCCTTTTTCAATAATTCTAGCTTCGGGTGTATTTTGCCTTTCGCAATAGTCAATTGCACTTTGTACTTTACCTTCTCTAAGGAGGTCGTTTAAGTTATGAATTAAATTCATGTCGGTGGCTTTAATCTGACGGTTGATGTAAAATAATCTTTCCAAGAACAGATATAATGAGAAAACTCCCAATACCAAAACCGTTACCATAACAGTATTGGCAAAAATATTACCATGAAACATGATATTCCAAAAAGAAAAAACCTTCTCCTGAGCAGGGGCAACGGATGCGAAAGCTTGTATCAACATATGCTAAATTTTTTAGATGTAATTAATTAACGAAAAGATGGGCGAAATAGTCCTTTTCCGTCATTAAAAAAAAATTAAATTAAAAAAGAGTAAACCTAAATAGTTCAAAAAAACCAGGCAAATTTCATGCCTATCACTTCTACCTCGTAAAAGTAATATATTTTTTGAAATAAGGGATTGTGATTAAAACTAAATTTAAAACAAAAAGACTTCTACTCGTCCACTTCAATATCCTCTACATTAAAATGACACTTTAATTTGAAAGGAATTAATTCTTCTGTATTGGTATAGAAGTCGTCGATTTGTCCTTTCCAAACCAAGTTAAGGTCTTCCTTATCATTATATGAAAAAGTTAATTCATTTTCATATAAATAAGCGTCTTCATCATCAAATAAATTTACCTCGGTATAGTTGTCATCCTCCGTATCATTCACATTAAATACCTTCCCCAATAAATTATCATTCTCTATTGGAAAATTGCTAATGGTAAAAGAAAGTTGCGGAAAACTATAGTGTAAGGAATCGTCTTCTACATGATCCAAAGAATCATCTGTAATAATTTCGACCTCTAAAAAATGTTGATTATGCGTATAAACAGCTTTGCAATAGGAACTTTTGATGTTGTATTTTAAAGTTTCATCAGGATGGTAAATTTTTAAAATCCCTTTCATTTCTAGCTAAATAATGATAATGTTAATGTTAATTAATGTTAAAAACAAAGATATAAAATAGATTGAATTTGAAAATAATTTTTCTTAAAAAATTAAAAACTTTCAAATAATCTTGCGATTGCATGGACAAAACCTAAAATAAAATATCCAAATTTTAGTGAACATAAAAATCTATCATCTTGTAAACGCAAAAAAATCAAAACAACTTTAATTACCAAAAGCATAAGAGTACAACACTGAATAAATCCGTTGATAAAATTTTTATTTTTTATGAAAAAGTTTTGCATAAACAAAAAATATGATTACTTTTGCAACCTGAAATTAAGCAGAGAAATATCCATTACTATTTCAAAGCCATGTTATTTTAATCTATTAAATTAATTAGTTATGAAAAACGGAATCCATCCAGAAAATTATAGACTTGTTGTTTTCAAAGACATGAGTAACGACGAGATGTTTCTTTGCAAATCGACTGCAGAAACAAAAGACACCATCGAGTTCGAAGGAGCTACATATCCATTAATCAAAATGGAAATCTCTTCTACATCTCACCCTTTCTACACAGGAAAAGTGAAGTTGGTAGATACTGCAGGTAGAGTAGATAAATTCATGAATAAATACAAAAAATTCGCTAAATAATTTTTTGTTTATCACAATATTCAGCCTTTCATGCTTTCATGAAAGGCTTTTTTATTTTAAATTTGACTCCAAAAAAAAAACTATGCAAATTGTATTTTCCGATGCCCAATATTGGAGCAACTTCCTTCCTTTAACATTCACCCGACCCGTTGCTGACCTTAGGTGTGGCATATTCACTTTCTCCGAAAGATGGATGAAAATACTGAATACAGAATCTATCGCCTACATTACTGAAGATTATTTACAATACAAATTTCCAAAACCTAAGAAAATAGACAGCCTGTTTCTTGTGCCCAACTTTTTACCTTCACCCACCCTTATTCAACAAATTAAAGATTTGAAAATGGGTGAAGCATTGGTTTATAACGACGAGCTTTTGGTTGCCAGACTCAATATGGACAACCTGTCATTGAATCAAATTGAAAAAATGACAGACATAGAGGAAGAAATTATTTTCTTTGAAAAACATACCGATTTGTTTTCTAAAAACAATCTGGCTATTGATTTTGATTTTGCACTTATCACCCAAGGCAGAACCTCCCAACCTCTATCGGACACCAATGGATTTTTAGGAGATAAAGCCAATCTTTTTATTGAAGAAGGCGCAAAAATTGAATTCGCTACTCTTAACTGCAGTAACGGTAAGATATACATCGGTAAAAACGCCGAAATAATGGAAGGCAGTAACATTAGGGGAAGCTTGGCACTGTGTGACCAGTCCACGCTTAACATGGGCGCCAAAGTGTATGGCGCAACCACCATTGGACCCAATTGCAAAATAGGAGGAGAGGTCAACAACATTGTCATCTGGGGATATTCCAGCAAAGGACACGAAGGTTTCATAGGAAATTCCGTTATTGGGGAATGGTGTAATTTTGGCGCAGGCACCAATTCTTCGAACCTTAAAAACAACTATGCAGAAGTAAAACTCTGGAGCTACCCATCTGAAAAATTTGAAAAAACTGGCTTACAATTTTGTGGATTAATCATGGGCGACCATTCCAAAACAGCCATTAATTCGCAAATAAATACTGGCACAATAGTAGGTGTTGCGGCCAATATTTTTAAAGCAGGATTCCCCCCAAATCTTGTGGATCATTTTTCTTGGGGCGGCATGAAAGGGGATGAAAAATTCAACCTCAGCAAAGCTTTTGAAGTAGCTGAAAAGGTGATGCTTCGCAGGCAAAAATCGTTAACCCAAGAGGATAAAGAAATTCTGGAACATATTTTTAAGCAGTTCACTCATTAAAAAAATTAAGTTTTTTTTATTATTGTTTAATAATTTTTTAACGCTTAAAACCCATTGTAAATAACGACACAATGGGTTTTTGTATGTATTTTTGCCTACTTATGAAGAAAATAGCAACTGTTCTACTCTTTTTTGGGGTCGTAGTCCTACATGCACAAATTTTAAAAGGGGAAGTCTTCCTGAAAGACCATTCTATCCTTTACCTCAACCAAGTATATGTTACCAATATCACTACAATGAAAACGGTACTGACGGATTACGCTGGAAAATTTGGCATAGAAGCTAAATTGGGGGATAAAATACGATTTACCTCCATTGTTACTGAAAGAAAAGACATAATGGTAACAAAAGAACTTTTGGAAAATTCCAATAATTTTATTGAGCTAAAACTGGATTACTACGATATAGAAGAAGTCCGAATCTTGTCTTTCCGTCCAAGTGGGAATTTACGAAAAGATGTTCTCAGTTTACATAAAAAAGACAAAGTGCAAGAGGTATATAAAATGATTGGTCTCCCAAGGCCCAATATACGATCTACGCCACAAAATTTGCCCGTTGCTTCCTTGGCTAACGGAGGACTGAGCATAAGCTTGGAGAGTGTTTTCGACATCCTATCCGGAGAAAGAAAAAAGAAAGAACGGTATGTGGAATACGAAAAAATGAATTCCATCACTCAAAATATTCAAAATTATTTAGGTGACGAATATTTTACAAGTCAAAAGATTCCTAAAGAATTTATTCCTAATTTTTTACAATTTGTCTATACTTCTGAAAAGGGAATCATTCAGAATTTAATCCAAGCCAACAACTACGAGGGGGTGAAATATTATTTAGAAAAATATTATCCTATCTATCAAAAAAGACTCAAGAACTCTCATTTGATGAATTTAATTCAATAATTATTTCAAGAGCCGTATATTTGGGGCGTTGTTTATATTTAAGTAAGAACGATTATGAAGAAAATAGTATTGTTGATAAGTCTATGCTGTGGTATGTCGGTTGTAGCACAACAAAGAATGAAAGATTATAGCAGAATTTTATACAGCAAAAGTATTTATGAAATTGATGCTTTTCTTAGAGATGCACATCCGGATGACCCCAAACGAGCCGTACTGAAGCCAAGGCTAATGGATCTCATCAATGATTATCTAAAAAGAGCCAGCCCCGAAGACCAACGAGTGCCAGAATTACAAGAAAAATTGGCCATGCTCAAAAGAAGACCTTCCACCAAAATTACTTTTGAGGAAATGAATGCAAATATTCGTAAAAAACAAATCGAATACTACCAAAGAAAACTGAAAGAGCTGGAAAATGCTAAAAACCATCCTATTGCTTCTATTCCAAAACAAGAGGAAAGTGTAGAGAAAACAGAAACAAACAAAGCCAACAACAGCGAAAAAATAAAAGCTGAAAAAGAAAGATTATTGAGCATGAATACCGCGAGCCATGGGGCTAAAACCTCGGCTCCGCTTAGCAATCCTTCTGCCAGCACTAAAACTATAGCTGCAAGCACGGCTACATCTTCCATGATGAATGCTTCTGAAGCTGATGAATTTAAAATGCTGATGAATGAATCCCCGGAAGATCACAAAAGAAAAACCGTTGGACTCTTAAACAAATTATTCGACAACGACCCAAGCAGCAAGGAAGTAATCGTCATGATTGAAAACAAATCGGATTGCGACATGATTATGAGGATAGAAGGAGTAGGTTATACCAAATTCCGATTGGCTATTCCCGCACACAACGAAAACTCTATTGTCATCCCAAAAGGCAGTTATTTATTTTCGAGTTTAGTCTGTGGCGCTCAGTATTCTTCACAAAAATCTGTTCAGAAAAACATTATTGTTAGCCTCAGTAATCCAAAATAAAACTGAAAAAAATCCTTTCCAACAACTCTTTGGAAAGGATTTTTTGTATTAAAATGATTTCTTATTTAAGTTCGGAAATTACATTTACCGCTTCTTGAAGATAAAAGTCTTTTTGCAAAATCTTTTTCCAATTTTCTTTTTTCTTGCTAAAGATATCATCGGTTTTCATTCTTTGTACTTCATCTGGATTAAAATTAAATTTCAACTGGTTGTTGAATTTATCCAAAGCCTTAAATTTCTCTATTTGAGCTTTTCTGGCTTTCATCAATTCATTAAACTTAGTTTGATTAATCGTTATGCTCTCCTCTTTATCCAACTTCATCTTCCACTCAGCAGATTCTTGTAGCAACTGATACATTTTGTTATTGGCCATTCTGGCTTTAGAATTCTGTTCAATTTTACTTAAATCGAGGGTAGAAAGTTTGGTGTATTGTGTGGGTGCTATTTTATCCCAAGCCAAGGCATAGTCATCATATTTTTCGCCTACTTCAGCATAGGTAAAAAAATCCTTTAATTGAATATCCGAAACCACCCCTTTTCTTTGGGTTGATTCTCCAGAAATTCTATAAAACTTTTGAATGGTCAGTTTTAAAGCACCAAAATCGTCGGAAGAACTCAAAAAACGATTCAGTTCTATAAAAGTTTGCACTGTTCCTTTTCCAAAAGATTGTGGCGAACCAATAACCACACCTCTACCATAATCCTGTATTAATCCTGCAAAAATCTCAGACGCAGAAGCGGACAATTCATTTTGCATCACCACCAACGGACCTGTCCAAATAGGCGCATTGTATTTATTCTTCAGCGTATTTATTTTACCACTTCCTTCCTTCACTTGCACATAAGGTCCGGCATTCATAAACAAGCCCATCATATCTCCTACTTCTGTTAAAGATCCTCCACCATTGTTTCTAAGATCAAGAATAACTCCCTCTATGTTCTGTGCTTTCAACTTAATGATTTCGTTTTTGATGTCATCCGAAGCATTTCTTCCTTTTTTATCATCGAAATCCGCATTAAAACTTGGCAGATTTATGAAGCCCCACTTTTTACCATCGGCGGTTGTTATCACTATACTTTTGGCAAAAGTATCTTCTATTTCCACCTCTTCTCTTATCAGGGTTACTTCTTTTATCGATTGGTCTTTTTTCTGTACAGTAAGCGTTACTGGCGTACCTTTTTCTCCTCTTATCAGTCGAACCGCTTCACTGGACAAAAGCCCCACAGCATTAACCGCATCTTCATTGGGTTTTGCTTTTATTTTTAAAATTTTATCCCCTTCACTCAGTTGTTTGGATTTCCAAGCAGGCGCACCAATGGAAAGCGCTCCCAAATATAAATAGCCTTTTTTCTCTTGAATAATAGCACCTATTCCGATAATTTTCCCTTTGAAACTCGTGTCAAAATCGTCTTTATCTTGAGGCGAAAAATAATTGGAATGCGGGTCAAAAACTTCTGTGTAGGCATTCATATACCTAGAGAACCATTCCATTCTTTTTACTCTTTTAAATCTTCTGAAAGAATCACTCAACAAGTCTTTCACCTCTTCGGTTGCCTTAATTTTCTTTTGTTCTGGAGTTAAAATTTTAAGAGTAACGGTATCTTTCAATTTATTTCTTTGCAATGAATCTTTCAGTTCTTTTTGGCTTTTCTCCTTGGCCTCCAAAGATTCCATTTCTTGCAGGATGTTGTATTTCACATACTTTACCCATTCTGCTTGTAATTGGTTCTTGTCTTTAGCATAGCTTTTCTTTTTGGCATCCAGCAGGATAGTTTCATCAGCATCTAAATTAATGGGCGATTTAAAAATATTTTGTGTCATTACATCAATCTCATCCACTCTTTGCAACAATCGATCGGTTGTGAGTTTAAAAAACACCAAATCGCCATTGCTGATGTAGTCATCCAACTTGGTTTCGTGCTTAGAAAACTCTTCCATATCGGTTTGCAAAAAATATCTTTTCGATGGATCTACCATTTCGAAATAATGCTTATAAACCTCTTTAGAATAAGCATCGTTGATGGGCTTTGGACTATAATGTAAATAGGATAAGGTGTTTTTTACACTTACCATTATGGTCGACATTTTTTCGTCATCATTTTTGGGAGCATTGAAGCAGAACATCAAGCTCATCAAAGGTAGAAAAAGAAAAACTGTATTGAGTTTTAATTTTTTGAACATGTTGCTAATATATTTGAATGTATTGTTTGTTTTTCGTGAATTGAATTTTCAAATTTAATATTTCTGTCCCTATTTAGGCTTTATTTTTGACTAAATTTGCAAAAAATAAAATTGAATATGCAAAAACCATTAATATTGGTCACCAACGACGACGGAATTACCGCTCCTGGTATCCGAAAACTAACGGAAATCATGAACTCTATAGGAGAGGTTGTTGTGGTGGCTCCCAACTCACCACAAAGTGGCAAAGGCCATGCCATTACCATCAATTCTACCTTATCTTTAGAAGAAATATTTTTAGATGGGCCTCAAAGGGATTTTTCTTGTAATGGGACTCCTGTAGACTGTGTAAAAATTGCATTAGACAAAGTCCTTACCCGAAAGCCAGATTTGGTGGTTTCCGGAATAAACCATGGGGCAAACTCTTCCATCAATGTTATTTACTCTGGTACCATGTCTGCCGCAGTAGAAGCTGGTGTGGAAGGACTACCTGCCATTGGATTTTCGCTTTGCGATTTTGCTTACGAAGCAGATTTTTCCCAGGCTGAAGAATTCATCAAAAAAATTACCCTTAATGCATTAAACAACCCAATGCCTAAAGGAATCGTATTGAATGTTAATATTCCGAAATTGAATAAAGAAGAAATAAAAGGAATAAAAATTTGCCGACAAGCCAATGCCAAATGGGAGGAAAGTTTTGATGAAAGGATTAACCCTCATGGTAAAAAATACTACTGGCTCACCGGATATTTCAACAATATGGATGAGGGGGATGATGCTGATGAAACAGCACTAGCCAACGGATTTATTTCCATAGTTCCAGTGAAATTTGACCTTACAGCTCATGAGTACATCAAAGATCTTGAAAAAACCATGGTCATTTAATTGGTTTCTTTCCTGAATAGAACCTTAAATAAATTCACTTGACAATATTTTTTCATTCTCATTAAAAAATCCACTTTCCCCGAGTGGATTTTTAGCATTTATTCAATAAATAGTTATATTTTTGAGCAAACTAAAATTAATTAAACCATGAAGAAAATTTTATTTTGTAGCATTGTATTCGCTACTAGTTTGTATAATGCTCAAAAAATTGAAATTAGCGCTGCTTATGGAACACCATCTTTATATGGCATCTCCGAAGCTATAACCGAAGCTTCTGGCTCCGCAATAATCTCTGCTATAACAGCCAATCCTACGATTAAATATCCTACCAGCAATGGCGCTTTAAATGTAGCGATACATCGTTACTCAGAAAATATACACTGGAGGTATGGCGTCGAATTGGTTCTTGAATCTTTTAATGAATCGAGTGCTATTTATTCTCAACAAAGCTTCATCAGTATAATGCCAAAAGTAGATTATTTCTGGACAGGAAGCGATAAAAAACTAAGACTCTACTCCGGAATTGCCGCAGGTGTCTTATTAAAAAAAGCGGAATATATCGTCGCCAATACTGGCACGAAAGAAAATGCCAACGATACCTTTATGGCTGTTAACCTAATGCCAATTGGTGTTAGATACGGAAACAAATTAGGCATTTTCTTAGAACCCAATATAGGTGTAAAGAGCTTTGTGCAAGCTGGACTTTCCTTACAATTCTAAAAAAGCAATTGCCTCTCATTTTCGAGAGGCAATTCTTTTTATATATCGTTTTAATCTTATTTTGCTTTTACAGCTTTAGCAATATTAATAATTACCTTCACCGCCTTTTCCATACTTTCCAACGGAACATATTCGTATGGTCCATGGAAATTAAGTCCACCTGCAAAAATATTAGGACATGGTAAGCCCATATAGGAAAGTTGTGCTCCGTCTGTTCCCCCACGAATAGCTTTTATTTTCGGTTCTATATTCGCATCTTTCATAGCTTGAGCCGCAATATCAATAATATGCATTTTACCTTCAAATTGTTGTTTCATATTTCGGTATTGCTCTTTAATTTCTACTTCTGCCGTTCCAGCACCGTATTTGCTATTAAATTCTTCAACCTTGGTCTGCAACAATGCTTTTCTGGCTTCAAATTTTTCAGCATCATGATCTCGAATGATGTATTGTAACTTTGCCTCAGAAACATCAGCATTAAAGTCGGTTAAGTGAAAGAAACCTTCAAAACCTTTGGTTGTTGCAGGTGTTTCGTTGGCAGGTAGCATCAAGGCAAATTCTGAAGCCAAAAGCCCTGCATTGACCATTTTCCCATAGGCATAACCAGGGTGTACACTCAATCCATGGATTTTTACTACAGCTCCCGCTGCATTAAAGTTTTCGTATTCCAACTCTCCTACTTCACCTCCGTCCATAGTATAGGCCCACTCGGCACCAAATTTTTCGACATCAAAGTGGTGTGCTCCTCTACCAATTTCTTCGTCTGGGGTAAAACCTAAGGCAATTCTACCGTGCTTTATTTCTGGATGAGCCAAAAGATATTCGGCTGCGGTAACTATTTCTGCAATTCCAGCTTTATCATCAGCACTTAAAAGCGTTGTTCCATCTGTAGTGATTAGAGTTTTACCAACATAATCTTTAAGGCTTTCAAATTTTTTAGGCGACAATGTAAATCCAGTTTCAGCATTTAAAAGTAAATCTCCTCCATCATAGTCATCCCAAATAATTGGTTTGATGTCTTTCCCATTAAAATCCGGAGTTGAGTCATAATGTGAAATAAATCCTACTACTGGCTCGTTATCCTGCTCCAAATTAGAGGGAACATAGGCATAGATATAGCCTTTGTCGTCTATACTCACATCATCTAGACCCAATTCTTTCAATTCATTAAAAAGGAAATTGGCCATATCCCATTGTTGTGGTGAGGAAGGCGTTGTTTCGCTCTCGGGATTACTGGTTGAGAAAATTTTTACATACTCAATAAAACGGTTCTGAAGCTTTAGCTTCCAATCCAAATTAAAATCTATCGTCTGCATTATTTATTTTTTTTTAAAGAAACAAAGGTAAGACATTATTGTTTACAAAACACAGCCTATCTTTTACTGCTTCATACTAATATAAGCGTTCCATCATCCTATTTTATCCATGGCCTTTTTTATGATTTCAAGAATTCAAAATAAGATTTTAATATGGAGGCATTTTCAATTTCCTGAGTACAAATTTCTAAAATTTTTGGTTTGGAATCGGGTTTAAAGAAGTTATCCATCACTCGGCTCAGGGTGGTATCATCATCAACTCTTACATAACCAAAACCAAAATGTTTTGCTATATTTTCAGCTCCGAAATGGTGTTTTGTGGCAATAAATTCATTCACCGTATTTTCATTGGCATTTCCTGGTCCAGGTATAATTTTAAAAATATCTCCTTGTCCGTTGTTGCACACAATAATCCTGGTAAAGGGCGGTATGTAAGGATTCCACAATCCATTGATGTCATACAAGAAACTTATGTCACCTGTAATCAGTACGGTTGGATTTTTGCTTTTAATAGCAAATCCCATTGCGGTGGATGTAGATCCATCTATACCACTGGTTCCACGGTTGCAATACACTTGTCTATCGGTATAGTCGAACAATTGCGCATATCGAATGGCGGAGGAGTTAGAAATATGTATATTATAATGTTCCGGGGTTTTGAGCGCCAGCAAATAATAGATGTAAAAATCTGAAAAGCCTATGGTTTTCAAGAAAATTTCATGCTTTTCGTCTCTTTTATCTCTCAAGCGATCCCAAAGGTTAAAATAAGGCAAGGGTTCCAGATTAATTTTTGGAATAAATTGAGCAAAGAAATCCTCAGCAACAGATTGTATTTTTTCGGTCAATGAAAAATAAGTATCTGGATGCCAATAAGGATCTATATGCCAATGTGCTGGCACTTGGGCCTGCCTTAGAAATTGCTTTACTTTTTTAGAGACTACATTTTGCCCCACGGTAATCAATAAATCTGGAGCAAACAATTTGTAATCCTCTTCAGAAAAATTAAAAATATAACGGTCTATATGATTAAAAAATTTCTCATGATGAATGTTAGAACTCGCTTCGCACAAAACAACAGCGCTATGGTTCTTGGCCAATTGTGCCAGTTGCACATTCAATTCGGGAGAAAAATCATGCCTTCCCACTAGGATTAAAATCCTCTTACTGGTGTTCCAGTCGGCAATAAGTTTGGATGGTATGCTGCATTTTTTACCCTGTAATGTGGGCTCGACACTTGGGAAAACCGGAATTTCCATCACCAAATCGTACAATGGTTCGGACAATGGAATATTGATGTGTACTGGTCCACTTTTTTCAACACACAATTCAACGGCTTTAATTATTATTTCTCTATTTTTGAATTCCGCATCGTACTTTTCGTCTTCCAACAATTGAAAATCTCCATAAGAATGTTGTTGGAAAATTTTATTCTGACGGATGGTTTGCCCATCAAAAATATCAACAAAATCGGTAGGCCTATCGGCGGTAAGCACCAACAAAGGGATATTGGAGTAAAAAGCCTCGGTGATGGCAGGGTAATAATTGGCCACCGCTGAACCACTGGTACAAGTAATTGCTACGGGTTTCTTCTGTGCCATTGCCATCCCCATTCCTACAAAGGCTGCACTTCTTTCATCTACAATACTGTAACAATGGAAGCTGTCCGACTCAGCAAAATGAATTGCTAGCGGAGCATTTCTAGACCCAGGTGAAATAACAACATCATGGATTCCATATTCATTAAGGATATGCGCAAGGAGTTGAATACTTCTTTTAGATGAATATTTTTTCATTTGTAGGTATTTATTTTTTTAATGGTCATATACAAACCTAACGAAGTGGTTCGATATAGCCAATCGCCTTTCTTCATTGGGTTTATCTTGATTATTTTTATTAATGAAAATCAACTTTAATTTGATTTTAGTTAAAATGTTCCTTCTTTAATTTTAATAAGATGGAAATGACGAATAAATTGTTTTTTCATTTTATAAAAGGTCAAATTTAAAAAAAAATAAATGGCTACACTGCATAACGCTTGAATGATGGCGGTATTCTTTCACAAAAAAGTAGAAAAAAAATAGAATTAAGAAGTCAAAAAAAAAATTCTGTACTTACTTGAGATTTTTACTCGAAAAATCCAAAGGAAATATTCATTTTTGTAAAAAATAAACCCTTTGAAAAACATACTGATTTTAGGTGCCAATTCCGATGTCGCCAAACAAGCTTTGAAACGATATGCAGAAGCTGGTCATTTGGTAATGGCTGCATCTCGGAATATGGAAAGCATACAATCCTTTATTCAGGAAAACGCTTTGGATACACAAAAAATTTCTTTGCTCTACTTTGATGCCGAAGATTTCTCTTCTCATCAAAGATTTTATGAATCGCTTCCTCAAAAACCCCATATAGTCGTTTATGCAGCGGGATTTTTAAGCCAAAACAATATTGCATTATTTGATTTTTCAAAAGCCCATCAAATGATGAAAGTAAATTATATAGGTGCTGTTTCTATTCTGAACATTATTGCGATGGACAAGGACAACAACAACCTTGAAAGAATCATCGGGCTTTCTTCCTTATCCGGAGTAAGAGGCAGAAAATCAAATTTCGTGTATGGATCTACCAAATCAGCTTTCACACAATATCTTGCAGGGCTCCGACAAGAACTTAGCGGACGAAAAATCACCGTCAATGTATTGGTTATAGGCTACATCAACACCAAAATTAACCAAGGGCTCCAACTCAACCCCAATCTAATAATGCAACCGGATTTTGTGGCGAAATATATTGTGCATGCAGGGAAAAAACTTTGTCATCGTTCCCCATTGGAAATGGAAAATCATCTACAAAATTCTACAATGGTTGCCCGAGCAATGGGTTGCCCGTTTGCCATAAATTTACAAACGGATTTGGGCCGACAACTTCACCGAAAATTTAGGGGGCAGTTTCCCGTTATTCATGGAGTCCATGTGGGTTAAACGATGGATAAAATCCAGCCTTATAAATCGAAAAATATTGGAAATCCCATAGCCAAATTCCATATAAGGTTTTCCATTCAAACTTTGGAAATCTTCGCCATGGGAATAGCTGTTTTTAATAAAACTAGGATCTAAATTTCCCAAGAGATAATTGAAGGTAATGTGATTTCTCCAGTTCCATTTTTTAATTAAAGGAAGGCTATTGGTAAGGAGTCCCTCCAGATTTTGAGTATATTGAATGGATGCATATTTATTGCTGGTAAACTCAAAAAAACGCATCATATTAAATGCATATCGGTTGTAGAATCCAAAATTATTTCCCAAATGATTTTCTAAAAGAGGATACGGAACTTTGTTTGGAATCCATCCGCCGGTTAACGAATATTCTCCCCTTCCCAATAAGCCCATCGGGATAGTTTGTTGTATGTTCAAATGAAATTTATTGTATTGGAAATCACCTCCCAAAAAACCTTTCATCCCTCGGGTATAACGAAATGTTATGGTAGGATTATAGACATTGTCTTTCAGCGCATATTGCTTATTGTTATCAGAGCTCAATCTTTGCAATCCCGGTTTCCAGCTTGTTTCGGCAATCAATTCGGTTGTTTTAAAATCATGAATTATTGAAGTTTGCGTATTCTCTTGATAAGAAAAAGGAAACAATGGCGAAAAGCTATCGTGTTTCAATATAATTTTTTCAGTTAGAGAATTGCTTATATTGGCCATTAAATATGCTTGATAACTATCTTGCCAAAATGGTTTTCGAATGTTCATTTTCCCATTTTTGGTAAATGCATCGAAAATATTGTTCCTCCTAAACGAAAAATCCTCGTATTGAAAAGCAACTTGCCCCAAATCATGGGTATAGGAAACTCCACCTTGTACCCAAGGCTCTCTGGAGAAAATATAATCGACCTTTGCGCCGTACTTTATGGCCTGATCTTGAAATCCATAACTAACATAGCCACCCAAAATCCATTTTTTACTAAAATGTTTGTTGGTTAAAAAACCCATCCTCAGTCTCAGACCTTCGTAATCGTTATAACCAATCGTATAAAGCACTGGCCCTAAACCTACTTTACCTATTTTGTAATACCCGTTTAGCAATAAATCGATGACATCCAGATAGGATTTTACTGACGGAAGTTTTTTGATTTTTGAAATACTATTCATCATTTTTTGTTCATTCACCGAAAGAGAATCGTGTCGGTTATGGATCCAAAAATCTTGATTTTGATTTTCAGCATCGGTTAATATCACTAGTTTTTTTTCAAATATTTTGGGGTCAATTGCAATTTCGGTTTCTATATTTTTGGTAGAGGCATAGTATTTTAAGAAAACGGACAGACTTTCTTTTCCTGGTTTTGCAGTTTCCAGAAATACTCTGGTTTTCCCAGGAAACCATTGATCGTTGGAAGACAATTTGGTCATTTCCTGCTGAATTTTCATATCATGTATAAAATTTAGATTTGCAGAAGGAGAAATTCTGGCTTCAATTCTAAAAAGAGCATAACTCCCGTGTGCTATAAGAACCGACCCTTCAAAAGCCAAATCCGAAGCTCTTGTAGGTTTAAATTTCAATACATAATAATGCTCACCATTGACTTCATAATTTTTATTCACCAATTCATAATCATATTGAATTTTGAAATTGTCATTTACTGGCGATACAAAATCTTTCCCCAAAATTCGGATGTAATTATTGTAAAAATTATATTTAATAAAAGTTGAAGACATCAGCTGGGAAAACATAGTCCCGTCATCAATTCCAATTCCATCCGTTTTGGTTTTCTTAATGATTTCAGATTTATTTTCCGGGTCCTTTTGAAAGTAGATATCCGATAAGTTTTCCGAAACAAATATGGGGATTATCATGCTTTGGGATTGGGCAAGAGAATCGTTTTCTGTTTTCAATAAATGGGTAATATCTTTATATACCTTTCTTTTTTTAATTTTTTCACCAAAATCCGACATAGAAATTTCCATTCTACTGTAATTTTCATAGTGGTAACTTTGGTATTTATCCGGATTATTGATGGGTTTTCTCGCCACAAATTTTTCTAAAATTTCATAAGCTGGATTGCTGTATTTTTTCTTTTTTTTGGTAATTACAACCCCATCTATGCTTTTTTCTCTCTCTCTTTTTTCTGGTTTTTGTTTCAATATAGGTAGTGCTTCCAAAAAAAACTCACTCTGTTGGGTATATCGTAAAGATTTTTTAGTAAAACCAGAAGCTTCTATCACTATCGAATCCGGAATCGCAGCAGAAGACAGTCTGAAAAAACCATCGAAATCCGTATCTGTCTGTAGCGTTTTTCCATCATTAAATTTAAAAATTATCTGCGCAAAAGAAAGTGCTTCGCCATTTCCTGCATTGAGTACTTTCCCTTTAAAAACAGACTCCTGTCCATTCATGTATAATGAAAATAAAAAAGCAAAAAAGAAAAATATTTGTGTTTTAGTATGCATATTTAGAATATTCAGCTAATCTAAAAAAAAATAGATAAAGAACTAAATAATATTGTACTTTTTAACACTTCTATGGTTTCCAAAAAATAGTCTATTTTTACTGATTGATAATCATAATGCACGATGAGACGATCGATAGAAAACAAAAACCCTGATTTCCAAAACATTGTAAGCAACGAACTCGAAACTTATTACTTCGAAAAAGATGGTTTGCAACTGAAATCACGATATACAAAAGAAGATTCTGAGAAAATCACTCAAAATTCCTGGTCCGCAGGGATTGCACCCTATCTTCGGGGGCCATACTCCACCATGTATGTTCAAAAACCGTGGACCATCCGTCAGTATGCCGGATTTTCTACTGCAGAAGAGTCCAATGCTTTTTATAAAAGAAACTTAGCCGCAGGGCAAAAAGGACTTTCCGTCGCTTTTGATTTGGCCACCCATCGCGGATACGATTCGGATCATGCCAGAGTAGTGGGCGATGTGGGCAAAGCTGGTGTCGCCATTGATTCGGTGGAGGACATGAAAATTTTATTCAACGAAATTCCCTTGGATCAAATTTCCGTTTCCATGACCATGAACGGAGCCGTACTTCCTATTTTGTCTTTTTATATTGTTGCGGCAGAAGAACAAGGAGTTACTCAAAATCTTTTAAGCGGAACCATTCAGAATGATATTTTAAAAGAATTCATGGTGCGGAATACCTACATCTATCCACCAACGCCTTCCATGAAAATTATTGCAGACATATTTGAATACACTTCAAAAAACATCCCTAAATTCAACTCGATTTCCATTTCCGGTTATCACATGCAGGAAGCGGGCGCAACACCAGTTTTGGAAATGGCTTATACTTTGGCTGATGGGTTGGAATATGTAAGAACAGGGATAAAAGCAGGAATGAAGGTGGATGATTTTGCTCCCCGATTATCCTTTTTTTGGGCGATTGGCATGAATCACTTTATGGAAATTGCCAAAATGAGAGCCGCAAGATATATTTGGGCAAATCTTTTAACTCAATTCAATCCTCAAAACCAAAAATCTTTGGCTTTAAGAACCCATTCCCAAACTTCGGGTTGGTCACTTACCGAACAAGAACCCTTCAACAACATTACCAGAACCGCGATAGAAGCGCTATCGTCCGCATTAGGAGGCACACAATCTTTGCATACCAATGCCTTGGACGAAGCTATTGCGTTACCGACAGATTATTCCGCGAAAATCGCCAGAAATACCCAGATTATTTTGCAACAAGAATCCGGAATTTGCGATGTTGTAGATCCTATGGGTGGAAGCCATTTGGTGGAAGCACTTACGCAGCAAATGATTGATGAAGCCATGAAATACATAGATGAAGTAGAAAAAGAAGGAGGCATGACCAAGGCCATAGAAGCTGGAATCCCAAAAATGAGAATTGAAGAAGCCGCCGCCAAAAAGCAAGCAAAAATTGATAGTGGCGAAGATTTCATCATTGGTGTGAACTCTTTCAAATCCAAATTAAAACAAGAAAATATCGACATTTTAGACATCGATAATTCCGAAGTAAGACGAAAGCAAATTGAAAGACTCAACCAAATTAAACAAAATAGAAATCAAGAAGCCGTAAACGATATACTAAACCAACTAAGAAACTGCGCCAAAACAGGCAAAGGTAATCTATTGGAAATCTGCATAGAAGCTGCCAGAAGAAGAGTAACTTTAGGCGAAATGAGCGATGCCATGGAAGAAAGCTTCGGAAGATATAAAGCCAACATTAAAACCATTTCTGGAATTTACGCCATGAATGCACAAAAAAATGAATATTTTGAAAAGGCACTTCAACTAACTGAAAAATTTGAAGAAGAGGAAGGAAGAAGACCTCGACTAATGGTCGCTAAAATGGGACAAGACGGACACGACAGAGGAGCCAAAGTAGTTGCGACCGCCTTTGCAGACATGGGTTTTGATGTGGATGTGGCTCCTTTATTCCAAACACCGGAAGAAGTGGCCAAACAAGCCATTGAAAATGACATTCATATATTAGGGGTTTCCTCTTTGGCTGCTGGTCACAAAACACTGGTGCCACAAGTAGTAGCTGAACTTAAAAAACTTGGTGCCGAGGACATAACCATTGTAGTTGGTGGAGTTATCCCTCAACAAGATTATGACTATTTGTACCAAAACGGTGCTGATTTTATTTTTGGTCCAGGAACGAACTTACCCAAATGTGCCGTTGAAATCTTAGAGAAATTCTTAGCATAAAAATAACAATGAGTCGATCGTCGGAAGCTTTGCTTCCGACGATCGACTTTACAAGCCACCTCTACCCCAACAAGAGAAAATCCAAATACCCGCAATGCTGTTCTCAGTTCTTTCTGCCCATTTTTCATCTCTTTAAAAATAAATCACCTCTTAAAATCAAGAGTTTACAGAAAAAATAAAAATCATATATTTGAGAAATTCAAAAAAAAACGACCATGTTTCTTACAGAATGCCCTAGAGATGCCATGCAAGGCTGGGGAAAAATAATACCCACACAACAAAAAATTGACTACATCAATGCCTTAATGGCTGTAGGTTTCGATGTATTGGATTGTGCCAGCTTTGTCTCCCCAAAAGCCATTCCGCAAATGGCCGATTCCAATGAAGTGATAGAAAATATAGACAAATCACTCTCCAATACCAAACTCTCTGTTATTGTGGCCAATCTTTCCGGTGCCGACAAAGCATTAAAACATGAAGCCGTAGATATTCTTGGTTTTCCTTTTTCCATTTCAGAAGTTTTCCAACATCGCAACACCAACAAAAGTAGAGAAGAGGCTCTTGATGAAATTATCAAAATCCTTACCCTTACCAAAGCTGCTGGAAAAGAACTACACCTGTATTTTTCCATGGCATTTGGCAATCCCTATGGAGAAGCATGGAGTTGGGAAGAGGTCGATTTCTGGGCCAATAGATTTTCGGAAATAGGCATTCAGTCCATACAATTATCCGACACTACTGGCGTAGCAACCCCAGAAATTATTTCTGAATTATTTGAAAAAATCCCCAATCGCTACCCAGAAATAAAATTTGGTGCCCATTTCCACAACCGTTACGAAGATTCGTACGCCAAACTAAAAGCTGCCTACGACCAAGGGTGCAGACGATTCGATTCTGCTATAAAAGGAATTGGGGGTTGTCCAATGGCCAAAGACGATTTGGTAGGAAACATGCCAACTGAACAGGTTTTCAATTTTATGCAAATGCACAAAATAGATGTTCAACAAAATTTATTGCATTTCGAAAGTGCCTACAATATGGCGAAAGATATTTTTCATTTTTAATACTAATTTTGACAACCGATGGCACCAAAAGTTAAATCTATCATTCAGGCAGAAGAATTAAAAGCAATCCTGAACCAACCTGGCCTCATCCTCTTAGATGCCAGAGCAGGCGCCAATGCTTGGGAATCCTACAAAACGGCACATATTAAAAACGCAAGATTCATCGACTTGGATCGTGATTTGGCTGCTGTACCTAATAATCCTGCAAATGGAGGCAGACATCCTTTGCCCTCACTTTTTGATTTTGCTAAAACTCTTTCCGATTTGGGAATTTCCGAAGATAGTCACATCGTAGTTTACGATGACAAAGGTGGAGCCAATGCTGCAGCTCGTTGTTGGTGGCTTCATAAAGCCTATGGAATTGAAAAAGTACAAGTGGTAGATGGAGGCTATCAAGCATTACAAAATTTTGAAATAAGTTCGGGTGAGGAGCATATTCATGCCTCTACGATTCGTATTCCGAATCAATGGGTGTTGCCCACAGTAAATATTCAACAAGTTGAAAATGAACTTCAAGAAAAAAAATCCGTAGTAATAGATGTTCGTGATGCTTACCGATACAAAGGCGAATCCGAACCCATCGATCCTATTGCAGGGCATATTCCGGGGGCGATTAATATTCCATTGACGGATAATTTGGATGAAAATGGTCGGTTTTTGGAACCTGAAATTTTAAAAGAAAAATATCAAACATTTGCACTTGAAAATTCAGAGCAACCCATTATCCATTGTGGTTCTGGGGTTACTGCCTGCCATACTATTTTAGCGATGGATTATGCAGGGCTTCCAATTCCACGACTTTATGTAGGTTCTTGGAGCGAATGGTGCCGAAGTGGCAAAACCATTGCAGTGGGAGAAGATTAGGATTTTATTTTCGACATCATCTTTTCAACCCAAAGATAGGCTGCCGGACAAATCACCGTATTTTTCAGCATTAAATGATTAATTTGGTATATTTTTTTTCTGTCGGTGTGTGGATATTCTCTACATGCTTTGGGTCTTACTTCGTAAATGCTGCAAGTATTGTCGGTATTTAAAAAGTAACACGGCAAATTTTGCAAAACCTTATCCCCATCTTCATCGGTCCTCAGGAATTTCGCTTCAAAATCCGAAGATTTCATTTTAAGATGTTTGGCTATTCTTTCGATGTCTTTTTCTGTGTATAAAGGCCCGGTTGTAGTACAACAATTAGCACACGAAAGACAATCAATTTCTTGAAAAACCTCGTCATGAGCATCCTCTGTAAGGTAATCTAAGTTTTTGGGTGGTTTTTTTTTCAGCGAATCCAAAAACTTTTTATGTTCTTTTTGCTTTTGTATAGCCCACTTTTTATATTCGGATACTTTTAATTCTTTCATTCTTCCGTCCAGTCTAACTTTTTATGTCCCTTTCGTATTTCCTAGTTCTTTTAAAATCCTTCAAGGTTTTAAAAACCTTGAAGGATTGAAATCTTTACAGCTCCTAAGCAACCGCTATTTTACTTTGTAAATCTAATTATTTTTTTTGGTTTTTTTAGTTTTTTTGGGGAAGAGCGTGACGCTCGAACCAGCGGGGAACAGGGCAAACTCACACTTTTTC
>JAFDZI010000058.1 GCA_018266955.1 Bacteroidota bacterium
CTGTCCTTTTCGGACAGCCTCATTATTTTGTAAAAAAAAAACCAACTGAGTACAGTTGGTTTTTAGCAGAAAGGAAGGGATTCGAACCCTCGATACAGTTACCCGTATACTACCTTTCCAGGGTAGCCTCTTCAACCACTCGAGCACCTTTCTATTTTTTGGTGTTGCAAAAGTACACTTTTTTATTTAATCACCAAAGTTTTCGTCCAATTCTCCTCTTAAATTTTTAGAAAAATTTTCAGCAAAACTTCCTTCATATAAAGGGTTGTCCATCAAGTGCATCGCCTTAGTTATGGCACTTTCGGCGGTTAAATCTTTGCCACTAATAGCGCCTATTTTGCCAAAAATATTAGAATTTTCATATTTACCAATACTGATGCCGCCAGATACGCATTGGCTCACCACTACGATTTCAGTACCGTTTTTGCGTAATGAAGATAAGATGATCTCAGTTTCATCACAATTAAAAATAGTACCAGAGCCAAAAACCTGTAGTATTAATACCTTTGTCTTGGGTAAATGCAACAAAGATTCAAAGTTCATACCCGGGAAAATTCTCCAAAATACAATGTCTTTACACAAATGATAATCCACCCCGAAATTAACTCCAGTATTTCTGAAAAGTGCTTCTTTGTTTATTTTTAAGTGTACCCCAGACTCACCCAATATAGGGTAATTTGGACTTCTATAGGCATCAAAATATTCAGCAGAATATTTTAGCGTTCTATTTCCTCTAAGCAGTTTATACTCAAAATAGATGGCTACCTCTTGCACCAAAGCCTCAGAATTTTCATACAAACTGGCATAATACAAACTGGTCAGTAAGTTTTCTTTAGCATCGGTTCGCAAATCACCAATGGGGAGCTGAGAGCCTGTTAGTATTACAGGTTTAGTCAGCCCTTTCAACATATAACTCAATGCCGATGCAGTGTATGACATGGTATCCGTCCCATGTAAAATCAGAAAACCATCATACAAAGAATAATTTTTTTCTATCACAGCACCTATTTCTTTCCATTCCTCCACGCCAACATCCGAAGAATCCAATGGTTTTGCAAAAGAATGAACGCTCACTTCACAATCCAACAGACCAATTTCCGGAATCTTCTCGAAAATATGCTCAAAATTAAAAGCCTTCAGGCTCCCACTCGTATAATCTTTTTCCATACCAATCGTACCGCCGGTATAGATCATCAAGACCTTTCTTTTCATGCCCCGAATTTACAATTTATTTTTTTCTTTTTGGGCACCTTTTCCGCCTTCCGTTCCCGCTTTTTTGCTCGTCGTTCCTCCTCACAAAAAGAGCTCCACTCAAGTCGGGGTGCAATAGCAGCGTTTTTCAAACAATACTGTTGCTTCAAAATTTTAAGGGACTTATTTACCCTTTTTTATTTTCTTTATCATATTTTTATCCAAGGGAATGTTTTTTTTGTAATAAGGAAGCATTGTGTAACTTGCAATCTGAAAACGGGTAATATCTTGTGGACTGCAATAGCCGTAATGGATAATCTCCTTTCGATTATAAATTTTAAAAACAAAAAAGATAAAAGGCATTATCTCTTGTTTCTTTAGTTTCATTTCAGAAAGGAAGAAATCTTCAGGGATGTTTTTCATTAGATATTCCAACAAATCCACATCTGTCCATCGGTCATCTACCTTGCCCATACTGAAGCCTGGACCTACAGGTTGTACAAATTCACCAGGTTGTGGTTGTAGAATGGCCAAATTCGATTTTTTAGCCATATAACCACGCATCTCATTGTCCAATTTCTTTAACCGAGTCGATTTGTTAAAAAAGGATTGATCTTTTTTGAGGTCTCCACTCGGTTGGAAGGTCAATTTTATTTCTTCAATTGGAGTGGCTATTTTAATAAGAGTTAGGAGTATGGGTTTCTCCTCATCACCATTTTTTATGGTATATTCCAGTCTTTCGTAACCAGGGTAGGAAACCCTTATTTTCTGGCCAGAATAAAGGGAAAGAATAAAATTTCCATAAGCATCAGTATGTTGCAATTGGTCTAATTGAGGTATATAGATTTCCGCATGGGGAATCGAAAATCCACTTTCTGAGACTACAGAACCCATAATATTTTTTTGAGAAAATACCCAGAGAGAAGCCATAGAAAGTAAGCAAGCTAGGTGTGATTTCATGTTTTTCTTTTGTGTAAATATATGTTTTGAAATAATTTGAGGATTAATTTTAACAAAGATTAACGATTGAATGCGTTTTTTAGTTTTTTTTGGGTAGATGATTATTTTCTTGTGTTAAAATTTACTAAATTGCTCTTCAAAGTCCTCACCTTTTAGGACTGTATTTTATCTGAGAATAGTTCAGTTTACCCAAATTATCACCTAATGAAAAACAATTATACCGTAGTGAATGCCTCTGCCGGTTCTGGTAAAACTTATTTTTTGGTACAACAAGTACTGATGATTTGTTTGCGCTATCCCAATGCAGAAACCAAAATAGGACATATTTTGGCCCTCACTTTTACCAATAAAGCAGCCAATGAAATGAAATCTAGAATACTTTCTTGGCTCAAGGATTTTGCCGTTAAAGATGTTCATCAAAACAACGATTTGCAAAGCATGCAACAAAAATTTGCAAATGAAGGCATACATATAACCTTAGATGAATTAAAAGAAAGGGCAAAAAAATTATTGGATTATATATTACATCATTATTCGGTGCTTAATATTTCTACCATCGACAAATTCAACACCCGTTTGGTGAAGAGCTTTTCCAATGAACTGGGATTGGCGCATAATTTTAATTTAGAAATTCATGCCGAGCCATATTTGAAGGAAGCCATTGATCAGTTATTGGATCGTATTGGCGAAGACGAATCTTATTCTTCACTTTTCATCGATTTTATGAACTATCATTTGGATAATAATTCAAAAATTAATCTCAATAATCAACTCTTCGAATCGAGTAAAGCTTTCTTACAAGACAAGCATTACGAATCTTTGAAAAAGAATTCCGATTTCGATATGTCGCAATACCGCAACAAGACGCTTCAGTTAAGAAATGAAATAGACATTCATAAGAAAACAATACAGGAAATAGCCCAAACATCTTTACGAAAAATTGAAGATCAAGGGTTGGCTATTAGTGATTTTTCCGGTGGTAAAAAGAATGGAATTGGTCTTTTTTTTCAGAAAATTTTAAATAACAAAGATAGTATCCCATTTCCAACAAATACCGAAACTATTGCCCAAGAAGTCTTTGCCAAAGGAGCTTCTGCAAGCTGCAAAAAAAAAGCTGAAGTATGTGCCATTGTGGATGATCTTATAGAACAAAGAAATGTGGTGTTTTCGGAGTATATTGCCATGCGCAAAAAAGAAAAAATCCTAAAATCTCTTTTGCCATTAAAGGTGAATAAAGATATTCAAGACGAGTTACAACAGCTAGAAGAGGAGAACGATTTGGTTTTTTTGTCCCAGTTTAATTCATTAATAAAAGAAAATCTACAAAACGAACCATCAGCTTTTATCTATGAAAAAATCGGTACCAAATTCCAATATTTTTTCTTTGATGAATTTCAGGATACTTCTCAAATGCAATGGCAAAACTTTGTCCCAATAAGAGACAATGTAGTTTCTGAAAACGACACAGGATTTACCCTTGTAGGAGATCCAAAACAAAGCATCTATCGCTTTCGTGGTGGCGACAGCGATTTGATGATGCAAATTATTAATCATACCGAAAAAAGCCCTGTACCTGCAAATGTTATAATATTGGATAGCAATTGGCGAAGTGCTCAAAATATTGTTGATTTTAACAATAAACTCTATCAGTTTCATGCCCAATCCCTGAAGGTGGAACACCAAAATATTTTTGGTAACGATGCACAACAAATACCACAAATAAAAGAAATAGATGGGAGAGTGAAAGTTTCTTTATTAGAAAATTCGGTCAAATCCATTTGGTATGAGGAGGTAAGTAACGCCATGCATCGGGACATTCAAGAGTGTTTGGACAATGGGTTTGGTTTGTCAGACATCACGCTATTGTGTAGAGGAAATAAAGAAATAGCCAAGTTTTCTCAGTTGTTGGGTGCTAAAAAAATTAATTACCAAGGGAAAGAAGTGTTTATAAAAACCATTTCCGAAAGTGGATTAACGCTAAATATTTCTCAAACGCTTAAAGCTTTAATGGCCTTTTTGAATTGGAAACTCAACACCCAAAACCGTCGCTACCTTGCTGAATCTTTATATTGGCTCAATCAATTACAAAGAATAAAGATAGAAGATTTTTCTGCAGAAATTTTTGAACTTTTTGCTTTAAAGAGCGACCAGCAAATGATGGCATTTATTCATAATCGATATGGAGTACAATTCAGTTCTCACCATTTACCACAGCTCAATTTGTACAATTGGATTGAATTTTATTTAAAAGAATTTTCTGTTGCGAATAAAGAAGAAGATTTTATTTTGAACTTTTTGGAAATTTTGCATGCGTTTACCCAAAGTCCAGGACTGACGCTTAAAGATTTTGTTCAGTTTTGGGATGATGAAGGAAGAGAAATTTCTATTTTGGCTTCGGAAAATATAGATGCAGTGCAATTAATGACCATTCATAAAGCCAAAGGACTTGAGTTTCCTGTTGTTTTTTATCCTTTGGCCAACGAATCCAAAGAGTCTTCTTTTACCGAATGGTTGAATCTTGCGGATGACGATGTACTTCCCAATGTCTATGTGTCTCAGTTTGAAGATAGGCTAATGGAGTATGACCAAGAGATAAAAGAATTTAATGAATCCCATAGATATGAAAATATCATAGATGCTTTGTGTTTGCAGTATGTTGCAACAACACGACCTGTAGAGCAACTCTTTCTGTATTTGGAAAAAGAAAAGAATAATAACAAATTGGGAATTTTGGATTTTATCTATACTTTCAATAATGGAGGAAAAGATGTTTTCGATTTGTATTCTGGGGATTTTTGCAAAAAATCAAAAGTAAAAATTAATGAAAATCAGACTAGAAAGATTTCCGAAATTTTTCCTGAAAATTCGGGTCTGTCTCCAATTAAAATTGCAACTCCTTCCAAAAGCTATCAGCAAAAAAGCGATGAAGTAAAAAGAGGAATTTTACTTCACGAGATTTTGTCTTTTATTAAAGTAGAAAATGATGTAGATGCCATTATACAGGACTATATCCTCAATGGTTTGATCAATCGCTCCGAAGCTTCGGAAATTGCCCAAGCCATAAAAGGAATAACGAATGCTTATCCTCAGTTTTTCGATGCTCATTTACAGGTGATGAATGAAAGGGAATTGATGATTTCGGATAATGGAAATACTGAAATCTACAGACCTGACCGATTGGTTGTGGATTCCGATGGACAATGGCAAATTATTGATTTTAAAACCGGTGCTATTTCTAACAAACACCAAGAGCAAGTAGAAGGGTATAAAAATATTTTAGAAAGAATAGGGTATAAGGTTAAAGATACGCATGTCATTTATGTTTCTTAATTATTTCTATTGAAAAACCCTTGCAAATTGCAAGGGCTAAAATCAAAAGTGATAACAATATGGATATATTAATTATTCCGAAGTTTTTTCTCCAATTCCACAGCTTTAGGGAATAGGATGTTGTTTTCCAAATGTATGTGCTTGTGCAAATCGTTTTCAAATTCTTCTAGCATTTGGTAGGTTACACGGTAAGTATTGCAAGCATCCTCAGGAAATTGGTAATTGTCACTAAGTTCTGCAATTTGTCTGAATCGTTCACCTTCCATTTCATGGTCATGCTTCATCATGGCTACTGGGTTTTCTACCGTTCCAAAATGAGGGTTGTCTAGTTCCAAATTATTTTTTTCGGCATGCATCATTTTTTTTATGAAAGGGAAAAGTATAAGCTCTTCTTTTTTCATGTGAGCGGCCAAATCTTGTGCAGAATCTTCGAAGAGCTGATAAATCTCTATCAATTCCGGATGTCTATCTCCATGTACTCGGCTAACTTTATTTAAAAATTGAAGCAAAACTGGTGTTTTTTCAGCCACATAACTATGGTGTACTTTTTCTACATAATCTGCCAATAAATCTAAAGGCCATGAATTGAAATCACCTGAAGATTCTTGGGTGGCGTTCATATTTTCTATTGCAGCATAAATGTCCTTAGGGTTAATGTTTTTAGGTTCGCATGCTTCTTCGATACTTCTGTTGCCTTTACAGCAAAAATCGATACCAAATTTTTTGAATACAGCTGCAGTACGGAAGTCTTCCGCTACCATTTCGCCTATTGTTTTATTTAAAGTAGTCATTGCTCTATTTTTTATGATGCAAAGGTACTAATAAAAAGATATACGGACAAAAATATCTTATTTAATGGTAAAAAATCATACTTTAAGTCGGAAAAGTCCTTGCTCGGATTTTTCTGCCAAATCTTTTAAAGAATATTTTTTCACCATTATCATCAGGTTTTCTTTGATGACTTTGTAGGTGTCGTGCACTGGACAAGGGTTGGTATCCGAACATTCTTTAAGGCCCAATCCACAACTGTATAAGATGCTCTCGCCATCAATTATTTTTACGATGTCAAATATTTTGGTTTCATTAAGTTTATTTTCAGTAAAAATGAAGCCTCCTTGTTTCCCACGAATGGAATCCATGATGCCCTCTCTGCAAAGCTGTTGTAGAATTTTTGCCGTGAAAGCTTCTGGAGCATCTACTGCTTTGGATACTTCTTTTACATTGACTCTTTTACCGACTATACTATTTTGAGCAATATAGATTGATGATTTTATTGCGTATTCGCAAGCTTTTGAAAACATAATTTTTTTATTTATAAAATTTCCATCGAGGGATAATCACTAAAAGTCCTGCAGTAATTTCTACAAAAAGTAAGAATAGTCCTGCGTATAATGTGGTGGAAAGATAAAATTCATACAATAATTGATGGAGTACAGCGAAAACTAAAAATATAAAAACTCCAACTTTTTTAAACAAAAACTGAAGCAACAATCCGATGACGATAAGTGCATCTACAGAAAAGATTAGGGTGGAAAACCAGCTAGGGATTCCAGTAACTTTGTGCTGGCTATATTGTGCCATATCTGTATTGACGATCAATACGAAAAATATAAAAATAAGGATATGGGCAAAGTAAAACGAGGTCGATCGGGTTTTTACCTTTCCAAATGCTTCATGATTTTGAGTTTCCATTGTCCAAAAGTAAAAAAAACTTTTGGATGAAATCCAAAAGTTTGATTGAAAATATCTAAATGATAAGACTATACAGGAATCGCTTTGATTAATCTATTTTTGTCTGATAGGTATTCTTCCATAGAGATCATACTTTCTGTACGCATTACATCTTGTATGTCATCTATTTGATAAATAATTCTCTTTGCGTCATCGGTGTTTTTTGCTTTTACTTTACAAAAGATGTTGTATTTACCAGAAATAACAGAAGCTTCAATTACATTAGGAATGGTAGAAAGCTCTTTCAATACATCTTGCGTTCTGTTGGATTTAGTTAATAAAATTCCAATAAAAGCGGTGAAGTGATAGTCTAGTTTGCTATAATCAATAATGAGAGATGATCCCAATATGATCCCTGCATCTTCCATTTTTTTCACACGAACATGGATGGTTCCAGCGGATACATCCATTTGCTTTGCAATTTCGGTGAAAGGCATTCTTGTATTTTCTACTAAGAAATCAAGAATCTTTTTGTCTATTTCATCTAATTGGTAATTCATTTTGCTATATTATAAATTTGTTAATTACATTTTAATTATTTTGCAAATTTACAACAATAACTTAAAAATGAAAAATATAGTTAAATATTAACAAAAATTTATAATTTTTAACAGTTTAGTTGAGTATTTATTATTTTACACTGTCCTTTTTAATGGAATCATTTATGGGAACATGAGATTTATCATTGTTTTTATTGTTAAATTTTTGTTTGCTTTTTTCTCTTTTAAATAAAGAGTTAAAACTTTTTGTCCATACCGCACCTACTCCATACGATTGATTGGCCATTCCGTTGGTTATTCCGTTGGTGCCAATCATTCCAATGTTAGAAGGTTTAGAATATCCACGAATGATAAATGAGCCATCATTATTTTCGGAAGCATCATATTCAAGAGTTCCTTCGGCGGATAAATAATTGGCGGCTGCAGTTGCCGAGTTTTTATTGATGGGAATTCCCATGCCGGTTTTTAGAGTGATGCGTGGCGAAAAATTAAAATTAAGTCCCGCATTTGCTCTATCGCCAATTTGTGAGGCTTGGTCTCCTTTAACATAATTAAGATCAAATTGCACCTGATTACTAATGGTGTTTAATACGGATCCTAGTTGTTTGAATAATAAATTATATCCTGAACTTTCTGCAAAGCCTCCCATATTGCCAGCGTCAAATGCTGAGTTTTGAACATTGAAATTGCTCAGAACCAATACGGAACCAAATTGTATGATTTTTTCGTCTTCTTGGTTCATTTTTGTGGCTAAAGCTTCTTTAACTTGGGAAGATACATCCAATGCGGAAATCCCGAAATTAAGGTCCGGATTGTTTAGTGTGCCTGAAATTTTGGTTTCCAATAAAACATTAATAGGAGGAATAGAACTCATCCCCAAATAAGCGCCTGCATTGGTTACCATTCTAGGATAATTGGCACGAATGTCCAAGGCAGGAGTCATCGCTTCGCCATCCCAACGGATGTTGCTGCCCTTTTCAATTTGGAAAGTTCGGTTGAGGATTTCTTTGGAAATAAAAGTACCGTTGTCCACAGTATAGGTTCCGTTCATTTCAACAACTCCTCTTCTGCTCATTTGGAAACGCAGACTGTTGGAGTTGCCTCTTACTGAAATGTCGCCCATACCATCGCCCACTAAAACATTTACCGTAGTGCCTTTATCTACCGCTAAATTGAAGTTGATGTCCATATTGGCGCCCGATTTTTTCTTATCTTCTATGGAAATTGTTCCGGTTTGATCCGTTTTTAAAAATCGTAAAAGTTTAAATTCATCTACAGATCCAGCAGAAGAAGAATTGAATGTAAACACGGAATTGTTGAGTGCTTTCATATCCGGTGTGGAAAGGTTAAGTGCTGCAACAGGACCATCCACAAAGAGTGTCCCTTGTCCATAGACCATTCCCCAAAATAAATCAAAATCTTTTTGCGTGGTGTTTAGCATGAGTAAATTTTCTGCACGCATTACTAAGTTGACCCCCATAGAGGAAAGAGTCTGGAATTGAATAGCTCCAGAAATGGTTCCATTTGAGTTTTTCCTACCATCGTGTACGCCAATTTCGTTTAAGATGGCCAATCCTTTGGATAGGCTGATGGTGCAATCGTCCATATTATAATCTACTCCCGTAAAATCGAGTTGGAGTCCGAAATTTTTCAGAGCAATATCTCCACTGTAGTCTATATCGTCTATTGGGCCTGTGATTTTTAGGATTCCGTTTGCTTGTCCTCTCATTTTACTGAAAATTCCTTTCACAAATTCATTGGCAAAGGCCAATTCAAAGTTTTTAAGGTCGGCCGATAAATCCAAGATGGCTTTTTTTCCTGTATTGTCTATTGTTCCTTTTACATCCAGAGGGTTATCGCCCAATAGTTGGGCTTTTTTTATTTGTGTGGAAACGGTATAAATGTTGGGTTTATCGCTATTTTCGATATTGATTTCCATATTACCCATTTCTCTACCATTCATTTTCAGACGCTCAAAATCAACATCAATAAGAGGTTTTATGGCATTTTTATCTCTTGTTATGTGCAAGTTTCCATTGGCGATTCCTTCGATATCCATAGGGGTATCTTTGGCGATCATTTTAAAAACTTTGGATATTTCTAAGTTGCTTACTTGGGCTTCGGCTTCAAACTCTTTGGAAGATTTAAAATTAAAATGATTCAGGATAATCTCACTGTCGTCGGAATATATTTTTAAATTACGGATATCAATTTCTCCACTTGCTCGTTTGTAGGTGATGGTATGTTCTAAATCGTGATTGGTATCAATATGCCAAACAACATTTTTGTAATCAATTTCCGTTGGTTCAAATCGAAAGACGAGATCTCCATTCTGGTTGATGGTCTGGTCGAAAGCGATTTGATATTTTTTACCTTCTACATTGGCATTATTCATTTTGAAATTGGTAACTACATGAAGGTTTCTTCCGTCTTCATTTTCTCCATGAATGTCTATTTCTGTTAATTTATTTTCACCAATTTTCAACTCCTCAACTTGAGCAACAATATGGTCTTGGTAGGTTTTGGTATTTATATTAAGGTTGATACCAGATGCGGTAATGCTGTCTTTTTCAATAGTTGGGGTTAGCTTATAGTTGGGGTTTTGCTGGGCAAGTTCTAATTCGGCATCGGTGAATTCTTTGGTTTTCGTCATTGCATAATGCAAAGATCGAGCTTGAGCATTAAGGACCAAGTCATTGGTGTTTCCATTATATTCTGCTTCAATTTTTGCACCTTGGGGAATTCTAATATCCGGAGCAAAATAATTGATTAGATTTTGTTCCACGAAAAAGTTTGCACTAAATTCCTGACCTTTATAAATTTTTCTGGGTTGTGGCCCAACCAAAACTTTGTTGATGCCATTTTGTACCATGCCTCCTATGTCGCTTAAATTAAAGCGTCCTTTAATTTCACCTTGAGCAATGGAAGGCGCATGAACCGTAATGATACGATTGAAACCTTCATTGTAGATTTTAATATCCGAAGTGGGAATTAAAATTTTATCCTTCCCATTATACACACTAAGATGGTCTATGGAGGTTTCCAAATGCAGATCATTAATATTGGTCATGGAAATTTTTCCTTTCAGACTTCCAGAAATCACTTGAGGTGTAGCCGTATTGGTGAAGTAATTCAGCTGCAAATGGCTAATCTTACTGTCGATGTCTGCCTTTAAATTGGGAGTACTAAAATCAATTAATCCATTCACTTGTAATTGCGCTTGAGGATCGTTTATTTGGATGTCTCCTAAATATTTTTTGTGGTTCAAAGCTCCATTAATGGTGATATTTTGTATCTTTTTACCTAAAATTTCAATAGATTTTACCTCAGATTGAGTCTTCAATACCATGGTGTTTACATCAAAGCTTTGCCCGTCTATATTGAAGTTGCCACTCAGCAAACCTACCTGTTTGTTTTTGGTAATTACCGAGGTGTTTAGGTCGTGTACAATTGCATTTCCTTTATATTTTGGTGTGTGTCCACTGTAGTCTCTAAGATAGAAATTGCTAACTTGTGCTCTACCAATACCGGTGATAATATCGCCTTGGTTTACAAAAATTTCCTCGGGTTTCACTCTTAGACTTCCATTGTATTTCATTCTGCCAAAATCATCAGCAAAATTCTTCAATTTATTGGCAATAAAGCTTGGTAAAGCCTTTTTAAGATCTTGGTAAGTGAAATCGGTAGAGATTTTTTCACTACTGATGTTGAAATTTTTAGGATCTGTAATCTTTTTGAGTTGCAAGGACGGTGTGTTGAGGCTAAATAAAGAATTTCCCAACACAAAATGATTGAAACTTAATTGATTGAGTGGACCGATGATTTTACCAGAAATATTGATAGGGACAAAGTTGTCCCATTGGGTTACGAAATAACTTAAATCGTAACCGCTCAGTTGGCTTCCTTTTTCCAAGTTTATTTCCATTTTCACCTTGTTGTTAAAGTCGGCCCAAGAACCCTTGTTGATATTGAAACGGATATCGCCTTGCAATAATGAATGGTCGGTATTAAAGGTTAAATCTTTAATGGTTAATGCTTTTTTCGAGTATGAAAATGCTCCGGAAAATGTGTCTATATAATGTTTTTTTCCCCATCGTTGGGCTGTAAAACTTAAATTGTTAATCTGGGCTTCTATATCTGCACCTTTTACCTTAAATCGTGGAATGGTAAAGTGTACATTTTTCGCATCCAACCACTTGCCGGCTTCGCCAGGGCTGTTTTGGTTGATGATGGAAATTGAGGACTGACTAAGCATCATCCTGGATTGTAACTCAAACGGAGGTCTCTTGGGATCTCGAGGTTTGCCATCGTCAAATAATTCAACAAAACGAACAAAATTAGAAATACTGTCGCCTTTGTAAGTGATGACTTTTAAATCCATTTTGTCCAAAGCAATAGATTGAAAATGAATATTTCTGGAATTAAAAATTAGAGAAAACCAATTGGAATCGGCATATACTTTTTCAATTTTTATGAATGGAAAATTTTTGTAATCCTTAGCCTGAACTTGATGGATGGTCACATCTCCAAAATAATTGACCTCCACATCATGAAATGAAATTTGAGATTTCAAATCTTTGTTCAGCATTTCTATTACCCTTTTGGCTGCATAATTTTTGGTGATTGGAAGACTAATAATGATAAAAATTGAAACAAAAACGGTAAGAAAAAACCAAAATAATATTTGTAATAATCTTGCCCACCATCGTACATTGGTAACATCTTTTGCGGCTTGTTGTACCACTGCTTCTGTGGTTTCTAATGGGTGGTGTATGGCGTCTTTGGCAAAGTCATCTGCCTCATGCAAAGATTCGGACAGCTGTTCTTTACCTTTTTCTAAAGATTCTTGTATTTTTTTAGAAATAGAATTCTTGTTCTCTTTATCGTTATTATTGTCTAAATTTGCCATTATTATGAGCGATAAAATTATTTTAGGAATCGAGTCCTCTTGCGATGATACTTCTGCAGCCATTATAAAAGGAAACAAAATTCTTTCCAATATTGCTGCAAGCCAAAAAATTCATATAGAATATGGTGGAGTTGTCCCCGAATTGGCTTCCAGAGCCCATCAGCAAAATATGATTCCTGTGGTACAAAAAGCAATCAACCAAGCAAATATACAACAAAATCAGATAGATGCCATAGCTTTTACTCGTGGCCCGGGGCTTTTGGGTTCGCTTTTGGTGGGCACTTCTTTTGCTAAATCTTTATCCATGAGTTTAAATGTTCCACTCATAGAGGTCAATCATTTGCAAGCTCACATTTTAGCCCATTTTATTGAGGATGCCAATTCCTATCCACCCCAATTTCCATTTTTATGCCTTACGGTTTCTGGTGGGCATACCATGATTGTTTTGGTTAAAGATTATTTTGACATGGAAATCATTGGCAAAACCATAGACGATGCCGCTGGAGAGGCTTTTGATAAGATAGGGAAAATTTTCGACCTGGATTATCCTGCTGGTCCTATTGTGGATAGGCTGGCAAAAGAAGGAAACGAAAATGCATTCCAATTCAATAAACCAAAACTGGAAAATTATAATTATTCCTTTAGTGGAGTGAAAACTTCTGTCTTGTATTTTATACAGAAACAAACGAAAGAGAATCCTAATTTCGTTCAAGAAAATTTGAACGATTTATGTGCATCAGTGCAAAAAACAATTGTAGATGTACTGATGAAAAAACTGGAAAAAGCGGCGAAAGATTTTAATATAAAACAAATTGCAATAGCCGGTGGAGTCTCTGCCAATTCGGGGCTTAGAAATGCAATGCTGAGAAACGCACAGCAAAAAGGTTGGGAAATTTTTATACCTAAATTTGAATATACAACGGACAATGCTGCAATGATAGCCATGGTGGGAAAATTAAAATTTGACCGAAATGAATTTGCCGACCTGTCCATTACGGCAACAGCTCGTTATGATATGGAAAGTGATTTAAATACAAAAAAATGAAACTATTTTACGGAGATATTATAGGAGAAAGTGTTACTATTGATGCAGAGGAACAACAACACATTGCTAAAGTGTTGAGAATGAAAGAAGGGGATGAGTTGTATGTTACCGATGGAAAAGGGAGTGTTGCAAAAGGGAATTTGTATTTTGAAGGAAAAAAAGCATTGCTCAATTCTATTGAAATTCAACACAATACACCCGAATTTCCGTTTCGGCTTCATGTAGCCATTGCCCCTACCAAAAATATGGACAGGATTGATTTCTTTGTTGAAAAAGCCACAGAAATGGGCATCGCAGAAATTTCTTTCTTGCAAACCGATAAAACGGAAAGGAAGCACATGAATATTGAAAAAATAATCAAACAATCTGTGGCAGCTTCTAAGCAAAGTCATCGTTTTCATTTTCCTAAAATAAATGAGATGGTTAAGTTTTCTGACTTTATAAAAAACATTTACCCTGAAAAAACTTTTGTGGCACACTGCGACTCATCTTTTGGTAGGATTTTGCTTTCAGAATTAAATTCAATAAGCGAGTTGACCATTCTTATTGGTCCCGAAGGAGATTTTAGCGCTAAGGAAATTCAACAATTGTCAGATATTGGTGTTAAAGCGATTTCTCTAGGAAGTCAAAGATTGAGAACCGAAACCGCTGGTGTTTTTGTAAGTGCTTGGAATTATACCAAAAGTTTATTGTAAAAAAAATCCACTGAGCCTATGCGCTGCTTAGTGGATTTTTGCTTTTTTGTTAGAAAGAAGTTACATGTTGCTTGGGGCGTGTTTTCTTTTAGACCTCATTTTCTCCTTTATTTCTTTCTTTTTTTCTAATCTTTTTGCTTGCCATTTGTCGTACTGTTCAGGACTTAGGATGGTTTTCATTTCTTTGTCGTGATTTTCCATCAATGCTTTTTTATCCGCTTTGTGAGCTTCCATTTTGGATTTTCTTACGCTGGCTTCTCTAGCTCTTAAGTCGTTTATTTTAGCGACTTGTGCATCGTTTAAACCAAGTTCTTGTTTCATCTTTTCCAAATGAGCTTGTTGCCTTTCTGCTCTTTTTTGCATTTTGGAATCCGAATTTACTGTGCCTTGCTGTGCCATACTGAATGTGCTGAAACCAATGAATGCAAGACTTAAAATTAACTTTTTCATAAGTAAATATTTATATGTTTCTATCCTTATGATGTTAGAATATAATGAAAGTTAAAAGCTATGCAAAATTTAATTATAACCATGACCAGTTATTCTACTCATGTTTCAGAATATTCATTATTTCCAAGGTATTTCATGTTGGAAATGAATATTGGTTTATAAAAACTGCCCACCCATTTCCCGGGTGGGCAGTAAATGTAATGGATTACGGCTACTTACAATTAGTAACCAAAAATTTCTTCTAAAGAAAGTACTTTTACCTCACCTAATTTTTGCAAATCCTCCATTTTTACCTTTTTGTCGGATGCTACAATGGCATAAGTAAATGGTTTACCGGAAAAATACGATTGATGTAGTTTCTGAAGATCGGATAATTGCAATTGGTCTATTTGTGAATACACAAACTTACGGATGTCGTCCTTTAGTCCCAGTTGTTGGGCTGCCAAATAATTATAAATGATGCCATCTTGGGTAATTCTTTCGGTTTCAATATCTTTTTTGGTGGCTCCTTTTGCTAAATCAAAATTTGCAGGCAATAAAGGCATTGTTGTCAGGAGTTCATTCATGGCGGTTGTCGCTTCATTAAATTTGTCTGCCTGTGCGCCTACATAGCCCAAAAGACTGTATTTTTCTTGTGCTTTTGCTGGAGAAATATAACGGGCAAATGTACTGTAAGCCAATGCTTTACTCTCTCGAATTGTTTGAAAAACAATTGCTCCCATGCCACCGCCAAAATAATTATTGAACACACTCACCAAGCCAGTATTCTCCGAATTATAGGCTTCGGTATTTCGTACCCATCGGGTTTCTGCTTGCACCATATCATAATTGGCAAACAAAACTTGATTTTTATTCTGAGGGATTTGGGTGAAGACTTTTAGAGGTGCCGGTTGTGTAAAATGATCCGGAACTTTATGCATGGATTTTAAATCAGCAACCAGTGTATTTAATTTTTCAGGACCATAATAGATGATGGTTTGCTCATATTGGTTCAGGTTCTTCAATCGGTCCACCAACTCAGCCGAAGTTATAGCATTAATCTCGGCATCGGAAAAGGTGTTGTTAAATTTATTTTTGGCACCGTATTGTGCGTAACTTGTTAGTCCTTGCAAAATAGCTCCTTTGTTGAGTTTGGCATCTTTTCTTGATTTAAAAATCCTTGCCTTCAGATTGGCCAATGCAGCATTATCTGCTTGGAGGTTTTGGATTAAATTTTCGTAGAGCGATACCGCATTTTTGAAATTTTCCTGTAGTCCTTCTATGGTTACCGTTGTGTATTCTTCCCCAGTACTTACAGAAAAGCTACTGGCTATTTTGTAAAATTCTTTAGAAATATCTTCCGCTGATTTTTTATCTGTTCCTAAAAATTGTACATACTGAGAAGCAAAAGATTGTTTAGGGTCGTTCAAAGCACCTATTTTGTATCTAAATCTCAAACGGAACAATTGGTTTTCGGTGTTCGGTACATATAAAACCTCTGCATTGCCCAATTTTGATTTTTGTATATCTTTGTTGTAATCCAAAAAAACAGGCTGAGACGGCTTGTTGGCCATATCGTTCACTTGTTTTACAAACGGAGATTGCTTGTCTGGATTGGTTTCTACCGGTGTAATTTGTGGCTTTTCTATTTTCGCAGTTTTTTCAGCTTCACCTTTCTTCTTTAGGATGGCCACGAAGTTGTTGCCCAAATATTTATTGGCAAAGTCCACCACTTGTTTTTTGGTGATTTTAGACAAATCATCCACATAGGCCACTTGGGTTTTCCAATCTTGTTCTGCGGTAAAAGCGTCCATCAAATCACTTGCTCGGTTACTGTACTTTTCGCTGTTTTGGATTTTATATTTCTTAATATTATTAATGATGGAGGTAATTAAATCATCATCAAAGTTTCCTTTTTTAAGGTTTTCAATTTCATGAAGCACCAAAGATTTTACTTCATCCAAAGATTGTCCGTTTGTTGGTTTGGCACTTATATACAAAACGCCATGGTCGATTAAGGTAAATGCAGACGCGCTTGCAGAAAGGAGTTTTTGTTTTTTTACCAAGTTCAAATCCAATAAACCTGCTTTACCATTGGTAAGTATTGCACCCACCAAATCCGCAAGCAAAACATCTTTGTCCTTGTTTCCAGGCAAGCGATAGCCCATGGTTAGGCTTTCGGAGTCTGGTCCTACAATTTCTTTAACAATTGGTTGGGTTAAAGGAGTTTCTGGGCTGAAGGAATATTTTGGAATAGGATTGGGTTTCATACGGCCGAAGCTTGCATCAATTTTGGCAATAACTTCATCTGGATTAAAATCTCCAGACATGATAATCCCCATATTGTTTGGCACATAATAAGTGTTGAAATATTTTCTGATTTCTACCAAAGAAGGATTTTTTAGGTGCTCAACGGTACCAATGGTGGTTTGTTTCCCGTAATTGTGATTTTTGAATAAAGTACCAAATAATTCTTCAAAAACTTTGGATCCATCGCTGTCCAAGCTTCTGTTTTTTTCTTCATAAACCGCTTCTAATTCGGTGTGGAATATCCTAAGTACTGGGTTTCTGAATCTCTCGGATTGTACTGTCAAATATTTGTCTAGTGCAGAACTAGGGACATCGTCTGTGTAAACCGTTTGCTCGAAAGAAGTAAAGGCATTTGTCCCTTGGGCTCCCATCGCAGACATCATTTTATCATATTCATTGGCGATGGCAAATTTAGACGCCACACCAGAAATGGAATCAATTTTATGGTAAATTACTTTTCTTTTGGCTTCCTCTTTGGTTTTGTTATACTCTTCGTACAAGGCATCTATCTTATCCAATTGGGGTTTTTCTTTAGCCCAATCTAGGCTGCCATATTTATCGGTGCCTTTAAACATCATGTGTTCCAGATAGTGCGCCAAACCTGTATTGGTTGAAGGATCGGTTTTGGAACCTGCTTTTACTGCAATGTATGCTTGTACTCTTGGTTCTTTGGGCGTTGGACTTAGGATAACCGTCAATCCATTTTTTAAAGTATAAAAGCGAGCTTTTGTAGGATCATCGGTAACATAACGATAGGTGTATCCATTGCTTTCTGCTTTTTTCCATTCAATTTTTTGGGCTTGCAAACCTAGGGTAAACACCAAGGCAGAAGCGAGAATCATTTTTTTTATCATAGTTTTTAAAGTATTTCAATTATTTTTATAGCGACTAACGAGCAAACAATAATCTTTCGCCATATTTTTCAGGATGAAGTTGGCCGTTTTCATAGGCTAATTTTCCATTGACAAATGTATGGGAAATCTGTGTGGTAAAGGTACTTCCTTCCAAAGGACTCCATCCGCATTTATATAAAATATTTTCTTTGCTTACTGTCCAGTGTTTATCGGTGTCCACCAAAACCAAATCGGCTTTGTAGCCTTCTCTAATGAATCCTCTTTTTTCAATTTGAAATAAAATAGCCGGATTATGGCACATTTTCTCCACTATTTTTTCTAGAGAAATTTTTCCATTTTTATAATTTTCTAACATGACGGTTAGGGAGTGCTGAACCAATGGCGCTCCAGATGGACAAGAAGTATATGGATTTTGTTTTTCCTCTAAAGTATGTGGGGCGTGATCGGTAGCAATAACATCTATTCTGTCATCCAACAAAGCGTCCCAAAGTACTTCTTTGTCTTCTTTTGTTTTTACAGCCGGGTTCCATTTAATTAATGATCCTTTGGTCGTGTAGTCTTCATTAGTGAATGTTAAGTGGTGTACACAAACTTCTGCAGTGATTTTTTTATCTTTTAGTGGAATGTCATTGCGGAAAAGCGACATTTCCTTCGCGGTGGAAAGGTGGTAAATGTGCAAACGAGCACCCGTTTTTTCGGCCAACTCAATGGCTTTGGAGCTCGATAAATAACAAGCTTCGGCACTTCGTATTAAATGATGAGCCTCCATTGGGATGTTCTCTCCATATTGTGCTTTGTAGTCTTCTGTATTTTTTCGTATGGTGGCTTCGTCTTCGCAATGCACACAAATCAGCATAGGGGTTTTACTGAAAATATGTTCCAAGGTGTCTGGGTTGTCCACCAGCATATTTCCGGTAGAAGAACCCAAAAATAATTTTATAGCCGCTACTTCCCGTGGGTTTGTCTTGAGTACTTCATCTAAATTATCATTGGTTCCTCCCATGGAAAAAGAATAATTGGCATACGATTTTTGAGCTCCCAATTTGTATTTTTCTTCTAACAATTCTTGGGTAATGGCATTGGGAACCGTGTTGGGTTGGTCTATAAAACTTGTAACTCCTCCTGCTACTGCTGCTTTGGATTCGGTTTCCAAATCGCCTTTGTGGGTAAGGCCTGGATCTCGGAAATGTACCTGATCGTCGATCACTCCAGGAAGTAAAAACTTTCCTTGGGCATCGATAATTTTGTCTATGTTATCTTCAGTGATTTCGGTTTTTATAGTTTCAATAATATCATTGTCGATCAGTATATCGGAAGGAAAAATTTTACCTTCATTGACTATTTGAGCGTTTTTAATCAGAATTTTCATTGATGGAATTTTATTGTTGATTTATGATTAAGAATTTATCATTTTCAAAAGTATTTGTTCGGAAATTACACAAAATACCAATGTTTTATAGCGTTGTTATATTCAATTATAGTTGAACACAAAAGTAGATTATTTTCCTTAAATTTATGAAGTTGCCATTCATAAATTGTTCTATAAAACAAATATGACTGTTGAATGATAGGGATGGATATTCGTACTGGCTAGTTGCATTTGCTTTCCATCGTCTTTGTTATCTAATTTTTGTCTCAAAAATAGATTTTATATTTTTGCATCATGACCGATTTAATTGCACAGTTCGATTATTTGAAAAAATTCTTAACCAACGAAAGGTTAGAGAAAATTGAAGAAAAATCCCACGAAAGTTCAGATTTTGTTCTTCCCATAATGGAAGATGTTTACCAGTTTCGAAATGCAGCTGCCATTGTACGAAGTGCCGAAGCCTGTGCTTTTCATAAAATTATGGCGCTAGAAAGCAAAAATATTTTCGAACCCAATCTACAAGTAACCAAAGGAGCAGATACTTGGGTGCAGGTCGATAAAAAGCCCCATCATTTGCAAACTTTGGAAGATGTAAAAAGTAAAGGCTATCGTTTGGTTGCGGTATCTCCCGAAAAAAATGCGACTCCACTTCCGGATTTCAAAATAACCCAACCGGTTGCTTTGGTGTTTGGTACCGAATGGCAAGGCGTTACCGATGATTTTTTAGACTATTGCGATGAAACTCTCGTGATTCCAATGTACGGATTTACTCAAAGCTTTAATGTTTCTGTAGCTGCCGCTCTGTGTATGTATGATTTAAAACAGAAATTAATTCATTCCGGAATAGACTATAAATTGAATGAAGAAAAAAGGCTTCAACTGATGATTCGTTGGGCGGTAAATTCCATCAGGAGTGGGGAAGAAATTCATAAAGATTATTTATCTAAAAACAATCTTCTATAACCCAATCTTCAACACAAACGAATATTATTTTCAATAAAAAAGAGGGTGTCCGAAAAGTCGGACACCTTCTTTTTTGTTGTTTTTTATCTCTAAAAAAGGTATCTTAGAGCTGCAAAAAAAAACCAACAATGGCGAAGGTAGTTTTTAAAAATCAAACAGGCAATACTCC
>JAFDZI010000059.1 GCA_018266955.1 Bacteroidota bacterium
TAATAAAGTGTGAGTTTGCCCTGGTATAAATTATCCTTAGACAAAGGGTCTCAAACTAAAAACCTATATTTGCACAAAACAACAAATTCATGAATGATTTTTTAGCAGAAGATGCTCTCGGTACTGTTTATTCTTGGTCCATGCCTTTATTGGTTGCTACCATTCTAGCAGAAATGATTTACAGTCATTTATTAAAAGCGAAACTCCACAATGGTAAAGACCTATTCACCAATATTTATTTAGCTCTATTGAATTTTGGTCTAGATTTATTGATGAAAGCCTTTGCCATGTTCGTCATGTTCTTTTTTTACCAACATCGCATCATAGATTTCGAAATGGGCACATGGTACTATTGGGTGCTCTGTTTTTTAGCAACAGATTTGGCGTATTATTTTCATCATTTAGTAGATCACCGTTCAAGGATATTCTGGGCGGTACACATCACCCATCACAATTCAGAATATTTTAACCTTACCACCGGTTTCAGAAGTCCGGTTTTCCAACCCTTGTACCGATATTTATTTTTCTCACCATTGGCGTTATTAGGTTTTAACCCATGGACAATTATGATTTGTTATGCCGTGGGACAAGTATATGGCACATTGGTACACACACAAACGGTGAAGAAGCTAGGATTTTTAGAGTATTTTATGGTAACTCCTTCTCATCACCGTGTTCATCATGGGTGCAATATCAAATACCTTGACAAAAATATGGGAATGGTTTTTATCATTTGGGATAAAATTTTTGGAACCTTTCAAGCAGAGGATCCGAAAGTCCCTGTAAAATTCGGCATCTATCCCAAAATGCCAGACAACGGACCAATAACCACACTTTTCTATGAATGGAAAAAAATTTGGAAAGATGTACAACAACCCAATTTAAACCTAAAGCAAAAATTCAATTATATTTTCAATTCACCTGGTTGGCGACATGATGGTAGCGGAAAAACGGTGAAACAATACCAAAATGAATATTTTGAAAAAATAAAACAACAAAAATAACCTATTCCAAAGCAACTATTTTTGGTTTTCCTTACCAAAACAGTACCGAAGCAATTACACTTAACAAATGCTCATAATGACATTACCGTATTTAGTGATAAGCATTGTAGGCATAACAAAACTATAAATTCATCACAAAATATCATAATTAAACAAAAACGCTTTACTTTTTCCGTTAAATAAATAGCAAAATCGTAATTTTTATAATTTTTTTTTTTATTTTCGTTATTCAATTAAAAAAATAACAAATATGAGTAGAAAATTATTTGCTGAATTATTCGGCACATTTTGGTTGGTTTTTGGCGGTTGCGGAAGTGCAATTTTCGCCTCTCACATTGCACCATCAGACAACGGACAAATTGGTATTTTGCTATTGGGAGTTGCCTTAGCCTTTGGTTTAACCGTGCTTACGATGGCTTATGCTGTGGGACACATTTCTGGAGGCCATTTTAATCCCGCAGTTTCGTTTGGATTAATGGCAGGCGGCAGATTCTCTGCTAAAGAATTGATTCCTTATATTCTTGCCCAATGTGTGGGAGCAATTTTAGCTGCAGCGGCACTTTCATATATCAACGGGGGTTCTGGTGATGGAAGCCCAGGAGCTTTTGCGAGTAACTTCTATGATGCTGCAGTTTACTTTGGGAAGAGTTATAGTTTGGGACAAGCCTTTTTAGCAGAATTTTTACTCACCGCTTTTTTTGTATTTGTCATCATGGGAAGTACAGATTCGTTGGCCAACGGAAAATTTGCAGGTATTGCAATTGGACTTTGCCTAACGCTTATTCACCTCATTTGTATTCCTATTACGAACACATCCGTAAATCCGGCCAGAAGTTTATCACAAGCTATTTTTGCTGGTAGCCATGCACTATCTCAAGTTTGGTTGTTTTGGGTAGCTCCTATTAGTGGCGCTGTAGTTGGTGGTTTAGCCTACAAAATGCTTTTACAAAAACCTAATTTAGAATAAACTAAATCATCTATTAAGAAAAAAAACATCACCACAATCTTATTTGTGGTGATTTTTTATTTAAGAAACCAAAAGGCTACACCCACGAATATCAGAATGATCTATCCTGCCTAAAACCTGAAAAAAACCATTCTGTATTTTGCCCAAATCTTGCGTTGCGATAAACGAACAAGAATATCGATTGGCCAAATCGATGATATTAATTGCACCAGTTTTACCATCAGCTACATAAGAAAAAGGATCTTCTACATTTCGAATCATCACTCGCATCCAAGCTGGGCATTGGTATAGATTATCTCCTAAGGAATATGCTTGAGACAAAAGTTCGGTCATGGAATATTCGGAATAAATATTTTGTGTCCCCATTTCATTTTTCAAAATAACCAACAATTCATCTTTGGTCATTTCTTGTTTTCTACCTTTCATTCCTCCGGTTTCTATGACAATAAGTTCAGGAAAATCCAATCGTTGTTGTACCGATTTGCAATAATCCAAAAAATCCAACAAGGCAAAGGAAACTCCGAAAAGTATTACCTTTTTACCACTATTTTTAAGTTTCTGTAATAGTGATAATAAATCTTGATGGTTGTACAAGAAATAGCCATTCTCGCTTTTCTTTGATTGACGCATTAGAAAATCGACCATGTAGATGAGTGAAGAGTGTTTGTTTTCTGAATAATTAGGCAACAAACCCAAATAAATATATTCTTCTGGAGGGCCAATAAAACGGCTAAAACTATGATAAATACTTTCTTCGTAAAGTGCGAATTCTGCAATCCAATGTCTGGATCTATTGAGCATCTGAGTAGTTCCTGAGCTTTGAAAATAATGATCTGCTTTGGAATTTTGTGAAAGTATTTGATGTTTTTTAAATAATTCTATGGGTAAAAAAGGAATTTGCTGAATCTCTAAAACATCTTGAGGGCGTATTTTCAGGTAATTTACAAAATCCTGGTACACATTCACTGTTTGGTATTGGTGGTTAAAGGTTTCCAAACAAGCATTCTTAAAATCGGCTTCGTTATGAATTAAAAAAAGGCTTTTCATGTAATTTATTCTTCCCAAGTTTCTAAAGTAAAGTTATGGCCATCGAAAACGCCATAAGTAAAATACATAATCCAATCCCCCAGATTGATGTATTTTGAATAAGAATTCAAATCCAGAATCATAGGTAAATGTCGGTGTCCATAGACAAAATAATCTATTTTTTGTGTTTTCAATTTTTCCTTAGAATAAACAATTAAAAATTCTTTATCCTCCCCTAAAAATTTCATATCCTCTACACCCGAGATTAATTTATTTTTTTGAGACATATAGTTAGCAATCTTCATGGCAATATCGGGGTGCAACCATCGGAAAGCCCATTGTGCCGCAGGATTGGTAAAAAGTTTCTTCATCCTTTTATACCCTTTATCACCAGGACCTAATCCATCGCCATGCGCCAATAAAAACTGTTTTCCGCTAATTTCGTACATTTTTTTCTCAAAATACACGGGAATGCCTAATTCCTCTTCAAAGTAAGATTTCATCCACAAATCATGGTTTCCAACAAAAAAATAAACATCAATTCCAGCATCTTTCAATTCGGCTATTTTGCCCAAAACTCGTATATATCCTTTAGGAACAACATACTTCCATTCATGCCAAAAATCGAACAAATCGCCCATAAGAAAAAGAACTTGCGCATCTTTCTTTATTTCGTCTAACCAACGCACAAATCGATCTTCTCTTTTTTTGGAATCCTGAATGTTGGGAGCTCCAAAATGCTGGTCAGAAGCGAAATATATTTTTTTTTGAGGTTTCAAATCTATTACCATATGTAGATTGATTGTTTAATATTGGTGGTATGTAATCGATTATTTTCTTTGAATTTATTGGCAAAACAGTTCGTTTATGACAATTTCATAAAAAACTAAGGATCTCACTAAATTAAGGGTTTTCTTCTGCAAACCACTCACCGTAAGAATTTTCGGTTTCGTGCATTTTCAGATAGGCCAAATCTATCCCTTGTGGAAGATGTTTTTTAATTTTATCGGCGATATCATACAGCATATTTTCACAAGTAGGTTGGTAATTACAATAGATTACTTTATGTCCTTTTTGCTCCAAATCCATTCCCAATTCTTTGTGTGGAGTTGTTGCATTGAGCAATACGGCATGATCCCAAACCTCGATGATTTCTTTCTTCACAATGCTTTTAATATCGCCAAAATCGACAACCATACCATTTTTAGGATGCTGAACATCTTGGATGGGTTTTCCTTTTACAGTAACAAATAATTTATAAGAATGGCCATGCATATTTTTGCATTTTCCGTCATAATTGTACAGAACATGAGCCGTTTCGAAAGTGAAAATTTTTGTAATTCTAATCATAAGTACAAAGATAAGTTTTTGAAATGATACAATAAGGTGACAAACTGCCTTGTCGATTAATTTTTAAAATATTCCATTAGTAAATGATTGATATTTTTAATTTCATTATTTTTAATTATTATCTATTCGCATTCAGTATATTTATGTAATTTTAAACTATGATATTGGACTTGCTATTTCCTAACCGGTGTTTACAATGCAACTTAATCATCGATGGACAATCTTTGTTTTGTGAAGATTGCAAATATCAGATTCCTTTTACCCACCATCATTTTGACACCAACAACGAATTATTCCAAAGAACAAAAACTTTATTCCCTGCAGAATCCGCTTTTGCATTAATGAATTTTGAACAAGGAAATATTGCACAGAAAATCATTCATCAATTAAAATATTCGGATAGAGAACATTATGCCAAGCACCTAGCAAAATGGACTTGTGAAAGGCTACATTTCAACGAAAAGCCCAACATGATTGTCACTATTCCTCTTCACCCTAAAAAGGAGAAAAAAAGAGGCTATAACCAATTGCACACTTATGCCGAAATCCTATCTGAACATTACGAAATCCCTGTTAATCATCAGTTATTAAAAAGAAAATTTCACGGAAAAGCACAGGCTTTGAAAGACAAAAACCACCGATTAGAAGTGGTTAATTTATTTTCCATCACTCAGGAAATCCACCATCAGCACATCCTTTTGATTGATGATGTTTTCACTACCGGAAGTACCATGGCAACAGCAGCATGGGAAATATTGCAATTTCCTGGCAACCGGATAAGCATTGTTGTTATGGCTTTAGATTAAAAAAATTATCGTTGGAGTTTTTCACCAAAAGACAGATCTCCAGCATCGCCCAAGCCAGGGGTAATATACCCTTTACTGGTAAGGCATTCATCTACTGCACCTACCCAAATATTGGCATTAGGATAAGCGTTTTTCAACGCATTTATACCTTGTTCTGACGCAATCGCTGCTACAATATGCAACTGAGAAGGTGTACCATGTTGGAGCAAATCTTTTAATGCTTCTATCAAGCTTGCACCTGTTGCCAGCATAGGGTCTGCAACAATCAAAGGTCTGCCATCGACATTAGGACAGGTTAAATAATCTTGTTGTATGGAAAAATAATCATTGGCATCATGTTTTCTGTAGGCGGCCACAAAACCACAATCGGCACCATCAAAATAATTCAACAATCCCTGAAACAAGGGAACTCCAGCACGAAGTATGGTAACGATAACCGGCTGTATGCTTAATTCTTTTACCTGAATAACATCCAACGGAGTCGTAATTTGTGTATTGTGAAAATCCAAACCTTTAGAAATTTCAAAAGCAGCAATTTCCCCAATTCTTTCCATATTTCTACGAAAACGCAAACGATCTTTTTGAATTTCTGTATTTCTAAGTTCGTTAATCCATGTATTAACCAAACTAAATTGAGAGGAAAGTATTGTTGTCATATTGAGGTGATGAAGTGATGGGGTGAAAATCAAAGTAATGAGATCTTTACTTAAATAACAATCTCATTACTTGCATATTATAATTTTATTTTTGTCTGAAATAAACCTCTATCGGAACTCCAGTAAACCCAAATTCTTTACGAAGTTGGTTTTCTGTAAATCGCTTGTATGGCTCTTTTACATACTGTGGAAGGTTACAGAAAAACACAAATTGTGGCGAAGGTGTTGGCAATTGTACACAGTATTTAATTTTCACATACTTTCCTTTAATCGCCGGTGGAGGAGTGTTTTCAAAAATAGGCAACATCACTTCGTTGAGTTTTGAAGTTTTAATTTTTCTTGCTCTATTTTCATAGACTTCCATTGCCGTTTCTACTGCTTTTAGGATTCTTTGTTTGGTTAATGCCGAAATAAACAATATCGGAATATCAGTAAACTGTCCTATCTTATGTTTTATAGCTGCTTCAAAATCCCTCATGGTATTGGTTTTCTTATCCTCAACTAAGTCCCATTTATTAACCAAAATCACAATTCCCTTTCGATTTCGTTGAGCAATACTAAAGATATTCATATCCTGCGCTTCCCAACCCAGAGTAGCATCTACCATAATAACTACTACATCCGAATATTCTATCGCTCGTACAGAACGCATGACGGAATAAAATTCTAAATCTTCTGAAACTCTATTCTTTTTTCTCATTCCGGCCGTGTCCACAAGTACGAACTCGTGTCCGAATTTATTGTATAATGACTGAATACTGTCTCGGGTTGTTCCTGCTACATCGGTAACGATATTTCTGTCCGTATCCAACAAGGCGTTGGTAAGGGTAGATTTCCCAACATTAGGACGGCCAACTATGGTAATTTTAGGAAGCCCCTCAAAAGGATCTTTATACTCTGTGGATGGGAAATCCCGTACCACATCATCCAACAAATCGCCAGTTCCGGATCCCGTAGCTGAAGAAATAGTATAATACTTTTCTATTCCTAATTGATAAAATTCTGTAGCTGGTAATTCTTCTTTTGCAGAATCTACTTTATTGATGACTATGTAGGTAGGCTTACCAGATTTTCTTAGCATGGAATAAATCTCATGATCCGTTTCCAACAAACCTTCTTCTACATTCAGCATAAAAATAATAGAGGTAGCCTCGTCTATGGCTAATTGTACTTGTTTGGAGATTTCTTCTTGAAAAACATCATCGTTGTTCACATCATATCCTCCGGTATCGATTACGGTAAACTCTACTCCATTCCAATCGGATTTACCGTAATGACGGTCTCTGGTGACACCCGATGTGGAATCCACAATGGCTTCTCTTCTTTCTAATAATCTATTGAATAAGGTAGATTTACCTACATTAGGACGGCCAACTATGGCGACTAAATTGCTCATAAAAATTCATTTCTTTTTCTCATACTGTTTATAATTTATTGAGTATGAAAAGGGTGAAGAATGGGTTCCTCGGTCCTTCCGAGCCCAAAAATTTTTTGCAAAGATAATCATTTTGATTTTGACTTGAAAAAGCTTAGATTTATACTTAATTTTCAATGTAATCTTCCCCAAAAACTGTAGCATTTAAAAATAT
>JAFDZI010000005.1 GCA_018266955.1 Bacteroidota bacterium
ACACTTTTTTAGTACAGTATCAAGTTGATGAGCTTTAGTATCATTTCATAAAACTTTTTATGAACCCATGTTTTATAATAATTCAGTATGCAAAAAAAACCTTGGAAAATCCAAGGTTTTGAGTCGTTATTCAGCCGCTCTTTGCAAGACGACAAAGGCAGGAAAGTGGTCGCTATAACCACCGGTAAATTTATCGCCCGCCCAACTTCTGAAAGGATAGCCTTTGTAGCTGCCTTCTTTGGTAATTAAATAAGCGGGGGCATATATTTCTGCCTTATAAACCGAATATTCTTTTTTAGCTTCATTGTTAGGATTGTACATATTTCCAGATACAATGATTTGGTCAAATAAATTGGGCGCATCCTGATAAGCCAATGATGCAACCCCATTTTTGTATAAAGGGTACATTAGATTAAGGTAAGGGGTTTTCTCCGAAAGATCCTTAGGATTGCCCACTGCTTTCAGTACATTTTTGAAACTACTGCTCACAGGGTCATCATTAAAGTCGCCCATAGCAAAAAGTTTGGTGTTCGGGTCTAAAGCTCGTACGCTGTCCATTTGTTGTTTCAAAACAGCTGCTGCTGCATTTCTTTTGGGTAATGAAATGGCTTCACCTCCTCTTCTGGAAGGCCAGTGATTGAGAAAGAATGCAACTTTTTCGTTGTCGAGCATTCCGGTAAGCACCAATATGTCCCTTGTGTATTCTCTTTTGCCTTCTTCGTTAAAGATAACCACTTCTTTCTTTAAAGAATTACTTGGGGTAAATCTTCTTTTTTGATAAATAAAAGCGACATCTATTCCTCTATAATCGTAAGAATTATAGTGCACCACACCATAATCATACTTTGCTAACGCAGGTTCTTTAATTAAATCCTGAACCACCTGACGGTTTTCTACTTCCAATAATCCAACAATTGCAGGGGCAGTTCCGGAATATTTGGCTCCCATTTCTGAGATTACTTTTGCTTCGTTGGCTAATTTGGTTTTATAAATTTTGGTATTGTAATTTTTGGCACTTTTAGGGGTAAATTCCTCATTGTTTCCTTGGTAGCGAACCACTCTTTTGCCTTTTAGGTTACTGTCGTTCCAAACGCCTTTGTATTCTTCATCAATCGGGAGGTATTTAATGGAGTCCATAGGAATGCTTCTATGAAAAGCAGGATTATTAACAGCTTTGGTGCCATCGATATAATCGGCAGAGGCGATGGTGTCCCAAATATTTTCTACATTTAAAAATCCAACAACGGCTACTTTTCGTAATTGGCCTTTGGATTGTTGAGCACAAATCGAACCAACCAAAAACAGTGCGATAATGCCTAAGTATTTTTTCATAATGATGATTTTTAAAAAAAATGGACTCCAAAATTAATTCTTTTTATGGGATAAATGTAATTCTACGCCAAAACTTTTATCAGATGAATAAAAATTAACTGTGCAATTTTAGAGTTGAATATTGCACTGTATGGGATATAATGATGTTTTTTTGAGTTAATTTTTGTTATATTAACATAATTTAAAACAAATATCATGGTGACCTTTAGGGAATATGATGAAATTTTAAGTAACTTTGCTTCCCTTTTCTTAAATTATTGAGAATTAAATTGTAAGGAAAATAAATAAACAAAAAAATAAGTATGTTTAAAAGGTTATCACTAATCTCCTTATTTACATTAATGCCAGCATCGTATTACTTTGCACAAACCACAGTATATGCCTATTTGAAGGATGCTGATGGGAAAGTTGTCGAGCAGGCCAATGTAGATCTTAAAGGAGAAGGAAACGAGGTGAAAGCAGACAAAATTGGATACTTCCAGTTTGTGGATCTTAAACCGGGACATTATCAAATTGTGGTTTCAAAACCTAATTTTGAAACGAAAATCGTGGCATTTGATGTTACCGATGAAAAGAAAAAGGACTTAGGAGTCATTACGCTCTATTCCCAATTTTCTGGTGCCGCACAAGGGATGGTGCTTTTGGATAGTTCTGGAGAGGACGATAACAACAGTACACAAACGGCTACCGTAGGACTTTTACAATCTTCTCAGGATGTTTTTAGCCGAATCGCAAGTTTCGATTTAGGAGCCTACTGGTTTCGCCCGAGAGGAATTGATGGAAGAACTGGAGAAACCATGATGAATGGTGTTTCTATGGCGGGTTCGGATGATGGAAATGTGGATTTTGGTACTTGGGGCGGTCTCAACGAGATTACTCGTTATCCTGAAATCGCTGCCAACCATTCGCCGTCAGAATATGCTTTTGGTGGTGCCAATTCGGTGGTGAATAAATATACCAACGCCAGTGAGTACAGAAAAGGGAGTCAACTCACCTATTCCCTTACCAATAGGAATTATCGCAACCGATTGTCGTATAGATTTTCTTCAGGAATGAATAAAAACGGTTGGGCCTTTACCGGGATGATTGCCAGAAGATGGGCGCAAGAAGGAATTCAAGAAGGTACTTTTTACGACGCAATAAGTGGGTATCTCGGGATTGAAAAGAAATTTAATGACAATCATACTGTAACTTTTAATGCCATAGGTTCTAATTTTAAAAGAAGCACTTCCAGCCCAAATACTCAAGAAGTCTATGATTTCAGAGGAGTTCATTATAATTCCTACTGGGGTTGGCAAGATGGAGAAAAAAGAAGTGAAAGGGTGAAAAAAGGTTTCCAACCTTTGTTGCAATTGACCGATTATTGGAAAATTAATAAAAACACCCAACTCACCACCACGCTTTCTTACCAATTCGGAAAAGAAAGAGGATCCAGATTGGACTGGTACAAAGCCAATAACCCATCTCCAACTTATTACAGAAATTTGCCAAGCTATTGGTTAAATTATACCAACCCTGCACCTGAACAATTCGAAAATATCGCCATTACCCAAGGTTGGTGGACCAATAACGATCCAGAACACACACAGATTAATTGGAATAACCTATACCAAGCCAATTACAACGCTCCATACATCAATGAATTGGGTGGAAAAAGAGCCATCTATTTTCTGGTGGACGATGTAAAAGACGATAAAATATGGAATTTGGCCACCCGACTTACCCATAATTTCAACGACAATACCAAGTTTATCCTTAATTTATCCTATCAAAACTACAGATCCGAGCAATATCGTGAAGTGAATGATTTGTTAGGAGCCGACTTCGCGCTCAATATGGACGCATTTGCCTCCAATACAACAGGGAATAAATTCTGGGGTAAATTTAATGAACTGGAAGCAGACGGTAGTGTGGCTAAAAAAGAAGGAGACAGAATAGGATACAATTATATTTTTAAAAGACAAGAATTCCGTGTTAATCCGGCATTGAAATTCTCTACAGGAAAATTTGATGTCTTTGTTTCTGCATTATTGGGTTACACAAACAATAATAGAGAAGGAAAATTCAAACACTATTTATATCCAAGTTCTTTAGGGAAAGGTACAGATATGAATTTCTGGAATACCGGTTTAAAAGGACAGGTAACTTATAAACTGAACGGTAGAAACTTCTTTGTGTACAACGGAGCCTACTTCAGCCAATCACCATTCTTGAATGACATTTTCTTTAACGCAAGGGTAAGTGGTGCGACAACACCAAACATCAAAAATGTAATTGTAGATGCCAACGATTTGAGCTATATAATTGCCACTCCTTTTGTGAAAATGAGATTGACAGGTTTCTTGGTCAATACCATGAATGATACCAATGTACAAAGATTCTTTGCTGATGGAATAAAGCTGACTACCTTAAGCGAAACGGGAGATCAGACCCCTGTCCAAGAAGGAGCTTTCGTTACCCAAGTACTTTCTGATGTGAACAAAAGAAATATGGGTGCCGAGTTAGGCTTGCAAGTAAAACTTACCCCAACACTTACTGCAAGTGGGTTGGCTAGTTATGGACAATATACCTATACCAACAACCCAACGGTTTATTTTGCATCTGATGCCATAGGAGTTTTTAGAGAAAAAGATGCCAATGGTAATTTGGTGGATAAATCGTACACCAACATGGGTACTGCTTATTTAAAAGATTACAAACAAGGCGGAACCCCACAAGAAGCCTACTCTTTAGGGTTACGATACAGTAGTCCAAAATATTGGTGGATAGGTGGTAGCTGGAGTTATTTAGGTCATTCTTACCTAGATCCTTCACCAGTCATCAGAACGGATAGATTTTATACCAACCAAGTAACTGGCGTTCCTTATGATGGCGTAAACCAAGAAGAGCTAGCAAGAGTTTTGGCACCAGTACATTTACCTTCTTCATTCTTCTTTGATTTGAATGCAGGAAAATCTTGGTTAATAGGTAAATATTATGTTCTGGTTTCTGCAACCATTAACAATGTATTGAACAACAAAAACTATATTACCGGAGGTTTCGAACAAACCCGAAATGTAAATTACCAAGATTATGTTGCCGATAAAGATAGTGGGAACATGGTTTTCGGTCCTAAATATTGGTACAACCAAGGGAGATCGTATTTTGTTAATGTACAATTCAGATTTTAATTCATCCAATTCTAAAATTTAAATACAATGAAAAATTATAAGTTTATAAAAACAGTAGCCATTACGGCTTTCATGGCTTTTTCTCTAAGTTCGTGTGTTAAAGACGACGGTTATACCGTGCCAACCATACAGTGTAATACGAAATTTGCAGCTGCAACCAATACTTTAGGTGATCTTGTTGCTTTAGCAAAAGCCAACCCTACACCAGCGGATATTATTGCAACCGATTATATTGTAGAAGCCTTCGTTTCTTCTAGCGACGAGCAAGGAAATATTTACAAAATGCTTTTTGTACAAGATTCTCCTTCTAGCCCAACACAAGGAGTTGAAATAGATATCGACGGAGGAAACCAATACATCAATTACCCAGTGGGAGCAAAATTGAAAATTAACCTAAAAGGATTAATCGTACAAGGATCCAACGGAAATATTAAAATTGGTGCTTATGACCCAAGCTATGCCGTGGGTAGAATAAACCCGAACAAACTTTCCAACTACATCGAAAGAGTATGCGATGGACAATATCCTGTGAAAGCAGATATGATTCCTTTAGAATTTAATTCTATTGGCGAAGCGCTAAAAAATGCAGCACACATCAACCAATTGGTGAAAATAAACAATGTACAGTTCGAGGATCCTGAATTGACAAAAACATTTGCGGATGCCGATAAAACAGGAGATCGTTATATTGTAGATAAAAAAGGAGGTAGATTAGATCTTCGTTTCAGTAATTACGCATCTTTTGCAAAAACCACTATTGGGACTAACTACGGACAAAGTGGAAGTATTATTCTAAATTTAAGTAGATTTAGTACAACTGACCAAGCGTATATAAGAAGCTTAAACGATATACAATTTACCGAGCCTAGATTTGCACCTGGGGTGCCAGAAGATCCAACTGCAGCTGCTGTTAACTTATTTAATGGTGCCGATTTCGAAAACTGGCCTGATTTCTTATCCAGTGTAAATTCGTTTGGGTTAAAACCTTATGCTACCCAAGGAATTGGACAAGGATTTAATGGAACCAATTCTTTACAAATATTAGGAACGCCTCCTGGAAATGAATATGTCTTCACTTCGTTTGCCGGTGCCGGTTTACCAGCCAATCCTAAAAGAATTATCATGTACATTAAAGGTACTTCTCCTGGAAGGTCCATGTCTTTTAATGTGTATAAAGCATCTAATAATAGCCAGTATTATACATTTAATTTAGGCGTTTTCAAAACGGGGGCAATTCTTGATCCTGCAGATAATAACCAATATACTGGGAATATTAATACGAATGGAGAATGGAAAAAAATAGAATTGGTACTTACGGGTTTAAATGATATTAACCTTACAGATACCACTAAAAATCTTTTTGCCATTAAAGTAGGTTCTGGTAGCGCTTACAATGTACAAATAGACAATATTAGAATTGAATAATTCTTTTAATAAAACAATAAAAATCCCCAAAGTACAGTTTACTTCGGGGATTTTTTTATTTATGAACTACAAGAAAGTGTGCTACAACCGGGTTGGTCGTTATGTCGTTCTGGTCTTTTTTGCAATAAGGTCTCATCTGTACAATGATAAGGGTTTTGAATTGCTTCGAATAATTGATGAAACATATTCATATTTCCCATTTTCAGTTCTTCAATACATTCAAATAAAAGATAATTTCTAAGAACAAATTTTGGATTGGTTTGGGACATCTTTTCTTTTCTTTGTTCTTCTGTGATGTTTTTTTCAAGCAAAAGTTTAGCGTATTGCTCTAGAAATTCTTGTACTATTAGCTGTTCATTTTCATCTAATGATTTGTAAAAACAAGGATTAAAATGATCTTTATCGGAAGTATGATACTCCCATGTTTCAAGTTTGCTAAAAAATAGGGTATAGTCTGGTTGTAGTTTATTCATCATTTCCTGCCAAAAATCCAATAATGTGATGATAGATGCATCTACTTTCTCAAAACCTAATTTATGGGCGTTCATTTCATCTTGCTTTTGTAAAAAATAATCATTGTAGGATTCCAATTCTTGACCTAAAAAATCAGCATCGTTAATTAAAGGAAAAAGCGCATTGGCGAGTTTCCATAAATTCCATTGGGCAATTTGTGCTTGCGCTCCAAAAGCATAGCGCCTTCCGGGAATATCCGTTGTATTTGGGGTGTATTCCTCGTTGTATTCCTCAAGCATGCCGAAGGGGCCATAGTCAATAGTTAAGCCAATTGCGGACATATTATCGGTGTTCATCACGCCATGTACGAAACCCACTCGTTGCCACGCTACAATAAGATCAGCTGTTTTTTTAGTTATGATTTTAAAATATTCTTTATACTTGTTTTCTTTCTTTACCTCAATTTCCGGAAAGTAATTTTGAATCGTAAAATCAAGGAGTTTTTTTAAAGTTTCTATTTCATTTTGTGCAGAAAACCATTCAAAATGTCCAAATCTTAAGAAAGACTCTGCAGTTCGGATAATTACGGCACCTGGTTCTGCCTGAGGGTTTCCATTGTACAAAATATCCCGAATTACATTTTCACCAGTTTTGCAAAGGCTCAAAGCTCTTGTGGTGGGAATCCCCAAATGGTGCATGGCTTCACTCATCAAAAATTCCCGAACCGAAGATCTTAGGACAGCTCTACCATCGCCTCTTCTGGAAAATGGAGTTGCTCCAGCACCTTTCCATTGCAGCTCATAAGTTTTACCATTGTCCAATTGTATTGTGCCGGCATAGATAGCTCTACCGTCGCCCAACTGTCCAGCCCAATTTCCAAATTGGTGTCCTGCATAGGCAGTGGAATAAGGTTTAATATTAGATGGTAGATTTTGGGCAGCTAGAAAATTCAAATCCTGAGATTGGTATTCACCAAGGGCTAACTGATGGGCAAGTTTTTCATTGTAAAAGATAAATTCAGGATTAGGAAACACAGCTGGTTGTACGGTACAAGCAATATATTTGGGTATGCTTCTTTGTCCTGGATGGTAGCTATAATCACATGGAAATATTGCTAAAAAGGGTTGTTGTATAAAGGTTAAATTCATTATAGTGTATATAAAAAAATCCTTTCCAAAGATAGAAAGGATTTTGATTGTTTTATTGATTAAAATCTATATCGTCATTTTTGTGGAGATTTTCATTTACATTATCTGTTTTCTCTGTTTTTTTACCACTTTGGTTAGGGTCTTCAGATTTAGGATTTTTTAATTCATCTATGGTTTTTAATCCTCCTTCATCTCCATAGCCGCCAGTATTTATGCCTTGTAGTTCTCCGCAACCCCCTTGCCAATCCGAAGGTTTTATGAACTTGTCTTCAGGAGAAATTCCTAATTTTTTATCGGCCCAAACTTTTTTCATATAAATTGCCCAAATAGGGAGTGCCATTTTTGCTCCTTGTCCTTCACCTGTGCTTCGGAAGTGGGTGGCTCGGTCTTCCCAACCTACCCAAACACCAGTGGCTAAGTTAGGCGTAATCCCTACAAACCAACCATCAGAGTTTTCTTGGGTTGTACCGGTTTTACATGCGATTTCTAGCCCCTTACTAATTCCTCTTCTGGAAAGTTCGCCAGCGGCAGTTCCGTATTCGGCAACTCCACGCATCATTTCCACCATAGCATAGGCATATTTTTCGTCCATTACTTCTTTTTCTACAGGCTTTACTTCGGTAATTAACCTTCCGTTGGCATCTTCAATTCTCCAGATCATCTCTGGTTTTATATAATTTCCGAAGTTAGCAAAGGTACTATAGGCACCAAGCATTTCGTAAATTGTAATTTCGGATGATCCTAAGGCGGTGGATAAATTATCCGGAATATCTTCGGTTACTCCTAAATCTCTAGCCAGTCGGGCTACATTTTTAGGGCCTACTTCGTCCATTACTCTTACAGCAACAGGGTTTAATGATTTGGCTAATGCATCCTTCATGGTATAAGAACCTCCTCCTTCAGAGACTCTCCAACTGCCTTTTACAAAATCGGCATTAGAAATTACCGAGCAAGGAGTTTTACCAAGATTCATAATTGCAGCAGCATAAACAAAGGGCTTGAAGGTAGATCCTACCTGTCTTTTACCTTGTTTGATATGGTCGTACTGAAAGTATTCCCAATTGATGCCTCCTACCCAAGATTTAATTTCGCCAGTTGCCGGTACCATAGACATAAGTCCCGCTTGAGCAATTTGCTTATGGTAACGAATAGAATCCCAAGGCGTCATTTCTACTTCTTCTTCACCATTCCAAGAAAATTTGGTCATTTTGGTTGGGGTATGAAAATCCATCATGATGGAGTCTTCCGGTACTCCATTGGCTTTTTGTAGTTTATACCTGCCGGTTCTTTTTACGGCAGCCATCATAATGTTATTGACTTGTTGGTCGTTAATATAATAAAAAGGAGCAGATTTTCTCCCTCTTTGTTCTCTGTCAAAACTTGCTTGTAGTTGGGAGAGATGTTCTTTCATGGCTTCTTCAGCATATTTTTGCATTTTAGAATCCAAGGTGACATATATTTTTAGTCCATCTCTGTAAAGGTTTAACGATTTCCCTTTTTCCTTTTCATACTGTTTCAGGTATTCATTAATTTCTTTTCTCAAGTAAAATTTATAATATGCAGAATAACCTTCATCCACAGTTTTTACTGGTTGATAATCAATTTTTACTGGAGTTGCTTTGGCTTGGTCACAAGTAGCCTGGTCAATATATCCAGTTTTTAGCATTTGATCCAATACCACATCTCTTCGGATTCTGGCTTTTTCCGGAAATCTTTTAGGATTGTTTTTTACCGGATTTTCCAACATGGCGACAAAAGTAGCCGCTTCTGGTAGGGTAAGGGTTTTGGTGGTTTTGTTGAAATATATTCTGGACGCCATTTCAACACCATTGGCATTGTTTAGGAAATCAAATTTATTAAAATACATGGTGATGATTTCGTCCTTAGTATATCGTTTTTCTAAACTAACGGCAACCACCCATTCTTTTAATTTTTGGAAAGCACGCTGAATTTTGTTTTGTGAGGCTCTTTTAGTGAATAATAGTTTGGCGAGCTGCTGGGTAATGGTAGAACCTCCACCTCTTCCACCTCCATATACAACAGCCCGAGCAACGGATTGCAAATCAATACCCGAATGTTCTTTGAATCTTTCATCTTCTTTGGCTTGTAACGCATAGATGAGGTATGGTGGTAAATCTTTGTAGGTAATGGGTAAGGTTTTCTCTTTTTCGAAAGAGCCTAATTTAACTCCATCAGCAGAAATAATATCCGATGCTACATAAATGTCAGGGTTTTCCAATTGTTTTACTTCTGGCATTTCACCCAAAAATCCCTGAGCTACTGCAAAAAATAAAATGGTAATTCCAGCAACAACGGCTAGTAGTGATACCCAAACCATTTTCACCCATTTTTTCCAACCGGTATTTTTCTTTTTCGGTGGAAGCGGAAAAGATCTTTTGTTATTTGATTGTTTATTTTCCATCGGTAGATATTAAGGATTTGCTTTGTTCAATTTTTATTCCAATGTCTTCAATACCAGGTAATTTATCTTCCCTCATCGCTTGGGTAATTCCTATGGTGTACTTACCATTTTTAGGAAATTGGTATTTTATTTTGTATTGGAATTGCGTTTCTTTGGTATCGCCAAATCCGCTTCCCAACCATTCTCCATTCGGTTTAGCCAAGATATAATTTACAGTATCTATTGTGATTTTATTTCCTTTGCTTTCTGCTAATTGGACGATAAATCGAATATTGCTGTAAGGATAGTCATTATTGTTTCTAACGACAAAAGTAATATCTTTTGCGTTTTGACTGTCATTAATTTCGAAAGGAAATGCTTGTATTTTTTTTGCATCCCAAGATCCATCAATTGGTTTCATCATCACTTGTTCGGTATCAGACTGGCAAGCGACAATTGAAAAAGCCAGAAATAAAAAAACTAATTTATTCATTAGAATCCTTTTTGTTGTTGGTTTTTTTCTTAAATGGTTTTTTCTTGATTGGTTTTGGCCTTTCCTCACCGTTGGCTTTAGGTTCTAATTTCCTCTCTGTATTATTTTTCTTGCCAGAAGCTTCAAGATTGTTGTTTCTGTTTTGAGGTTTTTTGTTTTTGGGTTTTCTTTTCTTCTCAAAACGGTCCACATTGTTTTCTTGAATTAAATCAACAGGTTTGGTGTTGATTTCAAGTGGTTTGGCATCTTCTAAAGGTGGGCATTTTTCTCCTTTTTTATTTAAGGAAATATATCGTTTAACATCCGAAATATCCATGTCATACCACGCCATTGAATTATCGGTATAAGCGAACCACATTTTCTTTTTAAATACATCTATTTTAATACAAAAAGCTTTTCCTTTTTCTGTATCTAAAGTACTGGAAGAGGGAGGGAAATGAGATAAAGTATCCATGTAACTGTCCAATTCATAATTCAAACAGCACTTTAATTTGCCGCATTGTCCGGCAAGTTTTTGAGGGTTAATAGACAGTTGTTGGTATCTAGCAGCATTGGTGTTGACGGATCTGAAATCCGTTAACCAAGACGAACAACACAATTCCCTACCACAAGAACCAATGCCACCTACTTTGGCGGCTTCTTGTCGGAATCCGATTTGTCGCATGTCTATTTTTATTCGAAATGTAGCGGCGTAATCTTTAATTAATTGTCGGAAATCCACTCGGTTTTCTGCAGTGTAATAAAAAATAGCTTTAGACCCATCGCCTTGAAATTCAACATCGGTTATTTTCATTTCTAAGCCAAGGCTGGTTGCTATTTTTCTCGCTTCAATTTTAATGGTTTCTTCCTTGTTGCGCATGGTTTGCCAAACATCAATGTCTTTTTGGTTGGCATGTCTATAAACCTTCAGAATTGCTTCTTCTGAATGTTTTTTCTTTTTCATTTGAATTTTAACCAATTCACCGGTTAGGCTTACTACACCTATGTCATGTCCAGGGCTGGATTCTACTGTTACTATGTTCCCAATACGAAGGGGTAGCTTGTTTACATTTTTGTAAAAGCTTTTTCTATCATTTTTAAACCTCACTTCTACCCAATCACTTGCGGTAGAACTAGGATTTTTAATATTTGAAAGCCAATCGAAAACGCTTAGTTTATAGCTATTTCCGCATGTATCTACTTTTTCACAGCCATTCTCGGATTTTGTGCCACAAGAATGGGAAGAATCGCCGGATGTTTTGCATCCACAACTCATATATTTTAATTTTAACTGCAAATTTAAAATAATTTTTGTATCTATTATTATTGAATAGGAGTTTCAAAAAATATTGTCTTTTAAAATGGAGTAAATTTTGTTCACTTTATTGCTTTTTTACCTAAAAAAGGATAGATTATTTCTTGGACATTCTGCTTGTTTAGTTTTAAGCAGCGGATTGAAAATATGCTTTATGAAGATGATTTTTAGTTTTATAGCTTTATGTATTATTTCAAACATAGTAAATTTTATCCTGAATGTTTAAAATAATTAAGAAATTTTAACACAACTAGTTAAATAATCTTATATTTGAATTATAAATATATAATCTTTATGAAAAAACTATTTATTTCCTCAGCATTATTGGCAGGTGTTTTGTCTTATGCGGGTGGCTTTAGAGTTTCCTTGCAAGGGGTGAAGCAATTGGCTATGGCACACACAAGTGCACATGCAGAAGATGCAAGTGTTGCCTTTTTTAATCCAGCAGGTATTTCATTTATTCCAAATAAATTGAGTATCGTAGCGGGTGGTTTCGGATCAAAGTCTGAAGTTGAATTTCAAAATGTTTCTACCTTGACTTCAACAAAAACCGATAACCCGATAGGAACTCCGATATACGCTGCAGTTGCCTATAAAATTAATCCTACGGTTTCGGCCGGGTTTAGTTTTACAACGCCTTTCGGGTCCACAATTAAATGGCCAGATAGCTGGCAAGGGAACGAAATTGTACAAAAAATGGAACTCAAATCTTATTTTTTCCAACCGATGGTTTCTGTAAAATTGGCTCCTTGGGTATCTTTAGGAGGTAGTTTTATTTATGTTAAAGGAAAAGTGGATTGGACACAGTCTATCAATTCTTTGGGCGGACAATTAAATCTTTTTGATGATAAGGCGTCTGGAACAGGATATTCTTTTGGATTCTATATGCAACCGGATTCTGATTGGGATGTTTCCATCTCTTATCGCTCAGCAATCGATATGAAAGCCGATCCTGGAACAGCTACATTTAAGGTAAACCCTGCGTTATACCCAGCTTTGGGGGTTCCTGCTTCCGGTAAAGATAATTTCTCAGCAATCTTGCCTTTGCCAGAGGAGTTTATGTTAGGACTTTCTTATAAAGTGACTCCAAAATGGATGCTTTCTGCGGATTTTAACTACCAAGGTTGGTCAAAATATACGAAGCTAACGCTGGATTTTGATCATGCTACCGTGGGAAATACTGCAGATCCAACAGTGAAATCAATTCCAAAGAATTTTAAAAATTCCAAAGTATTTAGACTAGGAACACAGTATATGCTCACCGATAAATTAGCAGGAAGACTAGGTTATTATTGGGACGAATCTCCGTACACCGACAGAAACTGGATTCCAGAAACACCTTCTTTTAATGCTCATGTTGTAACTGGAGGTATTGGTTATAAATTCGGTAAACTAGGGGTAGATGCAGCAGCTTCTTACACCATTGGAGATGCTAGAAAAGTGGATAATACTTACTTTAATCTTTATGGGCAGGCTAGAGCCAAAGTCTTTACTTTTGGTTTAGGACTATCGTATAACGCATTTTAATACATTTGATAATTATGAAAAAATATATTTTTCCAACAATCGCTATTGCAGCCTCATTATTTTTAACAGGTTGTAATCATTATGATTTTGAAAATGATGTAGAAAATATGTCGGTTTCACAAGGTAAAGCTAATTTTGCGAAATATGTGGCTTTAGGAAATTCATTAACCTCTGGTTATAGAGATGGAACATTATACAGTGATGGCCAATTGGAGTCTTATCCAGCAATGTTGGCGAGTGTAATGCAAAAAGCAGGCGGAGCATTAGATTTCAAACAACCTATGATGCCCAATAACATTGGTGGGTTCCAAGGGTTGCCAGGTTTTAGCGGAAAGCTCACCCTTCAGGTAGTCAATGGTTCTTTAGCACCAGTTCCTTCTCCTGCAGCAGCGCCATTAGATAATGTGACTGCCTCTGGACCTTATCAAAATTTAGGAATACCAGGTGCTAAATCTTTCCATCTAGGATTGGCTAATTATGGAATGCTGAACCCGTATTATTCAAGATTTTCTACTGGGGTTAGTCCTATTGCTGCTGCTGTAGCACAAGCACCAACCTTCTTTTCTCTATGGATTGGAAATAATGATGTATTGTCCTATGCAACCAATGGAGGTGATGGAGTAGATCAGACGGGGAATACCAATCCAGCAACCTATGGACCTAATGATATAACCGATCCAGGTGTATTGGTGGGGGCTGTAACGGGCTATGTTAATGCACTAACTGCTGGTGGAGCGAAAGGAGTAATTGCCAATATACCGAATGTTACTTCCATTCCTTTCTTTACAACGGTTCCTTATAATCCTTTAACAAAAGCTGTTTTAGGAGGCGGAGACGAAGCACTAGGGCAAGCCAATATCACTGCATTAAATGCACAATTGTATGGACCATTAAAACAAGCATTAACTGCTTTTGGAGCTGGAGATCGAATCAATTTATTGTCCTCAACGGCACCTAACCCTTTGCTTATTAAAGATGTAAATTTAACCAATTTGTCTCCACAATTAACCGCAGCACTTACGCCATCTTTAGGAGCGGCGACAGCAGCAGCTTTTGGAGCTATCTATGGACAGGCGAGACAAGCAACAGCGGACGATTATGTACTACTAACTACGAAAGCTGTTATTGGATCAGTGGCAACAGGTGCACCTGCAACCATAAATAAATATGGAATTTCTTTCCCATTAGAAAATGCTCATATTCTTACCCAAACCGAAACAACAAAAGTAATGACCGCAACCGCGGCATACAATGCTGGCTTGAAAAACTTAGCCACCACCAAGGGCTTGGCCTTTGTAGATGCAAATGCTAAAATGACAGAGTTGTCTTCGGCTTCAGGGATTTTGTTTGATGGAGTGAAGTTTACAACAAAATTCGTTACTGGAGGTTCGTTCTCTCTGGATGGTGTGCATCTTACAGGGAAAGGATATGCAATTATTGCGAATGAGTTTATAAAAGCAATTAATCAAAAATATCAATCAACTTTACCACAAGTTAATATTTATAACTATTCTGGAATTACTTTTCCTCAATAGTATGAAATTGGAACTTCGATAATTAATAACCATATGGCTTTGCTGTATGGTTATTATTTTTTTTAACTTTGCAAAATCTAATAAAAGTAAAATTATAACAAATGGCAGAGCAAGCTGTATATTTATTTACAACAAGAACAAGTAAAGTGTTGGCCGAGAAAATCGCGAAACACTATGGGAAAGATTTAGGGAAAATTAATGTTCAACTATTTAGTGATGGCGAGTTCGAGCCCGTTTTGGACGAGTCCGTTAGAGGAGGGCGTGTGTTTTTAATCGGATCTACTTTTCCTCCAGCAGATAATTTATTGGAATTATTGTTGATGATAGATGCCGCTAAAAGAGCTTCTGCTAAAAGCATCACAGTAGTTATCCCTTATTATGGTTTAGCAAGACAAGATAGGAAAGACAAACCAAGAGCACCTATTGGCGCAAAATTGGTGGCCAACCTACTTACTGCAGCTGGTGCAACACGAGTAATGACGATGGATTTACACGCAGACCAAATTCAAGGTTTCTTTGAAATCCCGGTAGATCACCTATATGCATCCACTATTTTTGTGGATTATATTAAATCTTTAAATTTAGATAACCTAACCATCGCCTCACCAGATATGGGCGGTGCAAAAAGAGCAAAGAATTATGCGTCACATATTGGTGCTGAGGTTGTAATTGCTTATAAAGAAAGAAAAAAAGCCAATGTGGTTGAAGAAATGTTCCTGATAGGTGATGTTAAAGATCGAAATGTTATCTTGATAGACGATATGATAGATACTGCAGGTACTTTGTGTAAAGCGGCAGATATTCTAATGGCCAATGGGGCAAAATCTGTTCGAGCAATGGCTACCCATGGAGTGCTTTCCGGAAAAGCGTATGAAAATATCGAAAATTCTCAAATGACAGAGGTGATTGTGACCGATACAATACCAGTAAAGACCGATCTTACTTCCAAAATTAAAGTGCTTTCTTGTGCAGAATTATTTGCTGATGTAATGAAATCTGTACACGAACACCAATCCATCAGTAATAAATTTATTATTTAAATAATTTATACTATCTTTGCAGACTTAAAAATAAAAAATTTTTATAATGAAATCAATTACAATTCAAGGAACAAAAAGAGAAAGCGTGGGCAAAAAGTCAACAAAAGCTCTACGCGATGCTGAATTAGTCCCTTGTGTTGTTTATGGAGGTAAAGAACCTTTGAACTTCTCTACTGAAGAGAAATCTTTCAAAAACTTGGTTTATACTCCAGACGCACACACGGCTACTTTAGTGATCGATGGTGAAACAATTGAAGCCGTGCTTCAAGACATCCAATTCCACCCAATTACAGACAAAATCCTTCATGTGGATTTCTATCAGTTGTCAGCTGATAAGCCAGTAATTATGGAAGTACCAGTAAGAATTACGGGTCGTTCTAAAGGGGTAGTTGCAGGGGGTGTACTTAGACAATCTTTCAGAAAATTGAAAGTAAAAGCTATTCCTGCTAATTTGCCAGACGAAATCGTAGTAGATGTAACTCCACTTAGAATTGGTAACAAATTGTATGTAGAGAAATTGAAAAACAAATTGTACTCTTTCATGCACCCAGACAATGCAGTAGTAGTTGCTGTGAAGATGTCTAGAAATGCAATGAAAAATGCTGGGTCTATCGTAGAAGATGATGAGGACGAAGAAGAAGTAGCAGTTGAAGGTGCTACAGAAGCTCCAGCAGCAGAAAGTGCTGAATAATCTTTTTAGATTGATACACATAAATCCCGACCTTTGGTTGGGATTTTTTTATCATTAAAATTTCGTAAATTTGAACCATTCTAAATAAGACTTATGTTGGACTTACAAAATATCCGATCTCAATTTCCTATTTTGGAAAGAGAAATAAATGGGAAACCTCTTATATATCTGGACAATGCAGCAACTTCTCAAAAACCTATTTTGGTTTTAAATGCCCTGCAGAATTATTATACAGATCTAAATGCCAATGTACATCGTGGGATTCATAGTCTTTCACAAATGGCCACCATTGCGATGGAAGAGGCTAGGCAAAAGATACAGAAATTCATCAATGCAAAACATGAGTATGAAATCAACTTTACACGAGGAACAACAGAAAGTATTAATTCTGTTGCGTATGCGATTGGGAATTCAAAAATATTAAAACCGGGTGATGAAATACTCGTGTCCTATCTGGAACATCACTCCAATATTGTACCATGGCAAATGCTTTGTGAAAGAACTGGAGCACAACTCAAAGTAATCCCCATGGATGAAAATGGGATTTTACAATTGGACTTTTTAGATAAGGAACTTAATGAAAAAACTAAAATGGTCGCTTTCAACCAAGTCTCTAATGCTTTAGGGGTTATTAATCCTGTTGATGAAATCATTGCTAATGTCCGTAAGAATTCTTCTGCGCTTATTTTGGTTGATGGTGCTCAGTCTATCCCTCACATGAAGGTTGATGTACAGCAAATGGATTGCGATTTTTTTGTCTTTTCCGGACATAAAATGTACGCGCCAACAGGTGTAGGAATCCTTTATGGAAAAGCTGAGATACTGCAACAGTTGCAACCCTTCCACGGAGGTGGAGAAATGATTGCTACTTGTAGTTTTCAGAAAACTACTTATGCCGATTTGCCTTTTAAGTTTGAAGCTGGAACGCCCAATATCGCAGGAAACATTGCTTTGGGGGCAGCGGTAGATTTTATTGAAAACATCGGACATGATGCTATTGCACAACACGAACACCAATTGTTGGTTTATGCTCAAAACAATTTGCTCAAGATAGATGGATTAAAAGTTTATGCTGAAAAAGCCAATAGAACAGGTGTAGTTTCCTTTAATTTGGAAGGAGTGGGAATTGCATCTGATGTTGGAATGATTCTCGATAAAATGGGCATTGCCGTAAGAACCGGGCATCATTGTACCCAGCCCATTATGGAGTTTTTTAATATTGCAGGAACAGTTAGGGCAAGTTTTGCTGTGTACAATACCTTGGAAGAAATCGATCAATTGGTTGAGGGAGTCAAAAAGGCACAACGAATGTTGTCTTAATCCTATGTTCAGTTCTATATGAAAATCAAAACTAAATTTTTAAATTTATTGAGGTTGTTGTTTCCCTGTTCTGTGATAGAGTGGGGATTATTCCTATTTTTAGTACTTGGATATGGTTATTTGGCTCATAAAATAGCCTGGGATTATCGTATTATCTTCGATGATAGAATCCCTTGGGATGCCTACTTTAGTTTTGATAATCGCTCGATAATAATGACTGGTGGTGGATTTGAAAGGCATCCTTTGTCCAATTATTTTTTTGATGAATTAAGGAACTTAGCACTTTGGTTTGCAGAAGGGAAAAAAGGAGCTGGATTTCGACTTTTTTATGCATGGATGAGTACTTTAAGCATCAGTTTGGCTTTGGTGCAAATTTATAAATACCTTAAAAACATTGTGCAATTGCAGGCTGGTGTTAGCCTCTTATTGGTTTTAATGACGGCTGGTTTTTCTACCAATATATTGCTCTCATTTACTCCAGAGACTTATACTTTTACATTTCTTTTTCTTTGTATCTATCAATACTACGCTGCTCTTAAAATTAAAAAAAATCAGGATATTCCTCTTTCTGCACTCACTTTAGCCGCAGTTGGAATAGGAGGGTTAACCATTACGAATGCAGTAAAAGTTTATATTCCTCTTTTGTACAGTAAGAAACTGTTTTGGAATATTAAAAAGATTGGAATGGTTGTGCTGAAAGGTTTGATTTCTACCGGTATTTTTGTATTTCTTTTTCTTTACCGACTCAATTTTGATTATCAAAGAATTTTTACCAAAACGGGTGAGCAATATGAAAAATTCTCCCAACCCAAGGTAACGCCACTTTGGGACATGATTTGTTCTTGGTTTATCGGAGGAAATGTGTTATTTCCAAGTTTTTTTATTAGGGATTATCATAGCAAACAAGGGTTTCAATACAAAGCTTTGTTTATGGATGTTTATTCCTCACCAGTTTCGTATGCTTTTATTGGGATTTTAGTTATCGTATTGCTTTGGGCTATTTTTAAGAATATTAAAAATTATTGGGTTCAAATATTAGCATTGTCTTTTTTAGTTGATGTGTTAATACACGCTGTGCTAAAGTTTGGTTTGCATACTTCTTATATTTATGGTGGACATTTTGTATTTGTTTACCCATTGCTTTGGGGATGGTGGTTAAAAAGTTATCATCAAAAGCCTATTTTTAAAGGGATGCTGGCTGTAACCATAGTTTTTACTGTATTTTTATTTTTAAACAATAGCTATAGGATGTCGGAATTTTTTACTTTTCTAAACCTCTATTATCGTTAGAAGTGTTTAATTGATGTTTCTGAACTTGGCTAATATTATTGGCATCCCAAGGAATTATTTTTACAAAAGGTTTTTGCCTTACAGGACAATCTAAAATCTGGCATATTTCACAAGAAAACGGTTTGCAATCGTCCATGTGTAGGTTAAATTCAATGTTTCTATCAGTGTTTTCCACCCAAACCTTTATCACCTCTTCCATGCATTGGTGTGCCTTCCTCAATTCATAATAATAGGGTAGAGTGAGGTGGCTGTCGATGTGTAATTTATTGCCATGTTGCTGAATCCTGGTGTTGTGAAGGTCTATCCAGTCGATTTTTCTGTTGTTATTTAATATTTTGGCAAAATTTTCTAATAACTCAGGGTCGGCTTCATCCATTATACCACTCAACGATTTTCTGATGATTTTATAGCCAACTACCATAATGTACAAAGCAAAAACCAAAGCAATGACAGCATCAATCCAAAATAGTTGGGTGAAATATACGATGATTAAACTGATTACAACGCCCAATGTAGTAATGGTGTCCGATTGTAGATGTTTGCCCGATGATATCAAGACCAACGAGTTTTCTCTTTCCCCTTTTTTTATGGACAAATAACCAAGAACATAGTTGATAATCCCAGTGAGTGCAACAATGTAAATACCGTAGTCTATTTTGTTAATATTTTTTCCGTGCATCAAGGAATCTATCGCTTGTACGATAATCATGATTCCTGCAAAAATAATTAAGGACCCTTCTATGCCCGAAGTTACAAATTCTACCTTGCCATGTCCGTAAGGATGGTCTTCATCTTTGGGTTTGGAAGAGAGATACAAAGAATACAATCCCATAAAAGCAGCTATGATGTTCACAATGCTTTCCATGGCATCCGAAAATACCGTATCCGAATTGGTAAGATGCCAAGCCAACAGTTTACCTATAAAAAGGGCAATTCCAATGAGGGCAATCCATTTTTGGAATGTGAAATTGGTTTGGGAAGTAGTGTTGTTTTCTATCATTAATATTTAATGGTATTGTTGGTCATTGTTTCAATATTCTAACAAATAATAAATGCTCACTTTGGGTGAGCATTTATATTATTTATATCAACTTATTTTCTAGAAGATATTCTGCAATTTGTATGGCATTGGTGGCAGCGCCTTTTCTAAGATTATCGGCTACTATCCAGCAATTGAGGGTATTGTCTTGGGAAATATCCCTTCGAATTCTCCCTACAAATACTTCATCTTTCCCTTCGGAGTACAAAGGCATTGGGTATATTTTATTTTGAACATCGTCCAAAACTTTTACACCTTCTGTATTTTCTAAAATATTTTTTACTTCGGTAATATCGAATTCATTTTCAAACTCAATATTCACACTTTCAGAATGTCCTCCTTGTACAGGAACTCTCACCGCAGTAGCGGTAAGGTTAAAGCTATCGTCGCTCATTATTTTTTTTGGCTCACGCATCAGCTTTAGTTCTTCTTTGGTATAGTCGTGTTCATCAAATACATCGCATTGTGGTAATGCATTCTTGAAAATGTCATACGGATACACTTTTTCTACCGTTTGGTTGCCCGTAATTTCGGCGTTCAGTTGGTCCACTGCAGCTTTTCCGGTTCCTGTTACCGATTGGTAAGTAGAAACCACCACTCTTTTTAATTTGTATTTTTTATGCAAAGGATAAAGCACCATCACCAATTGTATCGTGGAGCAATTGGGATTGGCTATGATTTTATCGTCCTTACTTAGCTCATGAGCATTTATTTCTGGGACAATAAGCTTTTTCGTAGGATCCATTCTCCAAGCAGACGAATTATCGATTACTGTTGTGCCAACTGCAGCAAACAAAGGGGCAAACTCTAATGAAGTACTGCCACCAGCAGAAAAAATAGCAATATCAGGTTGGGCAGCAATAGCATCTTTCATGCTTACAATACTGTATTCCTTACCCTTGCATTTGACCTTTTTTCCAACGGATTTTTCGGATGCTACGGGGATAAGTTCAGTAAAGGGAAAGTTTCTTTCTTCCAAAACTTTCAACATGATTTGGCCAACCATTCCGGTGGCGCCTACTACGGCTACTTTCATTGAATTGTTATTTAAAATTTTAATTATTATAGTCCAAAAACTTTTGCCCAAGGAAAAGCAAATGCAAATAATGCTGTAGCCAATAATCCCATGAAGAATATTTTAAGGCTTAAGATATCAGCATTTTTTACTTTTTTATTAATGATGGTCATCAAAATAGCTGCCACCAACATAGAAAATGGATGTTCTACATATTGAAATCTAAGGGCAGAATCCTTCATTACAGCGCCCATATCCATACCACCCGTGAAATGAATGACCAACATAACGATTCCAATTAGAAATTGAATGTGGAAAAAAATCATGGTGAATAAAGTGATTTTCTTTAAAAATTTATTCACTTTACCACTATAGCCAAAAGATGTTATGGCCAAAGAAATGATAAATAGGGCTACAAGGACTAATTCCAAATAACCAAAGCCTTTGTGTGCGTTGCGCAAAATTTCGTACATATTGTTTGTTTTTAACTTTTGATGGACAAAGATAACAAAAATCCCGACGAATAGCCGGGATTTGAATATCTAAAAAAACTATGATTTAGAAATTGAAAGAGACACTTGCTGTCCAAGTTGTTCCAAATCCGAAATACACTTGGTTTTGTTGGCTCACTCCATTGTAGTTTCCTGCAGCAACATAAGAAGCATATTTAGCTGCATTTCCTGCAATAGTACCACCATTTATGTCGGTATATTGTTGGGCAGTTAAGTTACTATGGATGTTGGTGTTAGATTCTGCAATATAATACTTATCGAACAAGTTATATACATTTGCTCTTAGTGTAAAGAATTGTTTTGTATTGTTCAATCTTATTTTGTAGCTGGCTCCAATATCCATTAACCAGAAAGCAGGTAATTTCATTGCACCCATATCTCCAGCCGCTTGCGTTTGGAAGTTGATAGGGTTAATGTTACCATACAAATTATCTACATATCTGTATTGAGCATTAATGTCTAAATCTTGAACTGGCTTAAAGGTAAGTCCTGCCGCGGCAGTAAGTTGTGCTGAGCTTCCTACTTTTACTTTATCCAAGTAAAGAACGGTAGTTGCTGCAGAACCATTTAAAATAGGTTCGTTGGTTTCAGTAAACATAGATCCCTCTGCGTTTCCTTCATAATACCAATCTCCAAAAGAGAACATACCGGTAAATGAAATATATTTATTCAGATTAGCGATGAAATCCATTTCGGCACCTTGGTGTATTTCTGTAATTCCAGAAATGTTTGCATAAGCAGAAGTGGTTGTAATTGGCGTAGATGGATTGCTTGGATCTGGATAGGTAACCGTAATATTAGATCTTCTCAAGAATCTATCTTTCCACGAAGTTCTGTATAAATTCACATTACCACTAAAAATTCCTGAACGGAAACCATAACCTAATTCAACACCGAATATTTTTTCGTTGGTTAAATTCGGGTTCAAGAAGTTTTTGTTGTTTGGGTATACGGAGTTTAAGAAAGGTTGCTTGGAGTAATAACCAATATTAGCAAAAACATTGTGTTGCTCGTTGATGTTATAGTTGGCTCCAGCCTTAATGTTGTAGCCTAAAATGTCTTTAAATCCTGTTTTGGTATTCAATGCAGGGTTCATAGTTGTTGGCTGATTGGTAGAAGGAGTTCCTGCAAGAGTTCCGTTAAGTAATGAAACACCATCCACGATAAAGTTGTCAATTCTTTGGAAAGCTTGGTTGGAAATTGCTCCCTGTACAAAAGCAGAGAAGTTATCTTTGTTGTATTCCACTTGTCCAAAACCACCATACCAAAGTACTTCACCATCGTTGTCATATCCTATCATGTCGCTTATGTTACTGATAGAACCTCCGAAAGGATTCCAGTTAGGTCGAGTATTGGTTGTATTGCTTACAATGTTGTACGGAATATTTTTGTTGCTAGCATCTTTATAAGCTGTTGCTCCTAAAAGATTGGCAACCGTTTGATAGTGGTAACCGTAATAGTATCTTCCATCAACCCCTAGAGTAACTTTAATATTGTCGTTTAATTTATGATTAAAGCTAGAAATGGTACCAAACCAGTTATGGGAATTAGTAGAAGAAGTTTGCACTAAAGTATTTCCTGCTGCTGATGATGCATCCACAGTGGTAGAAGCATTGGCGGAGAAAATAGGATCCCAATTGATTTGTCCATCTGTTGTTTTGAATGTAGGATCAGAAAAAGATTTTCCTCCAGCTTTACCCACATTTCCATTTACACCGGCACCTCTACCAAAAGAAGCATAAACAACAGTGTTCAACTTGGACTTTTCGTTAATGTTCCAATCCCAGTTGAGGGACATTACCGGTTTGTGGTAATAATTCATACGGTTGGAAAGTACCTCTCCCCATCTGTATCCCCAGTCTGGGTTATATTTTCTGTTAGGAGTTGCGCTTCCAGCATATTTAAGATTCTCCTGAATGGTTGTGTAGGAATATCTATTGTTGTGCCATTGCGGTGCTCCTGTAATAGTAAATTGGAAATCGTGGTTTTTATTGGCTTTATACCCGAGTGCGAAATAATAATTATATCCTTCGAACTGTGTGCCATCGGCATAAGTGGAACCTGCTGTTCTACTCATTAAGAATGAGGAAGACCATCCTCCGTTTAATTTACCAGTGTTGTAAGCGAATAAAGCTTTGTGGTAATCATTGTTACCAACGCTAATGTTGAGAACGCCTCCTTCTTTTTTGTCTGATGCTCGGGTAACAATGTTCACTGTTCCCCCTACGGAAGCAATGGCTAGCTTGGAAGATCCCAAACCTCTTTGTACTTGCATTGCAGAAGTAACATCAGAAAGTCCTGCCCAATTGGACCAGTACACCGCACCACTTTCCATGTCGTTTACCGGAACACCATTGATCATTACAGCAATGTTTTTTTGGTCAAAACCTCGGATGTTTAGTTTTCCTTCACCAAAACCACCACCACCTTTTGTCGCATATACGGAAGGAGTTGTGTTGAGGATTTCTGGAAATTCTTGGTTTCCTAGTTTTTCAATAATTTGTGCTTCTTTAATAGTAGAAACAGCCACTGGAGTTTTTCGATCTTTTGCAATATCGGCAACACCTGTAAGAACTACTTGTTCAATGTCTTTGGAACGAACGGTTGATTCTTTCTCTTGCGCAAAATATACACTTGCTGTAGAGAGTGTAAGCACTACGGCAAACATCGGTTTTTGGATAGAGTTAATTCTCATAACTTATTGGGTTAAATAAATATACTGTTTTCGTTTGCAAAAATCGTTAAATTTTTTTAAAGTTTCATTAATAATTTGTTAAATTTTAATTTTGTGGAATGGGAGCTGTTTAAAATACAGATAAATAGGGTGTTGTCGAGTGATTTCCTATGGGATTTATGCAATTATTCATTGCATAATGATTAATAAAATGCAATTTTTTTGTAATATCGTTAAAATGAGATTTTAATGAATAAACACTAAATTAAATGATTTTATATTGGTTATTTTTGAAGGTTAGAAGTGTTTTTTTAATCAATATAAAAACAAAAATCCCGAAATTAATTCGGGATTTATTCTTGAATTGTTCGGGTTTTTATTTCATTGCCTTTAAGCTTAAATCAATGTTTTTTGCCGAATGGGTAAGTGCGCCTGCTGAGATATAAGTAACGCCAGTTTTGGCAATCTCTTGCAGTTGCTCTCTTGTGATGCCTCCAGATGCTTCCGTTTCGCATTGATTGTTGATTGTTTTTACGGCCTCTCTCATGGTTGCTACATCCATATTGTCCAGCATAATGCGATCTACTTTTGCCATGAGGGCTTCTTTTACTTCCTCTAGGTTTCGGGTTTCAACTTCTATTTTTAAATTCAGTTGGTTGTCTGCAAGGTATTGTTTGCACATTTTTACCGCTTGACCAATACTTCCATTATAGTCAATATGATTGTCTTTTAGCATCACCATATCATACAAACCATATCGGTGATTGGTTCCACCACCTATGGCAACCGCCCATTTTTCGCAAATTCTAAAGTTGGGCGTAGTTTTTCGAGTGTCCAAAAGTTGGGTTTTGGTCCCAATTAATCGTGAATTCCAATCGTGGGTAAGGGTTGCAATGCCACTCATCCTTTGCATGCAGTTAAGTACCAGTCTTTCAGTTGAGAGTATAGAACGGGCACTACCGCTAACGATAAATGCAATGTCTCCTTTTTTTGCATTTTCACCATCCTTGATGAAAACTTCTACTTGTAAGTTTTTGTCAAAGGTTTTGAAAATAATTTCAGCCATTTCTACTCCGGCCAAAATGCAGTCTTCTTTTACCAAGAGTTTTGCTTTTTGCTGTAAATCGGCGGGTATGGTTGAGATGGAAGAAAAATCCCCTTGTTGTATATCTTCTTCTAAAGCGGATTTTATAAAAATTTGAATATTATGCTCAGTTAAATAAGAAGGTCTCATGGAGTGGTACTGTTGGTTTTGTTAAATTTGTTTTTGGGTTGAGGAATGCTGCAATTGCCGGAAGCGCATCCGAATTGAAAAATCGCCATACTCATAAAGTAGAGTCCGAAAACTGAAATCCACCAAGTAGCGTCAATCAGACCTTGCACGGTCATCCATACACCACCGATGAGGTAGAGGATTCTACGAAAATTCCAATTTTTTAAAAGTGTATTTTTCATATTTTCGCAAAGTTAGTCTATTATCCTTTTATTATTGAAAATTTTGTGATTCGGTCTTATCTTCATTCTTTTTTTTAGTTTCAAAAAGGCTAAAACTTAGATAGCCCATCAACATACCATAAACAGATGAGTTTAGTGGTTTGGAAGTTATGGCGCAAGTCCCAGAGCTGCAGCTGATAAAGTGGTAATAAGCATATCCCAAAAGGCCTCCAATGATAATTCCGGCAAAGCCTAATTTGTTTTTTAACAACCAGTTTTTCATCTTATTTTTTTGTGAGTTGAATAAATAATTCTTTGTCTTTTCTTGGTGGAATACTATTGTTGCATATTTCCATCGTTTCTATTTCAAAATAATGTTTGAAAAGTGTTTCGTACTCTTTTTTATTACCGCCAAATGGAGGGCCTTGTTTTTCGAATACTGTGTCAAAAAGTAAACCGATAATTTTACCATTTGTATTTAATAATGAAACTGCTTTTTCTACATACTTTTTTCGTAAATCTGGATGAATGGCGCAGAAAAAAGTTTGCTCTATCATCATATCATAATTGCTATTGTGGTCGAAGAAATCGTCACACAAAACGCTGATTTGATGGTTTGATGCATATTTTTCTTTCAAAAGATCTACGGCTTTGGGAGCTATATCTAAAATGTGAATGTTTTTAAACCCTAAACGAACTAAGGCTTCGGCTTCATAAGCATTGCCACATCCTGGAATAAGGATTTTGATGTTTTTGTCTTCGATTTTTTCAAAAAAAGAAACAATAGCAGGAGAGGCATAACCAATATCCCAACCTGTTTCGTGGTTTGTCCACCGATCATTCCAGAAATCTTTGGATAGAAAATTTTCCATAATCTTTAATTTGGAGATGATAATTCTTGCAATACAGTAAAGAGGTTTTCCTCCGTTAATCCTTGTACTTCGTGTACTTCGTTTACTGGTATGTCAAATGTGTCACCAGAAATTAAATGGAAGCTTCTGTCTTCAAACTTAAAACTGATTTCTCCTTTTAGTACAACCAATGTTGCTGGGAATGCAGTGGTGTGTTTTTGCAATACAGCATCTTTTCCAAGGGCGACGGCAAAATATTTTATGTGATCATTTTTTTTGATAATGGCTACATTCGGTTTCTGTGAGTCGAAGGTAATCGTGTTGATGAGGTTCATATATAATTATTTTAAAGTACTGGGACAAACAAAAGTAGTTTTGGGAATTTGGGTCTCTTTTATTTTATTGAAACCCCCTTCTATTTCGGTAAAGTTTCTAATCCCTCTCGAGTTGAGAATGCTGGCAGCAATCATGCTTCTATATCCGCCGGCACAATGTAGGAAAAAATGTTTTTCTTTGTCCAAAGAGGCAGACCATTGGTTGATGTCGGATAAAGGTAAAGACTCAGCGATTTCTAAATGCTCGGCACTATACTCAGACTCTTTTCTAACATCAATTATTTTTGCATTTTCAGAATATTTTTTTTCAAACGCAGCAGCAGAGATCCTATCAATAGAATCAAATTCCTTTCCTGCATTTTTCCAAGTATCCATTCCACCTTTTAGGTAACCCAATACATTGTCGAATCCTACTCGGGAAAGTCGGGTAACGGTTTCTTCCTCGCAGTTATTGTCGCATACCAATAAAATAGGTTGTTGTACATCTACAATCATAGCGCCTACCCATGGTGCGAAATCTCCTTTTAAGCCGATGTTTATGGCATTGGGAATGAATGCTTTGTGGAAATCCTCGGCGTTTCTGGTGTCTAAAATTAAGGCTGAACTATCTTCAGCGATTTGCTCAAATTCTTCAACAGTTAAAGGGTGGTTTCCTTTTTTCAATACAGTTTCAAAGCTTTCATATCCGCTTTTGTTCATCGCTACATTCATACCAAAATAAGATGGTGGAGCGGATAAGCCATCCAAGACCGCCGCTATAAAAGCTTCTTTGTTGGGTTGGTTTAGCGCATAATTACTTTTCTTTTGGTTGCCCAATGTATCCATGGTTTCTTTCTGCATGTTTTTACCACAAGCCGATCCTGCGCCGTGAGCCGGATACACAATAATATCATCGGACAAAGGCATGATTTTATTTTGTAAAGAATCGTATAAAATTCCAGCCAATTCTTCTTGGGTCATATTTGCAGCTTTTTGCGCTAAATCTGGTCTTCCTACATCTCCTAGAAACAAAGTGTCTCCTGAGAAAAGTGCCGTTTCTTTCCCGTTTACATCTATTAATAAAAGGGAAATGCTTTCCATGGTATGTCCTGGGGTGTGTAGTACTTTAATGGTGATATTCCCAATTGTAAAAATTTGATTGTCGGTAGCAATTAAAGTGTCAAAAGAAGGATTAGCAGTTGGTCCATAGACGATTTGAGCACCCGTTTTTTTACTCAAATCCAAATGACCAGAAACAAAATCAGCATGAAAATGAGTTTCGAAAATATATTTTAATTCGGCATTATCTTTTTTTAATCGCTCCATGTAAGGTTGCGTCTCTCTGAGAGGGTCGATAATAAAAGCTTCGTTGTTGGAAACTACATAATATGCACCTTGTGCAAGGCATCCTGTATATATTTGTTCAATTTTCATAGTGGATATTTATATTTTTAAATGGTTGAAAGTTATCGCCTATTTTAATGATTGTTTTGTTGAAAACTGTTTGTTAATGGCGATTTTCTATTGTGTTATATTTTAATTGCTTTGTCAAAGAATAACATTTTAAACGCGATAATTAAAAGTAGTATGGCAAAAATCTTTTTTAAAATTTCTTGCGGTATTTGGTTAGCAAATTTCCCACCAAAGTAGCCACCAATAAAAAAAGCAACTGCCAAAATACCAGCCGTTTTTATATCGCCATGCCCGGCTTTATAGTATTGAATTGCTGCCATAAGTCCCACGGGTAGGGTCATCATCATCAGGGTTGTTCCTTGGGCTGTTTGCTGGGAGTAGCCCATCACCATAGCCAATGCCGGTATAATGAAAACAGCACCACCAATGCCCAATAGTCCGCTGAGGATACCACTTATGAGTCCCACGATGAGGAGTAATAAAATCTGATTGACTTCCATTGTAATTTTTTTTACAAATATCTTAGTTTTAAAATAAAAAATCTGTAACGATTGTTACAGACCTAATAGATTGTGTCGATATTATTGTTCGCCTTCGGGCTTGTAGGTCTCAATGTTCCCTGCTTTGTCGGTAAGCCTTCCAGAAGTGCCACTTTCCATAATTTCCCATGCGTAAGTGTCGTCAGTAAATATAGGCTCTCCTTTGTTGTTGCTTCCTCGGGCGTTCAGTTTGTGTTCTTTTCCGTTGATGGTAATTTTAACAGCCACCTCATCGCCTTCAGCAAAATAGACGACTTTAATGCTTTCGCCTTTTTGGTTTTTTAGCATTTTGGCCTCTTGTTCTAAGGAGGATTCGGTATTCTCTGCAGTAGTTTCGGTGCTAGGCTTATCTTCTTTGTTGCATGCGGATATGGCTAACAATTGGAAAGCAAATAGTGCCGTAAGTATTGAATATGATATTTTCTTCATGAGTTAATTTATAGAATGTTAATAATTTGGTGATGGATATTGCCAATTTCTATGGTGTCACCAATGTTTTTACCTTTTAGTTTGTTGTAGATAGGTGCTTCCTTAGAAATGCAGAATAATTCTTTCTCATTTATTTTTAGTTTTGGCAAAGGTACAGCTAAAAAGAAATAATTTTTATCCGTTTCTACAATTGCTCCAAAATCGATTTCTGTATAAGATTTATTGAGTTCATTTAATACGAATTCTAGATCATTTTTCTCTTTTTGTAGCATTTTTTCGAAACGCAATTGCATGTCTTTGGCTTCGGCCTGTCGAGCATAATCATCCGGGTCCGAAGTGCTGTCTTCGTCCATGTCAGAAGCGGTTTTGAATTGGGTAACAGACTCTTTTAAACTGTCGATAACTCTATGTTGTTCTTTGATGATTTCTTGTAGTATATCTTCTCTTTTCATTTTGATTTTTTTTTGGAAAAAAACAAAGTTAGTATTATTTTTTAATACGATCTAAAACTTGTTGGCTAATAAAAGTCATTCTGAAATAACTTATCACAGGCTCTTAAAATAGGGTTAGTAAGAATAATTTAAGTTGATGAAGAAATTTCTGCCCGGTCTGGGAATTTTATTCCAGTCCGAAAATGTAGTGTAGTTGGTGTCTAGTATATTTTCTACCCCAGTTTTTATGTCCAATTTTTGTGCTTTCCATAGAAATTGATATCCGATATTAAACCCAATAATTGCGTAATCTGCAGTGTTGCTTTCCCCATATTTAGGATTAAATTTATTTTTTGCTGCATTTCCTGTAAGGCTTAGTTCTGATGATATAGATTGTTGGTGATAGCTTAAAGATGTTCTGTATCGAAGCGGACTTATATAGGGCAAGATTTGTTGTTGCTTATCTCTTCCATCATTATAAGAAATTTGGCCTATCCATTTAAAATGTGGGTTTATTTTTATTTCAGAATTTAATCCAATATTCAGTATATAAACTCTATCCAGAGCGGTAGTTTTTTTTACTCCCAAACCTCCAATGGTCATTGGAACTAAACCTGGAATTACTTCTCCTACAATGTAATTTCTAATGTTGAAATACGATGCGTTTAATTGTAAAGAAACCGATTGGTTTTTCCATCGTACATAAAGGTTTCCTTCTAAAGATTCTTCGTTTTTTAAATATGGATTGCCAATATAATCATATTTTTCCATTGAGTTGAAAAGATAAAATCCATACCCCTCCGATACTGAGGGAGCTCTTTCTCCGTAACCCATGCCAAAGCCAGTTTCTATATTCTTGAATTGGTGATTGTATTGTACGGCTATACTTTTCAGTCCTCTGCTTTTTTGCTCTTTCATTTCTGGATAAAAAATCTGTAAACTTTCTATTCCCATTGTATTGTTTACTTTATTTTGATGAAAAGTAAAAGACACATTGGCTTTCAAATTACTGTTATCGTTTATTGTAAAGGTGTCTTCAAGGTACAAAGCCTGATTTAGGGTGTGCACATCTGGCCAAGTAAGCATGTACATGAGTTTTTCAGATGATTGGTTGGGGTACATGGTCATATCGGCTAATGAACGGTTGAAGAAACCTGAAATATTACCAAGAATTTGGTGTTTGCCCCAATTAGCGTTTGCTTTACTATAATAACCATAGGTGGTACTCCAGCCTGGCATATCCATGTGGATAGGAACGGCAGGCCTTTGGGTGTCGTCCATTCTGTGTGTAATGTTGTTATAATAAATTTTTGTTTCCCAAGATTGTAATTTCCCTTCTTTGTTGTTGTATTTATGTTGAACAGAACCTATTATGGCCTCTGCTAAAGAAACATCCATGGGCAATGCGGGATAGCCAACATGAGTCGCTTTGTCATAGATAACAGAAGCTTCTACTAGGTTGTTGTCATTTAATTTATACCCTAAAGTTTGGGAAAGATTCATTTTTTTATACTGAGAATAAGGAATCTCTATGCCGCCTCCTGCTTTATAGTTATGGGCATCACGAAACATAAAATTAGTATCGTTGTACCATTGTTTGTTTTTGAACTGAAGGCTTCCACCCCATATTTTTTGTTGATTAACGGATTCGAAACCTGTATTTAAATACACTTTCCATTTTTGCTCTCCAAAACTGTTTTTGTTTCTTTCTAAATTTATGGCGCCTCCAATGGTTGTGCCGTGGCAAGAGCCTTGTTGCCCACTGGTAATTTTAGCGGAAGAAAGATTGGAAACTTCTACATAAGAGGTTATGGGATCCATTTTGTCAGTACAAGCACCAAAAATCCTCATGCCATCTATGGTAACAAGGGTTCGTTCCGTTGTCATGTTGTTGATGATGGGTTCCCACGCATAAGCACCTCTACGGATCATGTCCACTTGATTGGATTTTTGTAAATATTCGTCTATAGATCCAAGAGGTTTTGCTTCTTTTTTGGCTAAAGTGTTGGATTTTATGAGGATTACTTCTTGTATGCCTTGGGTGGAGATGCTATCGTTATGGTTTTGTGCTTTCCCGTATCCTGCCCAGATAAGACAGGATAAAAGGATGATATTCTTTTTCATTTGTAGATAATTAAGTTTTGGGTTTGTGGTACAGAGTTTCAAAAAATTCGTACCCTCGTTATTTTAATCATTTTTTTTATGATAGAAGCAAACGACAAGACGGTTGATGATCTTGCCGTTTGTATGAAAAAAAATGAATGTTCGTATGAGTTGTATCGCGTTAATACCGTTATAATAAGATCAGTACTACAGCGAAATTAGATTTAACTAAAATTCTAGTTCAAAAAATATACTACTGGCTGGGGTGCTATCGCTTATCTCTTCTCCCTTTAATATATTACCACTTGTATTGGCTAATTGTAAATTTATTTTCCAATAACCAGTCATGGTTAGCGATAATTTTCCGTAGTACAATCCACCAGCATTTTTCTGTGTAGCATGTATATTATTAGGAGAAGAATGATTTCCCATGCTAGGCATTCTAGGATCAATTTTTACAGTATAGCCATCGACAACAGAAAAATTCATCATGTCTTCCATTTTCCAAACACCCACCGTTAAATCATTGGTAGCTACTTTAGGGTTTTTGGGATGTATGTAAGCTAAAATATATTTAACATTGTCACTGCCTTTAAAACTTGTCACTACTCTTTTTGGACTTGCAGGAACATCCAATACCGTAGTGGTGGTGTAATTGTTCCCATTAATGGTGTAGTCTATTTTTATATCCCAATATTCAGAGGCATTTTGTACCATGGTAAATACAATATAACCGGTATATAAATTGTTTCCAGCGATTTTGGTTACAGCCGATTTCGGACAAGAGTGGCTCATGCTGGTCATGTGCATTACTGGCTGCCATTGTATTTCTGCATTATTTTCGTATAATCCAGTAGCTTTGTTTTTGATGCGGATAAAAACATCATGGTATCCTTGGCTCAGTTGCCCAGACGCGGAGTACAGCTCGATGATGTGCTTGTCGTTGGATGTTTCTTTAATAAGTTTTAAATCTTGCAACTCGTTGGTCGTTTCTGTAATATTGTCTTCAGAATTACGGCAAGATACTAGTGTGATGGCCAAAAATAGAGTGGCCAATATCATTTTAAATATTGATTTCATGTGGATTAAATTTAATTGTTTCTAAAAAAAATAGTGTATATAAGTCGTAACAATCCTTTTATTTGCCCATTTGAGGAAATAAATTGTTCGAAATAAGTTTAGAAGTCAATTAAATTTGTGGTGGATGCGGAATAATGTCCATATATCCCGGTAAAATGGGTTGGATGTAAAGATTGAAACCGTCGTTTTTGTCTTCCCAAATGCTTGGTTTAGTTTGCGCAATTTTTAAAGTTTCGGTAGGGAGGATGTTCATTTCAAAACAAAATTTGGCTACCAAATAAATACCTGCTTTATTTTCGGTTTCTTTATTCAGTTGGCATTTTCCATGACAACTGAGTTCGGGTTTATTTTTGTTTTCGCAATGGGTTTCGTAAAATTCCTGATTGATTTGATAATCCACCAACACCAACGAGCTTTGAAAACTCGAAGCAAAAACTAAAATGGCTAATATGGTGGTTATCCAAGATTTCATGTTTACAAATTTAGAGTGATATATCCGTTTTATCAATGATTTTTTTCATGTTCATCAAATGACATTCATCAGCGTATTTCCTTAGTTGGGCATTTAGATTTTTTTTGTTGAAACCAAAAAATAATTACCTTTATCCTTTCAATTGTTTTAGCAACACATTTTATGGAAAAGAAATCGCAATTTATTGATGAACTTAGTGCAAAATACAGCACCAAAGGCGAGAATATTATTTTGGGAAAAGGAATGTTGAATGGAGAAGTGGTACAAGAGGTAGATGTAAAAATTCCTTTGAAAACCATTAACAGACATGGATTGATCGCTGGTGCAACCGGTACCGGAAAAACCAAAACCATTCAAGTTTTTGTAGAACAACTTTCCAAATCGGGTATTCCGTCCTTGGTATTGGATATAAAAGGAGATTTCTCTGGAATTGCCGCTCAGGGTGCTGTTAATTCTATCATAGAAGACCGTTATGCTAAAACAGGTTATACTTTTACGCCACAGCAGTTTCCTGTTGAATTGATGACCATTTCCGACGAGAAAGGAGTGAAACTTAGGGCTACAGTCTCCGAATTTGGTCCTATATTGTTGAGTAAAATTTTATTACTCAATGACACGCAACAAAGCATAATGTCCATCGTTTTTAAATATTGCGACGACAAAGGATTGCCACTTGTGGATCTAGAAGATCTGAAAAAAGTATTGCAATACATGACGGATCCAGAAGGTGGAAAACAAGAAGTAGCGAGCAATTATGGGAATGTGGCACCTGCATCTTTAGGAGCAATACTCAGAGCTATTGTTGCATTGGAGCAGGAAGGAGCAACTAGTTTTTTCGGTGAACCTAGTTTTGATGTTTGGGATTTATTAGCGAAAGAAGGAGATAAAGGGGTGGTTAATATATTGAGGGTAGCAAATATTCAAAGTAAACCGAATTTGTTTTCTACTTTTATGCTTTCTTTATTCGCGGAAATCTATATGTCTTTCCCAGAAGAAGGAGACAGTGGAAGACCTAAGTTGGTTTTGTTTATTGATGAGGCTCATCTTATTTTTAAAGAGGCTTCCAAAACATTGTTGGCACAAATTGAAACCATGGTCAAACTAATCCGTTCTAAGGGAGTGGGGATTTATTTTATTACCCAAATCCCCGGAGATGTGCCGGAAAATGTATTGTCTCAGTTGGGATTAAAAATTCAGCATGCATTAAGAGGTTTTACCGCAAAAGATAGAAAAGAAATTGATAAAGCAGTAGAAAATTACCCAATCACAGAATATTATGATGCGGGACAATTAATTCAAAATTTAGGAATTGGTGAAGCCTTTGTAACAGCATTAAGCGAGAAAGGAATACCTACACCATTGGTTCAGACCTTTTTAATTTCACCTGAATCCAGAATGGATGTTCTAACAGATGAGGAATTAACGGTACTCACACAATCCTCTGCGTTGGTAGAAAAATATGAAACAGCAGTAAATAAAGAATCTGCTTACGAAATTTTATCCGAAAGGATGCAAGCCATAACATTGCAAGAAGAAACACAAACGGAAACGCAGCAGAGAACAACCAATGAAGATGAAGGGCCAAGTGTTTTTGAACAAGTTTTGAAGAGCAGCGCAGGAAGAACATTTGCCAACACGCTGATGCGTGAGGGAGCGAAAGCCGTTTTAGGAATGTTGGGATTAGGGAGTAGAAGAAGGCGTTAAAATTAGATACATAGTGTACACAATAATCGATATAGAAAGCAATGGTGCCGGGTTTAGGAAGGAGAGCATCATCGAAGTTGCAATTTACAAATATGATGGACACCAGATTGTCGATCAGTTTATAACATTGGTTAATCCAGAGGCTGAGATTACCCCTTTTGTGCAAAAGTTAACTGGGATTTCATCTAAAATGGTGAAAACTGCACCTAAATTTCATGAGATAGCCAAAAGAATAGTAGAAATAACCGAGGGAACTACATTAGTAGGCCATAATATAGAGTTTGATTTTAGAATGTTGAAGCAATCCTTCGAACGATTGGGGTATCACTACCAAATCGAAACTTTGGATACCATTCCTTTGGCCAAAAAATTAATTCCAAATGCGGAGAGCTATTCATTAGGTAAATTGGTGAGGTCTCTTGGGATTCCACTTACAGATCATCACAGAGCTGCAGGAGATGCAAGAGCAACTCTAGAACTCTTTAAGTTATTATTAACAAAAGATGCGGTACACGAAATAATACAGCAGCAATACGAAGAGACCCAAGCCAAAACATTTAATAATAAAATTAAAGAACTGACCACACATTTGCCCAATACACGGGGAATAGTATATTTTCAGGATGTTCAAGGAACAATTTTGCATTCGGATTATACAGAAAACATCCACCGGTATGCAAAAAATGTACTCCAATCCAAATCCAGCAAAAGAAAATCCATCCAAAACCGATGTGAACAAATCAGCTTTGAAACGACTGGAAATCTACTTTTGTCTAAACTCATTGTTTTATCAAAAAATATGAAATGGAAAGAAAGCTTACCGTATGCCTTGTATTACCATCATCAGCAATTTTGGATAGAAAAAAAAATGATGCAAAAAGGGCATGCTCCTTTACTTTATTTTAAATCCTATACTCAAGGGTTGAAAGCCTTGAGTTTTATAAAAAAGAACTTCGAGCCATTGTCTGAAGAAAACTTGAATACCAAAATTCAAATAGAAAATAAAACAGGTTTGTTGTCAGGAGAAGGGAGGGTTTTAGGTGAAAAAGTTTTTCTGGTAATCAACAAAGGAAAGCTGGTTTCATTTGGGTTTTATGAATACCATACCCAGATACAATCCAAGAAAAAATTGGCATTACTAAGCATGGATTTGCCAGAAGTAGGGACTGAAGTGTACAACGAAATTCGTCTATCTTTGCTAAGGGGAGATGTGCAATGGTTGCAACAGTCAAAATAATTTATTTTTGAAAAATATGAATTTTCAGCCCTTTATTTCTATGGTTTTATTTAGTTTTGTTATTATTTTTACATCTTTATTTATTTTAATATAATTTTTTTAAACAATGAACAACAAAGAATTGTTGAAAGTTGCCGAAGAGTTTGGCACACCAACCTATGTGTACGATGCTGCATCCATCAAAAGTCAATACGAAAAATTAGTAAGTTCTTTTCAAAAGAGCACCAAGTTTTTCTATGCTTGTAAGGCATTGTCCAACATCAATATTCTAAAGTATGTTCAGCAATTAGGTGCTAATCTGGATTGTGTAAGCATTAATGAAGTAAAACTAGGACTCAAAGCCGGTTTTACACCCAAAAGAATTCTCTTTACCCCTAATTGTGTGGATTTGGCTGAGATAGAAGAAGCCATGGCTTTACAAGTGCATATTAATATAGACAATATCTCTATTTTGGAGCAATTCGGAAATAAATATGGCGCTACTTATCCCATTTTTGTTCGTATTAACCCTCATATTTTCGCTGGGGGAAATTATAAAATCTCTACAGGACATATCGACTCCAAATTTGGTATTTCCATTCACCAGCTCAGACATATCGAAAGAATTGTACAGTCCACTCAAATTAATGTAGAAGGGCTACACATGCATACAGGAAGTGAAATAAAAGATACCGATGTTTTCTTGCAAGGACTGGATATTATGTTTGAATTGGCCGCTCATTTTCCCAACTTGAAATATCTGGATATGGGAAGCGGCTTCAAGATTCCTTACCAAGATGGAGAAATAGAAACCGATGTAATGGCTTTGGGCAAGAAAGTACATAAAGCTATGACAGATTTTGCCAAAGAAAGTGGAAAAAAACTCGAACTATGGTTTGAGCCAGGAAAATTTTTGGTGAGTAAAAGCGGACATTTTTTAGTGAAAACCAATGTAATCAAACAAACGACGGCAACAGTTTTTGCTGGAATTAATTCAGGCTTCAACCACCTGATTCGTCCTATGTTTTATGATGCCTACCACATAATTGAAAACTTATCGAACCCTAAAGGACCAGAGCGAATTTATACCGTGGTTGGGAATATTTGTGAAACGGATACCTTTGCTTGGGACAGAAAAATAAACGAAATTCGCGAAAGCGACATTCTTGTTTTTAGAAATGCAGGAGCTTATGGATTCGAAATGAGTTCCAATTTTAATTCTCGATTAAAGCCAGCGGAAGTATTGTTCTTGGATGGGAAAGCACTTCTAATAAGAAAAAGAGACGAATTCGAAGATTTATTAAAAAACCAAATTGAAATTTTATAAAAAATACATTGAATGAAATTGGCATGTACAAATTTGCTTTTCACGCAAATGCCGATGAAAAATGGCGATTGACTTCGTCGAACCACTTCTTTAGGTTTCCACATGACCATTAAAAAAACAATAAATATCACACATGAAAAATACTAAAATAATAGGGTTGTTTTTATTTCTGCTTTATCAAAGCTTATTTTCACAAATGACCATTTATGAAGGATATCCACCAGAGCAAACTTATTATAAAGGGGGTAGTGTAGCCTTCTATAAAGAGTTGAGACAGGTGTTGTTAGACAAGAAAAAAGATCCTTGTAATAATCGAACAGAACATTATGCAATACCGATTTTAATTAAAGAAGATGCGACTATAAGTTTGATAAAAGACGAAAACACTTCGGAAATCGAGAAAAATAAATGTGCTTATGAACTCATTCGCTTTGCGCTACCTTATTTGGAAAATTGGAATCCAGCGGTTTTGAATGGGGCAAAAATAAATACCATTGTGGAGCTTGATTTTTATCCTGATGATTTGTTTGTCGGTTATAAAGAATCCTATAGTGGGCCAGATGATAATTTGATTGTTCCTGAATTTCCAGGTGGAATAGATAAATTTAGAAATAAAGTGATCACTTTTGTTGAAGCAAAAGGTATAAAATATAGTGAAAGAATACACTTGGGTTTTGAGATAGATAAAGATGGAAATTTGATAAATCCTTCCATCTTGGGATATGAAAAATCTGAATTTGCTCAAGAAGCGGTTAAGAGTTTGTCTAGAATAAATACCAAATGGAAGCCTGCTACAAAAAATGGAATTCCGATTTCATTTAAATTTAGAATGCCATTGTCCATTGTAGTTGAAGAGCCTAAAACAGGAAATGACGATTATAAAGAAAATGATATTTTCCAGAGAAGGTAATTTGTATTTAAAGACTTTACCAATCGACTTGTTTTCGAAGTTTTTGAAACTGAATTATCGTCAATAGAGAAGGGCTAATCATCAATCCGAAACTTGAAAGCTATAATAATTTTGTCTTTGGGAAATCTGTCATTTCAGCCATTTACAGAATTAAAAACAAATGGAAACCCGCAGTATAAAACGGAAAAAGTAGTAAATTATGGCTATCGTTTACCAGTATCTTTTATAGAAGAAAAATCATTTTGATGATGGTACTTTTGAAGTATTTTGAATACATTTTTAAATAGAAAGACTTTCGTACGAGAGTCTTTTTATTTTTTATTTCACACTTTCACATAAGGATTAAATGACAGTTGCCAAGCATAAGTAACAAGAGAAATGATTTATAAATCCAATGAATAAGACTGCCAATTTGTCATAAAAATAATTATCTTTGCACCATTCAAAAAATGATTATCATGCAAGAAAAATATATAGACGAATCCAAACAAGGTGAGGCTTACGCCATAGCCGAAAAACCACAGAATACCAAAAAATTATTCTTGGAAAGTTATGGGTGCCAAATGAATTTTTCCGATTCAGAAATCGTGGCATCCATCCTAAATAACGAAGGCTATAATACGACTTTGAAGGAAGAAGAAGCAGATTTAATCTTGCTCAACACTTGTTCTGTTCGAGAAAAAGCGGAACAAACCGTAAGAATGCGTTTGTCTAAATTTAAAAGCCTGAAAAGAACCAAGCCTAATCTTATTGTAGGGGTGTTGGGATGCATGGCAGAAAGACTGAAAAGTAAGCTCTTGGAAGAAGAGCAATTGGTGGATTTGGTAGTAGGCCCCGATGCTTACAGAGATTTACCCAATTTATTGAAGGAAACCGAAGGCGGAAAAGATGCCATTAATGTAATACTTTCCAAGGACGAAACCTATGCCGATATTTCTCCTGTTCGTTTGGGAGGAAATGGGGTAACAGCTTTTGTTACCATTACCCGAGGTTGCGATAATATGTGTACCTTCTGTATTGTTCCATTTACTCGAGGTAGAGAAAGAAGTCGTGATCCACACTCCATCATCAAAGAATGTAAAGAGCTTTGGGAAAATGGATATAAAGAAATTACCCTTTTGGGACAAAATGTAGATTCTTATCTTTGGTACGGTGGAGGTGCGAAAAAAGATTTCAGCAAAGCCTCAGAGATGCAACAAGCAACCGCCATACATTTCGCTCAACTACTGGATATGGTGGCTACTGAATTGCCAGAAATTAGAATTCGGTTTGCAACTTCCAATCCACAGGATATGAGCATTGATGTCTTCCGGATGATGGCAAAGCACAAAAATATTTGCAAATATGTTCATCTCCCGGTGCAAAGTGGGAGCAATAATATGCTGCAAGCAATGAACCGACAGCATACTCGTGAAGAATATTTGACATTAATCCGAGAAGCGAAAAACTTGGTACCAGAAATTGCTTTTTCACAAGATATTATGGTGGGATTCTGTAACGAAACAGAGGAAGATCACCAAGATACCTTGTCCCTAATGCGTGAAGTAGAATACGATTATGGCTATATGTTCGCCTATTCCGAACGACCAGGGACACCGGCGCATAAAAAAATGGAAGACAATATTCCGGATGATGTTAAAGGACGACGACTGCAAGAGGTGGTTGATTTGCAAGGTGAACTATCTACCCTGAGAATGAAATCCTATGTTGGTAGAATTCATGAAGTCTTGATCGATGGGGTTTCTAAAAAAGATAAAAACCAATGGAAAGGGAGGAATTCCCAAAATGCAGTAGTGGTATTCGATAAAAAAGAAGGAACCCAATTGGGAGACTTTGTACAAGTAATGGTGCACGATTCCACGCGTGGAACATTACTAGGAGAAATGGTGTAAGAAATTGATGACAAACATGGTTTTCAAATTGCCCTACTTAATTTAATTTAGAAAAATGTCTGACTTACAAAATATAAAGAATAGATTCGGGATTATTGGAAATTTTCCAGCCCTCAATCGTGCCATAGAAAAAGCGGTACAAGTAGCTCCTACAGATATTTCTGTATTGGTCATTGGTGAAAGTGGCACCGGAAAAGAGTTTATACCGAAAATCATCCATTCAGAATCTAGAAGAAAACACAAACCTTACATTGTTGTCAACTGCGGAGCCATTCCGGAAGGGACCATAGACTCCGAACTTTTTGGACACGAAAAAGGAGCTTTTACAGGAGCAACAGCAACCAGAAAAGGTTATTTTGAAGTGGCAGATGGTGGAACTATTTTTTTGGATGAGGTAGGGGAATTGCCTTTGCAGACTCAAGTGCGACTTTTAAGAGTTTTGGAAAGTGGCGAATTTATGAAAGTGGGTTCGTCCCAAATTCAGAAAACCGATGTGCGCATTGTGGCAGCAACCAATGTAAATATGATGAAAGCCATACAAGACGGTCGCTTTAGAGAAGATTTATACTACCGATTAAATACGGTGCAAATCGATATTCCAGCTCTTAGGGACAGACATGGTGATGTACACCTTTTGTTTCGGAAGTTTGCCATAGATTTCGCTGAAAAATACAGAATGCCAGAGTTGAAACTTTCTCATGAAGCCATACAATATTTGGAAGGATATGCTTTTCCCGGAAATGTGAGGCAATTAAGAAATTTAGTAGAGCAAATGACTGTGGTGGAACAATCCAGGGAAGTTTCGGCTACAAAATTGATGGAGTATATACCAACACAAACGAATTTGCCAGCCGTGGTTGCTAAAAATAATTCGGGGGTTTCCAGTTCAGAATTTCATACAGAAAGAGAAATAATGTACAAAATACTTTTTGATATGCGTAATGATATTAATGATTTAAAATCCTTAACTTCGGAACTTATCAAAAATAAAAATAATACCACATTCAGTACACAAGAAAAAGATTTGATCTCTAGGGTTTATTCACCAAATGCGGAGGTAAATCAAAACTCATTACTGTATTTTGAAAACGAAAACCCAAGAGCGGTGCAAAATCCAACAATTGTTTCGCACACTTCGAATGATTTTGATGATGCTGAAGATATAGAGCTGGAAGAAGCCACTCCAGAGTCCTTGTCCCTTCAGAACAACGAAAAAGATTTGATTATAAAAGCGCTGGAAAAACACAACGGTAGAAGGAACAAAGCGGCAGACGAATTGGGAATTTCACAAAGAACGCTTTACAGAAAAATAAAACAATATAATCTTGAAGATTAGTATGAACCTTATTAAATATACTTTTAGAAGAATGAAATCTGGGACTAAACTATGTGTTCTGGTTTTGCTATTGGCACTACTGTCTGGTTGTTATAGCTTTACCGGATCATCCCTAAGTCCAGAAACTCAGACGATTCTTATTCGAGATTTTCCCAACAATTCGGCATTGGTCAATCCAAATTTGTCTCAACAATTTTCCATAGACATACAAAATAGATTTTTGCAAAGAACTACTTTGAAAGGAACATCCGACAATCCAGATATTTTGATTGAAGGAGAAATTACGGACTATACCATTAGCCCTTCTGCGATTTCCTCACCAGTCAATACCGGAACTGGAAATATGATACAAGCTGCTCAGAATAAATTAACCATAACCGTTAAGGTTCACTATGAAAATAAAAAAGAACCTGAAAAAAGTTTTGACAGAACTTATACAGATGAAAGTTCCTTTAGCAGTAGTTTGGATTTTACTTCTATAGAAGCCGCTCAGGTGAAGATAGTAAATGAAAGAATCATCAATAAAATTTTTAATGATATTGTAGCCCAGTGGTAAAATGAATGCAAGAGTTTTAGAAATCATACAAAACCCACAGATTATTTCAGAAAATGATTTGGGTATTCTAGAGAAAGAAATTGCTCAGTCTCCTTATGCACAAGGTTTAAGAGCATTGTACCTCTATGGCTTGAGTTGTTATAAAAAAGAAGAATATGCCACTCAGCTTGCAACAACGGCGGCTTTTACAACGGATAAGAAGATTTTGTACACATTCATCAATGGAGAAAAACAAAAACCTAAACTTCAAGATGCCCACCACGCAACTTTGGATGCGACTACAATACCAAATGAATTAGACAGTGAGAAGGAAATTCAAAAAACATCTGAAATAATAAATGAACCTACCGCTATAATCACAGATTCTGAGCATGAAGAGGTAGAACAAACTACCATAATTGTGCAAGATACTGGAAATAATGAACTAAAAACGAGAGTCTTGGAAAGTAATGCCGATGAACAAGTGGAAATAATGATTTCTGAAGAAAGTGTAGAAGATGGCCAAGAGAGTATAGTGGAGGTTTCTATGGAGGGAAATAGTATTTTAGAAGAGCCTTCTACTATTGAACAGATAAAAACTGAAGATATGATTTCAGAGGAAATGGTAGAAGAAACGAGTGATGCGACTACTGAAAACAATAAAATAACGGAAAAAGACGCTAAGGAAACCAACAAAGAGGACGATGCACCACTCAATTTTCATGGAGTTGATGAATTTTTGCCTCAAGTAGCAATGATGGTTCCCTCAAAAGAGAAAAGTTCATTTATACCAACGCAACTTCCATCTGATAAAGAGAAAAAACAACAGGACGAAATGCAGCGGCTCATTGCGGAAGTGGAAGCGAAAATGAAAGCTAAAAAACAAAACCAAGCGACACAAGTAGAAGCTGATTTAACGCCGGAAGTAAGCAGTCATGAAATTAATTTTTCTGAAGTGCATGATGTTTTTTTGGAAAGAAAAGAAATCGTTTCCGAATCTGCCCTTACCAAAGTAGGTGAAAATACAGAAAATGCGAATGAATGGGTGCCTATGACTGGTCAATCAGTTGAGCCTTCAGGAAGATTTGCGTCACCTGAGTCGCAATTAAATATTGCTATTGAACCTTTGGAATCGGACACAAAAATAGAGACCGACGACGAACCATCGGTAGAAAATTCATTTTCTGAGGAAAAACAATCGTTAGAGCATTCATCTGAAAAAATTACGACTGAAACAATTCCAGACAAAAGCAATGTTCCACAATTCATTAATACTTGGCACAGTTGGTTGAAGCTGGACAAAGAGCACGAAGACGGTTCGGTCTTGTTGGATGTTAATAAAAAAGACGATGAAAAAATTTCAGAAGATACCGTAGAAATTCCTTCTACAGAATTGTCGGAACAAGAAAGTCAGTCTCAAGAATTAGATGATTCACTGAATAATTCCAATGAAACAATACAAGAAGTTTCATCAGGATTGATTATTGATGAAGAAATACTTCCTAAAGACGATCAGAAAAATAAAGCGATTGATACTTTCATAGAAAACGAACCAAAAATTTCAAAACTTAAAGAGTCAACTGAGTTCTTGCATAAAGACCGTGGGGATGATATCTCTCATCTAATGACAGATACCTTGGTTTCATTGTATATAGAACAGCGACTTTACACCAAGGCAATACAAGGGTATGAAATCTTAATGGAGAAATTTCCAGAAAAAAAAGAAGAATATTTACAAAAAATAGAATCTGTAAAAGCATTAAAATTGAATCCTAGAAGTGGAGAATAGTATTCGAATAAGATTAAAGACTCTTTAATTTGGAGCGAATTCTAGTAAATTCAGTAATTATTTTAAAAATAAATCGAAGTATAAAGTGTTATAAATCAACTGGTCAAAAGAGTTGAACTTTATTTAGACTGTATAAAAATTAACAAAAATTAACAGTTTTGGGGTAAAATCATAGAAAATGACTAATTTTGAACGCTTATAAAGCTTAAATTTGCGACACCATGGATTTTTTATATTTGATGATTATTTGCAGTGTTTCGCTGGCAGTGGTTTTTTTAATCATTTTCATCATCAATGTTAAAAAAGGACAGTTCGAAGATGATGAATCTCCGGCAGTTAGGATATTATTCGAAGATGAAGTGAGAGAACAAAAAGAAACCGAAGAAAGTCCAAAGCAAGAAAAAAAAGAAGAAAAAAACAGTTAATTATATAAAATGGAGACACAAAAGTTTAGTTACGACAACAGTATTGTTCGTGCATTTCTCTATGCAACCATCGTTTTTGGTATCGTAGGGTTTTTGTTAGGACTTACTGCTGCTTTGATGTTATTCTATCCGGAGCTTCCTGAATATTTTTTAGGAACCGATGACACAACCATCAAAACCTTATCTTCTGGAGGGATTCAAGGTTTGATCAATTCTCATGGGTATTTTGGTTTCGGTAGAATTAGAATGTTGCATACCTCTGCGGTAATTTTCGCATTCGTATGTAATGGTTTCTTTGCCGGAGCTTATTATTCTATGCAAAGATTATTAAAAACAAGAATGTGGAGCGATACACTTTCTTGGGTGCATTTCTGGGGATGGCAATTAATGATTGTTGCCGTGGTAATTACTTTCCTTATGGGGATTAATACCTCTAAAGAATATGCAGAGCACGAATGGCCAATCGATATTTTGATTACCGTTATCTGGGTGATTTTTGGTATCAATATGTTTGCAACAGTTGCCATCAGAAGAGTAAGACATTTGTATGTGGCTATTTGGTTCTACATCGGAACTTGGATTGCTATTGCTATGTTGCATATATTCAATAATTTAGAAGTTCCACTTTCATTTACTGGATGGAAATCATATTCAGCTTATTCTGGAGTAAAAGATGCATTAGTACAATGGTGGTACGGACACAATGCCGTAGCATTTGTACTTACAACGCCTATCCTTGGTTTGATGTATTATTTCGTTCCTAAAGCTGCAGAAAGACCAGTTTTCTCTTACAAACTTTCTATTATTCACTTCTGGTCATTGATTTTTGTTTATATCTGGGCAGGGCCTCACCATTTACAATATACAGCTTTACCTGCATGGGTACAAGCTACAGGAACAGGTTTTTCCATTATGCTTATTGCTCCATCTTGGGGAGGGATGCTCAATGGTTTGCTAACATTGAGAGGTTCTTGGGATAAGGTTAGAGAAAATCCTATCCTTAAATTCTTTGTTGTTGCCATCACTTGTTATGGTATGGCTACTTTCGAAGGGCCAATCTTGGCAACGAAAACCTTAAATAAAATTGGTCACTTTACCGATTGGGTAATTGGGCATGTTCACTTAGGTGCTTTGGGATGGAATGGTTTCATCACCTTTGGTATGATTTATTGGTTGGTACCCGTAATGTGGAGAACCAAATTATGGTCTGTTAAGTTGGCCAACTGGCATTTCTGGTTAGGAACATTAGGAATTATTTTCTATGCCGTTCCTTTGTACATCGCTGGTTTTACACAAGGATTAATGTGGAAAGAATTCAATCCAGACGGTACTTTGATGTACAAAAACTGGTTGGATACCGTAACGGCTATTTTACCTTACTATAAAATGAGATTTGTAGGTGGTACATTATATATTACAGGAGCTATCCTTATGGTAGTGAATGTGATTGCCACTGCAAGACAAGGATCATTCCAAAAAGAAGTACCTGCTGAAGCTCCTGCATTGGCAAACATCGGAAAAGCAAGAAAAGAAGGAGAAGGCGTACACTTATGGTTAGAGAGAATGCCTTTGTATCTTACAGTTTTATCTTTAATTGCGCTTGCAATTGGTGGTATGGTACAGATTATTCCTACATTGACCGTAAAAGAAAATGTACCTACAATCTCTGCTGTTAAGCCATATTCACCACTAGAATTAGAAGGTAGAGACTTGTACATCCGTGAAGGTTGTAACTCTTGTCACACGCAAATGATTCGTCCTTTCCGTGATGAAGTAGTTCGTTTTAACGGGAAAAATGGTCAATATTCTAAAGCCGGAGAGTTTGTTTACGATAGACCATTCCTTTGGGGATCTAAGAGAACGGGACCGGATTTGCACAGACAAGGTGGTAAAAACCCAAGTTCTTGGCATTACAAACACATGTACAACCCAAGATCGACATCCGCAGGTTCTATCATGCCTCGTTACCCATGGTTGATCGCAACCGATTTGGATCGTACCAAAATGGTGGATAAGTTGAATTTGATGAAGAATACTTTCGATGTACCGTATACTCAAGCAGAAATCGATAGTGCTAACACTTGGGCAGATAACCAAGCGAAGAAAATCGTTAAGGATATTTTCTCTGAAGCAGCCGACCTAAAAACGGCTTACGCAGATAGACCAGGTCAGTTAGAGAAAAAAGAAATCGTAGCATTGATTGCTTACCTACAAAGATTAGGAACAGACATCAAAACGACGGAAGTAAAAACTGCTAGTATAAAATAATCAAATTTCTAAAGGAGCATTATGATACCACAAAGTTTTAAGGATATATTATCCAATGGAGAAAATGCCAATCTGTATCAGATTATTGCATTGTTTATCTTTATCTTTTTCTTCGTAGGCTTAATTGTTTATGTCTTTTCAAGACCGAAAAAACATTACGAAGAAGATGCGAATGCTCCTTTAGATGATGATACTAATCAATAACAATTAAAGATATTAAATTATGAAACCTAGAACTCCCATATATATCAGCATCTTTTGGGTATTTGTAGCCCTATTTGTTGTGTATTACATGTTTGTACAAAACAGTTCTTTCCTTACATCACCATACTTTTGGGGTACTTCTGTAATAGCAATTATCCTAACTTTTATCCATTCTTCTCTAGGTGATGTCATTGAAAACGAACAATTCAAACGACTTTCAGGCGAAGAGAAAGCAGCTTATATTGAAAGTAAGAAAAAACCTTATTTCAAAGCTCTTTACGAATCTGCGTTTAAAAAACAAAGTGCCAAAGAAGAGAAAGACATCCTTATCGACCATGGTTTTGATGGGATTATGGAACTAGACAATCAATTGCCAAAATGGTGGTTAGGACTTTTCTGGTTCGGTGTAGCCTATTGTATTGTATATCTAGTTGCATTCTCTTTTTCAGATTTCGCACATCAAGGGAAGGAATATGATGAAGAATACAAACACCAGACAGCTGCTATTGCAGAATACATGAAAACAGCTCCTCAAGCCACTTTAGAAAATGCAAAATATTCTGCGGATAATATTGCAGCTGGTGAAGAAGTTTTCAAAACGAACTGCGTATCTTGCCATGGAGATGGTGGTAAAGGAGGAATTGGTCCTAACTTAACGGATAACTCATGGATTAACCAACCGGAAAAAACATTATTTAAAAATGTATTCCACATGGTAGAAGATGGTAGCCCGAACAACCCTGCCATGCAGGCATTTGGTAAAAATGGTGTATTAACAGGAAATGACATTCAAAATGTTGCAGCCTATGTATATCACATCAACCAAGAAGTAAAACCAATCACTACCGCAGAAGGGGGTGCTGCTCCTCAAGGAACAGAAGCTCATTGGGAAAAATAATCTCCACAATTATACTGAAAAGTCATCCCAAGTGGATGGCTTTTTTACTTTATTGAAAATATAATTCGTAATCATAGTCACAGACTTTACGGGGTTTATACACTAACTTTGTAGGTCAAATTAATTTTTACTTTTTTATGTCAGATCAAGATCAGTCTCAAAATTTTAGAGGTGGACAAGGACAAGTGGTAGATCCCGAAACTTTTAGAGATACCGTAGGAACCATGGATAATACAGGGAAAAGAAAATGGGTATTCCCTAAAATGCCTAATGGTGTCTATACTAATTATAGGACCATAGTAGCAATCGTATTACTTATTTTGTTTTTCATTATTCCTTTCATTAAAATTAATGGCAACCCACTTATTTTAATCAATATTTTAGATCGAAAGTTTTTCTTGTTTGGACAACCATTTTTTCCACAAGATTTCTTTATTCTTGCTCTCGGAGCCATTACCTCATTGGTGTTTATCATTCTATTTACCGTAGCATTTGGTCGAATTTTTTGCGGATGGATTTGTCCACAAACAATATTCATGGAAATGGTTTTTAGAAAAATAGAATATTGGATAGAAGGCGATAGAAACAAACAAATGAAACTCGATCGACAAAAATGGGATACAGAAAAAATATGGAAAAGAGGATTGAAATGGTCCATCTATATTATTATTTCTCTCATTGTAACTCATTTTATGTTCATGTATATCGTTGGATACCAAGAGGTAGTTCGAATAATGAAAGAAGGCCCACTGGCCAATTCAACCAATTTCTTGGTTATGGTTTTGTTCACTGCTGCTTTCTATTTTGTATTTGCATGGTTTAGAGAACAAGTTTGTACACTAGTTTGTCCTTATGGAAGATTACAAGGGGTACTGATAGACAAGCAAACCATTAATGTGTACTATGATTTTAAAAGAGGTGAAAATAGAGCGAAATGGAAAAAAGGGGAAGATAGAAAAGCCGCTGGAAAAGGGGATTGTATCGACTGCAACCAATGTGTAGTAGTTTGCCCTACAGGGATTGATATCCGAGATGGTCAGCAGTTGGAGTGCATCAATTGTACTGCATGTATAGATGCTTGCGACGAAGTAATGGTTAAAGTTGGTTTCCCAAAAGGACTCATTCGTTACGCTACAGAAGATGAAATTGAACAAGAAAAGCCATTCAAATTTACTACCAGAATGAAAGCATATGCATTAGTTCTATTAGCGATGATTGGATTTTTAGTCTTTTTATTGCAAGACAGAGGAATTATGGAGGCTAAATTTATAAAACCAGCTGGATCTACTTACTTTGTGCGCGATGGAAGAATTTCAAATTCATATAATTATACACTTTTAAACAAATCGAATAAAGATATTAAACTAAGTGTTAAAGTTATAAGTCCTTCACACGGGGAAGTTTCCATGGATGGCAGTCAATTTATTATTGTTAAAAGAGATCAAATAACCAAAGGAACGATTAGCATCAGCTTTCCAGAAAAAGAAATAGCCCTGTCCAAACAAAATATTGAAATTGCCGTTTACAACGAAAAAGGTGAAAAACTGGACGAGTATAAAACTTATTTCGAAGGACCGTTTAAACTTGCTTTTTAAAAATTAATTATGGTTAAAAATTTTAATTGGGGACATGGGATTGTATTGGCGTTAGCCTCCTTCATGGCTTTTATATTATATATGGTATTTATCTTTCCAAACGGGAAGCAAAATGCAGAAATGATTTCGGATAATTATTACGAAGAGGAAATGCAATACCAACAAGTAATTGATGCCAAAAATAATGCATCCCAACTTAGTGAAATTCCAAAATATTCTGAATCTGACGCAGGGATTACCCTATCTTTTCCTTCTTCTATCCAGGTAGATCAAGGTAAAGTTGACTTCTCCTTATTCCGTACAGATGATAAAAATTTGGATGTCAATAAAAGCATTGTGTTGGATGCCAACAAATCATTCGTTATACCGAAGCAAGTATTAGTAGCGGGTTCTTATACCTTAAAGGTGAAATGGAAAGAAAAAAGGAATGATTTTCAGGTAGATTACGATATACAATGGAAGTAACCCTCGTCATATCTGCTTTAGCATTGGGCTTTGCCTCTGGATTCCATTGTATTGGAATGTGCGGTCCCATTGCTTTATCTTTGGGATTAACCAAATCTCAAGCATTGAATTATTATTTTCAAAATCTAACCTATCAGTTGGGCAGGATTGTTTCGTACAGTTTCTTGGGTGCAATTTTAGGAATCGTGGGTCAAGGTTTTGAAATGGCTGGATTTCAACAATATTTAACCATTGGGGTAGGTATTCTTTTGATTCTAATGGCCATTTTTTCTTTTGGTGGAAAGGATTTTGCAAGTAAAATTCCTTTTCTTACACCAGCTTTGTTTGCTGTTAAAAAAAATCTTGGACAACTAATCCAAAAATCGGATTATCAATCGAGGTTTTTAACTGGAGTGTTGAATGGGTTTTTACCTTGCGGAATGGTGTATATGGCACTTACCGCTTCTTTAGCAGCTGGAGGAATTTGGCAAAGTGCAACTTATATGGCTGTTTTCGGTTTAGGTACACTTCCTTTTATGTTTGCAGTAGTACTTCTGGGGGGAATGGTAACTCAAGCATTTAGACTGAAAGCGCTCAAACTCATTCCTTTTATCATGATTGTATTGGGAGGATTGTTTATCCTTAGAGGTATGGAATTAGGTATTCCCTATATTTCGCCTAAATCAGAAGCATTGCATTTGCATAAATCAAATTCATCATCGGATGTAAAAGAGAACTGCCATTAAGCCCAAAATATAAAAGCCTCTGAAATCTTTATTCAGAGGCTTTTTTTTCCTGTTAATTTATTTTAAACCAAGGCAAGAGAAATTACTTCGTAAATGGTTTTCACATATTTTATAGACATACCTTTCAGATAGTCTTGCTTTATTTCTTCTACATCTTTTTTGTTTGCTTCACAAAGGATAACTTCTTTTATCCCTGCTCTGTTGGCAGCCAATAATTTCTCTTTAATTCCACCTACTGGCAGCACTTTACCTCTAAGGGTTATTTCTCCTGTCATCGCCAAATGGGGTTTCACATTTCTATTTTTAAAACTCGACACCATAGAGGTCAGCATGGCGATTCCAGCGGAAGGACCATCTTTAGGGGTTGCCCCCTCTGGTACATGTACATGGATGTTGTGGTTCTCAATAATGTCCGCATCAATGCCAAGATCTTGATGTTTGGCTTTAATGTATTCCAATGCAATGGTAGCAGATTCCTTCATAACATTACCCAGATTTCCCGTCATGGTTAGATTGCCTTTACCTTTGCTCAAAATACTTTCGATAAATAAAATATCACCACCAACAGAAGTCCATGCAAGTCCGGTAACTACTCCAGGAACTTCACTTTCTTCAGATTGATTTTTCGGTCTTGGTATGCCCAATATTTCATCGATCTTTTCAATGGATATTTTGGGATCAAAATCTTTTTCCATCGCAGTTTGCAAAGCAACCCATCGGGCAATAGCGGCAATTCTTTTTTCCAAAGTTCGTACGCCACTTTCCGAGGTATGTGCTTCTATGATGTGCTTAAACTCAGCATTTCCCAATTTAAAAGATTTGGTTTGAAGCCCATTTTCCTCTATTTGTTTTTTAATTAAATGCTTTTTGGCTATTTCAATTTTTTCTTCTAAGGTGTAACCTGATATTTCTATCAGCTCCATTCTGTCCAAAAGTGGGGTTTGTATGGACGAAAGAGAATTGGCTGTTGCAATAAACATTACTTTGGAAAGATCGTATCCTATTTCCAAGAAATTGTCATAAAACGAATGATTTTGTTCCGGATCCAGTACTTCCAATAATGCAGAACTTGGATCTCCATGCATGCCTTGTCCTAGTTTGTCTATCTCATCTAACACAATCACAGGATTGCTGGTTCCGGATTTTTTAATACTTTGTAATATTCTTCCAGCCATTGCACCTATATAAGTTTTTCTGTGCCCTCGGATTTCGGACTCATCGTGCAAGCCACCCAAAGAAACACGAACATATTTCCTGCCCAAAGCATCGGCAATAGATTTGCCTAAAGATGTTTTCCCAACTCCCGGAGGCCCAACCAAACAAAGGATAGGAGATTTCATATTGCTTTTAAGCTTTAAAACCGCCATGTGTTCCAAGATTCTTTTCTTGATGTCTTCCAATCCAAAATGGGCTTTATCCAGAATTTTTTGGGCTTTATTAATATTAAAAATATCCTGAGTATAATTTTGCCACGGCAAATCGGTGAAAAAATCTAAATAATTTCTTTGAACATTATAATCTGGAGAATTAGGATTATGTCTTTGTAGCCTTTTGATTTCTTTTTGGAAGTGTTCTTCAATTTCTTTAGACCAAGATTTTTTCTTAGCCTTGGCCAATAGGTCGTCAACATCCGATTCTGGGCCTCCTCCTAATTCTTCTTGTATCGTTTTTATCTGCTGATTAAGGAAATACTCTCTCTGGTTTTTGTCTAGTTCTTTATTGGTTTTTTGATGAATTAAGTTTCTTAATTCTAATTTTTTGAAGTCTTCCAACATCAATTCATAACATTTTTCAGCTCTTTTTTGAATCGATCTTTCTTCTAATAAAATTTGCTTATCGCTCGCATTAAAGTTGGCGTTGGTGCAAATGAAATTCAACATTTCTTCACCTTTGTTCATATTATTGATGGCGAAATTGGCCCCATTGGGAATGTTGGGGTCCAGTTGAATAATTTTAAGCGCAAGATCTTTTATATTTTCAAGTAGCGCATCGTATTCCTCGTTGTTTTTAGCAACTGTATCACTCAACTTAGATACTGTTGCACGGAAATAAGTAGCACTGTCCGAAAGTTTTTTTATTTTAAATCTTTGGATACCTTTGGTGATTACAGTGGTGTTTCCATCGGGGAGTTTGATGGTTTTAATGATGCGTACAATAGTACCTACGGTGTACAAATCCTCTATTTTGGGATTTTCTACATTGGGGTTTTTCTGGCTTACAATGCCTATTAATTCATTGTTTTTTTGCGCTTCTTCTATTAGTCGTTTACTTTGATCTCTACCCGCAGTAATGGGGATAATGATTTGTGGAAACATTACAAGATTTCTAACCGGTAGGATAGGGTAATCGATTTGTTTTTTATTGATTTTGTCACCAACGGGTTCTCTCAAATCAATTTCTTCGCTTACAATACTAAATCCTTCCGTTAGGATGTCATCAAAATCTATATCATCAAACTCTGTCATAGTTATCGGTCAATTTGTCTTTGTTAATTATGTTTTCACTCATTTCCTTCACCGTTTTTATCGTTTAATTATGTGAAAGAATAGGCATTAGACTTCAATCTCAATTCTTATGCCATTGCAAAAGATTAAGACAATTTTGCAGTTGGTGAAAATTGAGGCTTTAATTTAACGCTTAATGACCTTTTGACAGTTAATCAAAAATAAATTTGTAAAATGGGCGGATTGAAATTAATTTAAATCAAAAATTCTGTCTTTATTTATACGCTTTGTTGTTCACATTGATGAAATAAAATCGATTTCCATCTTTTGATACTTCAAATAAATGACCTAATTTCCAACTGTAGTTTCTCTTAATATCCACATATTCAAAGGGGATAATGATTTGATTATTCGTGTCGATTACGCCAAACCTATTATTTTTGGATGCAATTAACAAGGGAGCATCAATATTTTTTCCTTCCAAGACATGGATGAATTCGTACTGAGGATGGATTTTGAAGAGTTGTTTTTCTTCATCTTCGGTATATTGTTCGTATTCAATTAATCCAAATTGATTGTGGTATTTATATACCAAGTACTTTTGTTTCACATAATTGTTGGTGCATTTTCCTAGGTCGGCATCATTGTATTGATAGACCTTTTTGCCTTTACGATCAATTCGATAATCTTTTCCGTTTTCCTGTACTGAAGCGTAGTCAGAACTTCCGAAAATTTTAACATCTTCATTGTTGGCATTCATAAGCCTACAATCTTCAGCAAAAAAACAAACATTATTGTATTGTGGAGGTATGGCAATGGTTCCTTCAGGTGTTTTGAAACCATATTTTCCTTTCAGGTGAAAAGGAATAAGGGTGGCTACAGGGAAATTCTCTAGGCTATAGAGATTTGCCCCACTCGTGGTGGTTAAATTGTTTTTCATCATTTTTGTGTTGGCTTCATCTATCTTCTCGCCTATGGTTAGTTGAGCAAAAGATAAAGCACTGATAACCACCATTGCTAACGAACAATATTTTTTCATTATCATGGTTTTTAGTTGATACAAAGGTAGGATATTTTCGGATTACGATTTACTTTTATTTTGACTGAAACTTTTTCAGCATTATTTTCAAAATTATTTGATGTTGGTTTTTGTGATTTCAAAACTTTTGTAACAGATACTTTTTGGTATTGATGAAATGTCCGATTATATTTTTATAATTTATTAAAAATGTGTATTTTCGCACACTATATAAAAAACGATATTAGAAAATGGCAGTTTTAACTGAAATTAGAAACAGACCTTGGCTTTTGATGGGGACTATAGTAATTGCTCTTTTGGCATTTTTGGTCAATCCAGATAGCATAGAAAAAGTCTTTGGTAAAAATCCGGATGTACTAGGTAAAGTAAATGGGGAAAAAATTACTCGAGAAGAGTATAACGACCAGCTCTTTGTTTTGCAACAACAGGCACAGCAACAAGGTCAGCCAACCACTGGACTAGAGGAGCAAGCATGGCAGTTTATGATTCAAAGCAAACTCATAAAACAAGAATTTGAGAAAATGGGCTTGAAAATGACCGATGAATTATTCTGGTCTATGTTGCCTACTGATCCAATGTTTGCACAAAATCCTTCCAATTTCGATGAAAAGGGAAATTTCAAACTTCAAGATATTAAAAAACAAATCGAAGAAGTCAAAAATACAAATCCAGAAGTATATAATGGTTGGTTGAAGACCAGAAAATCCATGGAATACAGAATGATGGCGAACTTAGTATTCAACAACCTGAATGCAGGAATTACCACCGGTAAAAAGGAAGCCGAAGAAATGATGAAGCAAAAAGACAATGTTGCGGATATCGATTTTGTAAAAGTTAGCTATGATGAATATCTGAAAAAAAATCCTATTAAAGTAACCACTGAGGACTTAAAAAATTATTTGGCTCAGTATCCTTTAAGATATAAAGCAACAGCGAGTAGAAACTTAGGAATTGCATTTTTCCCAGCACAAGCAAGTCCTGCGGATGAGTCTGTTGTGTTAAAAGAAATGGACAAATTACTTAATGGAGGAACAGAAGCCAGTGGTGGAAAAGAAAATTTCCAAAATACAACCAGCGATTCTTTATTTGTTGAAGTTAATTCGGATGTTAGGTTCAATCCTAATTATATGAATTCTTCCATGTTGCCAGTGGCAATAAAGGATAAAGTAGCTACTGCCAATGTGGGGCAAATATTTGGTCCTTACAAAGAAGCCGGTTACTATGTGCTTTCTAAATTGGTAGGTAAAAAACCATCGGACTCTACTTTGTCTAGCCATATTTTAATTGCTTATAAAGGTGCTGATAGATCCACAGCCACTCGTACAAAAGAAGAAGCTAAAGCTTTGGCAGATAAAATCTTAGCCGATGTAAAGGCCAATCCTGCCAAATTTGAAGAGGATATGAAACAATCCGACGAGCCTAATGCCGTAGAAAGAAAAGGAAGTGTGGGTTGGACAACGCCAGAATCTCCTTTTGCACCAGGGTATCTAGCTTTCTTAGCACAAAATGCCAAAGGTACTTATGGTTTGGCTGAAACTTCTTTCGGGTATCACATCATCCATATCGATGATAAAAAATCCGGATCTATGGGGTACAAAATAGCCAATGTTGCCAAACTTATTAAACCTTCTGAGCAAACAGAAAGCGAAATTGATAAAAAAGCAAGAAGATTTATTCAGCAAGTACAAGGAAAATCGTTCAATGATTTTGAGAACCTTGCCAAAAAAGGAAATTATAATTTCTTAAATCCTAAATCGGTGAAAAGATTTGATGGAGCCATTCCAGGCTTAGGTACCGATAAAGATACTGAAATTATGGCTTGGGCTTATGATAAAAACAGAAAAGTAGGCGATACTGAATTCTTTACTGTAGATGGTACTGGAGATAGAATAGTAGTGATGCTTAAAGCGATACAAGAACCAGGAACAACCGATCCTGAAAGTGTTAGAGATCAAATTGAACCCATCGTGAAAAACCAATTGGCAGCAAAAATAATCGCTGAAAAATTGAAGTCTGTTAACTCTTTAGATCAAGTGGCTAAAATGTTTGCAACTTCACAACAAAATGCACAAGTTAACTTGATTAATCCACAAATTGGAGGTGTTATTGAAGCTAAAGTAGCTGGTGCAGCCTTCGGAATTGCCAAGGGAAAAGTGTCCCAAGCGATTGAGGGAAATACGGGTGTTTATGTATTGGTGAAAAAATCAGAAACCCTGAACAAACAACCAGGAGATTTGAAACAAATGACCCAATCTATTACGCAACAAAACGCTCAGTTCTTTGGACAAGGCTTTATGAAGAGCTTACAAGACAATGCAAAAATTGATGATTACAGAATAGAAATCTGGGGCAAAACCGGACAACAATAATTTTTTAATTCATCACATTTTTATATAAAACTGACTCCATTCTGGGGTCAGTTTTTTATGATATGTTCTTTGGATTGAATATTCTTAGTACTTCGTTCATCATTTTTTTATCAGATACTAACATTACCATTATGCTGTTGTTAATGGTACTTTCATTAAATATTTGATGAATATTGGTGTCTTTAGATGTTTCAAACAAATCCTGAATATTTACTCCTAATTTTTCAGCGAGTAATGGAATAAATTCAGATTTAACATCTGAAATTTCATTTTCCCAGTTAATGTATGTCTTTCTATCAACACCAACAAAATCTGCAAGTTCTTGTTGAGAAATTTGTGCTTTTGTTCTAAGAATTCTTAATTTTTTTCCAACTATCATTTTTATTATTTTTACAAAAATAGTAAAAATGTACAATTATTGCCACAAACTTTGTGTAATAAATTCTGTTATGATTAATATAACTTCTTCTAAATTTGTTTTATTAATAATTTAAAAAAAAATATATTATGAAAAAATTAATGCTAGTATTTGTATTACTAATTTCGGTATTTTGTTTATCGAATGATAAGGTAACTGTATTCTCTGACTCGAGTTTCAAAGAAATGAAAATTAATAAAAAAGACATTTCTAAAACTCTTAACGGAAAAGAGATGAAATTAAGATTTATTATTGGTCAATCTATAGAGGGTAAAATAACCTCTATTGAAATTGAAAGTCTTGATGGTTCAAAAAAAGTTAATGAAATTATTAATTTAGAAGAATTTAAATCAGATATTAAGGATTTTATTCATACATTGCGATACGATAATGTACAAAGTACCTATGGTGGTGTTCCAGTTTCTGTAAAACCAAGTTGTTATGATTCATGTACAAAAAAATGGGATTGTTTCAATAAACCAACTGAGGCTGGAGTTTTTTTATGTGCAGAGGACTGTTTTATCGAATGTTATTTAATCACTGTTAAACAGAGTACCTCTCTAAATTCTAATTAATTTGTTTTATGAAAACCCTCTTTTCATTTTTCTTTTTCTTTACATTGCTAAATCTCATTTCAGCTCAAGAAATGACGGTTCAATATGATTATAATAAACAGAGAAACATAGAAGATACTCTCAGAACCAAAGAAATAGTTTTTTTGAAAATAAATGGAAAGATGTCTTCTTTTTTTAGCCAAAACGATTATTTGGCAGATTCTATTGTTGCAGCAAACGATAAAAACAATGTTCGTACTTCTTTTAGAAACCTACCGGAAAGTGATTTGGGCTATCATATCGACAAAGATCTTGCTAACCAAAAAGTAACTTATTTTTCTGATGATTTTTTGGATCAACAATTTTCCTATGAAGAGAAACCTAATTTTAAATGGAAAATTACCAATACAAAGAAAAATATTCTCGGATATGAGGCTGTTTTGGCAACCACCAACTATGCTGGTAGAGATTATGAGGCGTATTTTACCGATAAAATCCCTGTGCAAGATGGTCCCTATAAGTTTTGTGGTTTGCCAGGTTTGATATTGGAAATTTCGGACACTCAAAAAAAGCATATTTTCAAAGTCATTGGTATATCAAATAAAAAAAACGACATACAACTGGATATGAATAACAGAAAATACATCATGGTCACAAAACCAAAATATGTAGAAGTAAGGAAAAATTACGAGGCCAACCCTATGAAAAGAATGTTCGAATTGATGAATTCTACCCAGATATATGAAAGAGTAGATCCCAATGGCAATGTAGTTGATTTAAAAAAAATGAACTTCCAATTACAAAAGCAATTTCAAGAAGAATTTAAAAGAAAAAACAACATCGAAATACAAAATTAAAAAGTCATGAGAAAAAATTTATTAGTAAAACTATTGTTCATTGTAACATTGTTTACCATTCAACCAATATTGGCAAATATTCATTTAGATCCAATTCACAATTCAGATTATTACAAAGATTTTCGTAAGAATGAATCCCCCAAAGGCATAGTATTTAAAGAATTGGTAGGCGTCCATACGGTTTTACCAAAAAATACTGACGATTATACCATTTATAAAAAAGACAGCCAAGGGAACGGTTATTATTTTAAAGTTTTGGTTCATCCTGTTACTCAAATGCCAATTGCAACCTCTTTTGCTGCGGAAAACAAGGAAATTAGTAAAGAAACAACTTTAGTTTTAATTAGTGCCAGCAAAGAACTTCTTGGTAAAGATAGTAAGGTAGAATACACAACAGATGAGGGTGGTCCTATTTTTTCGGAAGCGGCAACGAAATGTGTCATCCGTTGCAACCGAGAAAGTGGCTGTTATGACAAGCCAACGAATCTTGGAGCATTATTATGTAGTTTGAATTGCAATTTAGAATGTGATAAGAAAACCAAAACAATATCCCAAAGTGTAAACTAAATATTGTTTCTTAGGTATAAAACCAAAACTGACACCTCGTAAGGAGTCAGTTTTTTTATGGGTTTTCATTGGCAAATAAGGACTCGTATTTTTGTCCTAGCTTTTTCTTAAGTCTTTGTTTGGCTTTCTTTATAGCCTCAGTACTTATTCCTAATAAGTGAGTAATTTCTATAGGAGGAATGCCTAGTTTGAGCAAAATAATAAGCCGCATATTGGATTCGGTAAGTTCATCAAAATTTTCGGTTAAATAGCTGTAGTATTCAGGATATGCCAAGATGAAAGTGTCTTTAAATTTAAACCAATTTTCGTCCGTCATCAAGTGGGAGTCCAGCATATTCCTTACATCCGCTATTTTTTCAATATTTTTTACTGATTTTGATTTTTCCAATTGCAATAATTCCGCATTCAGTTTTTCAATTTGTTGGTTTTTCTCTTTTAGATATTGCTTATAAGAATCTATAGAATGTTGTGTTTCTTTGAGCTTATTTTCGGATTTTATTTTTTCAATTTCAGAGTGTAACATCCAATTTTGGTGTTCCGCTTTTTCCGCTTTTAACTTTTTATTGATGGCTTGCAGTAAAAGAACTCCCCCTATGATTGAAAATAATAATAAAGCGATAAGGAAATTATTTTTGTATTGGCTAACTTTTATTTTTGCCTCCTCTTTTTCCTTTTCATGGTTAATTGCTGCAATCTGTGCGTTGTATTTTGCATATTCTATCGTTTCGGGACCATCATAATTTTTTAAAATTTTTTCCAGGTGGTCTATTTTTCTACGCCAAGTAATTTCTTGTTCAATATCATTTTTTAGAATAGCAATCGGTGTTAGAATTTTTAAAATTTCTAACTCCGAAGATTTGTAAGTGTCCTTACTCAAAGCTATGTTATAAGCTTCTTTTAGGATTTTTTCGGCTTGCTCAGGGTTGTTTTGCTGCCAATAGATTTTACCTAATGCAATTTGCGCAAACATTTGGTTTTGGAGGGCATTTTCCTTTTTTGAAAATTCAATGTCCTTCAATAATAAGCCAATCGCTTTATTGCCTTGTTTTAGTTCCCAATAGAGAAGCGCTTGGTTGCCATAGATTTTTGCAATTCTTATAGTATCACGCTGCCTTTCTGCAATTTCGAGCGCTTGAGAGAAGTGTTTTTCTGCTTCTTTATAGTTTTTAAGCCTTAGATGCCCTATTCCTATATTGTCATACAAGGCTGCAAGCAAGTTTTGATCCATAGTATTTTTTACTGATTGTTTAAGAAAATGTATGGATTTTTGATGTTGTTGGATGGTGGAAAGGTAATAGCCAATAAATCTGAAACTCTCTTCAGGGTGAATGAGGTCTTCTTCGGGGATTTTATTAATCTCATCACTCAAACGAATGACAATGGGTAAAGATTGTGGCATGTTTCTGAACTGATAAAGATATTGTGCATACTGTACCTGTAGCCAAATTTTCAGGTGTTCATAGTTCTGTTCTTCTGCCCAACGGATGGCTTTCTCAAATTTTTCTTTCGATTGTTTGTTTTCTTTTTCGTTTTGGTTATGGATGATTTTTAGAATTTCATCAATGCATTGTTTTTCCTTTTGAGATAATGATTGTCCAATTTCTATCTTTTGGGTAATTGTTTTAGCATCTATATACTTTTCATATCGTTTAGAATTGTCATTCGATCGGCATTGTATGATAAAGAATAAATAAAAAAGAACAGAAATAAAATGGGAAAATTTAATCGTAGGATCGTTTTGTTTCATGTTTTTAGTTTATTTAATCGTTAGGTAAAAATACATTTTATTTTTTTTATCCAAATAAAATATTGTTAAATGTCAGAAAATCAATAAAATAAAAAATGTCCCCATGTTGTCCCTTCGTTTTCTTGTGTTTTTTATGATTCAAAACATACATTTGTAATCGAAAACTAATAACCATTACTTCAATTATTGCAACATTTTAAAAAGCAACAACACAAATGATGAATTTTGTTGCAATAAAAACCAAGGAACAACCCCGCTGTTGTTTCTTTTTTTGTTTTTACATGAAGGATTGTAAGGAAATAGTCATCAAAGTTCAAGGTCATTTTCATCATATAAAGCAATAGGTTGTTCCAACTTCGTGGGGGTTCTTATTTTGACTATTTCTAAATTCTAAAATCTGTATATTTGCGAATTATAAAATTTAAAAGAGTGAAGTTGAGTAAAGAGATAAAAGCCGGATTAATTGCAGTTTTGGCGATCGTAAGTTTTGTAGTGCTTTTCCAATTTATGAAAGGGAAATCACTGTTTTCCTCAGACAATGTATTTTATACCCAGATAGATGATGTTGCCGGTTTAGCTACTTCCAGTCCAGTATCCATTAACGGATTAAAGGTAGGGCAAGTAGATGAAATAAAACCCATTACAAAAAAAGATGGTACAATGGGTTTTGTTGTCAAATTATTGGTGAACAAAGATTTTATTTTTTCCAAACAATCTACCGTTCAAATTTTCGAACCCGGAATGATGTCTGGAAAAGAAATGAAAATTTCCCTAATCTATGGTGGAGAAGTTGCCCAATCTGGTGATACATTAAAAGGCAGCAATGAGCTTTCCATGATGGCGAGTCTTACTTCACAAGTAGGACCTGTAAAAGACCAACTTCAAAATGCATTAAAGGGAGTGGACTCTTTAGCCAATAGCGCCAACAAAATTTTAGACGAAAAAAATAGAGCCGAAATAAGGGCTTTATTAATTAACCTGAACAGAACGGTGGCTGGTTTTGAAGCAACCTCCAAACAAGTAAATGCACTTTTGACCAACAATGATCCCAAATTACAAAAATTATTAGAAAGTGCCGATAAAACCATGGCTACTGCCAATGATGCAGTAGGAAAGTATGGACAAATCGCTCAAGACCTCGATACCAAAAAACTCAACCAAACGGTTGCTGATTTGGACGCTTCCATTGTAAAGCTCAATTCTGTTATTTCCGGCATACAAAATGGCGAAGGTTCTCTTGGTAAACTCGCAAAAGATGAACAACTTTACCAAAACTTAAACCAAGCTTCGGCCAATCTCAATAATTTATTGATCGACTTAAAAGCCAATCCTAAACGATATATCAATATCTCCGTGTTTGGTAAAAATAACAAAAACTAAAATCACTCAACTTATGCAATATCTTGATAATATTTTATTCGCCATACTGCTTATTGTAGGTTTTGGACTCTTTTTTAAAGGGTTAAAAGAAATTTATAGAAACATCCAATTAGGAAGACCCATCAACCGTAGTGATAGGAAAAATGAACGATGGCAAACCATGGCCAGAGTTGCTATGGGACAAAGCAAAATGGGAAAAAGGCCCATCGCAGGTTTTCTTCATGTACTGGTCTATGTAGGTTTTGTAATCATCAATATCGAGCTTATCGAAATTATTATTGATGGTATTTTCGGTACGCATCGCTTTCTTTCCACCATTATGGGACATACTTTGTATGGCGTTTTTACAGCGTCTTTAGAAGTGCTGGCAATTTTGGTAGTCATTGCAGTAGTGTTGTTTTTTATTCGTAGAAATATTCTCCATGTAAAGAGGGTAAGCTCTACTGCCAAAGATCTACAAGGCTGGGCAATTAGCGATGCTAATATTATTCTTATTATAGAATTTGCCTTGATGATGGCTTTCTTTAAAATGAATACAGCCGATTTTTTATTGCAACAAAGAGGGGTGCTACACGAAGTTGGTTCTTTCCCAATCAGTCAATGGCTTATGGTGCCTATTTTTGAATGGTTCCATTTCTCCGATGGCTTCCTTATGTTTGTAGAAAAAGGAGCATGGTGGTTTCACTTTGTTGGGATTTTGGTCTTTATGAATTATCTGTACTACTCCAAGCATTTACACATAATATTTGCTTTTCCTAACACTTGGTATTCCAATTTAGAACCTAAAGGTAAATTCAATAATCTGGAATCTGTTACCAAAGAAATCAAACTGATGATGGATCCCAACGCAGATCCGTACGCAGCACAACCGGAAGGGACAGAACCCCCTGCAAAATTTGGGGCAGAAGATATATTTGACCTCAACCAGGTACAGTTGCTTAATGCCTATTCTTGTACCGAGTGTGGAAGATGTACCTCTGCATGTCCGGCCAATATTACCGGGAAAAAACTTTCGCCAAGAAAAATAATGATGTCCACCCGAGACAGAATAGAAGAAGTGGGTAAAAACATCAACAAAAACGGAAAATTTGTGGATGATGGTAAAAAATTATTGGGCGATTACATAACCAAAGAAGAACTTTGGGCTTGTACCAGCTGCAACGCTTGTGTGGAAGAATGTCCAGTGCTTATTGATCCACTTTCCATTATTGTGGAAATGAGAAGATTTTTGGTGATGGAACAATCAGCAGCGCCACAAGAATTGAACCTTATGATGTCCAATATCGAAAACAATGCGGCGCCTTGGCAATACAACCAAGCCGATCGTTTGAACTGGGCAAATGAAAATTAATCATTAACGACTATTGTATTGCTTTCTTGGTACTTTGCAATAAGAAAGCAACACCAAATAAATTTAAAAACAATGGATTTCAAAATAAAAACAATGGCAGAATATGCTGCCGAAGGTAAATTTCCTGAAGTATTGTTCTGGGTAGGTTGCTCAGGAAGTTTTGACGATAGAGCCAAAAAAATTACCCGTGCTTTTTGTAAAATTCTAAACCATATCGGAGTAGAATTTGCCGTTCTCGGACAAGAAGAATCTTGTACCGGAGACCCTGCCAAAAGAGCTGGGAACGAGTTTGTTTTTCAAATGATGGCCTTAACCAATATCGAAATTCTGAACGCCTACGAGGTGAAAAAAATCGTTACCGCATGTCCTCATTGTTTTAATACCATCGGTAACGAGTATCCAGAATTGGGTGGGAAGTATGAAGTACTGCACCATACCCAATTTTTGAAAAACTTAATGAATGAAGGACGATTAAAGATAGAAGGAGGAAAATTTGAAGGGAAAAAAATTACCTACCACGATCCATGCTATCTGGGTAGAGCGAATGGAGAATACGAAGCGCCAAGAGATTTGCTATCAAAACTAGATGCCGAACTGGTGGAAATGAAACGATGCAAAAGCAGTGGACTTTGCTGTGGTGCAGGTGGTGCACAAATGTTTAAAGAACCCGAAAAAGGAAATAAAGACATCAACATCGAAAGAACGGAAGAAGCCCTGAACGAAAAACCAGACATCATTGCAACAGGATGCCCTTTCTGTAACACCATGATTACTGATGGTGTGAAGCATTTCAATAAAAATGACGAAGTTGCAGTGAAAGATATTGCAGAACTTTTGGCTGAGGCTGAAGATTTATAAATTGAAATTAAAGTTTGAATTGTTGTCCCAATGAAAATAGACGAATCCACCATCGTAGAAACCAACGACTATAGAATCTTGATATATCCAGCTTCTAGAGCTTTATCGGCAAAAGAAGTGATGAGAATTACCGAAAAATTATACGATTTTTTTCCCACTTGGAATGCTCATGGTAAAGCATTGACCTCCTCTTTTAAAATTGATTTTTCACAGTTCATCATCATTTCTGTGGATGAGGAAAAAGTGCCGGCTTCGGGTTGCTCTATAGATTCTTTGAATGGTGTTTTAAAAGAATTAGATCAAGAATATCAATTAGGACTTTTTGATAGGATGAAGGCATGTTACTATCATGACAATACAGTGCATACACTTCCACTCAATGATTTTAAAACAGCCCTAAAGAACAAAGAACTTCCACAGGATATAGAGGTTTTTGATTTTTCTAAAAACACTTATGTCAATTACCTTTCGGATTTTAAATTACCTGTTAGGAGAAGTTGGGCAGGAATTTATTTGGACTAATTGATTTGCAAAACAAAAACACAAACCATATTTGAATGACTGAAACTGATGAAATTAACGAAGAATTGAGAAATTATTAATTGTTCAAAATTCAGCGTATTAAACTTAGAGAACAAGAATTTGATGAATTAAAAAAAGACCTACTTGAAATTAGGAAAAATGAAATAGTCAATTATGTTATTTGTACGATTAATATAATTTCAATTTTTTTATTAGTTTATTTTTGTATAAAAGGTTTTTTTAATAAAGAATTTTATCAATTAAATAAGGAATTTATAATTGGAAATCTTATTTTCAGTCTATCCTTTTCAATATATCTAACTTATCAATTTATCAAATATAATATCAAACTAAAGAAACATATTAAAACAAGCGAAAAGGCTGTTCAATATTTTGTTGACGAAAGTGAAAAACACAAGAACATTTATGAAAATTATGTTGATAACTATTTAGAAAAGCAGAACAAAAATAAAAATAATAGAAATTACTAATGGTCTTTTGTCGTAATTGAGAGTGAAGTTCCTGTTTGGAAAATTTTATTATATTTGAAATATTGGAATTCTTCTCAAGTTTTGGGTTATAACCCACGCCTACAGCCAAGCTAGACAACCATTATGTTATATTTTATCGAGATGTTCACTTTAAAAATAAAAATAGTGTTAAATTTGATAAAAGATTTAAAATGGACACGGATTTACAAATACAGAATAAAAAGATAGAATTGATTCAATGGTTATCAACTATTGAAGATTTAAGTTTTCTAGAAAAAATATCTGATCTAATTTCTCGAGAAAACAAAAAAGATTGGGCTGATCAAATATCTGATGCTGAAAAACAATCAATTGAAAAAGGAATTGCACAAGCAAATGCAGGAAAATTAAATCCACATTCTAAGGCAAGAGAAATTTATGGAAAAAGATTATGAAATTCTTTGGACTGATTTAGCTTTGGAAGAACTTTCTGAAACTGTTGAATACATTGAAAGAAAATTCACTCAAAAAGAAATTGACCGTTTAGGAAATGAAATTGAAAGAATTAGTTCAATAATTTCCCGTAATCCTACAATTTTTCCTTTTTCTGACAAATTACAAACTAGAAAAGTAGTAATTTTAAAACTCAACACTTTATATTATAGAATTATGAATGAAACGGTTGAGATAATTTCTTTCTTTTCTAACAGACAAAACCCCGAAAAAAGAAAGATATGAACAATTTGAAAACCCTTCAATATTGATCTATGCGTATTTTTTATGTTCCCATTTTCTATTTTACACTTGGGATACTCATAGTTTTCGAGAGCAAAAATACTATTTTTGTTTCTAGTGAACGGACATTAATTATTAACAAAAGGGGTCAATGTATCTAGTATATGTCTAAACATAGAGAAAACCTTTCTGAATTTCAATTTAGAAAGGTTTTTTTAATGATGATGTTAAAAAAATCTTAATGTTACTCTACGCATAAGGCAAACCTTTAAGAAAGCCCTAAATTGCGCCGAATTATTTTGAAGAATGAAGAAGAAAGCCATGTTATTTTTGCTCAGCCTGAGTCTGTTTTCAGCATGCAAAAAAGAAGAAAATTATATAGAAGTCCAAAAAACCAAATTGCCGAATTTTGGCAATGTGCAACTCGATAAAGTTTTTAATGATCAAGATTCAGCATTGCCCAATGCAGATTCTATCCTTCCTTTTCTACAACAATATTATGCTAATGTTTGGGATAAAGGTGATTTAAGCGGTTCTTTTTTGGTAGCCAAAGGAGATCGGATATTAATTGAAAAATACCGAGGCTTTGCCAGAGAAGGACAGCAAGAAAATATTGATGCAAATACGGCATTGCATGTAGCATCGGTATCCAAAACATTAACTGCAATGGCTATTTTGAAGTTGGTAGATGCGAAAAAAATATCCCTGAACGATCCGCTTACCAAGTTTTTCCCACAGTTTCCGTACCCTAAAGTAACGGTTTTCCATTTATTGAGCCAAAGAAGTGGGTTGCCCAAATACGAACATTTTATTGAAGAAATAAAACCTCAACCTGCGGAACTTACAAAGAATTATCTGACCAATTCAGATATTTTGAACCTTATGATTCGCTACCAACCCGCACTCGCCAGAGAAACCAATACTGGGTTTATGTACTGTAATACCAACTTTGCACTCTTGGCTTTAATACTAGAAAAAGTTACCGGAGTTTCTTTTCCGCAAGCCATGAAGGAAATGGTTTTTCAGCCCTTACACATGGAACATTCCTATATTTTTCAAGAAAAAGATATCCCAACTGCGGCACAGTCGTTTTATAATTACGGAAATAGACTGTATCCTCTGGATCGGTTGGATTTAATTTATGGTGATAAAAATGTTTATACCACACCAAGAGATTTGCTCAATTTTTCAAAGGCGATGTATGCCGATAATTTTTTGACTTCCGATTTGAAAAAGATGATTTTCCAACCTTATAGCAATGAGAAAAAGGGAATGAATAATTATGGCTTAGGATTTAGAATGAAAATTTTTGATAATGGTGAAAAATTAACTTATCATAATGGTTGGTGGCATGGGACCAATTCGGTGTTTGCCCATTTGCTAAAATCGGATGTTACCATTATTGCCATAGGAAATAAATATTCTAACCGGGTATATTCCGCCTTGGCTCTTTCTGGGATGTTTGAGGACTTTCCTTTGGAAAAAGACAGACTTCAAAAAATAATTCATCAGAACGGATTAGAAAAAGACAGTGCAAGTGATAATTCAAACGGAGAATAATTTCTAAATTTGCGAAATGAAGAAATTAATTTTCCTTTTTATTCTCGCCTTGGTATTGCATTCTTGCGCAAGAGTTGGCTCGCCAGTAGGTGGCAAAAAGGATACAATTGCCCCTAAGTTTTTGTTTTCCACCATCGATTCCTCTAGGGTAAACATCCCTGTAACAACAAAGCAACTAAGGTTAGACTTTGATAAATACATCATTCTGAAAGATATAAGTAAGAATTTAGTCATTTCGCCTCCCATTAAAAAAATTAAAAAAATACTTCCCAATAGTTTGGCTAATAAATTCATTCTCATTCAATGGGAAGATAGTTTGAAAGCCAATACTACCTATAATTTCAACTTTGGAAATGCCATTACGGATCATAATGAGGGAAATGTATTGCCCTATTTTAATTTTGCTTTCTCTACTGGAGAAAAATTAGATGACCTCTACATAAGTGGCGTAGTAAAAGATGCACTAAAAGTGACATCAAATAAAGATTCCAAACCCATAGTGGTTGGTTTATATCCAGAAAAAGATACCATGGACTATAAACAAAAACCCTATTATATTACAAAGGCAGATGATGATGGCTATTTTGAATTAAATTATCTCTCTCCTGGTAAATACAGACTCATCTCTTTTGAAGATGATAATACCAATTCCATCTACGATGCAGGAAAAGAAAAAGTAGCTTTTTTATCATCAGCAATCGATGTACAGAAAAGTATTTCCGGACTAAATTTAAATTTATTTCCATCCAAAAAGGCGGTTAAATTCAAAGAAGCAAAAGCGACATTGGGCGGTGTTGTCTTCCTTTTTGAAGGTCAGCCAGAGCATGTTGCCATAACGCCAATTACAGAGATTCTTAAGGATGTTAAAGTAGATCATAAGGTGAAATCCGATACCGCAATGGTGAGCTTTGATGCTAAAAAATTAAATATAGGAACCGAAAGTCCTATGTCCTTAAAGTTTGCTTATCAAATAAATGATTTACCAAAAAAAGAAACCTCCATTACCTATAAACACAATGCAAAAGATGATTTAACATTGAATAGCGAAACAACGGTACTTGCGCCCAATGAAGCGCTAAAAATCAATAGTAATTATAGACTGCAATCCATTGATGCTTCAAAATGGTCATTGAAAGTGGATAGCCTTACGGCACAGTCCTTCATCGCTGAAATTTCAAAGACCAATCCTTACCAAATTCACATTCAATCGGATTTCAAAGCCGGGAAAAAGTATCAGCTCATTATCCCCAAAGAAAGTGTATTTTCCAATTTTCAAAGTAACGCAAAATCATATTTGTGGGATTTGAAGGCAGATGCTATTGAGAATTATGGTCAACTGAAAATAAATATTTCACACTTGCCAAAGTCTTCTTTTTGGTTAAAATTATACAACGATGCCGATAAAGAAGTTTATAGTGTTTATTCAACTTCAAACGAAGTAAAATTCGACCTTGTGAAACCAGGAAATTATTTTATGAAAATTTTTGTTGATGAAAACAATAATGGAACTTGGGATGTGGCAGATTTTGAAAAAAATAAACAAGCAGAGTTTGCAAAAGTCTTTTACAAACCCGTATTGGTAAAAGCCTTATGGGAAATTGTAGAAGATTGGGACTTAAACGATACCCGTACCTTGGACGAAAGTGCATTGGCAAAGCCTAGCCCATCGTCTGTGCAGCAAAAGAAATCGACGCCAAATAATCCTATGCAAAACCAACCCAATACTTCTAGGGAAAATCTAAAGCTGAAATAGAATGAAAAAAATCCTAAAATTTCTAGGAATTGCTATTGTAATTTTTGGTTTAATCCAGTTGATTCCTGTAAATAAAGCTAATCCACCGGTACAAAAAACTGAGAATTTTGTGTCGGTTTTTCGCACCCCAGTTGAGGTTCAGGAAATGCTAAAATCTGCGTGTTATGACTGCCACTCCAATGAAACAAAGTATCCGGATTATGCCAAAATAGCCCCAGTTTCTTGGGCGATAAAAGAGCATGTAAACGAAGGAAGAGAGCACCTTAATTTTTCGATTTGGTCTTCCTATAACCAAGATTTGAAAAAAAATATGCTCGAAAGTACCATTGCCGATTTGCAACAAAACCGTATGCCACTGGCTGGCTATATGGTTTATCATCCGGATGCAAACCTGAGCGATGCGCAAAAAAAAGTATTAATACAGTATTTTTCGGATATTTTAAAGTCCGGGAAATATTAATTGTTTATTTTTAAAAAAAAGTCACCAAGATGTTAAAAGCTGATGTACTTGTAATTGGTTCCGGTATTTCTGGTTTGTCCTATGCCATTAAGATTTCCGAAAGAATGCCCGAAGCAAAAATTATTATTGTAACCAAATCCGATGAAGACGAAAGCAATACCAAGTATGCACAAGGTGGTTTGGCTGTTGTGACGGATTTTGATAAAGACAATTTTGACAAGCATATAGAAGATACCATGAGAGCTGGGGATGGTGAAAATGATAGAGCCGTGGTAGAAATGGTCATTAAAGAAGGACCAGCCAGATTTAAAGAATTAGTCGATTGGGGAACTCGTTTCGATATGGACAACAACAGCCATTACAAACTCGGAAGAGAAGGAGGACATACCGAAAATAGAATTGTACACCACAAAGACATCACAGGTTTCGAGATTGAAAGAGCTTTATTGGAAACCATCAATACCTCAACCAATATCGAAATTTTGGATCACCATTATGTCATAGATTTACTTACAGAACATCATGTGCCTGGAAAAACATTTAACGAAGAACAAATCAATTGCTACGGTGCATACATCTTGGATGAAAAGAAAAAAAAAATAAAAAAAATTACCGCCAAAATTACTTTAGTTGCCACTGGCGGGGCAGGTCATGTATATAAAAATACCACCAATCCCATCATAGCAACTGGCGACGGAATTGCTTTTGTGCACAGAGCCAGAGGAAAGGTGAGCAATATGCAATATCTACAGTTTCATCCAACAGCAATGTACTCTAAACATGATGGGATGTTGTTCTTAATTTCCGAAGCTGTACGAGGTGATGGAGCAAAACTGAGAACCAAAGGAGGAGCACCTTTTATGCAGAAATACGACGAAAGACAAGAGCTTGCCTCCAGAGATATTGTTGCTAGGGCTATTGATAACGAACTGAAGATATCAGGAGACGAATATGTAGGATTGGATTGTAGAGCGATGGATAGGGAAAAATTTATTGAACATTTCCCCAATATTTATCAAAAATGCCTTTCGGAAGGGATAGACCCTTTTAAACAATTGATTCCTGTGGTGCCTGCTTGTCATTATTTAATGGGCGGAATAGAGGTGGACAAAGACGGCCAAAGTGCCATCAATAATTTATTTGCAGTAGGAGAGTGTACCAATTCAGGACTACATGGAGCCAATCGTTTGGCCTCCAATTCCTTGTTGGAAGGTTTGGTTTTTGGCCATAATGCAGCCTTGAAAACCATAGAACTTCTACAAGAAAATAAATTTAATTTTGATGATTTAAAGGCTATTCCCGAATGGAATGAAGAGGGAATGAAAATGATGGACGAAATGGTCTTGGTATCCTATCTTAGAAAGCAATTACAAGAAATGATGAGTGATTTGGTTGGAATTGTTAGGAGCAATGCCAGATTAGAATTGGCTAAGAAAAAACAGTCAGAAATTTATGAAGCGGTTAATGAGTTATACCATTATTCCATCTTGTCGCCTCAGTTGATTGAATTAAGAAATTTGGTGAACATTTCCTATTTGATCATCCAACAATCGTTACAAATGAAGGAAAACAAAGGAGCCTTTTTTAATAAGGATTTAACGAGTCAATCTTTAATTATCCAGTAGAAATATTTTTCGGAAAAACTGTCACATTTTTTGGTATGGTCTGTTTTTGGAGAACAATACTCTATTAAAACCCAAATACTATGTCACAAAAATTTAATGAACTCATTCAGTCCGAAAGACCTGTATTAATCGATTTTTTTGCCACTTGGTGCCAACCATGTAAGGTTCAGTCTTCTGTGTTGAATTCCGTAAAAGAAAATGTGGGCAATGCGGCAAGAATTGTAAAGATAGACATCGATCAATTTCCGCAAATTGCTGCAGAAAACGGAGTGCGTGGTGTGCCTACTTTAGCGCTATACAAAAACGGACAGTTGCTTTGGAAAGAATCTGGAGTACACGATGTACAAACCCTTACCCACTTAATTCAGCAACATACAGAATCATAAATTTTTGCTTTTACAATCTAGCATTATTGGTTAGGAATACCCCAATCCAAATAGAGAATATTCCGAATTTAAACTTTACTTTTGCGTAAATTTTTTTATCTATGATTACAACATCAACGCCAAGCCTAGAAGTTATTTTTAACGATGCTTTTAGTTATTGGAAGAAAACATTATTGTTTCAAATGCTCTTTAGCTTGCTGTTTTTCAGTATTCTTTTTACTGTTGTTTTTTTTGCGGCTAATCAGTTTGGTATATTCGAACAATACATGGAAATTTTCAAAAACAACCAAGGAGATATGGCAGGTCTTCAGCAGGAAATGAAAACACTGGTTCAGTCGCCTGGTTATATGAATATGGCTTGGACACTGATCGCGACTATGGTTTTTCTTTTCCCTTTGAATATGGGTTTCTTTAAAATTTTCAGAAAAATAGACCTACAAGAAAAGGTAGAATTACAAGATCTTTTTTCTGGTTATTCTGGAATCAATTTTTTAATTTACATTAGTTATTATTTGTTTTGGAATATTGTTTATAATTATACCATACCTACCATTATACTGGGAATTTTATGGGTAATGGTTACTTTATTTGTCGCTCCCCTAATGTTTTTTGAAAACAAAAAAATTTGGGAATCTATCCGTATTGGTTTCACTGTACTGAAGAAACACTTCCTGGTGGTGCTGGTGGGTGTTTTGGCTTCAGTAATCATTAAATATTCGGGGATATTAATCTTTGGAATTGGAATATTCTTTACTTTCCCATTTTTTAACGCAATGATTTATTCGATGTATAAAAATATTTTTACAGAAGCTACAACCGCAGATTTACCATAGATTTGAGTTTATGGCCAATAAAAAAGAGTTTCAACAAAAATTGAAACTCTTTTTTTATTACTTATTTTCTTAACTCGGCTATAACATCCATTCCTCCGGTAGTGATGTCGCCAATTTTGCATTTTATTTCTGTATTTAGAGGTAGAAAAACATCCATTCTAGAACCAAATTTTATAAAGCCAAATTCGTGTCCTGCCTTTGCCGTATCGCCTTCATTGCAATAAAAAACTATTCTTCGGGCTACATATCCAGCAATTTGTCTAAATAATACTTTGTGCTGGCTTACCGTTTCTACGGCTACTGAAGTTCTCTCATTTTCAGTTGACGATTTCTCATGCCAAGCGACTAAGTATTTTCCTGGGTGATATTTCTTGTATATTACATTTCCAGTAACCGGATATCTACAAATATGTACATTGAGCGGTGACATAAAAATAGAAATTTGTAGGCATTTTTCTTTTAGAAATTCATCCTCCATTACTTCTTTTATCATCACTACTTTGCCATCCACCGGAGCGATAACTTCTGTTGTTCTGTCCATAATTTTTCTTGCCGGAACCCTGAAGAACCAAAATACCAAGGCATACATAACCAAAAGAGGTACAAGAATGATAAGTGATAATGTTTTCAGAAAATAAATGGCAGGAAGACCAATAAGCAGTACTGCAATTGTTGCAATCTGTAGGGTTCCTTTAGATTCCTTGTGAAGTTTCATAATCGTTTTTTTTAAATTTTAGTGAGAAGTCTTTGGCGTGATTCTCAAATTTGAAGATCGGCAAAAATACAAAGTTTTTTTTAGAAGAGCCTTTCTACAATAAAATAAAGGTAAATAACTGGAACACAGATAATAAAGCTATCCAAACGATCCAATACACCACCATGGCCTGGAATGATGTTGCCACTGTCTTTTACGCCAAAAGTTCTTTTCAGTTGGCTTTCTACTAAATCTCCTAATGGGGCAAATACAGCTACTAAAAAGCCAATAATCATCCAATTTCCACGGAGCTCTGGGGAATATTGCTCGATGAAAAAGCCCAAAATAAGGGTTAAAATAACTCCTCCAGCAAATCCTTCCCAAGTTTTCTTTGGTGATATTTTAGGAGCCATTTTATGTTTGCCAAATAACCTTCCTGAAAAATAGGCAAACGAATCCGAACTCCATATTAAGACAAATAGCATAAATACTTCGGAGGTAAAAGAGGTTTCTGAGTTGGCATTGTATTTTGGTAATCCTAAAGCCAATCCAAAAGGAATTGCTAGATAAACCACAGTAAAAATTAATTTACCATTGTCAAAATACAATTCTTTGCTATAACGAAATAGGGTGACAATACCTATAATTAAAAGGAAAATAGCCAATAATTCCGATATATTTGGGTCAAAAAAGAAGGTTTGATTAAAATATTTTTTGGAAAATCGATAAAAAATTAAGCCAACAATGGGATAGGTAATCCATTTTTCCCAACCTTTTGGGTCGAATTTCATGATGTTGATGCATTCCCAAGTTCCAACGGCCAAAAGAAAAGTAATTAGGCCGTAGTAGAGATATTCTTGTCGGATATTGGAGTATAAAGGTTTTATGACTTCTACGCCCATTGTGGTGGTGCATAGGAAAATAATTAATCCATAAATAAAGCCTGAAATAAGGCGTTGTATAAGATTTTTATCCAAAGTGTATAATTTATATTAACAACGAGAACGAGTTTTAGTCTTCCAATAAAAGAAGAAATAATTTGGTGTTATTGGGAGTACTCAAACCGAGTTTTGATTGATTGCCAGAGATGGAGGTTAGATTTTTGGTGTTGCCACTTCTTTTTATCTTGGTCATGGCATCGGTTAAGTTGTTCACAATTTGAGAAACATTGGCCATAATGATTATTTTTTCAGGTAGTCGGGTTGAGTCGTAATGTTGAATGTTGTTGTACGACAATACAATTTTCCCATCATAAGCAATTAGATACTCACATGTAATAAAGGCGGCATCATTGGTTGTTCTTAAATCTTGCGTGTAGGATGTATTGATGACTTTTAAAAAATTGACCAAATCCTCATCATAACAGAAAATGGATTGTATGCCCTCTATTTTAATAATTTGATTGAGGGTTTGTAAGGCTTCGGACTCATCGGAACAATAATTAAAGAAGCCACCAGAATGGGTAAATAATTGTGCAAACTTGTAGTCCAAATCTGCATTTTTGAGTTGGTCGCCTAGTTTCACCAAATCCTGTTGAGGTACTTCCTCAGGTTGGTTCATTAATATATTAACAATTTTTTTAAATAGACTCAAGGTTTGGTGGGTTTTATTGCTCTTTACAAAAATAGAAAATTATTCTCAAAACCATTGGTTTAAACCAAAAAAAATGCATATCCTGATAGAATATGCATTTTGTTTTTATTTTCACTTTTTTTTTACCTACGGTAATGGGTTCTCTTCCTCTTTGGTTTCTTCTTTGGAAGGAGTACTTTCTGCAAGGGGAGTAGTTTCGGTTTCCGTAGCGTTGCTCAATGGTTTCTCAGTTAGTTCGGGATCCCAAGCTCTTTTACCGAAAATTTCTTCTAAATCTTCTCGGAAAATAACTTCTTTTTCAAGTAGTTTTTCTGATAATGCATGGAGCTTGTCCGAATTTTCTGTTAAGATCTTTAACGCTCTTTCGTACTGATTTTCGATGATATCTTTAATCTCTGCATCAATTTTTTTGGCGGTTTCTTCGGAGTAAGGTTTGCTGAAACTGTATTCTGATTGTCCAGAAGAGTCGTAATAAGAGATATTGCCAATATTTTTGCTCAAACCGTAAATGGTAACCATGGCTTGGGCTTGTTTGGTCACTTTTTCTAAGTCAGACAAGGCACCCGTTGAGATATTTCCAAAAATGGTTTGTTCCGCGGCTCTACCTCCAAGTGTAGCACATATTTCGTCCAGCATTTGCTCGGTAGTCGTAAGTTGTCTTTCTTCAGGTAAATACCAAGCTGCACCTAAGGATCGTCCTCGTGGTACAATGGTTACTTTTAGCAAAGGAGCGGCGTGTTCTACCAACCAAGAGATGGTTGCATGTCCGGCTTCGTGATAAGCTACTCTTTTCTTTTCCGATGGTTTGATGGCTTTGTTTTTCTTTTCCAATCCACCAATGATTCTGTCCACAGCATCCAAGAAATCTTGTTTGGTTACATTTTCTCTGCTGTTTCTAGCCGCTACCAAAGCAGCTTCATTACATACATTGGCAATATCTGCACCTGAGAAACCAGGAGTTTGTTTTGCCAAAAATTCTTTATCTACATCGTCATTCAGTTTTATTTTTGCTAAATGAACTTCAAAAATTTCTTTTCTTTCGTGTAATTCAGGCAAATCAACATAAATAGAACGGTCAAACCTTCCGGCTCTGAGTAAAGCTTTATCCAAGATATCGGCACGGTTGGTGGCAGCCATAATAATTACATTGGTATCAGTGCCAAAACCATCCATTTCGGTTAATAATTGGTTCAGCGTGTTTTCTCTTTCGTCGTTTCCACCAGTTATATTTTTTCCACCTCTGGCTCTTCCAATGGCATCAATTTCGTCAATAAAAATAATGGCTGGAGATTTTGCTTTGGCTTGTGCGAATAAATCTCTAACCCTAGAGGCACCAACACCTACAAACATTTCTACAAAGTCAGATCCAGAAAGCGAAAAGAACGGAACTTTTGCTTCTCCAGCAACGGCTTTGGCCAAGAGGGTTTTTCCTGTTCCTGGAGGCCCAACCAATAAAACTCCTTTTGGGATTTTTCCGCCCAATCGGGTATATTTTTCAGAATTTTTTAAGAAATCGACCACTTCTTGTACTTCTTCTTTAGCTCCTTCTAATCCTGCTACATCTTTAAAAGTAACTTGGATTTTGTCTTTATCATCAAATAATTTAGCTCTGGATTTTCCAATGCTAAAGATTTGTCCACCAGGACCACCTGCTCCCCCCATTCTTCTGAAGAAAATATAGTAAATAAGGAACATAATTCCGAACCAAATAGCTGCTTGAATAAGGATGCCTTGCATTTCGGTACCTTGCTCACTTAGTTCCATTTGGGTTTTTACCTCAGGATTTTCTTTTTTAAAGGTGTCAAATTTTTGTTGGAAATATTGCAAATCCCCATATCTAAAAGAATAATCTGGCTTGGGAGCCATATCCATACCAGGAAGTAAGCTCTGGTTTTGATCTTTATTTATGGTTTGTGCTTTTGCCTCTTTGGTAAGAAAAACATCTGCTTCTTTGGCGTCGGTATAGGTAATAACATTTTTTACCTTACCGGCTTTCATTAAATTAAAAAAGCCTTCCTCATTAATGCTTTTTGCGTCTGGTTGCCCCATAAATCCTTTTCCGAAAAAGAAAAAAAGGATAGCGGCTAGAGCAATAGGAAAGAACCAATTGAATCCTTTATTGTTCATTTTTTTTAGATTATTTTTTGGAATTAATCTTCGATTTTAGTGATTTGTGCATCGCCCCAAAGTTCTTCGATGTCATAGTACTCACGGATGTGTTTTTGAAAAATATGCACCACAACAGAAACATAATCCACCAATACCCATGTAGCAGTCTCTGTGCCTTCTACATGCCATGGTCTTTCTTTAAGGTCGTTTCTTACCTTTTTTTCTATGTTTCCAGCAATGGCCGAAACCTGGGTGTTGGAGTTTGCACTACAAATGATGAATGTTTCTGCAACAGAATTTTCAATTTTGGAAAGGTCAAATAATAAAATGTCTTCCCCTTTAGTATCTTGAATTGCGTCGATGATTTTTTCGACGAGTGCTTGTTTTTCTAGTGTTTGAATCATTAAAAAATATTATATAATTTGCAAATTTATTGTTTTTTCTTTACTTAAACCCTATTTTTAGGGCGACAAAACTCTTAAAGTTTTCTTAAATGAACCCACTTATCTACCTTCATCAATGCGAATCTACCAATTCCAGCATTTTAGATTATTTACAACCCGACCATTTGGATTTTCTAGCAGTTTATACTGGATGTCAAACCAAAGGCAGAGGACAATATGGTAATGTTTGGCAGTCAGGAAATAATATTAATTTAGCATATAGCTTGGGAATAAAGTGTTCCTCCATTCACTACTCTGCTCAAACCTTCAATTTTCATACCGCAGTTTTATCCAGAAGATTTATTGACAAATTGACTGATGCTAAAGTGGAGATTAAATGGCCCAATGATTTAATTATGAACAATAAAAAAATATCGGGCATGTTGGTTGAAAAAGTAAGACTGAATGGGGTAGAGTATTATATTTTTGGCATTGGAATTAATCTTTTGCAGAAAGAGTTTCCAGAACTTTCCTCAGCAGGATCTTTATGGACACAGACGGGGAAATCTTTTGGTTTGAAAGAAGTGGCAGTAGCGTTGCATGAGTTTTTATGTACTCATCTATCTTTTTGTACATCCGAGGAAATACTACAGGAATTTAATTGTCATTTATTTAGGAAAAAAAGTATTTCAGTTTTTGAAATTAATGGAATACGACAAAATGGCATAATTCAGTCCGTGGATCTTGATGGGTTTTTGTGGGTTGAACTAGAACATAATGGACTGAAGAAATTTGCTTATAAAGAACTGAGGTTGCTTTATTGATTGGCTCTTTTTAAATATAAATACAAAGCCAAAGGAGCAAAAACGATGTTAGGTAGCCACATGGCAAGTAATGGAGGTAAGGTTTTGTTTTCCGAAACCACCTTCAAAGCCTCAAATGAGAATACGAAAATAAATGCCAAGGCAATACCAATGGCTAAATTCATTCCAAGGCCTCCTCTCTTTTTTTGTGATGCAAGCGATAGGGCCAAAAAAGTTAAAATAACCACAGAAGCAGGCATTGAGGTTCTTTGGTATAACTCGTTCAGGTAGGTGTTTAGATTGCCATTCCCTTTGTCTTTTTCTCTTTTTATAAATTTTAATAACTCGGGGGTTGTTTTGTTTTGACCCAATAATTGATCCGGAAATAATTCTTCTGGAGGATGGCCAAAGCTCAGTTCCATGATGTTTCCTTCGTTCAGCTTTTCGGTGTCATTAGTCCAAATTTTCTTTTCTTGAAAATTGGTTAAAGTGAATTTTTTGGTCTTTGCATTCCATCTGCCTTCTGCTGAAGTCAGCTGATAAGTCATTTTCTTGTTTTTGTCGAATTTTTGGTAAGTAAATCCGGTTCCTCTTTTCTCTTTTTTGTTGTAACTGGCAAAAAACAAATATTCATTTGGATTAATTTGAGCGGAAACAGGGCTGCTTCCTAAGGTTTTTTCCTTGTTCACCTCATTGTAGGTGTAAGCTTCTAGTGCATTCTTCTTTATATTCGCCCATGGTAAAACAAAATGGTTGATGGCCAAGCAAATAAGAGCGATAAATAATGAAGTGTATAGATAAGGTTTGGCAAATCTGTGGAAACTGGTACCACTACTTATGATGGCAACAATTTCCGTATTGTTCGCCATTCTGGAGGTGAAGTAAATTACCGAAATGAAAATCAAAATTGACATAAAAGTCATCACGAGATAAATAATCCAGAATGGATAATAATGGGTAAGGAAGTAGCTTACTGTAAAGCCACTTCTTTCTATTCTGGGTGATTTTTCCTGCACATCGATCACCAATACTACGATAGACAATAGCAATAGCATGAAACCAAAAGTTCCAAGATATTTTTTGATGATGTATCGGTCTATGATTTTCACTAGGGTAAATATAATAGATTAAAGTCTTTGTTTCAAAACAGGAATAATGCTGTCTTTCCAAGAATAAAAATCGCCTGCTAGGATGTGTTCTCTGGCAACTTTTACCAAGTCTAAATAGAAAGCTAAATTGTGTATGGATGCGATTTGTTTGGCTAGATATTCCTTAGAAACAAATAGATGTCGCACATAGGCTTTGGAGTATTCTCTATCAACATAGCTGGTACCCATTTCGTCTAATGGAGAGAAGTCTCTTTTCCATTTTTCATTTTTTAAGTTCATTACTCCTTGCCAAGTAAAGAGCATTGCATTTCTTGCATTTCTTGTAGGCATTACGCAATCCATCATGTCGATTCCCAAACCAATGCTTTCCAGAATATTCCAAGGGGTTCCTACGCCCATCAGGTATCTTGGTTTTTCTTTTGGAAGTATATCGGTAACTTCGTTGGTTATTCTGTACATTTCTTCTTCAGGTTCTCCTACGGACAAGCCACCAATGGCATTTCCTTCAGCGTTTTGTTCCGAGACAAATTCAGCAGATATTTTTCTTAAATCCGAAAAAGTAGAACCTTGAACAATTGGGAAAAGTCTTTGCTTGTGGGCATAGAGTTCTGGGTTTTCCTCTGTCCATTGTATGCATCTTTTTAGCCAACGGTGCGTCATTTCCATTGATTCCTTTGCTTGGTTGTATTCGCAAGGGTAAGGGGTGCATTCGTCAAAGGCCATGAAGATATCTCCTCCGATTTGTCTTTGGATTTCCATTGATTTTTCTGGGGAAATAAAATGATAGCTACCATCGATGTGGGATTTGAATTTTACTCCCTCTTCAGACATTTTTCGTGTATTGGAAAGCGAAAATACTTGGAAACCTCCTGAATCGGTTAGGATGGGTAAGTCCCAGTTCATGAATTGGTGGAGCCCACCGGCTTCCTGCATAATATCCATGGTGGGTCTTAGGTAAAGGTGGTAGGTGTTTCCCAAAATAATTTGGGCTTTTATGTCTTCTTTTAATTCTCTCTGGTGTACAGTTTTTACAGAAGCTACCGTGCCTACAGGCATAAAAATTGGTGTCTGAATGCTGCCGTGATCTGTATGGATTACTCCTGCTCTGGCTTTGCTTTCTGTATTTTGTTCAATTTCAAAAAAAGTCTTCTTCATTACTTCAGGGGCTCTATTTTGGTGTCGTTATTTTTTTCTACTTTTAATTTATCCAATATGTATTGTTTGGATTTGGGGTCTTTGTCTAAGATGATTTCTTGGGCGTCATCATATATATCATTAATTTGGTTGTTGATGATATAATACTGATAACTATCAATAAAATCTTTGCCTTTTATTTTGTGTTGTTGTAAAATGTACCGAGTGCCTGCTTCTAAATTACTGCTTGGATTAATGAAACTGGCCTGATTGTTCATGGCAAGGTCAACCAAAATTTCTGTCATTACTTTTTTAGAAATTAAGTTTTTAGGTTTGTCGGATAAAGACTCACAGGAAATGGCAATAATCAAAATAAATCCTAAGATGAACTTTTTCATAATTTTCCAAAGATTGATTTTAATTTTAAATTGAGTACACCAAAAATAGCTTCGCCGATAATTCCGCCATTCATTTTGCTTTCGCCTAAAATCCTATTGGTGAATATGATTGGGACTTCCACAATTTTAAATTTCTTTTTAAAGGTTCTGAATTTTATTTCTACTTGAAAGCCGTAGCCTTTTAGTTTTATTTTTTCTAATCCAATTTGCTCTAATACTTTTCTAGAAAAGCAAACAAAACCAGCCGTGGTATCGTGTATCGGAATACCTAAAATTGTTCGAACATATTTAGATGCGAAATAAGAAAGCAAAACCCTGCCCATAGGCCAGTTCACCACATTTACCCCGGTGCAATATCGGGACCCTACAGCCATGTCTGCATTTAGGCAAGCGTCAAATAGCTTGGGTAAATCCTGTGGATTGTGTGAGAAGTCGGCATCCATTTCGAAAATATAGTCGTAGTCGTTTTGTAAAGCCCATTGAAATCCGTGGATGTATGCTTTCCCTAAGCCATCTTTGTTTTTCCGAACAGTAAGATGTAAAAAATGGGGATGTTCTTTTTGGATATTTCTTACAATATCGGCTGTCCCATCTGGAGAAGAATCATCTACTACTAAGATATGAAATTCTTGTTCTAGTTGGAATACAGCAGAAATAATCGCTTCGATATTTTCCTTTTCGTTGTAGGTGGGTATGATGACTAATTTCTTCATTTTCGTTTGCAAAGATAAGTATTTCTCTTTTTTAGACTTAAAGAGATTGAAATATTCTCTACTTTTGCAAAAATTGTTCCTTTATTGAATGTTAATAGTGGCGTATAATTCCATACGATGGGTTGAAAATAACGACTGGGTTATTTTTATTTTACTTGTTTGCTTGTTTATTTATGTATTCATGTTGAGAACATTGAATAGGGATGCTAGTTTGCTAGAGTTTATTACCCAGCCCATTACCGAAGGTGCCAATGTGTTGGTCAATTGGTTGGCAGTATCCGTAGTTTATGTATTGTCTTTTACTGTACTGGTGTCGCAGTATGTACCCATTGTTCCAAAATGGTTGGCTCAGTATCAGGTGTTAGGTTGGCAACTCAATAAATTTGGTTTTAGCTTGGGGGTGATTTTTCTTTTTTACCTGTCAAAATCCTTTTTAACTTTTTTATTTTATATGAGCATAGGAGAGGGAAAACGATGGTCGCCTCTCATTTTTGTTGCTACTAAATTTTATTTTGTATGTTCTTTTGTGCTTATTATTGCCAATATTATTCATTATTATTTTGGGATAGATAACAAGCTGGTTATGCAGTATTATGTCTTGATTCTTGTGTTTTTGTTTGTGTTTAAGCTTTTTTATTATAAATTTAATAAAAACATAACATTACCTAAAGATTGGTACTATAAAATTTTGTATATTTGCACACTTCAAATTATACCCCTCTGGGTACTTTGGAAAATCTTGTTTATTTAAGAAAAAACTATAGATATTGTGTGATGAAAATAAAGTCTATTCTGGTTTCACAACCCAAGCCTAGCGAGTCGTCTCCATATTTGGAAATCGCTAAAAAAGAAAAGGTTAATATAGAATTTAGACCTTTTATTCATGTAGAAGGAGTGGATTCAAAAGAATTAAGAACCCAAAAAATTGATCTATCCCAATATACTGGGGTCATATTGACCAGTAAAAATGCGGTAGATCATTATTTCCGTTTAGCGGAAGAAATGCGCTTTGCTGTGCCCGATACCATGAGGTATATTTGCCAATCCGAAGCCATTGCCAATTACTTACAAAAACATGTGGTGTACAGAAAAAGAAAAATCTCTTTTGGAGAGAAAACCTTTGCTGATTTGGCACCTTTGTTTAAAAAATATCCAGACGAAAAATATCTATTACCCTCTGCAGATGTGTTGTCTGAAACCATCGTTTCTGTACTTGAGAAATCCGGAATCGATTGGACTCGTGCAATAATGTACAGAACGGTAAGTTCCGACTTGTCCGATATCAAAATAAAAGATTTTGATATGTTGGTGTTCTTTAGCCCTCAAGAAATAAAATCTCTTCAGTGTAATTTTAAAAATTTCAAACAAGGCGAAATGAAAATTTGTGTCTTTGGAGCCAATACCCAAAAAGCGCTAGAAGATGTCGGGTATCGAGTAGATGTGATGGCACCTACCAAAGAAACGCCAAGCATGACCATGGCCATAGAAAAATACATAAGAGAACTGAATAAATAATAATCAGTACAATTATCAAAAATAAAAACATCTTCAGCTAAGAAGGTGTTTTTTTATTATTCAATAGCTTTCCTTTTAAAGATGGTTATCGAAAAGAAGGCTTAATTGAAAGGGGGTAAGTCATTCATTAAGTATAGAATAATGAATTCGGGCTATAAAAACTCAAACAAGTCAAGTTCGTCTTTTCTAACTTTTTTATGATGTTGGAAGTCGTCATCTATAGCTCTAAAACCCAAGGCGAGGGTTACAGTTATTTTCTCAATTTCCTTTGGGATTTCCAGCAAATCTTCCAATACATCCTGTCTGAAGCCTTCCATGGGGCAGGTGTCCACGCCTTCCAATGCCGCTGCAAACATTAGGTTACTTAGTAAAATATAGCCTTGTTTTTCGTTCCAATTCATAACTTCATCGCTGCTACTTCTGTCGATGTGGCTGCTGATGCTTTTGCGGAAAGGCTCCAATTGTTGCAACGGAGTACTTCGGATGGCATTTATCTGTCTAAAATAACCATTGATGTACTGCTCATCAATCCCTTTTTTACTTACAATAACCAAAAGGTGTGAGCAAGTGGAAATTTGAGAAGGATTGTAAAACGCAGGAATTAGTTTCTTTTTAGATTCTTCACTGGCAACAACCAAAATCCTATAGGGCTGTAAGCCCAAAGAACTAGCAGAAAGCTTCCCCGCCTGCAAGATATTGTCCAAGTTTTCCTTAGAAATTGTTTTGCTGGAATCAAATTTTTTAACCGAATATCTTTCTTGTAACGCCTTTATGTAGTTCATGCCTCAAAATTAATACTTTTCCCATCCTTATCCATGGGTGAGTTATGGGTTTATCCTATTCTTACGACTTCTTTTTTCTAAAATTATATAAGAAGAAAAACCACCAATAAGCGATAGGCTCAATCCCAAAATTATTGTCCCAATCATGTACTGATACAAATGAGCTTGGATGTACGCAACCGAAAATACCTGTGCTTGATCTGTAGCGGGTTTTTCAACAAAAGGCGCTCCCAAAAACATCGCTCCAGTTATAATAAAAGGAAAAACCGGAGGGATGGAAATCCTAGTAAACAGAAAAGAAATCACCTTATTCAGCCGAAATATCGTAGCCAAAAATAAAATAATAAAAGTATGGAAGCCATAAAAAGGAGTAACGCCCACCAATATCCCACAAGAAATGGACAAAGCCTTCGTTCTATTGCTGCCTTGGCTTTCCAAAATATTTTCCACCAGAAATCTCTTCCAACCTTTTCTGCGGAAATATCGAAACATAATCAAAGGCTGTCGGATAATCTTTTTGATGATGTACAAAATTTAGAACCGCAAAAGTAAACAAAATATTTTTTTATTTTTTTTGGGCGTGCCCCTCGCACAATTACACTGCACAAGGCTCGGGTCGTGCTTTCCGTTGCAATCTTTTGCTCGTTCCTCGCAAAAGGATTTCCACTACAATCACTCACGCAAGTAGCGTTATAAAAGTGGAAGAGCGTCCCATTTATGTTGGTACACCCCTCCAGAATTGTCTCGTCGTCTATTTTAAATTAAAGACATAAAATTTGTGAATCAAAAAAAACTTCTACTTTTGCAAAAAAATTGAAGAATGTCTAAAAATTTAGTAATCGTAGAGTCCCCGGCAAAAGCCAAAACTATTCAAAAGTTTTTGGGAGCCGATTTCGAAGTTAAATCCAGCTTCGGACATATTAGAGATTTGCCCAAAAAAGGCATGGGGATAGACCTATCTTCTTTTACTCCGGATTATGAAGTTTCTGCAGATAAAAAGAAATTAGTTGCCGAACTGAAATCAGCCGCTAAAAAAGCCGAATGGGTTTGGCTCGCTTCCGATGAGGACCGCGAAGGGGAAGCTATTGCTTGGCATTTGGCACAAGAATTAAAATTAAAGCCAGAAAAAACCAAAAGAATCGTCTTTCACGAGATCACCAAAAATGCAATATTAAAAGCGGTTGAAAACCCTAGAGATATAGACCAGAATTTAGTCAATGCCCAGCAAGCTCGTAGAGTATTGGACAGGATTGTGGGTTTCGAAATGTCTCCTGTGCTCTGGAAAAAAGTGAAAACAGGCCTTTCAGCTGGTCGTGTTCAGTCGGTTGCTGTGAGACTAATTGTGGAAAGAGAACAAGAAATTCGACAATTTCAACCAACGGCATCATTTAAAGTTGAAGGACTTTTCCTTAACGACGATAAAAAAGAAATTGCAGCCAAACTGAAAAAAGATTTCACCAAGGAATCCGACGCCGAGCAATTTTTAATTCAAGCTAAAAATACACAATTCAAAGTATTAAATGTAGAAGTAAAACCAGGGTCGAGAACGGCATCTGCACCATTTACCACATCTACATTGCAACAAGAAGCCTCCAACCGTTTGGGATATGGTGTTACCACCACCATGAGGGTAGCACAAAGATTATATGAAGAAGGGTTTATCACTTATATGAGAACAGACTCGGTTAATCTCTCCAATGATGCCATAAATGCAGCGCAACATCATATAGTATCAGAATTTGGTGAACAATATTCTAATCCGAGAAATTATACAACAAAAAATTCTTCTGCACAAGAAGCCCACGAAGCAATTAGACCTACCGATTTTGCTGTGAAATCTATTGGAGATGTGCAGTTGAACAAATTGTATCAATTGATTTACAAAAGAACGCTTGCCTCGCAAATGACCAATGCCAAAATCGAAAAAACCGTAATCGAAATAGGCGACAATCAATTACCACAATCGTTTGAAGCGCAGGGTGAAGTAATTGTATTTGATGGTTTTCTAAAGGTGTATGGTGTGGCCAAAAGCAATGAAGAAGAGGAAGAAAGCAACGAAAAACTTCTGCCAAAAGTGAAAATAGGCGAATCTATAGACTACAAAAAAATAACTGCTACCCAAAAATTCTCCAAACCTTCGGCTCGATATACCGAGGCAGGACTCGTGAAAAAATTGGAAGAATTGGGAATTGGTCGTCCTTCTACTTATGCTCCTACCATACAAACGATTCAACATAGAGAATATGTGGACAAAAGAGAAATATTGCCTCAAGAACGAGAAATTCTAAAAATGACATTGGGCAAGAAAGAAGTGAAGAAGGAGATGCTCGTGGAAAAATTTGGTGGCGATAAAAATAAATTTGTCCCAACCGATATTGGTGAAGTAGTCAATGAATTTCTTATTTCCCATTTCAATGAAGTTCTAGATTATGGCTTTACGGCAAAAGTAGAGCAAGATTTTGATCATATTGCCAGTGGAAGTGAAGAATGGAAACAGGTATTAAAAGGATTTTATAATAATTTCCATCCGATTATTCAAGATGTGGAAGTGAATGCGGAAAGAGCAAATGGAGAAAGAGAATTAGGAGTTGATCCAAAATCTGGTAAAAAGGTATATGCCCGAATTGGTCGTTTTGGCCCTATGATACAAATTGGAGAATCTGATGACGAAGAAAAACCAAGTTTTGCTTCTTTGCTTTCAACACAAAATATTGCCACCATTTCGTTGAATGAAGCGTTGGAGCTTTTTAAAATTCCATTTGACTTGCAAGAATTTGAAGGTAAAGCCGTCTCTGTTGGTGTTGGTAGATATGGGCCTTATGTAAAATGGGGTGATGCTTTTATCTCTTTGGGGAGAGCAACCGATCCGTTTTCAGTCACACAAGAAGTGGCCGAAAGTTTGATCAAGGAAAAACAAAAAGCTGATGCACCTGTTGCTAGCTACAAGGGCGAACCAATAACAAAAGGAACGGGAAGATTTGGTCCATTTATCAAATATAAAGATTTGTATGTAAATGTGCCCAAAAAATATAATTTTGATCAATTAACGGTTGAGGAAATGCACGAATTGATCGAAGCGAAAATTGAAAAAGAAAACAACCGCTATATACAACAATGGGAAAAAGAAAAAATCTCCATAGAAAATGGGCGATGGGGACCTTTTGTAAAAGCCGGTAAAAAAATGGTGAAAATACCGAAAAAAGAAAATGGTGAAAAGTACGAGGCAGAGGAACTGAAAACCGTTTCCCTAGAAATGGTGAAAAAGTGGATAGAAGCTTCTAAATAAATTAATATCACCAATGAATGAACCATGTCGGATTTTATCTGATGTGGTTTTTTTTGTTATAATTTTTATTTTATGAACATCAAAGAAATAATACAACAAAAAATAAATAATAAAACCAAGCCTCTAGGTTCTCTTGGGCAATTGGAATCTTTAGCAATGCAAATTGCAATGGTACAAAAAACAGACACACCAAAGTTGATCAAACCTAACATCGTCGTATTTGCAGCAGATCATGGGATAGCCTCCGAAGGAGTTAGTGCATATCCTGCAGAAGTTACCCCGCAAATGGTGTACAATTTCCTAAATGGTGGAGCTGCCATTAATGTTTTTTGCAAACAAAATGGAATTAATCTTTCCGTGGTCGATTCTGGGGTTAATGCGGATTTTAATGAAACAGATCTTGTGATACGACATAAAATAGCATACGGCACTCGGTCTTTTTTGAGCGATCGAGCGATGGATTATGAACAACTAATGCAATGTTTTTCTTATTCAGAAAAGTTAATTCGGTCAATTGCATTAGAGGGTTGTACCGTGATTGGTTTTGGAGAAATGGGCATCGGGAATACTTCTTCAGCAGCACTCATTGTACATTCTTTGTCATCTCTAAGTTTAGAACAATCTGTAGGACGAGGAACAGGAATGGATAATGATGGGTTGAAGCGTAAATTGGAAATTCTTCAGAAGGCCAAAGATTTTCATGGCTCTATTGAAGATCCTCTCTTGGTGCTCCAAACTTACGGTGGGTTTGAAGTAGCACAGATGACTGCTGCTATGTTGGAAGCTTATAGAAATGGAATGTTGATAATGGTGGATGGGTATATTGCGAGTGCTGCATTTTTGGTGGCTTACAAAATAAATCCCAATATTTTAGGCTCTGCCGTATTTTGCCACTGTAGTCAAGAAAACGGACATAGGATTTTGTTGAAAGAACTGGGAGTAACGGCTATGTTGGATTTAGAGCTAAGACTTGGGGAAGGTACAGGGTGTGCATTGGCTTATCCTCTATTACAGGCGGCGGTTAATTTTTTGAACGAAATGGCTAGTTTTGAAACGGCAGGAGTAAGCAATAAAGCATAAAATGAAAAGAGAATTAGATATTTTAATCACTGCTTTTATTTTCTTTACCAGAATCCCTTTGAAAACAATTGGGGAGTATAAGGAAGAAAACCTCAATCGTTGTACTCGATATTTTCCAATAGTAGGCTGGTTTGTTGGAGCGGTTTCTTTTTTGGTGTTTTATCTTTGCTCGTTTTTGTTTAGTCCGACTATTTCTGTTTCATTTTCTATATTGGTAGGGATATTAATTACGGGTGCTTTTCATGAAGATGGTTTGGGAGATGTTTTTGATGGATTTGGAGGAGGTTGGACTAAAACTAAAATTTTAAATATAATGAAGGACAGTAGGCTTGGAACCTACGGTACACTTGCTTTGGTCTTTATGATGTTGCTTAAATTTTATGCATTGTCAGAGTTGGTTCTCTATTTTTCTGGACAGTGGGTTTTTCTTTTTTTAGTTTTTGTTAACTATCATACTACTTCCCGAGTTGCCGGAATAATAGTAAGTTTTCTCATCCCTTATTCTAGGGAAGATGAAAGCAGTAAAAGCAAGCCTTTAGCTAAATCTTTTACTTGGAAAGAGGTTGTTATGGTTTTACTATTTGGTGGGATTCCATTTGTTTTTTTAATCGATTATTCTTCGCTCTACCTTTTGATAATTCCTGTATTGATGTCCGTAGTAGTATATGCCAGATACTATTTCATGAAATGGATAGATGGCTATACTGGAGATTGTCTTGGCGCGGTAGAGCAATTTTCTGAGTTATTTTTTTTATTGTCACTATTGGCGTTATGCAAGTTTATTTAATTAGACATACCGAGGTCTCTGTATCGGATGGTTTGTGCTACGGAAAATTGGATGTTCCATTGAAAGAAAATTTTCTTGAAGATTTTATTAAAATTCGTAATAAATTACCTGTTAACATAGAAAAGGTGTTGACAAGTCCAAGCAGCCGATGTGTGAAGTTGGCAAATTATCTTAACGATCATCCAGTACTTGATCGTCGATTGTTAGAAATGAATTTCGGAGATTGGGAGGGAAAACATTGGTCAGAAATTGATGCGCAATCATGGTTTGATGATTATGTGAACCAACCAACTCCAGATGGGGAATCCTTCGTTCAATTATATCATCGGGTACAAAGTTTTTTGATGGATTTGAGAGAATTAAATGGAAAATCGGTTGTTATTATTACACATGCTGGGGTGATTCGGTGTATTTTGGCATTAATTCTTAATGTTCCACTTGAGCATGTCTTTAAATTAAAAATTCATTTTGGACAGGTTATTACAATGGAAATTAATGACAATCCTGCACTAGATATGATTGATTTTCTGTAAGATGTTGCTCTGCTGTTTTATTTTTCATTGTTTTTTTTGGGGTCTCCATCTGTATTTGATGTTGATATTTTTTTTAATCAAATGTTCGATGGTTGATGAAATTCGTTTATTTATCAATGTTTGTGGATATATTGTTTGTTTTTTTTAGTTGGGTTAACATGGTTATTACAAATAATTAATCTATTTGATTGCTATTATTTCAAAAAAATACTTTAAAAAATATTAAATTTTATTGTGTAATTCATTATTATTGTCTATAATTGCTTTGTGAAAATGTGAATTATTTTCACAATACACAATGCTGATGTTGAAAAATTTATTATTAAAGCAATAATAAAATTTTTAACTTTTTTGAAGAGAATAGAAACCATAGAAATTACTCCATCCTTTATGTTCTGTAAAGGATACCATCATTAAAGTTATTATTTTTTATTTGAGACATTCATAGAATGGCTTTGGGTATAGAGATGTGCCTATATTAAACTAAACGCAAAACCGATGTGAAAAAATTTATTATTAAATCAATAATAAATTTTAACTAATGAAGAAAATAGTACTTATTCTTGCTTTGGCTGGTGTTGAGCTATCTGCTCAAACCATCGATTACAAAAAAGCACCCAATAGCTATATTTATGATATGGCATTGGCACAATCCAACAACTATGGTGGCTTGTATATCCCTGTAAAAAAGGCCTATGAAATGTGGGCGAACTATGCGTATTTAAAAACCAATGGTATTTCGATTCCTATTCCTGCGGGAGCGCAATCGGCATCTTTATATTGGGAAGATAACCCAGGGCTTGTTTCCAATGTGGAAATAGAAGCAGGGGCGACTCCGGATTTGTCCAGAATTAAAGTAAACATCAGAAAGGCTAAAAAATCAGGAAATGCAGTTATTGCCTTCAAGGTAAACGGGCAAATTTATTGGAGTTGGCATGTTTGGGTAACCGACGATCCTAGTAATGGTGTTGCTTATGCACAAGACTTTGAAACAGATGTTAACGGTCAGCCTTTTTCAGTTCAATATATGGATAGAAATCTAGGAGCTACTGCAGCTAGTTTTCTAGGAAACGACTGGCAAAAATCCGGTGGGCTTTTATACCAATGGGGAAGGAAGGATCCTTTTCCTAGCTTGGTGTACAAAGACAACGATTTCTACGAAATATCTGGAGAAGTTGGAACTTTAAGACACAAGCAAATAGATGCAACGAATACCATTGCTGTTAAACAAAGGGAATTTAATGAAATTGAAAAAAATATTCAAGATGCAGTTAAAAACCCTTTAACCTATATTATCAATACAGATGCTACTGGTAATTGGTTTTCTAATAGCCGGTATAAAGTTGCCGGGACAAGTCCAAATTATACCAACTGGGATTTGTGGTCGGACAATGCAAAAGGAGGCAATAGTAATGCTAATAGTTCCAGCACAACATTGAAAAGTGAAAGCAGATCCTATGAGTTGAAATCTGAATTGGATCCATGTCCTAATGGTTGGCGTGTACCGTCTTATTACGGTAGAGAAACTCAGAATAATAACTTGGCTTTCTTTGGGCGAAAAGATTGGAACAATAGCGATTCTAATGTGGCGACAAGACAATTGTTTCCCGATAGTCAAAATGCGCAATTATCAGGGGTTAAAGTCTATCCAGGATTAGGTGTAGATTTTGAAGAAGCGGATAATGGAGGGAGAAACTTAGGAAATGTTCCTATTGCGGGTACTTATGTTTATTATCCTAATTCCGTTGCGCCCAATGCTCCAGTGGGAATTACTTACCAAGATCAGGGTGCTGTAACGGGTATTTGGAGTGCCACTTATGGCTATGATGGTGCTCGATTGTTCTCCTTAATTTCAGATCCATTAAGAACGAACACATTGGTTGGATTGCATGCTTTGTATAACAATCAGACCAATCCGACAAAAGCAGGAAATTCTGTGCGTTGTATGCGGGATCCTAATTTGTCGAAAATTGGGAATTTTACTACCGCTTATGTAACGGAATCAAGAGAGAATTATACCAAAGGTTTGCAAAATCCTAACTCTTATTTGTCCACAGATGGATCTGCAATTATTATTCCCGTGAGTAAAGCTTTTGCTGTACACAACCAATATCTTTCGGAACAAGGAATGTTGGATTCTGATGCGTTGGTGTCCAAAGTTTTGTGGACAACCAATCCTAATTTGGTGCAAAGCATACAGATTGTTCCTACTTCTTATGATCCTAGAGATTCTAATATTGTGGTTCAATTAAATCCGAACGAAAAAGGAAATGCAGTTGTTTCACTGCACAACAATGACACTACATCTAGCGCCTATTGGAGTTGGTTAATTTGGGCTCCGGAAGAAAATCCAAGTTCAGTTTCTTATTTAACGGAAGCCAATCTCAATGCTCAGTATAATTTTGTGAATCCTACCAAAAGTACTTTGCCTCCTTTGGCAACCACTTTTATGGACAGAAATCTCGGTGCTATAAAATCGATGCCTTCACAATTGGATGCTGCAACAGCAGATTTAGCCCAAGGGTTACACTACCAATGGGGAAGAAAAGATCCGATTCCGGCATTTAACCAAAGAGGAGCAGGAACGCAAACTATTTATATAGGCTCAGAAAACTCCTCTGCGAATGGTATTCTTAATTATACAGCTATAAATGCAGCGGAGTATGAAAATACCATGGCGGTTCCTTATGCGAATTATGCTTTAAATTTTGGAACTAGTTTTGAAAAAACAAAAACCAGCATTTTATTTTCTGTACAAAATCCAATGAAATACATGTACCAAACAGGTGTGGGAACTTTGTATAATGGTGGAAATCACTATTCGAATGATTTAAATCAAGTGAGAGATTGGGTTTCTTCCGATAGAGGACAAGCCCAAGAAAGATGGGGACATGGTACCACTAAATCCGTGTACGATCCTTGTCCACTAGGTTGGAGAGTACCAGATACTAGTTTTACGAATTTGTATTCTGGCTCCAAAGGAAACTCGCCTTGGTACAATGGTTATGTGAATGACGCTACAGGAAAACAAGGAATTATTCAAGATCAATGGTATGATGTTGCTGGTTCTTATCTGGGTTCTAATGTAGGAGGGAGAGGTTGGTCTTTTCAAAATTCCTTATACAAAATAGGTAATTTTGCCAATGATGGTATTCGAGGTGAACTCGGAGGCAAAAGCATTTCTATGGATAGATCTGGCGTGTGGACTTCTTCTATGGCGGATATGAGAACGGGTTATGCTTTGGCAATGCAGTTTCAGAACAATAATAATAAAATGCAAACAGCAACGGGAGTTTATCCACAAGCTGCTATGGGAGTTCGATGTGCAAAAGATGAAAACCGATTGCTCGGAGTACCAGTGGCGAATATTCCTGTGAGTAATCCTGGAGGGACACTTGGGACCAACGAAACAGTATCGGACAGAGATGGAGTGCAGGTATATCCTAACCCTTTTCATTCGGAAATTAATGTTAATAATAAGCAATTTAGAACATTTGAGATGTTCGATGCTTCTGGCAAAATGGTGCTTTCTGGTGATTTAAAAGATGGGAAAATATATGCCGCCCATTTACAAAATGGAATTTATATTCTGAAATTAATGACCAACAATGGTACAATAGAAGTGAAAAAAGTAATTAAAAATTAGCATTTACAATTGTTTTTAAATAAAAAAGGCACAGGTTTCTGTGCCTTTTTTTGTATGTTTGCTTTAGTGTATTTATTCCTTTCTATATGAATTTTAATGACTTTATTATACCTCCACCAACCATTGAAGTGGAGCCATGGCAATTAGGCTCGTTACTGACCCAAGACATAGAAGCTGGAACCATTGTTCTAATTTTTGTTTCCGATTATCGTGGAGCTGGGTATAGTGCTGAAAGTATTCTCTTTTCCGGTCTTAGGAAAAAATTATATCGCTTATCCAAATCGGATTTTCACACGAAAATATGCGATTTAGGTGATTTGGTCTCCTGTAAAACCCTGCAGGATACACATTATTTCTTACAAGAAACCCTATTGACCTGCCATCAACTAAAAGCGATTCCAATTGTGATAGGCGGGGGAAATGATATTTCGTATTCACTTTTCAATGCGCTCCATGCCGAAAATAAAACCATTAATTTCACTCAGATTTCTCCAATGATTTCTTTGTCGGATGAGGGTGAGGAGATTTCTGATGCTAATTTTTTAGCTAAAATTTTAGGCATTCCAGATTTTTCTATTGGTCAATATAATTTTTTAGGACTTCAAAGGCATGCACAAGACAAGGAGGCGATGCGCTTGTTGAAAGATGTGGATTTTGAAGTTGTTCCATTGTCCAAAATGATGGATACGACAAGTAGTGTAGAGCCTTATTTTAGAAAAGCAGATTTGGTAACGCTTAATTGTGATGCGGTGGAGAGTTTTGCTGAACCCTTTTCCTTGCATCCTCAAGTTAATGGACTGAATAGGCGAGAAATTTGTGCTTATATGAAAGAAATTGGACTTTCTGGCCAGTTAAAATCTGTAGGTATTTTTAATTTTAATTTTTATGAAAAAAGCTATCTGAACCAGCAACTTTTGTCGCAAATGCTATGGTATTTATTAGAGGGAATTAATATACAAATGACACATCCTAAAAACAATCCTTTAGAACAATATGTTGTCGTGTTGGGGTATCAGACATATACATTTCAGAGAGATGTATTTAAAGATTTGTGGTATTTTGGAGAGGGTGATGTAGCGCAATGCAAACCATGTTCTAAAGAGGATTATGAACAAGCCAAAAAAGGTTTTCTCAATCAAAGATTTTTATAAAAATAAATCACAATCTTTATGCAAAAACAACCTTTAGTGTCGGCGATCGTTCCGGTTTATAATGTAGCTCCTTATTTAGAGAAATGTTTGAATTCTCTTGTCAATCAGGATTTACAAGATATAGAAATCATCGTTGTAAATGATGGAAGTACGGACAATTCTCAGTCCATCATCGATGATTTCCAACTGAAATATCCGCACAAAATTAAATCCTATGCTAAGGCGAATGGTGGGCTAAGTGATGCGAGAAATTTTGGTCTGAATAAAGCTTGTGGGAATTACATAGGCTTTGTGGATAGCGACGATTATGTGACTACCAAGATGTATAGGGAAATGTACACTTTGGCGGTTAAGCACAATGCAGACATGGTGATTTGTAATTTGCAAAAAATTGATGAAAATGGAAATGTGATTCAAAAACTCACTCAGATACCCAATTTGCCAGAAAGTATTGATGTTGCCAAGCATATTTCTCTTTTTTCGGATTTAAGTTACTTTGCGTGTAATAAATTATTTAAAAAAGAACTTTTTCAACAGGCTAAATTTCAGAAAGATTTGCATTTTGAAGACATACAGCTTGTTCCTCAATTATTGCTCAAATGCTCTATTGTTGCTCAAACCCAGGCTTATCATTATCAATATTTGGAAAGGGTGAATTCAATTTCCAAAACACATACCACCAAAGGTTTGGATATACTAAAGGCAGTAGAAGATGTCTCTCATGCATTTAGGCAATCTCAATACAAGCATCATGAAAAAGCTTTGAAAAACTTTCAAATCTTAGAAGGGGTCTATACTTATTTAGCCTATTTGGCATTTGTAAAAAAAGAAGACGATTACCAAATGATGTCCCAACAATTGAGAAAATTCATCAAAGAAAATGGGATAAAATTTAAAGAAATTTTAACATATACTCGTTTTGGTCAGAATTATCTGTTATCTTTGCCTTTGAGAAAAAAAATTTACTACTTATTGTACTTCTTCCATCAGGAAAGCTTGCTAAGAAGATTATTAAGGTAACAAAAACACAACCTCGATGCATATTCTACATCCGATTTTCATCGTTATATTTCTGTTTCTTGCTATTGCAAGTTACTATGAGGTATTTCGTTTGGAAAAAAAGCAACCCATATTTCCTTGGATTGCCGGAATATTGATGTTGATTGCCGTAGGATTCAGAATTAATGTTGGCGCCGACTATCCGGTGTACAAACAATTATTTACCGATTTTTCCATTTATGTTAATTATTCCGATGTATGGGATAAGGCTCTTTTTATTCCTAATAAACTCGAAATAGAATGGCTTTTTGTATTAATTAATAAAGTTGTTTTTAATCTAGGTTTCCCTTTCTATATTGTCACCTTCATTATGGCTTTAATTGCTATAGGGCTGAAGTTTACTACAATATACGAAAATGTAGAATTCCCAGCACTGGCCTTATTGTTTTACTTCATGCCTATTATGTTTTTCGAAGACAGTGGACAGATGCGACAAGGGATTGGGATAGCAATCAGTGTTTATTCATTCAAGTATATTAAAAGCCGAGAATTATGGAAGTTTTTGGTTCTTATTTACTTCGCATTGGCTTTTCACAAAACAAGTATCGTCTTTTTACCTGCCTATTGGTTGGTAAGAATTCCTATGAATTCTCAAAGGATATTTTGGGTGCTGGTTATTGCGCTAATTACTTCTCCACTAGAATTGTACCGTTTGGGAGGTGATTTATTTACTTCGGTTACACCACAGGAAATTTCTGGTGCATATACCGGGTATTTGGACGATAGGTATTACGGTACCGAAGTAGAAACCGGATTAAATGATATTGTAAAGTTGGTATGGATTTTTATCCTTATTCGGTATGATAGGAAAGGTTGTGAAGAGGTTTGGTGGTATGAGTATATGCGAAATTTAGCTGTTTTTGGAATGGCATTGTTCTATTTTTTTAGGGCCAACGAAATTTTCGCAGTTCGTTTACCAGGAGCCTATATGTTTTTTGTAGCAATGTTTTGTTTACCCAATTTGGTGTATGCAGTGCAAGATAGATACAAGCAGATTTTGTATCTGTTATTTATGACCTATTTTACAATGATGTTTTTCTATTTTGGTAATGGAAATGGTTTTAGAGGTGGTTTTACCTCTGATAGGTATCAAAATGCATTATGGAAATAAATTATGTTGGCAATAAGTAATTTTTTAGATGAAGTAGGCTTGTCCTTTTTTTATATAAAACTATTTTTTAGTTTTATATTATCTTTTGCTATTGTCTATTGGTCTATTCCAACCATTATAAAAATATCCAGAAGAAAAAACCTGATGGACGAACCCGTTGGTCGAAGTTCGCACATGAGAAAAATACCCAATTTGGGAGGGGTTGCAATTTTTTATGCCATAGGAATTTGTGCCTCAATTTTTGCATTCGAATTATTTGAAATTTATAAATTTCTATTTGCCTCACTTGTTATTTTACTGTTTATAGGCGTAATGGATGATATAGTGGTGATGCGCGCTTATAAAAAGCTGTTGGCACAAGTAATTGTTTCTATCCTTATAGTAATTGGTTCCGATGTAAGAATTCGGAGTTTATTTGGCGTGTTTGGGGTGTATGAAATAAATTATTATGTATCGGTTTTGGTGAGTATATTTATTTTCATTATCCTAATCAATGCATTTAATTTAATCGATGGAATTGATGGTTTGGCTGGGATTTATTCATTTATCTGTTCAGCGTTTTTCGGCATTTCTTATTTCCGTTTGGGAGAATATAATTACCCGTTGGTTATATTATCAGCCGTTATTATGGGGAGTGTTTTAGCATTTTTGTACTATAATTTGTCCAATTATAGGCACAATAAAATTTTCATGGGCGATACAGGCTCCATGATATTGGGCTTCTTACTTGCTTTTACAGCCTTTTGTTTTATCGATTTGTTTATTAGTAAACAAACAGCAGATTATACTTATTATCATTTGCAATCGGCACCTGCGGTAGCTGTAGCCATTCTAATTTTGCCCATTGTCGATACATTGAATGTAATTATTATTCGATTAAAAAATAAAAAATCACCTTTCGAAGCCGATAAAAATCACATCCACCACAAATTACTCAATTTAGGACTTACCCACAGACGATCCTCCGTGTATATTGTGTTGTATTATATAATGATTGTTAGTGTTGCCTATAGTTTAAGACATTGGAATGTGAATTTATTGCTTCTCATTATCGTAATTCTCGGTTTTATGGGGGCATATTTGCCGGATTTTATTATTAAATTAAAGAAAAATAGAATAAAATAGTATTTTTGTTAAATATATCCTATGATGAAAAATATTAACCACCTACTGCTTGTTGTATTGGCCTTATTGCTAACCTCTTGTGTTACAATGAAGGAAGTGAGATACAACCAACCGACTGAGAGTTTAGTAGTCAACGAAGAAGGCTTAGTACCCTACAATATTCAGCCCTATCGAGTGACCAAAAATGATATTTTGAAACTGAATATCGTCACAACACCCAAAGGAGATGCCGCTCAATTTTACTCTGCATACAATACGAGTTCAACCGGAACGGGAACCACCAATGTAAATGCCATGGTAAACCAAGGGAATGTCGGTATGGGCTCTGCAAATAGCCAAGGAGGAAATGCCAATTTCTATTTCAATGGACTAAAAGTGGATTCTAACGGAGATATCAACATCATGGGAATAGGCTATGTAAAAGCCGAAGGAAGAACATTGGCCGATATTTCCAAAGAAATTCAAGATAAAGTGAATGAAAACTTCCTTGAAGGCAAATCCCAAGTACGATTGGACACAGACGGTATCACCTATTATATTATTGGCGATGTAGAAACTGTTGGGATTACTGGAGAAAAAGTGACGCATAAAAATACCTTAAATATTTTTGAAGCCCTTTCCATCAATGGTGGGCTCAACCGTACAGTAGATAGAAAAATGGTAGAGATCCATAGAAAATATCCAGAAGGAATAAAAATTGTAAAATTGGATTTAACAAGACAAGATGTAATGAACTCTCCTTATTATTGGATACAAAATGGTGATGAATTGTACCTTAATACCCGTGGTAAAAACTTGAACGGATTCGGAAAAGATCCGGTACAATCGCTCACCACTGGCGTGTCTATACTTACCACTGTAATGTCTATTTATCTAATCCTTACAAGACTTTAATCATGATACCTGAAAAAGTTAATAAAACAAACACTAAGGATCATGTAGGTTCATTTTCCTTATTTGATGTCGAACATTTTTTAAGAAGAGTAATCTCTGGGTGGTACTGGTTTGTATTGCTGGGTCTCCTAGGTTATGGGATTGCTTATTTTTATAGTAAATACTACGCACAAAGAGTTTATGCGTCTAATCTCACACTCAGTATTTCTAATAATACTGCGAGTTACTTTACACCCAACCAGTCCATCAATTTTATTTGGGGACAAGGAGGAAACCAAGATGGTGTATTGCTGAAAAAATTGTTGCTTTCCAGAACGCACAATGAATACTTGGTAAAGCAATTGGATTTATACACCAACTATACTACCAAAGGATTAATTAAAGAAACTTATTTGGATAAATTCGACTCTCCTGTTCTATTGGAAGTGGATAAAAGCCACACACAACAAATTAATATCCCAATTACTTTAATGCCAAAAGGTAAAGACCGTTATGAAGTGGTACTCCCAGTAGAAGTAGAGACTGTTTCATTGTATAACTACACAACGGAAGAGTTAAAGTATGGTCCGGCTTATGTAAAACCACAAAACAAAATCATAACCCTTGGTGAATGGTTTGAAACACCACATTTAAAGTTTCGTTTGGTAAAAAACCCCAACCCTTCTCCAATAATTTTTGATAATATCATTGTTTCTTTATCCACGGTTAATGATGCGGTGAATGGAATTATCAATACTTTAAGTGTTGAATTTGATCAAGAAATTAATTCTATGATGGTGATTTCTAAAAAAGGATTTAATCTGAATGGAACGGTAAATTTCTTAAATATCTCTGTAGATGAGTTGATTAAGAAAAGATTGAAAGACCAAAATGTGGTGGATAAAAATACGGAATCCTATTTGGCAGAGAACCTTAATGCAATGAGAAAAAAATTGGACTCTAGTGCAGATAAGCTCAATCAATTGAAAGTAAATGAAAAGCTCTATGATATAAAAGACCGAGACGAAAAGTCCATACAACAGATTAATGAATTGGATAGTAAAAAAGCAGAATTACTCACCAAGATTAATTCATTAAACAATATTCGATCAACGGTTTCTAGTGCTAATTTGGATAAACTAATCAGCATGAACGCTGCTGGAATAGAAGACGGAATATTTACAGCAACCATGTCGGAATTAAAAGCGTTGTACGAAAAGAAAAGGGAAATGGCCAATATTTATACGCCTAATTCTGAACCAATGAAGGAGATTAACCGAATGATAGCGCAAGCCAAAGGAGGTTCTCAAGGTGCATTGGAAAAATATTACCAAATGTATGTGAATGATCTGAACCGACTGAATGCCAAAATTTCGGAAATAGAAACTGGAATGGAGTCGTTTCCAGAAAAACAAAGAAAATATCTGGATGTGGAAAGAGGCTATAATATGATTGAAACCGCATATAATAGCTTATTGTCCAAGCAAAATGAAACACAGCTAAGGGTTGCCGGTAACAAGTCGGATATTAATGTTATCGATAAAGCGAAAAATTTAAACCAAGCACCCATTGCCCCTAATATAATCGGGACCAAATACACGATTATCGGGACACTTCTCGCAATACCGCTATTGTTTTTCTTAGGTGCAGAATTTTTGGATAATAAAATAAGAAATATTAAGGAATTGCTTAATGCAACCAAAATACCACTCCTAGGTGTCATTGGATCCAACCAGCACGATTCTAATTTAACCGTTTTGGAGCAAACAAAATCTTCGGTTTCTGAAGCGTTTAGGGGAATTAGAGCCAATCTTCGTTTCTTGCATAACGAAGATCAGAAATCAAAAGTTATCCTGGTAACTTCTTCCATTTCTGGAGAAGGAAAAACCTATATCTCTATCAACATCGCTTCTGTATTAGCATTGAGTGGGAAGAAAACAATTTTATTAGGAATGGACCTTAGAAAGCCTAAGATATTTGGCGATTTTAAAGTAGATAATAAATATGGGATTTCCAATTTTCTATCTGGTGAAGCAACCTTAGAACAGGTGATCAACAAAACTCAAATTCCTGAATTGTTTGTGGTAACATCTGGGCCTATTCCTCCCAATCCATCAGAACTATTGATGAGCGAAAAAAATATGAAGTTTATAGAGGATTTGAAAAAAGAATTTGACTATGTAATCATCGATTCGCCACCAGTAGGGCTTGTTGCAGATTCGTACGAGTTAATGAAAATTTCAGATGCCAATATATATGTAGTAAGACATGAATATACCGAAAAGTATATGTTGAAGATGATTTCTGAAAAATATTTTAACAAAGAAGTAAGTCATTTAGGTTTGGTGTACAACGATTACCATATCAAACAAGGCTATGGTTACGGCTATGGTTATGGTTACGGCTACGGTTATGGCTACGGTTATGGTTATTTTGATGAAGACAAAGATTATAAAGAACCAGCCTTTATAAAAATTAGAAATAAATTTAGAGAAATATTCAATAAAAATTAATACATTTAGTCCCTCGTAAAAAGGGACTTTTTTAAATTTAAAATAATTAAACAAAAATAAAAACAATTTTTTTGCGTTGTTGTTGATGATATTTTGTTATTTGATCGTATTTAACATATTATTATGAATTTCATTAATGCAAAAAAGTTTTATATTTGCAGAAATTAAGATTTTTTATATATAACCATAAACCAATTTCTTCTATGAATAAAAAATTATTATATGGCCTTATGGCGGCTTTTGTCTCTGTTACAGGTTTCAAAGCACAACGACATGAAATAGGATTGCGTGCAGGGATGAGTAATTTGGTGGGAGATATTGGGCAAACCAGCTTTATATTACAAGAGCCAATGAGCCTTAGCAACCTTTCGGATAATGGGATACCTGGCTATATAGGCGCATTGTATAGAATGAACTTTAACCCTTATCAAACCCTTCGTTTTGATGTAGGCTATAGCCATATTCAGTTTGATGATAAACTGGCCAAAGAGGAATATAGAAGAAATAGAAAAATGTGGGGAACCAACAATCTTCTTACGGCAAGCGCAATCTTCGAATATAATTTCCTGCCGGTAAACAATGAGCAAAAAAGCATGTTGAGTCCTTATATTTTTGGAGGAATCGGTGGAATGGTTTTTGATGTAACCCAGGCCACGCTCAACCATGATTTCAAAAGAGATCCTAGTGGAGTGGCTTTGGCACCACAAAATGAAATTGACTACAACACAACTGCAGAATACTCCACCGGAAAAAGAGTGACCATGTATGTTCCTTTTGGTGTGGGGTTAAAGTATAAATTTAATAATAATTGGTCCTTGTTTGGAGAATTAATGTTCAGTCCAACCATTACGGACCAGTTGGATTATAGTAAATTGATTTCAAAAGATGTGAAATCAAACTATAACGGAGATATCATCGATCCTACTACTGGAAAATCGTTGCTATTGTCTGCGCCCTACTTTAATGTTTCAAAAGAAAGAGAGGAGTATTTCCTTGGGCAAAGAACCGTTGGGAATACAAAATCCAAAGATTGGGTAAATAGCGTAACTATAGGGTTGTCTTACTCTTTCGGAAGACCACCATGTTATTGTGATTAATAAAAATATGTCATCCATTAAAGAACAATTAGATCTAGAAAAATTGCCTCAACATGTTGCCATCATTATGGATGGCAACGGTAGATGGGCTAAAACAAAAGGCGAAGAACGATCCTTCGGACATAAAAATGCCATTGATGCCGTAAGAGACGCCATCAATGCATGTAACGAAATTCATATTCCTTACCTCACCCTTTATACCTTTTCTTCAGAGAATTGGAATAGACCAAAGGATGAGGTTAATAATTTAATGAATTTACTTTCAGAAACCTTGCTGCTAGAAGCTGAAGTTATCTTTAAGAAAGGGCTGAAACTCCATGTGATAGGAGATATTTCAAAACTGCCAGCCTTAGTCAGTGACCAATTGCATAGCTTAATGGAGATTACCAAAGACAATACCCGAGGCAATTTAGTATTGGCACTCAGCTATGGATCCAAAGAAGAAATTATACAAGCAGTACGCAATATTTCCAAGCAAGTACAATTGGGAGCCCTACAACCAGAAGAAATTAACGAAGAACTTTTTGAAAGCTATTTATACACCAAAGACATACCACCGGTTGATTTGTTGATAAGAACCAGTGGCGAAATTCGGATCAGTAACTTTTTGCTCTGGCAAATTGCCTATGCAGAAATGCAGTTTTTGGATGTATTATGGCCAGATTTTAATAGAGATACTTTCTTTCAATGCATTCTGAATTATCAAAATAAAGAAAGAAGATTCGGCAAAACCAGCGAACAACTTATTCCCTAGTGTTCCCCAATAATAGAAAATTTATAAAGTAAGATACATTATAATGAAGTTTAAATTCATCCCTGTCCTTATGTTTGCGGCATCAGCTCATTTCTATGCCCAAGTAAGTCCACCTACAACGCATAAAGACGATCAGCCAGTTTATGAACAATTGCAAACTGGTAAATATATTCTAAAAGACATCGTAATAGATGGAGTTAAAAGATTTAGCCCAACTCAGGTACTTAGGTTTACCGGATTGAATAAAGGTGAAAATGTAGAAATCCCAGGGACCAAAATTTCCAACGCCATCAAAAAACTTTGGGATACACAATCTTTTTCAGAAGTAGAAGTCTATGTACAAAGCATTGAAGGAGAAAATATTATCCTAAGGTTTCATTTACAAGATTTAAAAGAATTGGGTGAAGTGAAATTTACAGGCAAAGGAATCGGAAAGTCTAAAAATGAAAAACTCATCAAGGACAATAAACTAAAACCTGGAATAAAAATTACTCAAGATTTAGTGTCCAACCTAAAAACCAATGTCCCAAAAGACTATGTGAAAAAAGGTTATGCCGATGCTAAAATAGCAATTACTGAAAAACCGAATGCCCAAAACCAAGAAATGGTGGATTGGACTATTGAGGTGGATAAAGGTAAAAGAATTAAAATCGATAAAATAATCTTTGAAGGGAATAAAGAAATTTCTAGTGCTAAACTAAAGAAGAAAGCTTTTAAAGAAACAAAAGAGAAAAGATTTGGAATTGGTGGTATCCTGAAGTCTTCTAAATTTATTCGAGAAAAATACGACGAAGACAAAGAGAACTTAGTAAATTACTATAACTCTCTAGGCTATAGAGATGCTACCATAGTATCGGATTCGGTATATCGTAACCAAAAAAATAATTACGAAATTAATGTAAAACTCTCCGAAGGTAAAAAATACTATATTGGGGATATTTCCTTCGTAGGAAATACAGCATTTTCTACCGAAGCTTTAGAAAAAATACTCGGATATAAAAAAGGAGACATCTATGATGCTGTTGGATTCAACAAGAAAGTGGGTGAAGATGGTGGTAAGGAAGATGATTCCGACATCAAATCCGTGTATATGAATAACGGGTATCTTTTCTCTTCTGTAACTCCAGTTGAAAAATCGGTTTCTGGAGATTCCATTAACTTGGAAGTACGCATCAACGAAGGCGAAAAAGCAAGCTGGAACCATGTAACTTGGAATGGAAATACCACCACGCATGACCATGTTGTCCTAAGATCTTTAAGAACCAAACCGGGTGCATTGTTTAGAAAGGGAGACATCAAAAGAACTTATTTTGACCTTGCTTCCATGCAGTTTTTTGATCCACAGCAAATTAAATACGATATTAATCCCAACCCTCAAGACAATACTGTAGATGTTAACTGGGGATTGGTAGAAAAAGGTTCCTCGCAAGTACAATTGCAAGCAGGATACGGCGGAAACTCTTTCATCGGAACTTTAGGGCTTACTTTTAATAATTTTTCATTAAGAAATTTCTTGAAGTTTAAAGACTTTAAACCTGTACCACAAGGAGATGGGCAAACTTTATCCATCCAAGCGCAAGCTGGTGTTTATTTCCAAAATTATGGCTTGTCTTTTACCGAGCCTTGGCTTTTCGGCACCAAACCAACCGCACTAACAGTAAGTGTGAACCAATCTTTAGTGAACTACAAAGATTATTTGGGCGCTTCACAGAAACTCAATATCTTCTCTGCAAGTGCTGGGCTTAATCGTTTGTTAAAATGGCCGGATGATTATTTCTCCCTTTATACAGGATTGCAATTCCAGTCGTATAATTTTAACAATTATCCTTTCAACTTCGGAAATACTGTGGAATACAACGGAACGGCCAATAACTTTAGTTTGAATCTTGGTTTGAGCAGAAACTCCGCCGGTTACGACCCGATTTTCCCTACGGAAGGTTCCAACATCGAAGCGTCATTAAAGATTACGCCGCCTTATTCCTTGTTTTCGAAAAAAGATTATTCTACCATGGCTCCTATGGACAAATACAAATGGTTAGAGTTTTATAAAATTAAATTTAAAGCCGATACTTATAACCAAATCGTAGGTAAATTGGTGTTGAGAACAACAGGAGAAATGGGCTTCTTGAGTGGTTTGAATAGCGAATTAGGAGCACCACCTTTCGAGCGGTTTTATGTAGGGGGTACCGGATTATTCGGGGGTAGATATGATGGTAGAGAACTTATCCCACTGAGAGGATACGAAAACGCTTCTACTACCGGAGGTACACTGGAAGACATTACCCAAGCAGGAGGAGGAACCATTTATAACCGATTCTCCATGGAATTAAGATACCCGATTTCCTTAAACCAAACGGCCAAAATTTATGCTTTATCTTTCCTTGAAGGGGGTAATGTTTGGAATTCTTGGTCCAACTACAACCCTTTCCAACTGAAAAGATCCATCGGGGTTGGCGTTAGGGTGTATATGGGTGCTTTCGGACTTATTGGTTTCGATTTTGCGTACGGATTCGACAAAACTCTATATGGCAACGAACCGTCTGGTTGGAAAACACATTTCTTAATGAACCAAAACTTGTAATTTAGCAAGATAAATTCGGCAATAGTCAAAGGGTGTTTATCATGCAATTCTTGACTAAACAAAGTTTTTATAGGATTAATTTTAAAATAAATATCTACATATGAAATTATTAAAATCATTATTTATCCTTGTAGTAGGCATTGCTTTTACTAATGTTCAAGCTCAGAAAATTGGGGTTGTAGATACCGAATATATCCTGAACAAAATTCCGGAATATAAAGATGCCGAATCCAGATTGAATACTCAGATTAGTACTTGGCAAACCAATTTGCAAAATTTACAATCTGAATATGAAAAGAAAAGAACGGCGTTCGAGAATGAAAAAGTTTTGTTAATAGGCGATCAACTCAAACAAAGGGAAAAAGAAGTACTGGACTTAGAGAAAAATATAAAAACAACCACCAGTCTTCGATTTAGCACCAATGGAGAAATCAATCAGCTAAGACAGAACTTGGTGCAGCCTTTCCAAGATAAAATTTGGAATGCCATCAAAACCATTTCCGAGAAAAATGGCTTGGGCATAGTTCTTGATAAGAGCAATAATGTTAATGTCATTTTCTTGCAAAAAAGATTTGACTATACAGATAAAGTGCTGGACTTCTTATTAAAAGGAGATGCCGCCAGCAAAAAAAAGAAAGAAAATGAAAGAAAAACGAAGACAAAAGAAAATTAATTTCTACTTTTGAATGTTTTTCATTAAATCGTAACCTTTAAATTATTTTAATCATATTATGAAAAAACTAAGTGTATTATTTACAGCAGTATTGATGTTTTTGGCTGTAGGAGTTGTAAAAGCGCAACAAAAAATAGCTCATTTGGATTATCAAGAAATCTTGGCTCAAATGCCGGAAACTAAAAAAGTAACCACCGATTTAGAAACTTTTACCAAAACCAAAGAAGCTGAACTTAAAAAATTGGGCGATGCTTTCCAAGCGGACATCAAAAAATACCAAGATGAAGCTCCTAAATTAACCGAAGCGCAAAGAGCTGCTAAAGAAACTGAATTCCAAAAAACGCAACAAAACCTACAACAAATGGCAACAACAGCTCAAGCTGACTTGTTGAAAAAGAGAGAAACACTTCTAAAACCAGTGGTTGATAAATTGAACGCTGCCATTGCTAAAGTTGCCAAAGCCAACCTTTGGGATTATGTAGTGGACAACCAAGCGCTTATCTACCATGCAGGGATTGATGCAAGCCCGGATGTAAAAAAAGAATTAGGAATTAAATAATTTATTCCTCAATAAATCTTCAATTAAAATCACCTTTTTGTAAGGTGGTTTTTTTATTTTTGTGCCATGCTTAAAGAAGTCTCCACACAAGCCAAAGTACGATTCGCCGATTGCGACCCCATCGGTCATCTGAATAATGTGAAATACCTGGAATATATGCTGAATGCCAGAGAAGACCATGTAGAAATGCAATACGGTTTTTCTTATGAAGAATATTCCCGAAAAACTGGTTGCACTTGGGTAGCCATACAAAATGAAATCGCCTATTTAAAAGAAGTACGATACAATACCGTTGTAGCCATTAGTAGTACCCTCATCAACATTGGCGATAGAACCTCCATGGTGGAAATGAAAATGACCAGCCCCGACAAAAGTATTACCTATGCCGTGCTTTGGATTACCGCAATTTATTTCAATTTAAAAACCAGAAAATCCGAAGTTCAACCTACAGAAATCCTACAAAAATTTCAACCTTTTGTACAAGAAATTCCAGAAAAATTGTTTTCGGAACGAGTTTCTACCCTAAGGTTGAACAACAAAAATAATCAACCAACAGTATAAAATCATTTTCCTATTGCCTTTGTTGAATTACCCACACCCATGAGGCTAGGCAATAACCAATGAACAATTAATACCCAAAAATAGCTACGAATGAAAATTTTAGTCACAGGAAGCAACGGACAATTGGGTCTTTGCTTACAAAATATAGCCCAACAATATTCCGAACATGATTTTGTGTTTTTGGATTCTACCTCTTTGGATATTACCAATCGAAGCCAAATAGAAGATACATTTGAAGAATACAAACCTCAAATATGCATTAATGCAGCAGCTTATACCGCTGTAGATAAAGCAGAAACCGAATTTGAAAAAGCTTTTGCTGTAAATGCCTATGGTGTGGAAAATTTGGCCAGTTTATGCGAAGAATACAAAGCATTACTCATCCATATTTCTACCGACTATGTTTTTGATGGGACAACCGAATTGCCTTATTCTGAAGACGATTTTACCTCGCCACTCGGCGTGTATGGCGCATCTAAATTGTTGGGTGAAGAATTGGCCATGGAAAACAATCCTAAAACAATAATCATTAGAACTTCTTGGTTATATTCCGAACATCAAAAAAATTTCGTGAAAACCATGCTCCATTTATTCAACCAAAAGAAAGAATTGGGCATAGTGAATGATCAGTTTGGGCAGCCAACCAATGCCAACGATTTGGCCACGGCCATCATGGAAATCATTTCTAGAGAAAGACAAAAAATGGGAATTTATCATTTCTCCAATTATCCTGAAACTACATGGTATCATTTCGCTCAAAAAATTGCGGAATTTTCCCATGCTGAGGTACAATTAAATCCCATTACCACTGCTGAATACCCAACACCAGCACAAAGACCTATGCGCAGTACTTTTTGCTTGGATAAAATTGAAACCGACTATGGTATAGAAGCTCAATACTGGGAAAACTCTTTGGAAGACTGTATTGCAATATTAACACAAAAATAAATTGAATTCGCCATCTGGAAAATGTACGCTTCACAATAATAATGATAAAGCAAGCCGATTTCAAATGACCTTTAAAAAACAAATAGCTACCAATGAAATTAAAACCCCTTTTTTTTTGTGTTTTTTTGATGTGCTTTTTGCACCTCAATGCACAGGAAGTATTTCTTAGAACCATGAAGGACATACAGAAAGAACACAAAGATTCGTTTTTGTACGCCTTAGACTCTGCCACTGCTGATGCTCAGTTTTTAGGAGAATTAGAAGTGATAGGTTTGGGTACAGACACCCAAAAAAGCTTTGTGGCCATCTACAATAAAGCCAAAGAAATAGGGGCCAATACTTATGTTGTCCGACGATTTGAAAACATCGATGGTTCTTTTCAAGACTTTGATCCCACGCATTTTAAGTTGAATCTTTATTACACCCCAGCCGATAAAATTACGCAACATCCCAATAGGGTGTTCGTTATTTCATCATCGGACAAACCTCAAAAAATTCGACTGAATGATGATTTGTTGGAAATCAACCCCCAACACTATCTCCTTCGTACTTTGCAACCCGGACAAAGCTTAAAAATTGCCACCCGTAAAATATTGGGTTCCAGCATCCATCATACTGCTGATGCCAAACAAGCATCTTATTACCAAGTATTTGGTTTCAGTATGAAAAAAGGGACTTATGGCTCGGAAGGTTTGCTTTTTAAAACCGGCGATGTACAAAAACTAGATGCTTCTTATGGACAATTCTTGGTCACCATCTTCCAAAATCAACCCTAAATTTATTTTGACATCATAATAATAAAGCCTGTCATCGTTTTTATAAAACAAATGGCAGGCTTTAATTTTTTTATCTAAGGTGATTTATTTCCCTATTCTCGAACTTCTTTTTAGGATTTCTTTATTGATGGCTTGTATCAGTTCTGGTCCTTCATAAATAAAACCGGTATATAATTGCAATAGACTTGCGCCGGCATCCAGTTTTTCCATCGCATCTTCAGCCGAATGAATGCCTCCAACACCAATAATTGGGAAGGAGCCTCCACTTTTTTCGTGCAAATATCTAATTACCCTAGTACTTCTGTCCTTTATCGGTTTTCCACTCAGTCCGCCATTGCCTATTTCATTCAATCTTTCGTGGGTTGTTTTCAGTCCTTCACGGTTCACAGAAGTGTTGGTGGCCACAATACCATCAATTTTTGTTTCGGCAACCAAGGCAATTATTTCGTCCAATTGACCATCATTTAGGTCCGGAGCAATTTTCAATAAGATGGGTTTTGGTTTTTGTTTTAATCGATTGATCTTTTGTACTTCTACAATTAATTCTTTCAGATAATCGGCATCTTCCAATTTAGCGTGGCTGCTCACATTTGGGCAACTCACATTCAACACAAAATAATCTACGAAATTGTGTAAACCTTCGAAGCATGTTAAATAATCCTCAGTATAGTGTTCGGGAGCCGTTTGCGTATTTTTTCCGATATTCCCGCCAATCAGGATTTTCCCCTTGTTTTTTTTAAGTTGAACAATGGCAGCTTCCAAACCTTCGTTGTTAAAGCCCATACGGTTTATGATGCCTCCGTCTTCTATCAGTCGGAAAAGTCTTTTCTTAGGATTTCCAGCTTGGCCTTTCGGTGTTACGGTTCCTATTTCTACAAATCCAAATCCTAGATCGGCCAATTCATCGTACAAAACAGCATTTTTGTCAAATCCGGCTGCTAAACCTACAGGGTTTTTGAAGGTTAGGCCGAATACATTTCTTTCCAATCTTTTGTCCACCACAGGTTGAGGTAAAAATAACTTGGCGAGAAAACCAAAATTCTTTAAAATCGAAAACGAAAAATGATGGGCTTGTTCTGGATCTAGTTTAAATAAGAACGGACGAATAATGCTTTTGTACATCAGAAAAAAGTTTTACAAAAATACTTATTTATCCCTATTGCCACCAAGCATACCCGTCTATTTTTACCATGGGCGTATTCAATGAGTGTATGTTTTTTTGGGGGTGCCCCTTGCCCAAGCTTTTCCCAAGGCTCGGGTCGTGCTTTCCGTTACAATCTTGGGCTCGTTGCCTCGCCCAAGGATTTCCACTGCAATCACTCACCCGGGAAGTGCGTCACCCTTTAGAGGGCTTGCCTTAGATTTTATTTTTAGATCATCCATCAATTTATTTTAAAAAATGCCAAAGCTCTTTTATCGTTCGTTCTTGTACTGCGATTATTGTTTCAAACCTACGGTAAAGACAATGGGTGGTTTTTATCCTTATTAGCATTATATTTATCCTGTTTTTTTCTTTGATGAATCCAAATTGATTTTATTTTTTCTACCACTTTCTCAAAAAAAGAATTTACATTTGAACTGTCTTTACATTCATTCCAAAAAATAAAAAAATGAATTTACCCTTACACGACTTTTTTACCCAAGACCATAGACGATTAGAATCCATTTTAGAAAAAGCCATTCAAACTCAACCTGAGATTGATTTGGCTTTATATTCAGAATTTAGAATAGGCTTGCTCACCCACATCAAAATGGAAGAAAAAATATTTTTTCTTGCCGCACAAAGGGCCAATGACAATGTGCCATTGCCTTTTGCTGCCCAACTCAGGCTAGAACACGGTGCCATTACCGCATTATTGGTGCCTAGTCCCACCCAAGAATTGGTGCATGTTCTCATGCATGTTTTGGACAAACACGACGAAGTGGAAGAAAAACAAGGAGGCATGTACGAGGCTTGCGAAAAACTTACCCAACAAGAAACCCAAGAACTCCTGCTTCAGCTAAAAGCCGTAACTCCAGTGCCGGTGCATCCGCACAACGATGCGCCCATCGCCATGGAAGCAGCCAAAAGAGCTTTGCTAAGGGCGGGTTACAATTATGATGAGATTGTACAACATCTCAATCAGTAAACAATGAAACAAAAAAAAGCGAGCCTTTTCGGCTCGCTCTCTTTCTATCAACTTCAAACAACTAGGGTGCCCAATAGGTCCATTTGGCTCCATTGAAGACCGCTAATCTTTTATTGGTTGCTCCATTCACATAGACCATCATTCCCGGTGCAGGATTGATGACATCATCGGTTGAAGCTACCTGTGGCAAAACCATGGCTTTGGCACCAGCTGCAGTACCGTTGGATTCCAACACCAAAACACCACCTTTGGCCGTTGATGTTTCAGCACCAATGATGGCTCTTGCGTTGGTAAGTTCGGTAACTTGTGCTGTGGTAGGCTGTTTTGCCATATAATCTGTCGGAGAGGTAAGATTGGCTTTATTGCCATTGCTCAAGTCCACCCAACCATTGGCATCGGCTAAGGTATTTCCTGGTGCATAATATTTTACAGCCGAGGAAGTCGCAGTAGAAGCATCGACCAAAATAGTTCCCGGTTCTACCGAAGTAGTTGGTGTAGAAGCCATCGTTCTTACATAAGGCAATATAATACCTTTGTTTTCTCCCGGTTTAAAATCCAATAAAACCGAAGTTTGATTGGTAGCCGTTCCGGAAGTTCCACCGATAATGACTTGGGCAGAACCCATAGCCACCATTCCTAAACATATACTTGTGATTATTTTTTTCATTTCTTTTTTAATTAATGGGTTAGAAAGTGGTGAATGGTGAATGGTAAATAGTGAATGGTATAAGGTAATTCAAAATTTAAAATTCATCATTCAAAATTCTATTTACGGACAACTAGGGGTGTTAAAACATTTCCAAGCCCCTGCGGTATAGATTTTCAAGCACTTGTCTGTAGTATCATATACCATCATCCCTTCTTGTGGTTGGGCAATGTTTCCTAAGTCTGCTTTTGCAATTCTTGTTGGTACAAAACCTTGGGTATTGGATTCCAAAGCGATGTGGCCTCCTTTTCTTATCATTGGCCAGTTGTCCGCATTATCTGCACCTGCTCTTTTTAGTAGTGTGATTCCTACTTTGGTGTCTTTTGCTGGCCCCGTAGTAATAGGGTCGTTGTAACAAGCACAAGTGTTATATCCTGCATCTGCAGGGGTGTAGTAAGATACCGTCATCGGCGTAGGACATTTTACTACAAGACCTTCATATGTTGCATAATATGTACCCGGACCTACAGCTGCAGGATTGGTCACAGGAATGGTTCCTGCAGCATCTGTCCACCAATTAATTCCGGTTGCACTTGGAGGTAAAGTTGCAGGTTCTGCATTGGCTAAATTTGCTGTTGTGCCATCGCAAACTTTAAGATTCTCTACCACAGGAGCTGAAACAGCACCACAAATAGATAATACAGCAGTATCACTAAAGTTAAATTCTGTTTCTGTACCAGAATCAGTAGTGTTGTTGGCCATACTACCTCGGATTTTGTGTCCTACATATCCAAATTTTATAGAACATTGTTTAATGGTTAGTGTAGTGTGCCCACCGGTTTCCACAGCGATTAATTTGTCGGATGTGTTCAGTTTTCCGGGGTTATAAGCTCCCGTAGTACTACCCGGCATATAGGTTGGGTTTATTGTACCAGAAGCTCCTAACATACCAGTATCACTATTTCCCCAAGCCCAAAGTTTACCATCATTGGTAATAATATTGATGGCTGCATAGTTACCTCCTTCGTGTTCTTGAGGGCTGATCCAAGCGATGTTTCCACCCAATGTATTGGTGCCGGAGGTAGCCGTAACAAGTTGCCACTCACTATAGTCCGTAGTATTCCCAGTCCCTAATTGTCTGGATTCATTTTCACCCATTGAATATAAGTTACCGTTGGTTGCCAATAGGTAATACGATTTACCATTAGTAGAACGAGTCATCCCAATCATTTTAGGTGTGATCCCTGCAGGTTTGTTCATTAGTGTAGCATACTGTCTGATTGAAGCATTACCTGCTGTACCTGTTGCACTAATACGAGTTCCGACACCCCAAGTATATATATTACCATCAGAAGTAAGTGCAAACATAGTTTGGTAGGTTCCTCTCACCGCCACTACATTATTCAAAGGTGTATTGGCAGCAGTGCTTACTCTGTGCCATACTAGATCATTAGCGGCACTGTCCGTTACACCATCGCCATAGGTATTACCATTGCTACTTAATACCCAAGCAGCTCCGGTACAAGTAACAATGGCCAAACCATCTCGAGTACCGAACATCATTTTCACATCCGAAGGATTTACACCTAGCGGTAGTCCGTCTGCTTTATAGCCTGAAGCTCCATAAGTTTCTACTTTTGCTTTTCTGAAAGCACCAGAGTTCACATTATTGGCTCCATCGGTTAAAGGAACCATCACCCCTTGATCTCCCCAGAAATATAAACCATCTGTGGTTAGTACTGCAAACTGTTGTGTATTTGAACTACTTCCTGCTGCAAATCGTAGTACGGTCCCAGAGAGTTGGTTGGTACCTGTTCCGTAATTTGCAGCATTCAATAATTGTGGAGGAGCTACATTACCAGATGTTCCATATCCGTCTTGAGCAATACCTTGTCCCCAAACTTTTATTTTCCCATCAAATTCCCTAACGATGGTAGAGTGAAATACAGAGACCATATTGTCGTACTCTATGGTATTGGGATCTAGAGAATTAATGTAGGTATTATCGTTACAACCTGTAACGCAAAATGAACCAGTAGTACCTCCGCCACTTAAATTTTGTGCAATAGTCATTGCTTGATCACAAACGGAACCCGTAGTCAGTCCAGTTGGCCAGCTACCACATGTTGCCGCTGTTGCATTGGGACCACAATAGGTTGCGCTACCATTAGATAATGATGTTACAGTATTCATCGCTATCCAGTTGATTTCAGCGTTGTTAGAGAACTGTGATCCAGCTCCGCCATTCGCTTGTGCTCTTACGATAAAATAAGATTTTGCTCCTGCTGAACCTGTATATATAACTGGGGCATAAGTGGTCGCTTGTTGTGTATAGGTAGCACATACTTCAATAACACTCCCCGCATCTTGTTTAATTAATGATGTTGTAGAGTAAACTCCATTGAACGAATTATCTTGTTGAACAAAAGAGCCTGTAATAGAAAAATAAGATTTTTTTCCCATTTGAAGTAAGCTGCTATAGGTAGCTTGACCAAACGCACCTACAAATGCTGATCCTGTAAGGACAACGCCAGAGTTGTCTTGAATTTCTAATGTTCCATTAACTTGGAAATTACCACTAGCGGTTAATTTCGCTCCATTGGTCACGACAACTTTACCACCATTATTAATGGTGAGTGAACCTCCGGTTAAAGTTAAGTCAGAGGAGACACAATAAGTTGTGCCCGAGGGAACAGTGGTTGTGTTGGCAGGCATACTTGTTGAGCCTGTAGGACATTGTGCAAAGAAATTGGTAAATAAGAATACCAATGCCAATGCAAAAATGTTTTTAAAGATTTTTATTTTCTTCATAGTTTAAAATTTTTTATCCCTATTTTGGGATAGGAATAATGGTAAAGATTAAATGATGGTTATTCGTTTGGTTTAAACCAAAGCCGGTGGCGGTCTTAGAAAATTGACTTTTTGTTTTCTTTTAGAATGAAAACTTATTGTATAGCGTAATGTACGCTGATTTTTAAAAGAAAAACCAAACCATTGAATGTTGATTCCCCGTGAAACAATTGCTTTCTTACCGGTTGCGGTGCTTGGGTTAATTGCAATACGAGATGAACTGTTTTTTTGTGCAAAATGCTGGTCGCTGCTGCAAGATTTGCACTCCGTTTTTATGGGAGTATGAGCAAGAATTTTTTTCTCATGATGCTCGGTGTTTTTCTTTCTTTTAATTTTTACAAGCGGCTGTTCTTCTTTTGATACCGATTTTTTATACTCGTATTTTCCTCAACAATGTGTATGCCTTCCTTGTTTGTGATTACTGTTTCGTTTTCAACATACAGTAGGGCAGATTGTACTTTTTACTCTGTGTTTTTTTGGAGCATCGGTACATTGGAAATTGTTTTTTCGCCAATCGTAATGTTTTCATTGCCAATAATGATGGGTGTTTGGTACTCCTTCACTGGTGGGGCTGTTGTTGCAACGCCTAAGAAAGGGAAAAAGCTCAAGACAAAACACAAAACAAACTCCATGCGAATATGCAAAGAGTATATTTTTTTTTGTGTTTTTTTGAACCCTAGATTCATTTGTGTGCTTTTAAAGGGTGTTCAATAAAAATCGCCTATCGTACTTTTTAAGTAATTGTTATTGAATTGCAAATATATCTATTTAAAATTAATATTTTCAATAGATTTTTATCTACAAATCATGGTCATATAAAAATCCGCCTCAAATTATGAAGCGGATAGGTATTTTTTTAATTAAAAGCCGTATTATTTTAAATTCAATAGTAGTTCTAACTCATCCAACTGTTCGTCTGCAATCGGGCTAGGTGCATCAATCATCACATCTCGCCCGGAATTGTTTTTCGGGAAAGCGATGTAATCTCTAATGACTTCATTGCCATCCAAAATAGCCACCAATCTATCGAAACCTAATGCCAAACCTGCATGTGGCGGAGCTCCGTATTGGAAAGCATTCATCAAGAATCCGAACTGTGCTTCGGCATCTTCTTTGGAAAATCCTAATAAATTGAACATTTTCGCCTGCAAATCTTTATCAAAAATTCGCACCGAACCGCCACCAATTTCGTTGCCATTCAGGATTAAATCATAAGCATTGGCTCTGGCTTTTCCGGGGTTGGTTGCTAATAGATGAATGTCTTCCGGTTTTGGCGAGGTGAACGGGTGGTGCATGGCGTGGTATCTTTCGGTGTCTTCGTCCCATTCCAAGAGTGGGAAATCTACTACCCAAAGCGGAGCAAATTCGTTTCCTTTTCTCAATCCTAATCGGTTGCCCAATTCCATTCTTAGGGCGGAAAGTTGGGTTCTTACTTTGTTTTCGTTTCCGGACATGAGGAAAATTAAATCTCCCGCTTTTGCTCCGAATTTTTCTGTAATTTTCTTTAAATCTTCTTCAGAATAAAATTTATTAACCGAAGAAGTTACGGTACCATCATTTTGAAATTTAATCCAAACCATTCCCGAAGCGCCAATTTGAGGGCGTTTTACCCAGTCAATCAGTTCGTCAATTTGTTTTCGGGTATAATCGGCACAACCTTCTACATTAATTCCTACAACCAATTCGGCTTCGTCGAAGATTTTGAAATCTCTTCCTTTTACCAAATCATTTACCTCCACAAATTGCATCCCGAAACGGATGTCGGGCTTGTCGTTTCCGTAGGTTTTCATGGCATGGTCAAAAGTCATTCTTGGGAATTTTCCAAATTCTTTTCCTGTAATATCTTTCAATAAAGTGGCGGTCATTCCTTCAAAAATTTCCAACACATCTTCTTGCTCTACAAAGGCCATTTCGCAATCGATTTGCGTGAATTCTGGCTGTCTGTCGGCTCGCAAATCTTCGTCACGGAAACATTTCACAATCTGGAAATACCGATCCATTCCGCCAATCATTAAGAGTTGTTTGAAAGTTTGTGGCGATTGAGGTAGGGCATAAAACTGTCCCGGATTCATACGGCTTGGTACCACGAAATCTCTCGCTCCTTCGGGGGTCGATTTTATTAGAACCGGCGTTTCTACTTCAATAAAATTTTGGTCCGACAAATAATTTCTCACTTTCTGCGCCATTTTGTGTCGGAAAATCAATTTGTCTTTTACTGGATTTCTACGGATGTCCAGGTAACGGTATTTCATTCTCAATTCTTCGCCACCATCGGTTTCATCTTCTATGGTGAAAGGTGGGAGCTGAGATTCATTTAATATAGTAAGATTTTCCACCAAAATTTCTATCTCTCCTGTTGGGATTTTAGGGTTTTTGGAGGCTCTTTCAATCACTTTTCCTTTCACCTGAATTACAAATTCTCTGCCCAATTTTTTGGCTTCCGCTATCAATTCTTCAGAAGAACGATCTTGGTCAAAAACCAATTGAGTAATTCCGTAACGATCTCGAAGGTCGATCCAAATCATAAAACCTTTGTCTCTGATGGTTTGTACCCAACCGGAAAGGGTAACTTCTTCGTTTAGATTTTTTAGCGATAACTCGCCGTTGGTGTGTGTACGGAACATATAATTGTCTTGTTGTTAATTTGAATTAAAAAATGATGGCAAAGATAATCATTCCTAAGGATTATTTTTTTTATGAACTCATAATTTGTCCACTAAAATAGTTTTGGTCATCGTACGATTAAAGGTTGTTTCGCTGTTGATGGAATTAATATTTTCTGTTGAAGCAGGATGTTTTTTATTTTCGTCTTCTTGTATTTGAATTGTGTTTGGGTGTTATTTCTTTCTTATTGTTAAATAAAATTTGAACAAAATAGCTTGGAAAGGATGATAAATACTAGGTTTTTGAAATTAAATGAAAAAAAAATTTGGAGATGTCCATATTATTGATATATTTGAATAAGGTTTTGCGGCAATAAGATTGATTTTTTAAATCGATTTTGTAAAAGTTAGAAATGCTTGCAATTTATTTTTAAAAACATTTGTTTAATATAATAGATTGTTCTATCTTTGCGGTCGCTTTTTTTGCTTTTGATGTTAAATTTAAGTATATGAAAAACAGCAGTTTGCTCAAGTATTTCATTGCGTTTTTTTTGCCTGCGGTCTATAGTGCTCAGTCCACTAGTTCGGCTATGGTTAGTATTCATTTGGGGGATTTTCACCAGATGGCGCTTCCTAAGTTGAATGACCAGATGGTGTTCTTAGATTTTAATTCAACAAAAGATTTTAACGGAAAAGAAGGGGAAGGGACTCCGGTGCTTTTGTCTTCTACGGGGATATTTAATTTGTTTGCCAGAACGGCCAACCAAGAGTTTTCCACCGTCAATGCACATCTAACGGATGCTCCAACTTTGTTGGCGCTACAGGTGAATGGTGATGAGGTGTTGGGGCAAGGATTGGTGCAAATAGGGAATCGTTTTTCTTCAGGTTTTAATGAGGTGAAGGACGGACAGGTCTCTAAGGAATATACCCGTGCATTGCAATCCCAAGAGTTAATTGTGGCCAGCCAACCGTTGATAGGCTATGGAAGGCCAATGATGGGCAAAGCGTTAAAATTAAAATATGTGGTGTCTTCCGCGAAGGCGTATCAGTTTTTTCAGGATACAGACCCCGAAAGCGCCAATAAAGCGGTAATTTATACCATTACCTCCAACTAAGAGTTCAATTAAACTAAAATAATAACAACTTAAAACAATTTTAAAAAATGAAAAAAATTCTTTTCGCAGTAGTAATGATCGCAGGAACTTTCGCAGTGTCTAACAATGCTAAAGCTCAATCCGCTTCAACAACAGCTTCAACCAATGTAAAAATTACATTAGCTGATTTTATTACTGCTCATGATGGTAACGGTACAACTGCTGCTGCTACGCCAGGTGCAGGTGCCGAAGTTGCATTCTCTTATCCAGATGCAGCGTCTTATACAGTAGATCAAACCGTTTCTAAGGCAGGTCACTTGAAAGTTACTGCTACTAAAACTTTTAGCGTTGTAGTAAAAGCGAATGCTGCTGACTTTACTAATGGTTCGAACACAATCCCTGTAAGTGTAATGGATGTAATCGCTACAGCACCAGGAAGTGGTACTGCAACAACAGTAACATTGTCCAATGCAGATCAACAAATTTTGTCTGGAGTAAATTCAGGGATCAAATCCATTGATGTAGCGTATAAAATTCCATTTGCTAAAGCACAATCTGATATTTTAGGTAAAGCTGCAGGAGCATACAACCAAACCGTTGTTTACACTTTCTCTCAACCGTAATAGACGCTTTGAAATGAACATTTAAATGAGTTTCTGCATTTTATTAATTTAATTTGCAGAAACTTTTTTTACTTTGCTAAAAACTATTCTTATGGCTCAATCCATTTTCAAATTTTTCTCTTCCCTTTTACTTTTGGTATTCGGTATTTTTGCACATGCCCAAGGGGTAACGGTTTCGCCTACCCGTCTATTTTTCTCCGGAGATCCAGGAACGGTACAAACGCAAACGGTGAGCATTAAAAACGATACAGCTTTTCCGGTGTCCTTTAGTGTAGGTTTTAACGATTGGTACCGAGATGCCAATGGTCAAAAGCTATATTTTGCACCCAACACCTTGCCACAGTCCAATTCGGCATGGCTAAAAGCTTCAGAAAAAAATATTACCATTGCACCGGGAGCAACTAAAGAATTACAGCTTACCATGACGGTACCGGCAAATTCGCCTTCCAAATCGGTGACCAATTCCATGTTGATGCTCACGCAAATTGCCAGACAAGACGACCATTTTTCCAAAGAAAAAAGCATAGGGATAAAGATTTTATTCGAATTTGCCCTGCATGTATTTCACACTCCGAAAGGAAATACCAACGAAGACTTGGACTTTACCGGTATTGAATATCTGAAAAAGAAAGACGAAAATAGTGGCAATGAATTGAAATTTGTCGCTGCAAAAATTAAAAATCTAGGCAATATGAATTCCGATTCTACCGTAGAATTTGAGTTGATGAACAATGCAACCGGTGAAGAGATAAAACTAAACCCACAATCGATTTCTATGATGCCTGGCGCTGAACAAACGGTTACTTTCCAAATTCCTACTGCCTTAAAAGGAGCCTATAAAGGAGTGGCCATTATCCGTGTGGGGAATGAAGCCAATGTGAGAGTGGGAGAAAAAGAATTTAATTTCTAGTTTCTTTTTACTTCAAAATTCCGTTGGGTAACCAAGGATTCTCTTTAGAATCCCAAGGTTTTTTTTGAAATTAAATTGCAGCACATGAAAAAAACACAGTCTATACATCTATTCATCCTCTTTTTGCTTTGTTTTGGCTACTCAGTCAAAGCACAATCGGTAGATGTTTATCTTACGGAGGATAATATTATTAATTATACAAGCTATGATCAGACTTTAAATTCAGGTTATTTAAACTTGGGTTGGGGTGGAGGCTGGAGAAATGGATCAGCTGCAAAAATAAGAGCTAAATTTGCTCAATTTTCATTAAATTCATCATTGAAAGTGTCGAGTCAGGCTATAGAGTTTCAATTGGTAAGTATTAATGGAAGGACACCAGGAACAAAAGAGTTGGAAGGAACAATTCCTGGGTATAAGGTTTTAAATACCAATGAGGAAGCTTTTTTTCAGCCTAAAGATTGGGCGTCCGAAGCAGAGCCTGGACCTATACAGATGAATTATAGAATTTCTACAAGTTCATTACAACAAGAAGCTTGGGTAGGTGGTGTTTATGGAAATACAATTGAACATAACCAAGATCAAACATTTTTGAACTATTATAAATACATAAGTCCTGGTCAGTGGACCATGAACATCCATGTTCCTTCCTTTGTGAAATGGCGAATGGGTCAGAATTCGTTTACCAAAAATTATACATCCAAATCGGAATTTAGCAGTCCTAGTGATTTAATTTTCGATATGTCCGATTTTCAGTTTGTACATACAGTGAATGCCAATTTGGAAATTAAAAGTCAAGGGAATATACAGTTCACCCCTCATGGAGGAGGAGCGGCAACCAACTTGCCCATATCTTTGGTAGAAGCCTTCGGTACTAATCTAAGCACCAAAACACTCAGTACTTCCTATCAAAAGCTCAATTCGAGTGCTTATCCTGTTGCTGTAGGGAATAGAACCACCGTGCCTTTAAAACTCAGAATAAAATCAGCAGATATAAAACAAAATTTTTACAAAGCGGGTACCTATACCTTCAATGCGGATGTACGCGTGATTTCCACCAATGGAAGCCCGTCCGATGTAAAATCGGTAAGTTTTACCATTGTTACCAGTCCCTTCAATACCATTACTGTTCAAGGGTCTTCAGATGTTAATTTCTCCTTTTCTAGTCCGTCAGATTATCAGTTGGGAAAAGAACAAAATATACCCAACCACCTCTTGGTGACCAACAATAAGCCGTTTGAGATTTATGTGAAAAGTGCTACGGCCAATTTCACTTTGAATGGAACGCCCACCACCATTCCGGCTTCTATTGTCCAATTGAGCAATGGCTCCGGACAAAGCGGAATTATTACCCGCAATCTGAGTACTACTGCACAAGCGCTTATGACGGGAGCAACTCCCGTGCTGGACCAAAATGTATCGTTGAAGTACAGTATTCCGGCGGCACAAACTTCGGTATTGCTTGGGCAAACCACTGGGGCGACACCTTATCTTTTAAATGTTATCTATAGTTTTACCAATCAATAATTTAGTTGGGAATGAAGGTTGAAATGATGAAGTATAAATTCTTCTTTTTATTGTTTGTGTTATTTTCTGTTGGTGCTTTTGGGCAAGATAAAATGCACATGAATCTGGATGCTTATTTTGCTCAAGATACCATAAAACTTCAAGCGGGTAAGGCTTTTTCTAATACCATAGTGCTTAAAAATAACAGTGGCGATCCCATAAAAATAGACAGTATAAAAGCAGAGAAAAACTATCCTGGAATGTTGTTTTCTCCTGCGTATAAAGGCTTTGTACAGAATTCTGAAAATACAGAGCTTAAAATACGAATGATTGCCAGTAAGGAACTGCTTATGTCTTCGTTTTCTGAAATTGCATTTTGGGTTTATAGTAAAATAGGAGGGCAAGCCCAAAAGCAGATGATTTCTTTTAAAATAAAGAGAGAGAAAATGGACTTTGTTGCGGTTGCGGCGGTGGGAGATTTGTTTTACAATCCAACAGCGCAAGAAAATATGCTCCGTTTTTTTGTGGAAAATCAATCGTATGAGTCCAGAGTAGTTCGTGTGAAACTGAAGTTGGTGCCCGATGATTTTATCTCCGTTTTTCCAGATGAACAAATTGTACAGCTCAATTCCAAAGAGAAACAAATACTGACGGTACAATTGAAAAAAAGGCAAAATATCAACTATTATCCGGATTATAACTTGTCGGTGGAAGTATTGGACAATGACCTGAATACTACCGTATCAACCGTTATTTTGCCCATTCGTTCTTTGTCTTCTTATAGGATGATGAATTATGATGCCAACATACAGCAATACAAAAACTATGTAGAAGCATCATACAACAACAGCAACAATCTTAATAATTTTTATAAATTCCGAACCAATTACGAAACTAAAGTGGGCAGTAAGGCTACGGTAGGGATCAATTCTACGGTGGACTATTATCAGGAAAGTAAAAATGTCAATATCTATGATACTCGTTTGGATCTTAATTTTTCTAAATTTTCTGCCGGACTAGGGAATGTTTATGGACAGGATTACGATTTTAACATCAGCGGTAGAGGCGTAAAGTTGGGCGCACGATTAAGTCCCAAAAGTACGGTTGAAGTCTTAGGATTGGACAATAATTATATGTTGTACACCGATTTTTCTAATGGTTTTTCTGCCGGGAAAACTGCTGCCATGCAATTGAGGCATCTTTGGAAAAAGAACCGATCTGCACAACTGAATTATGTTTTTAACCAAAACAATTTCTCTAAAGTAGACACCCAACTTTTCAATATAAAAACGCCTATTTATTCGGATTCCATACAAGTGTTAAGTTTGGAATCGGGTTTGAGTTTTGAAAATTTATCCACAGACAATCACCAGTTGGACAAAATGGGTTGGGCCAGTGGATTGCAATATCAATACAATAAAAATCGCTGGGCAGTACAATCGAATAATTTCTATAGTTCTCCCTATTATTCCGGTATTAGAAGAGGAGCTTTGTATTTGGACGAATCGTTACAATATCGAGCTTCGGAAAAAGATATGGTCTATCTTCGGTACAACCAATCGCTCAATCAATCCGGTTATTTGAATGATGCGGAACCTTTGGGTTTTACAGAAAATTCAAAGTTTAACAACTTCTTGGTAGAAGCGGGTTGGGCAAAGAATGGAGTATTGCGATGGAGTATTTCGCCCAATTACATCTATCAGTACATCCATACGCCGTATAATATTTTGGAATATACCGCCTACAGGATGCGATTGAATGTTGGGAAGTCTTTTCATCAACATAATGTCAATTTTTCTTGGGATGGGGGTTGGTCTCAATTCAACCAAAATCAAGAGTCTATTTTTGCCCAACGATTGGTGCTGAATTATGCATACAAATTTTTGAATGTGTCCACCATGGCAGATATTAATCCAACCAATGCCTATGATCTCAACTGGTACCAAGGTGGGACTTATGTAAATTATACTGCAAGTTTGGGAACTCGATTGGTTGCTTTAAGGAAAAAGATGATAGGCTATGTTAATTTAGGATATTCATTTTTAAATACACAAAAAACCGACAGCTTTTATCTGAATTCTAATGTAGATTATAAACTATCGCCAATGTGGTCGTTGACGGGGATGGCGTATTATAATTTCTACCATAATTCGGGTGTAATGGGTAATCCGGGTTTTCAGAATTCTAATCTTCAATTCAAAATAGGACTAAGAATGTCTTTGGGAAATTCAGCACAAGGAAATAAATTATCCTTAAAAGTCTTTGAAGACGATAACTTCAATCAAAAATTTGATGCAGGCGAAAAAGTAATTCCTAATGCGATTGTGAAGCTTAACCAGCAAATTATCGCCATTACCAATGAAAAGGGACTTGTGAAATATGCCAATATGAAGGAAGGGGAATATGAATTATCCATTTCCAAAAACAACCAGCCAATTCCGTTGTTGGGATTGGGTAAAATTAAATTATCCAACAATACAAAATTGGAAATTCCGGTGGTAAAAACCATTCATCTACTTGGGACACTCAAGGAGCTAAAGGATAAATACGATGTGCAGCAAGCGGATCTTATGGGTATAAATATTTATGCTCAGAACCTGGAAACAGGAAAAATAACGACTTCGATAACGGAGCTGGACGGAAGTTTTAATTTTCAATTAATAGAAGGGAAATATAAATTCTATATTCAAAACGACCGTTATGAAATCCTGAACAACAACCAAGAGCTTACTTTGAAAAACAATTCAGAACCCGAAAAGTTGATATTTAACTTTAAAAATAAAGAACTCAAAATTCGTAAAAAACAATTCTAATGATAAGCCGAACCAAACCTAGAGTTTCGTTCGGCTTTTTTTTGACTTTCGCCATTCCCAAGGGGCAATAGGATACTGATCTTGCCAAAGCCCAATTCTTTTTTCTCTAGCAATGTTTTCTAATGTGGCATATACATCGCTGTTTGAATACTTTATGTAATGCCAAGCCAATCCATTTCGTACCAGTTCTTTATTAAGATTTTGATGATTATAGTAGATTTCGGCAATCCATCTTCCGTTTCTGTCGGGTTTTCCGGCGATAACAATCTGTACGGTTTTGCCAAAACAAAAATCAGAAACAAATTTTTTTGCACTGCTTCCAAAGGCTTGCTTCTTCTCAGGACAGTCGATGTGGGCCAATCGTATCGCTTGTTCCTTGCCATTCCATAAGATGCCTACCGTGTCTCCATCTTTTACAGCGACTACTTTTGCTGTAATGCTCTGTGATAAAGTAAATTGAATAAAAAATAAAACAACAAAAGTAAATCGTAAAGCCATCATTTTTTTTTGTTAAATGTAAAGAGATACAATGGGACAGGCAAGTTGGGATTGATGTATTTATTGTTAAAGTTTTGATAATTAAGTCTTGCTATTTCATGGATTTAACTAAAAATGTATCTTTGCGAAATTAATTTTTAAACTATAAATGAAAAAGTATTTATTGTTGCTATTGTTAGCAATTTCGTTTGTTTCTTGCTCCAAAAAAGTAGAGGTAACAGGTAAAGTGACGGGAGGGTCGCCTTTAGAAAGAATAGAATTTATTGAAGGTTCTGGAGTAGCCACGCTACCACTTATTAATATTGGATTAGATAAAGACGGTAAGTTTTCCGGAAGCTTTGATGCGCCGAAAGATGGAATTTATGTTTTGTCTTATGGAGGGAAACAAAATTTAATCTACCTAAAAGGTGGAGAAAAGGTAAATATTTCCGGTAATGCACAGAATTTCCCAATGGAATATGTGGTAACAGGAGATGCTAAAACCAACAACGATTTCTTAAAACAAACCCAAAGATTTTTGCAATCCTATGCGCAAAAATTCAATATGCAAGAATTGGTGACCAAAAAAGAACCTGAATTTTTGAAAGCCATACAAAAAATAGAAACAGACCTAAGTAAAAACATTGATGAAGTTGCCAAAACAACCAAAGCAGATAGCGATGTTATCCAATGGAAAAAGAATGATTTGGCTTCTACTTTGTTGAATGTGATGGCTCAATATAAACTCAATTATGGAAAATTGACCAATAACCCATCTTTCAAAGTGTCTAAAATCTTCACCGATTATGAAAATAAATTACAACCCAATAAAGAAGATTTGCTAAAGCAAAGTCCTTCCTATAGAAACTATTTGCTAAGTTCAATGGGCGATGAGTATATGAAGTTTTCTGCAACCAAAATGAAGACCAATGTGGATGCCACAACAGCAGAAATTTTTGCAGACTTCTTAAATTCGAAAAAGGAAATTTCTCAACTTGAAAAAGATTATCTATTGGCCTATGTAATTGCACAATCCGACATTAGTCCAAGTGCCGATGAAAAAATAATTGCTAAGGTGAATGCCGTAATCGAAAAAAATATTAAAGACGCTACGGTTAAAAAAGATATCCAACATCTACAGTTCGTTATTTCTGGAATTAAAAAAGGAGAACCAGCTCCAGAACCAGCTTTAGAAAAAGATAATGGTTCATTTAAGTTTTCAGAACTGAAAGGAAAACCAAGCCTAGTGATGTTTTATGCCTCTTGGAATCCTTACATTGCCGAATCTACAGTTTCTGTATTAAAGGATGTGGCACAACATTATAAAGGGAAAATAAATTTCGTCTTTGTGAATATGGACGATACCAAAGAACAATTTACTAAAACGCATAAAGCGTTATTGAATGGTCTGGCTGGGACAAATGTTTATGCCAATGGTGGACTAGCATCTGATGCAGCGAAAAAGTACGGAATTTACGGATTCAAAATGCCAAGCTTTATTTTAATTGATAAAGATGGAAAGATTGCTTCTAAACCTATTTATAATTTGGGTGAGCCTGAATTTATTGAAGCAATGACCACCCTAACAGGGGTAACGCCTCCTGCAGCAGCACCACAAGCTGAACTGAAAATGGATCCTCAAATGATGCCAATGCAACCAGAACCTGCAAAATAAACTCTCGTTTAAGATCAACAAACAAGCCTTGTCATCATCGACAAGGCTTTTAAAATAAAATAAAGAATGAAATCGCCTTTATCTTGTTTTTACTGAAACTCATAGTAAAGTAGATAAAGAGATTCTAAATCCCATCACAAACGGGAATTGTAAGTATAGTAAGAACTGTCATTTATATTTTGTTCTGAAATCCCATTGATTAAGGAAGATAATTACAAATGACTGTTAAAAAAAGTAAATAGCTCTATATGAAAAAGAAAAAGAACATCGTTTTAGAAAATATAACACTCTTTGCCGCTGGAGCCAAAGGGGTTGCCATAGGGAAAACAGAAGAAGGAAAAACGGTTTTGGTGAAAGGAGCAGTACCTGGTGATGTGGTACATGCCACGGTACGAAAATCTAAATCCAAATATTATGAAGCCGACATGTTGGAATTGGTACAGCCCTCTCCCGATCGGGTGCAGCCCCAATGTGTGCATTTTGGAGTATGTGGTGGTTGTAAATGGCAAAATTTGAGCTATGCCAAGCAATTGGACTGCAAACAAGATGAAGTGGTTAATAATATGAAAAGAATAGCCGCGGTAGATGACTTCGAAGTAATGCCGATTCTGGGGGCAGAGGAACAATATTTCTACAGAAATAAAATGGAATTTTCTTTTTCTAATGCGCGTTGGCTCACCATGGACGAAGTAAACTCAGGAAATGATTTTCAAGATAAAAATGCCCTTGGTTTTCATATCCCAGGAATGTGGAGTAAAATTTTGGATTTAAAGGAATGCCACCTTCAAGAGGAACCTTCCAACAGTATCCGATTGGCGGTAAAACAATATGCAGAAGAAAATAAACTGGATTTTTTTGATGTGAAAAATCAAGAAGGTTTTTTAAGAAGTTTAATGCTTAGGCAAAATTCTAAAGGAGAATGGATGGTGGTTTTCCAACTCTATAGAGAAGAAAAAGAAAATAGAGAAGGGCTTTTTGAATTTCTGTTGCAAAAATTTCCACAAATTTCTACTCTTTTATTTGCAATCAATGCTAAAGCGAATGACTCTATTTATGATCTGGAGATGCAAGTATATTTCGGTTCAGGGTATTTAATGGAAGAAATGGATGGACTGAAATTTAAAATAGGGCCAAAATCTTTCTTTCAAACCAATTACAAGCAAGCATTAAATTTATATAGAAAAACTCTGGAATTCGCCGACCTGAAAGGGGGAGAAGTAGTCTATGATTTGTACACCGGAACTGGAACTATCGCTCAATATATCGCCAGATCTGCCAAAAAAGTGATAGGAATAGAAGCGGTGCAAGAAGCTATAGACGCTGCAATCGAACATGCCGCATTGAATGGTTTGCACAACTGCGAGTTCTACTGTGGTGATATGAAAGAGGTGTTTACGGATGAGTTTTTGTCCCATCATCCTAAAGCGGATGTATTGGTAACTGATCCGCCAAGAGATGGTATGCACGCCAAAGTTGTAGAACAAATTCTGAAATTATCCCCAGAAAAAATTGTCTATGTAAGTTGTAATTCGGCAACGCAAGCCAGAGATATAGAGTTGTTGAAAACCGATTATCAACTTGTGAAAATTCTTCCAGTGGATATGTTCCCACAAACACATCATGTAGAGAATATCGCGCTATTGGTTAAAATAAAATAAGTATTTTTACATTTGCTTTATGATGAACTTCCGTAGGTTTTTAGGATTGATTTTTCTGTTGTTGCTGTTTTCTTGTAACAACGACGACGATATTTGTACCAGTGGGGAAGCAACTCCTCGACTGAAATTGAAATTTAAAAGCCAGTCAACCGGGAAGCTAAAAACCTTGGATTCTTTATTTGTTATGGTGGATTATGGTAAAGGGTCTTTAGTAACAGTTCAAAAAACAAAAGTAGATTCTGTACTTATTCCACTTCGGGTAGATGATTCTGGATACACAGAAATGTACATAAAAACTTCTAAGAATGGACCTCAGTCTAAACTGAGGTTCCTCTACCAAACCAAAGCAGAATATGTGTCCCCGGCTTGTGGCGTGAAAAAGTTATACGAAAATTTTAGTGGTACGCTGCTTTTAGCGAATCCAGTATTAGGGATAGAGCACTTAGAAACTCAAATTATCAATGAAAACAAAACTCCTATTTACCTTCTTTTTTAGCCTTTTTTCAATCGTTAATTTTGGACAACAAAGCACAACAAAAGAAAAAAGATTTTTTGCTAATTACCAACCTAATTTTATGTTGGGAATAGATGTTTTGAATGTGGGAACTGGTTTTTTTTCTGACCGCAAGCTATATCAGGCATTTTTATCTACGGAAATAAAACCAAAATTACATGGGGTAATAGATGTGGGGGTGGAAAAAAACAAATACGATAAAAATAATTACAATGCCTCTGCTAATGGCGTTTTTATGAAACTAGGAACTTATTATATGCTGATTGCTGATCCGGAGAATAGAAACAATGGTTTTTATGTAGGGGGTAAAATGGCGGGTTCATTATATACCCAAGAATATTTTGCCATTCCGGTTAAAGGCTTCTTAGGTGGAGATGATTTTGTTTCTTTTCCTTCATCAAAACAATCTGCGTATTGGTTAGAAGCGATTATAGGAGCTCGTGTTCAATTGTTCTCAACGCCGCTTTATGTTGATGCAAATTTTCAACCGAAATATTTAGTTTATACAACCAAACAAGAAAACATTCAACCCATGATTCTGCCTGGCTTCGGATCTTCATCATCACCTTTTGGTACTGGGTTTTCTTGGTCTTTAATCTATCATTTCTAAAGCATAAACAAATTTTATTTATTTCGCACTTTATTTTGTGGACGAGTTAAAGTGATTATTGTTTTATAGACTTCAACAAGTTCTTTAGGGGGTGCTCCAGCATCAAAGGTTTGTGAGGTGTACAATCCGCTTTGTGTTTTTATATTTATTTGAGTACTGGCGCTCGCATCGCTCCAACGGTTTTGGCTCGGTGCTTCGTAGGTGTTTATTTTTTCTAGGTTTAAAGTAGCTACAATTTTCTGTAATTTATTCCAATCTTCTGCTTTTAAGGGCAAACTTTCTTCCATTCCATTTTTACTTACAGTTATCTGTCTTTCAGTAAAGGTGTATATTTTCATATTCCCTCTGCTTTCTTCGGTCATTGATATTGATTCTGCCATGTTTTGTTTTTGAATTTCAACGGCTGCTGTTTTGGTATTGTCCACTTGTTTTTGAGCGGTGCAACTTATTTGCAGTGCAATTAATATAGATGATATGAAAATACTTGGTTTCATAAGCTTGTCAGATTATGTTAAATAAATAATGATAATTTGACAAAATTAGAGTATTTTTGTCATCTAATAATAGTAAGTTTTAATAATTATGAAAAAGAATCTTTGCGCAGTTGCAATGTTGATGTTGGCATCATTCCCTTCGTTAATATCTGCACAAAATGTAAAAAAATCGGAAGTAGAATCCAGATTTTTGGGAAGAGGTTTAGAAAGAAGCGAAGCTACCAGTGGATTTGTACGCTGTTTGACAACAGAGTACGAAGATTATTTACAATCAAAAGATCCTAAAAGACTCAATACAGTTCAGTTTGAAGAATGGTTGGCTCCTTTAATTGAAAGATATAAATCCAATAAATCTCAAGTAGGAAATGTAATCACTATTCCTGTAGTGGTGCATGTGATCCATAGTGGCCAAAATATAGGAATAGCACCTAATATTACCGATGCACAAGTGCAATCTCAAATTACGGTAATGAACCAAGACTACAGAAGAATGCTGAGTACACCAGGGTTTAACGACAATCCAGTTGGTGCCGATATAGAAATAGAATTCGTTTTGGCTAAAGTGGACCCTAATGGTAATCCGACCAATGGGATTGACCGTGTGAATCTTTGTGAAGGGAGTTGGTCCACAACGGATATTAATAATATTGTGAAGCCACAAACCATTTGGGATCCTACACAATATATGAATATGTGGAGTGTGAATTTTACAGACTCTTCATTATTGGGATATGCTCAGTTTCCTTCTAATTCAACATTGGGTGGACTTAATGCGAATGGTGGTGCAGCCAATACCGATGGGGTAGTGGCTAATTTCTCTACTTTTGGAAGTAGCGATTATAATGATGGAACATTTATGCTTAATGCCCCTTTTGATAAAGGTAGAACCATGACCCACGAAGTTGGTCACTTCTTAGGACTTAGACATATTTGGGGAGATAACAATAGTTGCTCAGTAAATGCGACCGATAGTTTTAAAGATTATTGTCCAGATACTCCAGCAACCAATAAATCGAATGGGGGTTGCCCTGTAGTGGACAACTGTCCTGCAGATCCAGGTGTGGATATGGTACAAAACTATATGGATTATACCAACGATTCTTGTATGAATATCTTTACTCAAAATCAAAAAACAAGAATTCGCACAGTAATGGATAACTCTCCTCGAAGAGTAACTTTGAAAACATCCACTAAAAATGTAGCTATCCCATTGTTCCCGAACGATGCTGAGATAAAAGTAGAAGGAATGTGTGCAGATGCATCTAAATGCGGAAGTGATAAACTCAATTTATCAATTATTAATAGAGGTACATCGCCTTTAACCTCAGCAACTATTTCTTATACCGTTGGTGGTGGTGCAGCACAAAACTTTACATGGACAGGGAATTTGTCTCAAGATAAGTTGAATTATTTTTCTATTCCTATTAGTAGTACAATACCAAGTGGAGCGGTTAATGCAAGTATAACTTCTGTTAACGGAACTACGGATCAGAGAGCTTCCAATAATACCGCAAGTGGATATTATAACAAAACAACTTCACCAAATCCAGACTATTATAATGCAACAGTAGTTAATTTTAAATTACAAAGAGATCAATATGGTTCAGAAACCGCTTGGTACTTATTTAATAGTGCAGGTCAAGTAGTAAAGTATGGTGGTCCATACAATGATACCGCCAACCCTGGTCTTATTACGCAAACTTGGAATCTTCCTTTGGATTGTTATGATTTTGTAATTTACGATGCTTATGGCGATGGAATGAGCGAATTGGCTGGAACTTATGTGGAATTGAAAACCGGTGATGGACAAACCATTTTCTATGAAACAGGAGATAATTTTACTACTATGGCAGGAAAAAGTTTCACCAATCAAGTGTTGGCAACCGCAGAAAATGCCGGTATTGTAGATGAAATCCAAGTGTATCCTAATCCAGCAGTGGAGGTGCTTAATATTACAAAAGTTAATGCAAAAGCAAAATACGAAATACACAATGCTGTAGGACAATTGGTTTCTAAAGGAAATATTGTACAAAATAAAGTGGATGTTTCTCGATTAGAAAAAGGGACTTACATCATCACAATTCAACAAGATACTTTGAATAAAAAAGTAAAATTTATCAAAAAATAATCTTGAATAAATGAATTCCTAAACTCCGATATTTTTATCGGAGTTTTTTATTGATAGGCTTTTAAGGATTTTGTATTATTATTGAAAAAAAGATGATAATGCTGTCAATAAATCATAAAAAATAATTAGATTTGTAGGATTAATATGTTAATAAATATAATTATGAAGAAACTCTTTACATTTTGGCTTCTTCTCCTTATGTCAACGGCTTCGTTTGCACAATGGAGTCCTACAGATTATGGGCGAGAAGGGAAGAGTAATGCATCCAAGGATGTTTACTTTAAGTTAAATCTAAACGAGTTAAGAACACAATTGGCTGCGGCACAGGAAATGGGAAGAAATTCCAGACCTGTGGTGGTGTCTATTCCTACCCTTAACGGGAAAATTGAAAACTTTAATGTGTACAGTTTCCCGGTTTTGGTAAAAGAATTAGCCGATCAGTACCAATTAGGTTCTTATACGGGAGTGTCTGTTAAAGATCCTTCTGTAACCGTTAGATTTAGTGTTGCTCCAAACGATTTTCAGTGTATGATGTTCGTTGATGGTGCTTATCAGTTTATTGATCCTGTAGATAAGAATCTTGGGATTTATCGCGTTCATCCTAAGTCCAAACCTTCGGGTGGAAAAGCTTTTGTTTGTACGACTCAAGAAGATCCTGCTTACAAAGCACAAATGCAAAGGTTGTATGATAGAGGTAACTCTTTTGCCAATAACCCTGCAGATTTTTCTAAAAACTCAGATAAGAAATACCGTACCATGCGTTTGGCAATGTCGGTAACCGGAGAATATACTCAATACTTTGGTGGTACTGTGGCGGCTGCTACAACGGCCATCAACGCAACAATGACTCGTGTAAATGGCGTGTATGAGAGAGATTTTGCATTGCATTTGAATGTGCAGAATTTTCCTCAATTAATTTATACCAATGCTGCAACCGATCCTTATTCGCCTTCAGCTCAAATGAATAATTGGAATCTGGAGTTACAACAAAATTTAACCAATACCATAGGAAATGCAGCTTATGATATCGGTCACTTATTTGGAGCTTCAGGTGGTGGTGGAAATGCGGGTTGTATCGGTTGTGTTTGTATTAATCCAACTGGACCAACCAACCAACAAAAAGGTTCGGGCTATACCTCGCCTGCCGATGGTATCCCACAAGGAGATAATTTTGATATCGATTATGTAGCCCACGAAATGGGACACCAATTGGGTGGAAATCATACTTTCTCTCATGGTTTAGAGGGTGCAGGAGTAAATGTGGAACCTGGTTCAGGGTCAACCATTATGGGGTATGCTGGAATTACTGGGCCTAATACAGATGTGCAACCTCATTCAGATGCTTATTTTCACACGGTAACAATTGGTCAGGTTCAAACCAATTTAAACAATAAAACTTGTGATGTAGAAACGCCAATTACCAATAATCCACCGGTAATTGCTGCATTGCCAACCTACAATATTCCGAAAGGAACTGCTTTCGTATTAACAGGTTCGGCTACTGATGCTGAGAACGACCCAATGACTTATGTTTGGGAAGAAAGAGATAATGCAACCGTTACCATTAACAAAAATAATTTAGGAAACACTGCTTCTGGTGCTTCTTTTAGATCCATTGCTCCTTCTACAAACCCAACAAGATATTTCCCAAGACTATCTTCTGTATTGGCTGGGGTGTTAAATAATACCAATAATTTGTGGGAAGCTGTTTCTACCGTTGCAAGAACGCAAAACTTTGCATTTACCGTTAGAGACAATAATCCTGCTGCCAATCAAAAGCAAACCAGTACGGCAACCCAACAAATTATTGTAGGGAACGATGGCCCTTTTGTGGTAACCACAACTTCTGTAAATAATAATGTGCCTACTGCCGTTACTTGGAATGTGGTGAACACCAACAATGCTCCTTATAATGTTGCCAATGTAAAAGTAGATTTCACTACGGATAACGGTGCCACTTGGACAGTAGTTTCGGCTTCTACTCCTAATGATGGTTCCGAAAATTTAATTTTTACTGGATTAACCAACGGGCAAAACATCAAACTAAGGATAAGTGCTATTGGTAATGTATTTTATGCAGTATCATCTGCGACTGTAGTGGCAGCTCCTATGGTGGCCAACCTACCGTACATTCAGCCATTCGATACCAACGACTTTACTTTTAGTAATGGAACTCAAACCAACAAATGGGTTTGGGGATCGGCTGCTGGAAATCCTGCTAATGCCATTTATATTTCTAATGATAATGGTGCTACGAACTCCTATTCTTTAACCAATACCAGTGTGGTGCATGCCTACAACGATTTCAATATCCCTGCAGGTACCACAGTAGCAACTTTTGGATTTGATTGGAAAAATGCTGGCCAGACAACGGTTGACTTTATGAAAGTTTGGTTAGTGCCAAGTACATTTACACCAACACCAGGAGTATTGATAACAGCTGGTGCTGGAAGACTACAAGTTGGCGCATTATATAACCAACAGTCTTCTTGGCAAAATTACTTTAACATCAACCAAGATATTTCCTCTTTTGCAGGACAAACCATGCGTTTGGTATTCGAATGGAGAAATGATAACTCTGGAGGAACCCAACCACCAGCTGCCGTTGATAATGTGATTTTGGTGGTGCCAACTTGCCAGGTGCCTACAGCTTTAGCATTTAATACGGTTACTTCTTCTACGGCTAATATTTCGTGGACGGCTGCCAACCCGGTGCCAGCAATTGGTTATGAGTATTTTGTTTCAACTTCACCTAATCCACCAACTGCAGCAACGGTTCCAACAGGTACAACCGCAACAACTACGGCTGCGCTTACCGGTTTGTTACCGAATACAACCTATTATTTCTGGGTAAGATCTAGATGTTCTGCTACCGATACCAGTTTATGGATGGTGGGACCTTCATTTCAAACACTTCAAGTTCCAGCCAATTTACCATATACCCAACAGTTTACTGGACCAAATGACTTTACTTTAGTCAATGGTACTCAGGTGAACAAATGGTATTATGGAAATGTGGTAGGGAATACCGGTAATTCATTGTACATATCAAATGACAATGGAGTTACACACGCCTATTCAACTAGTCCAACTGTAACTACTTATGCCTATAGGGATTTAGCAATACCTGCTGGTGCTACTGTTGCCAATGTGTTATTCGATTGGATAGGCAATGGTGAAGGTACATGGGATTATTTAAAAGTTTGGGCAGTACCAGCGAACTATTTTCCAACAGCCGGACAAGGCGCAATAACTGCTGGTGCAGGAAGAGTGCAGGTTGGTGGTACTTTTAATCAAAAAACATCTTGGCAAAATTATTTTAACCCAACATTTAATGTTTCTTCTTTTGCGGGACAAACCATGCGTTTGGTTTTCGAATGGAGAAATGATGGCTCAGGAGGAAACCAACCGCCTGCAGCGATAGATAATGTACAAGTGGTTATTCCTAACTGCCAAGTACCAACGAATATTGTGGTAAGTAACATAGCAGCCAATACAGCTACATTAACATGGACTGCAGCTAATCCAGTGCCTGCTAATGGCTATGAGTATTTCGTTTCTACTTCACCTAATCCACCTACTGCAGCAACTGTTCCTACTGGAGCGTCTGCGACAACTACTACGAATGTAACCGGATTATTACCTAATACCACTTATTATGTTTGGGTAAGATCTAAATGTTCGGCTACCAGTACCAGTTTGTGGTATCCGGGACCTTCGTTTGTAACGGGACAAATTCCTGCAAACCTTCCATACATACAGCCATTTAATGGAAATACCAATGACTTTACTTTCGTCAATGGAACGCAAACCAATAAATGGTATTTTGGAAATGTTGTTGGAAACCCAGGAAACTCATTGTATATTTCCAATGACAATGGGGTGACTCATGCGTATAATATTTCATCATCTTCAGTGGTTCAAGCTTATAGAGATATTGCAATACCTGCAGGTGCTACCAATGCCAATTTCTTATTCGATTGGTTGGCTATGGGAGAAAGTTCCTTCGACTATATCCGAGTTTGGTTGGTACCTACCTCTTTTGTACCTACTCCTGGTACGCAAATTGGTACAGGTGGTGGTAGAATTCAAGTGGCTGGTAACTTTAACCAAAAATCTACTTGGCAAAATTATTTTAACCCAACATTAAATGTATCTTCTTTTGCAGGGCAAACCATGCGTTTGGTTTTCGAATGGAGAAATGATGGATCTGGTGGTACCCAACCTCCTGGAGCAATTGATAACATCCAATTGGTGATCCCGACTTGTCAGGTTCCAACCAATATTACCGTTACCAATGTAGGTGCTACAACAGCAACAATCAACTGGACTGCTGCCAACCCGGCACCTGTAGGAGGATACCAATATTATGTTTCTACAAATAATACACCGCCAACTGCAGCAACTACTCCAACTGGTGCAACAACTGCCACAACAGCTAACCTTACCGGTTTATTGCCTAATACCACTTATTATGTATGGGTAAGATCGAAATGTGTGGGAACAGATACCAGTCTTTGGATGCCTGGACCTAGTTTTATGACAGGACAAATCCCTGCTACTTTCCCTTATGTACAACAGTTTACAGGACCCAATGCCAATGATTTTTCACTGAGCAATGGTAACCAAACCAATAAGTGGGTTGTAGGTACGGCAACAGGTAATCCAGCCAATTCATTGTATGTAACCAATGACAATGGAGTTACCAATGCATATACAACCAATGCAGCATCCGTAGTTCATGCGTATAGAGATATTGCCATCCCTGCTGGAACTACCGATGTAATATTCGAATACGATTGGAAAAATGTGGGTGAAAATGGATGGGATTATATTAGAGTTTGGTTAGTACCCGTATCTTTTAATCCAGTTCCAGGAACACAAATTACAACTGCTCCAGGAAGAATTCAAGTCAATGGAAATCACCAAGGACAAAATACTTGGCAACAATTCTCTAACCAGAATTTTGACTTATCTTCTTTTGCAGGACAAACCATGCGTTTGGTTTTCGAATGGAGAAATGATGGTGTTGGTGGTGCACAACCTCCAGGAGCAATCGACAATATCCGTTTGGTAAAATGTAGTAACTTACCTCCAGCAAACTATACCATTACGGGTATAACCAGTACGACAGCTACTGCCAACTGGACTGCTGATTTGGGTGGGGCTACTTATATCTTTAAGTACAGACCAGTAGGATCTACCACTTGGATTACCGTTCCTTTGGCGGCAGGTACCAATACTTATTTGATGCAAAACTTGCAACCTTTCACTCAATATGAGACCGAATTGCAAGCAGTATGTAACAACACTGCAGGAACTCCTGCTACAGCTAACTTTACTACACCATGTAGTACAGCAGCACCGTTGAATTTAACTGTAACCAATGTTACCTTTACAACTGCTGACCTCAACTGGGGTGCTTCAGCTGGGGTTACTTATTCTGTTCGTTATAGAGAAGTAGGGAATGCCGTTTGGACAACCTTTACTACGACCACCAATAGTACACAGCTTACAGGTCTTACTCCAGGTAAAACTTATGAAGTACAAGTAGCCAATATTTGTAATAATACCACTGGTGCTTATTCATCTTCTCAAGTATTTACATGTCCTACAACTTGTGATATGGCTCCAACAGGATTAACAATAACTCAGATTACCAATACTTCCGCATTGGCTAACTGGAATGCTTTCCCTGGTGCTACTTATATAGTAAGAATAAGAAAAGTAGGTGCAATGATGTGGAATACTTTAAATTCTGCTGTCAATACTTATACATTTACAGGATTATCTGAAAATACACAGTATGAAGTTCAAGTAGCCAATGTATGTAATGGTACACCAGGTAACTTTAGCCCATTGTACTTATTTACAACTTCTACAATTGTATATTGTGATCAAACTTCACACAACTCAGCTTCTGAGCATATCTCTAATGTAACAGTAACCAACTCTAAAGGAGTGAAGATGACCAACGATTCTGGTCCGTCTAATTACACTAGTTATGTTCCGGTTTCTGATGCATTGGTACGACTGTACAAAGGTTCTTCCAACAACCAAATTTCTATAGAGAAAAAATGGGCTTCTACCACTTATGATGAAGCAGTGGTTGTATGGATCGACTTTAACAGAAATGGTATGTTTGAAGCTTCTGAAATGATTGTAAATTCACCAGCCAACCAAGTTTCTCCTATTACAGCTACCTTTAATGTTCCGAGCAATGCCTATGTAAGCATTACGGATGATAAATTCATTTTAATGAGAGTAGCAATGAGAAGAGATGCAGCTCCTGTGGCTTGCTTGGATTTTGATAATGGTGAAATCGAAGATTATAAAGTATTGATTATTGAACCTCCTTTAAACAATGCTTTAGACCCGAATAGCATTCAAATCTATCCTAACCCAGTGAAGAATATCTTATTCGTTACCAAGGTGAAAGATGGTGCTAAGTACAAAGTGTACGATGCTGCGGGAAGAGTTGCCAAAACAGGTACTATCCTGGCCAATAAGATCGATATGACCAGCCTAATAAGCGGTGTGTATGTTATTGATATCGATAATAATGGCGAAACAGCTCAAAAGAAATTCATTAAAGAATAAGCGTTAAGTTTCTTCAAATTATATGTTAAGAGCCCTTCGAATTTTCGAAGGGCTTTTTAATGGTATTGTGGTTTAAGATACCATGATTTTTGAACTTTTCCATATTCTCTTGTTGTACCATACTCAAAAAGTATTAAGCATCACAACCATAAAGGTAGTGTTCTAAAAAGTGTGTA
>JAFDZI010000006.1 GCA_018266955.1 Bacteroidota bacterium
CACACTTTTTTGGGACAGTATCCATATTCAATCGGAATTTAATCACAACACAAGCCTGTATTTATCAAATCAACATCGTTGAACCCAATAAAAAAGGCAGTCAATAAATTGACTGCCTTCCTTTATTCATGATTAAAAAGATTATTTTTTCATTGCTTTAATGGTTTTGGTAGAACCATCTTTGAATTCCAAAGTAAGAAGATACATTCCAGTTTTCAAATCACCCAATTGCAATTCATTGCTCGGTTTATTGATGGTTTTAACTAATCTACCAGAAGCATCCGCCACAGTGATTGTCTTTACATTTTTCACATCAGAGATGGTCAAAACATCAGCAAATGGATTAGGGTAAATTTTGATTCCTTCTTTTGCATTCGCCAATTCAGAGGTTCCCATTGTAGAAGTTACAACATGAATATCATCTACATACAAATTGTATTGATTGGTATCCGAATACACATTGAAACCGAAATAATACACTCCTGTACTTGGAGCAGTAAAATTATATGATCCTGTTTGTTTCGCATTTTGATTAATGTTTGGCAAATCTACAATTTGATTGGTCATAGAAGCCGCATTTGCAGTTGTTCCGTAGGCAACTTTTAACTTCTCAATATAAGTATTTGAATTATTTCCATAACTAAATTCTATAGCATAAGTTTGCCCGCCAACAAGGTTAATTCCTTGAGTATAGAACCATGCATTTGCCGGATTGGATCCGTTATAACCATATTTCAAAGCATTGCTTGTAAAACCAGAACCAGGATTATTGGCAACAACCCAATTATTACCGGTACCCACATTTTGATTAGAAGTACAATTTGGCAATGCAGGCGCTACAGCTGTTTCGAAATCCATTGTATAAGGTACAGAAGCAGCACCACAACTCGTATATACAGCAATAGGGCCAGTCCAAGCACTTAATTCTGTAGCCGAACAATTGGATCTTACCCAAACAAAATATTGTGTATTCTCGGTTAAGCCAGTTACAGTATATGTTGATTGTGTATTTGGAACGGTAGCCGTTGGTGTTGAAGTTGCCGTAGGAGGCGTATTCGAAGTTGATGAATAGACATCATAACCAATTCCAGGAGCTGTTGCTGGTGCTACCCAAGACACATCTACGGAATTTACAGTAGCTCCAGTAGAAGTAATTGAATTAGGCTCCACACAAGATCCAGCTTCTTCAATAGAAATATCATCCAAAGAAATATACCAAGGAGAACTATTCATAAATCCTTTGATTCCCACAAAATAAGTTCCGGTAGTTGCTGGAGTAAAGTTTCCTGACAACTTCTGATAATCTCCACTGATGATTCCTGTTTCTGCAACAATAGTATTGGTCATTGCCGCATCTGTAGCGTTATCACCAAAAGCAACTTTAACATTTGAGTTGGTTGCAACGGCACCATCTTGTCTGGCATAAGCCGTAAACTTATAAGTTGTACCTCCGGTTAATTGAACAGGAATAAACAACCAACGAGTATTGCTATATTTCAAGAAAGCATTCCATGCACCCGTTCTTGGTGTTCTATTGTAATCGGTAAAAGTATTATTAGCAGTCCATGGATTAGTTCCAGTTGTAGCTGCTTGCACAAGACAACCTCCCACCATCATATTATGAGTATATCCAGATTCAAAACCTTCAAAATAAGGGATGGTATAAGGAGTACACACAGTGGTAAAGACTCTTTCTACACATGATTGAGATGTTGAACTTCCTACATACGCATTGATGGTATAATAATAATTGGTACTATTTGCTAAAGGCGTAGCAAATGTATAAGAAGTTGCATTCCCTACATCTACACCCCCTACAACATCACTTGCACCTGGAGAACTTCCTACAGTTACAGTATAACCTGTAGCACCCGTTACTGCATCCCAAGTAATTATTGGAGTTAATGATTGTCCATTGGCATTGTTCGCTGGTAAAGTTACCGTAGGACAAGGAACATCCATAGTGGTAAATTGAGTTTCTGTACAACCCGTTGCTGTACCAATTGCATTTTTAGGCAAAATTGTTACATAATAAGTTGTAGTATAACTTAATGGAGTCCCTGCAGGAATGGTATAGTTACTTGTTGTAACCTCAACACCATTAACAATATCGGTAGCGCCAGGAGTAGTCCCTACATTAACCAAATATGAAGAAGCTGCATTGTTGGTTACCCAAGTAATATTAGGCGTTACCGACACACCAGTAGCATTGTTTGCAGGTGAACTAATTGTTGTACATGCTGGAGGAGTAGTTAGAGGCGCAACTATTCCGCCTTCAAATCTAATCTGAGCTACGGCATTTGTTCGAGATCCCGAAGGTGGACTAGCCGGATCTATATTGTTCGTATCCTGATATTTATAAATTGCCTTATTTCCTGTTGATGGAGCCAATGTATAGCCTGCCCAACTCGGACTATTGCCATAACTCGGCGTATTTTCATCCACCGCAATTACTAAATTCTGTGTAGAATCCCATGTAAATGGTGTATTTAGGGTAATTTCCACCCATTCGTTTGCATTAAGATTATCGGGTAGAGTACCATTAAATACCTGAGTTAAAGAAGTAGAAGGAACCCAATCGGTATTGGAGGAGAAATTATCCTTCGTTGTATTGGCCATGTAAATAACCAAATCTTTCCATTTAGCAGTAGAAACAGCCACCGTAGGTTTGTACTTAATTTTGGTAATTGTCCCCGCCTGTCCTCCATTGGCAACTATCTCTGCACTGGTATAAATGGTTTGGGTATAATTATAGTCATACAAATAATAAAGTGGCAAATACGATTGTGTACTTGTTCCACTTCCCAACTGCAATACCTGCGCATTAACATCTACTCCTGTAAATAGAGCAGATAGCGCCAAAGCAGCTCCCAAAGCTTTCGCTTTCCATGGAGACTTTGTCGTCTTTTCCTTTTTGAAAAAGGTAATTGTTTTCTTCATATACTTATTTTTTTGTCCGTCAAATATACATCATTATGCAATATAAACAACAATATCTTTAAACAAATATAGAATCCAATACAAACATCATAAAAGAACAATAAAATCCCAACTAAGTTCTATTTTCAAAAACCTCCTACAAATTCTCAATTTAAGTAAAATTCATACTGCTGTGTCTGACTTAGCATTTCAAGTATTTCTCCATTTAATCGGATATGGCATTGCAAGGAAACCAATTCTATTTGGCTTTCATCTTCGGGGTTTCTAATGGTAAACGACAATTGATGTTTTCCTTCGGCGTTTGAAAAATTTTCTTTAAAAAAATCAATATCTTTTGGTCTAAGATCATTAACATCCATCACCAAAGACAGGCTTTTAGCAAACTGATCAAAAGCTTCTTTTAATTCAAAAACATCGACTACATTAATAAAAACTCGACCATCATTGAGCACCGCATATTTTAATTTGAATATCAAAAATCGTTGAAGATCAATTTTATCTCTTAATCGCATATAGTCTTTATCTCCTAAACGAAAGGAACAGCTCCCACTATAATCCTCCAAAGTAACAAAGGCTATCTTTTCTCCGCTCATTCTACCATCTCTCACAGTGTATTCCGTTACCAATCCCGCCACCATATATTCAGCACCTTTATCTTTCATCGCTTGTTTTTCTTTCCAAGAAAGCGAAGGATCATTGAACAACTCCGCTTGTTTGGCTATAATAGAAGAGTCCCGAAAAGCTTCCACTTCATCCAAATCCAAAAAATTAAACTTTCCTTTAGGCTCTGCCTTTTTCACTTCTTCTTCCATTACCTCTCCCCCTTCAACATCAAATTCATCTGCGATAAGTTCTGTTAATAATTCATCGGAATCCACCGATTCTATGGGTAAAACATTAATTTCATCCGTCGGATTATCATTTAATTTACTTTCTAAAATCGCTTTTTTACTGAGCAAACCTTTAATGAACTGAAACTGATACTTAAACTCATCTAAAGGATGTGCAGAAAGGTAAAAACCAATAATTTCTCTTTCTTTATTGAGTTTAAACATATTTTGCCATTCAGGAGCCGGGTTTATTTTTGGCTGTTCTATCTTTACCTCATCTGCAAAATCTGCAAATAAGGATGTTTCCATATCATTTTTAGACTCTTGAAAACTTTGCCCGTACTTCAATAACCTTTCCAAGGTAGATTTCCCTGAAGTGTCTGGCTCAAAATATTGCGCTCTATTGTATTGATCGGTCTCATCGAAAGCCCCAGCAATTACCAAACTTTCCACTACCCTTTTATTCACCTGCGATGAAGGTACTCTTTCGAAAAAATCAAAAATATTTTTATATTTTTCCGTCTTTCTGGTTTCTACAATGGCTTCACTTGGTCCTTCACCAATTCCTTTAATTGCACCCAACCCAAATCGAATTTGCCCTTTGTCATTTACCGAAAAAGCATACTGACTCTCGTTGACATCAGGTCCCAAAACATCCACTCCCATACTTTGGCAATCCTCCATAAAAAGGGTGATTTGCTTGGTATTGTTAATGTTATTACTCATTACACTCGCCATATATTCCGCTGGGTAATTTGCTTTTAAATAGGCGGTATGATATGCAATAAGCGCATAACAAGTAGAGTGTGATTTATTGAAGGCATATTCCGCAAAAGCTTCCCAGTCCTTCCATATTTTGTTTAGTTTTTCTTCATTTAAATTATTTTTTCTCCCGCCTTCCAAAAAGAGTGGAAACATCTTATCCAATACATCTTTTTGTTTTTTCCCCATTGCTTTCCTTAATGTATCGGCTTGGCCTTTGGTAAAATTGGCCAATTTCTGGGAAAGCAACATAACCTGCTCTTGGTACACGGTAATCCCATAGGTTTCTTTAAGATACTCTTCATTTTCCGGGAGGTCATACACAATTTCTTCTAAGCCGTGCTTTCGGTTGATGAAATTTGGAATATACTTTATTGGCCCTGGTCTGTACAAGGCATTCATTGCAATTAAATCCGCAAAAACGGTCGGTTTTAGTTCGCGCATATATTTTTGCATTCCCGGACTTTCATATTGGAAAATCCCTATGGTCCTCCCTTCTTTAAACAATTGGTAGGTTTTGGCATCGTCCAACGGAATTTCATCTGGGTTAATGTCCACATTATGTCGGTCTTTCACCAATTGAATTGCGTGTTTAATAATGGTAAGCGTCCTTAGTCCCAAAAAGTCCATTTTTAACAATCCTGCACTTTCTGCCACCGAGTTATCAAACTGAGAAACCAAAATATCTGCATCTTTAGCAGCCGTGGTTATCGGAACTAAATTGGAAATATCTTCAGGGGTAATAATAACACCACAAGCATGGATCCCTGTATTCCGAATACATCCTTCCATTTTTTGAGCAGAAGCCAAAACTTGATGTCGGGCATCGGTTTTATCATTCAGAATGGCCTTCATTTCATCCACCAACTGCTTATCTTCATCCCCCAATTTATCGTACTTTGACAATGCTTTAGCAATATTCATCCCGGGTGTTGAAGGGATCAATTTCGCAATATTATTGGTGTCGGGAATTGGAACATCCAACACCCTTCCAGCATCTTTAATGGCCGACTTACCTCCCAAAACCGAGTAGGTAATAATCTGAGCCACATTCATCTTTCCGTATTTTTCCACCACCCATTTAATGATTTTATCCCGACCTTCGTCATCAAAATCGATATCAATATCGGGCATGGAAACCCTTTCCGGATTCAGGAATCTCTCAAAAAGCAAATCGTATTTGATAGGATCTACATTGGTAATCCCAATGCAATAAGCCACGGCAGAACCCGCTGCAGACCCCCTTCCTGGACCAACCCAAACCCCCATATTTCGGGCTTCATTACAAAAATCCTGTACAATAAGAAAATATCCAGGATATCCTGTATTGGCAATTACCGACAATTCAAAATCCAGCCTTTCTTCAATTTCAGGAGTTATAACATCATATTTTGTACGAGCTCCTTCATAAGTTAAATGCCTCAAATACGCATTTTCTCCTCGTTTTCCCCCATCCAATTTATCTTGTTGGTCCTGGAACTCCATTGGAATATCAAATTCCGGAAGGAGCACATCTCTTTTTAGTTGGTAAGGCTCAAATTTTTGTATTAATTCTGAATATGCTTCAAAAGCTTGAGGATAAGAATGAAAAACCTGTTGTAATTCTTTTCGATTTTTTATGAAATACTCTTGCGTTAGTAGTCCTCTTCTTCTACCAAAGCCTTTACCAATTTCTGTGGACAATTTCTCACCATCCTTTATACAAGAAACAATATCCTGTATATTGGCATCCGTTTGACTAGTGTAGAATGTTTCGTTCTGAGCCAATATTTTCACCTGATATTTTTCTGCCCATTTTAACAAGACAGCGTTTACAAATTCTTCTTCCGCTAAGCCGTGATTTTGAATTTGAACATAAAAATCAGCACCAAAGGTTTCTTTCCACCACAAGAAAAGCTCCTCTCCTTTTTGCTCTCCAAATTCCAAAATAGTTGCAGGAATATCTCCAGCAATACCCGAAGTTACGGCAATTAAATCTTCTTTATACTCCGCAATCATCGCTCTAGAAATCCTAGGCACACCAAAATAAAACCCATGGAGAAATCCCAAACTTGAAAGCTTGGTTAAATTTTTATATCCTTTAAAATTCTTAGCCAAAAGCACCATTTGGGTTCTTCTATCGGGATCGTCTTTGGTAAATTGCTTTTGCTCTGGTCGGTCAGAAATATAAAATTCTGAACCCAAGATAGGAATCAACGGTTTTTTATTGAGCAACTGAAAATCATCCTCTGTTTTCTCTTCCTTAGATTCAATTTCAGCAATTTTCTTTTTTAAATCTCCATTGTATTTTTCTATCTCAGAAACAAATTTAAAAGCCCCCATCAAATTCCCTAAATCTACCAGTCCTACGGCAGGAAAATTTTGTTCACCAGCAATTTTAACCAATGCAGAAAGGCTCGTTGTTGCTTGTAAAGACGAAAAAATGGAATGATTATGAAAATTAAAATAATCACCCATTTGAATTTCCACATCAGAAACCGTACCCGATAGACTCGATTTCTTTTTAGAATCTTCTACCTGTCGCCGGATAACGATATCAAAAGGCTCAATAGGTTGCGTATGAAATTCTTGGTATTTTTTGAGTACTTCGATGCTGGTTTTCAGGCTTTCTACTGGGATAATCCCTATCCTCATCATTTCAAAGAAAACTTGTGCCGTCGCATTTACATCTGCCGCAGCATTGTGTGCTTCTTCAAACTGATGTCCATATAATTTCTCATACAGTTCTGAAAGCTTAGGGCTTTTGTATCGCCCACCTTTACCTCCCGATAACTGGCAATAATCCGTTCCCAAAATCATGGTATCAGCACTTGGCAAGGTCTCCAAAACATTCTTCAGTCCTTTTCTAAAAAATTCAGCACCTATAATATTATAATCAAAAACTATATTATGCCCAGCTCCCACTCTGGTTTTCTTCACAACCTCAGAAAACTCCAGCAATACCTCCATAAGATCTCGTCCATGTTCATGAGCCATTTGGGTAGAAATCCCATGAATTTTTGTTACATTAAACGGAATATCGTATCCTTCCGGCTTTATGATGTAGTCTTGATTTTCTATTAAATTCCCTTCATCATCATGCAATTGCCAAGCAATTTGTACCATTCTAGGCCAATTGTCGGAGTCGGATAAGGGAGCATTAAAATTTTTCGGCAAACCGGTCGTTTCAGTATCAAAAATCAAGTACATACGCTAAAAGAATTTCGGTAAAATTAGTATAAAGGATGTTAAAAAAAAAGTTATAAATTAAGAAAATACATCTTCGGAAAATCCTTGGACACCTCTAAAAAAGATAAAACATTCACCTCTAAAAAAAACAGCACAAAATAAAATTCTCATTATAAGCACAAAATAATTATTTTTGCTTACTATGGAAATCAAAAGAGAAACAATAACAAAAGACATTCTGCTAAAAGCCTATCACCACATGATGTTGGCAAAAGCCATGGCAGATATTTACGAAGAAAACAGAAATATTACCAAATATGTTCACTCCACTTCCAGAGGTCACGAAGCCATACAATTGGCCACAGCCTATCAATTATTAAAGGAAGATTGGGTATCGCCTTATTATCGAGACGAAAGTTTACTACTGGGCATAGGATTCGAACCTTACCGACTCATGCTACAATTATTAGCTAAAGCAGACGATCCTTTCTCCAATGGCAGATCATATTACTCCCATCCTTCCAGCAGAGAAGAAGACAAACCCAAAATCATACATCAAAGTTCAGCAACAGGCATGCAAAGCATCCCCACTACTGGCATTGCACAAGGTTTGAAATACATTCAAGAATTTAATTTACACAATTTCGAAAACAACCCTGTTGTCATTTGCAGCTTGGGAGACAATTCGGTAACAGAAGGCGAAGTAGCAGAAGCTTTTCAGTTTGCCGCATTGCATCAGTTACCAATTATTTTCTTGGTACAAGATAACGATTGGGGAATTTCCGTAACCAAAGAAGAAGCCAGAACTTCTGATGCCTACGACTACGCTGCTGGTTTCGTAGGCCTGAACAGAATGAAAGTAGATGGAACCGATTTTGTAGCAAGCTATCAAGCAATGCAAGAAGCCGTCAACTTTGTACGGACAGAAAGAAAGCCGATGCTCGTTTGTGCTAAAACCGTATTAATTGGCCATCACACCTCTGGAGTAAGAAGAGAATTTTACCGAGATGAAGCTGATTTGGAAAAACACCGAGCGCAAGATCCTGGCAAGAAACTATTCAATTACTTGTTGGAAAACGGCATTGAAGAAGAACAATTAAAACAAATAGAAAAAAAGGCAAGACTAGAAATAGAACAAGCATTTGAAAAAGCTTGTGCAGCAGAAGATCCTCGACCAGAAACTGTGGAAGATTTCGTTTTTGCCCCTAGCCCTATCACCGAAGAAACCGGCACTAGAGTTCCGGAAGGCGTTACCGAAAAAATTGTTATGGTAGATGCCGCCATACATGCCATACAAGAGATAATGTGGAAACATCCCGAAGCTTTATTGTACGGGCAAGATGTAGGGGCAAGAATTGGAGGTGTTTTCAGAGAAACGGTAACTCTAGGAAGTAAATTTGGAGAAAAAAGAGTCTTCAATACCGCCATCCAAGAAGCCTACATCATTGGTTCCACCGTGGGCATGAGCGCTGTAGGTTTAAAACCAATTGTTGAAGTACAATTTGCCGATTACATCTACCCTGGCATCAACCAATTAATTACAGAAATCTCCAAATCCTCCTACCTGAGTGGCGGAAAATTCCCTGTAAGCAACATTATCCGAGTTCCCATCGGTGCATACGGAGGAGGAGGCCCGTACCACAGCGGAAGTGTAGAAAGTATATTAGCCAATATAAAAGGAATAAAAATAGCCTACCCAAGCAATGCCGCGGACTTTAAAGGTTTATTAAAAGCAGCATATTACGATCCAAACCCAGTAATTATGCTGGAACACAAAGGATTGTACTGGAGCAAAGTTCCTGGAACAGAGGATGCTAAGACCATAGAGCCTGCTGAAGATTACATTTTACCCTTTGGAAAAGCCAATACAATTATTTCCGCTGATGAAAACGAAATTAACAAAGGAAGAACTTTGGTTATCATCACTTACGGAATGGGTGTTTACTGGGCAAAAGAAGCTGTAAAATCCTTTGGAAACAGAGTGGAAGTCATCGATATAAGAACCTTAATTCCTTTAGATGAAGAGTTTATTTTTGAAAGAGTTAAAGCACATGGGAAATGCATTGTTCTCACCGAAGAACAAATACAAAACTCTTTTGCAGAAGCATTGGCTTATCGCATTTCCAATCAATGTTTCAGATATTTAGACGCTCCCGTTGAAGCTATGGGCTCATTAAATTTACCGGCTGTACCTATCAATTTGGTCTTAGAAAAAGAAATGCTTCCAAATGCTGAAAAATTAAGTTTGACAATCAGTAAATTATTAAACAATTAAAAGAAAATACAAATTATATTGAGATAATTTAAATAAATTTCAAAATAATTAGTATTTTTACCACGATTTTATAACAAGATAAGGACATGAAGAAAATATTTACAATTCAGAAGTTTCTCACAATTGCTTTAAGTGCAGTTTTTGCAGTGACCACCATTGGCACACTACAATCTTGCGGCGCTGATGGTGTAGAAGCGATTCCCAACCCAATCCCTGTAGAACATAAGGTTCAGTTTAAATTGACAGGAACCAACGCAGCAGTAACCAAAGCAGTAGTAATGATAGGATCGACCACTACAGAATTTGGTGCATTGAGTGGCAACACTTGGGAAAGCGAAGAAATAAAAGTACCCACCTCCGAAGGATCTATTGCTCTTTCTGCCTATGCCACAGGTTCGGGACCAGCATCAGTACTAAAAGCGGAAATATTTGTTGATGGCAAACTTGTAAAATTTGGTACCGCTAGCGGAACCGATATCAATGCATTAGCATTTTACACTTTCAAATAAACCCAATCACTTTTTTATAACCCGAAACTGCTTTAATTTTTAAAGCAGTTTTTTTTATCCAAAACCTAAAAGACTTATTGCGAAATTCATAATTTAAACAACAAAATATAGTAACAAGATTTTATAAATAACACAAATCCAATACAATTTAAAACATTAACTTTTACCTAGTATTTAATTGTAAATTTACACTAAATGCAATAGAACACAGATTTAATAGACTAAATAAGCTCATTTTTAATAATTAATAATTTTATTATGCGATAAATACATTTTAATATATTTACAATATTACATTATAAAATTTAATATAAATTTATTATCCCATCAAATAAACCCATCTTATTTACAAATTATATAATCAATATGTTTTTTTCAAAATTTATTAACATTTTTTAACTTATTTATGATTTTTTTTTCATATTTGCATTAACAAATAATAACGATATGAAGAAAATAACCAAAAGTGTTTTAGCAATCGTGCTATCTTCTACTTTCGCAGTTATGAATGCGCAACAAAAAGAAGAGAATGTTAAAACCAAAGACATCGAGGGTGTCGTAGTAACTGCCCTTGGTATTAAAAGAGAAAAAAAATCCTTGGGCTATGGCAGTCAGAGTGTAAAATCCGAAGACATCAACAAGACCCCTTCAGCAAACTTTAGTTCTAATTTATCTGGGAAAGTTGCTGGTTTAAGCATCAAATCCAGTGGAAATGTTGGAGGTTCAGTGGATGTTACATTAAGAGGCTACCGATCCATGACCGGAAACAACCAACCTTTATTCATTATTGATGGGACACCACTACTCAATGTATCCAACTCCATTACTTCCTCTGGACTTAATGTAGATACAGGGAATACAATTTCCGACATCAATCCAGATGACATTGCAGAAATGAATGTTCTTAAAGGTGCAGCAGCTACCGCTTTATATGGTTCAAGAGCAGCCAATGGAGCGATTATCATCACCACCAAGAAAGGTAAAAAATCTCAAAAACTAGATATTGAGTTCACCTCATCCATTTCCGCCTCCATCATCAATAGAGAAACCTTCCCAACTTATCAAAATGTGTACGGACAAGGTTATGGACATGGCTACAGTTATGCCGCCAATGATATGTTCGACGATTACGGAGGGCAACCAATGGCGCCAACATACGAAGATGCTTCCTATGGTGCACCTTTCAATGCCAACCAATTGGTATGGCAATACAATGCTTTCATTCCTGGATCGTCAACTTTTGGGAAAGCGACTCCTTGGGTAGCCGCAGAGAACGATCCTTCTTATTTATTCAACACGGGTGTTACTTATAACAATGCCGTGTCTTTTGGTAAATCCAATGAAGTTTCTTCTTTCCGATTATCCTACCAAAATGTATATGGAAACGACATACTTCCAAACACCAAATTGAATAAAAATGTAATCACCGGTACTGCTTCCTATAAAATTGCCGACAATTTAACTGCAAGTTTATACGCTACTTATGTCACCCAAAATACAGTAGGGAAAAACCCAACTGGCTACCATGGTTTGACGGGTAACTTCAGACAATGGTGGGCTGTGAATGTGGACATGAAAGACCAAAAGGATTTATACTTCAATTCAGGAGGTAAAAACTACTCTTGGAACATTAAAGATCCTTCTGACATCTCCCCTGCGTATTGGGACAACCCATATTTTAAATTGTACGAAAACTACATAACGGATTCCAGACAAAGATTTGCAGGAAATTTCTCCATTAATTACGATGTTTCCGATAAAATTAATATTCTAGCTCGTGCATCCCATGATGGATACAACTATTTCTTAGACGAAAGAAGAGCAGTAGGGTCTTTACCGGACAATATGTCTATAGGACCATCCTCTGGAGAACAACCTTCTGGATATGCAGTAGTGAATCAAAGAAGAAATGAAGAAAACTATGACTTAATTGGTACATTTAAGGATAAATATCTGAATGATAAATTAAGTTTCATGGGGTTAATCGGGACCAATGTGAATGTTCAATCTTTTTATTCCAATTCCCAAAGTACACAAGGAGGTTTGTTCATCCCTGGTATTTACTCGGTAACCAACTCCGCAACAACGCCTAACCTACCGTCTATTACCGATACTTCTAAAAAAGTATATGGTATTTTCGGACAAGCAAGTTTCGGTATAGACGACACATATTTCTTGGAAGGTACTGTTAGAAACGACACTTCTTCTGCCTTACCAGAAAGCAATAGAAACTATTGGTACTACTCTGGTACCTTCAGTGGTGTTATTTCTAATTTACCATTCTTAAAAGATTCTTCTGTGTTAAATTTTGGTAAAGTGAGAGCATCGTATGCCGAAGTAGGAAACGACCTAGGTGCCAATCAATTATTAAATCAATATGGAGTTGTAACACCGTTTGGTGCTCCTACTTTCTCTTACAATACCACGGCTAAAAACCCAGATTTGAAACCGGAAAGAACAAAATCTTATGAATTGGGGATTAACTTGCAATTCTTCAAAAACAGATTTGGTTTCGATTTCTCTTGGTTTAGAAACGATACTCAAGATCAAATTTTGGCACTTCCAGTTTCCACAGCAACGGGTAATGCTGCAAAAGTTCAGAATGTGGGTAACATGAGATCCAAAGGTTTTGAAGTTTCTGTGAATATTGTTCCTGTGAAAACACAAAATTTCAAATGGGAAACAGACATTAACTGGTCTAACCCAAGATCTAAAGTTACCGAATTGGCTTCTGGTGTAGAAAACATCACACTAGGATCTTTCCAAGGTGGGGTAACTGTAAATGCTGCATTGGGTGAAGATTTTGGCGCCATCAAAGGAACTGACTTTGTAAGAGACCCGAATGGAAACCCAATAGTTGCTTCGAACGGAAAATACGCAAAAACCAATACCAACACCGTTATTGGAAACATGCAAGCTGATTGGTTTGGCTCTGTTATCAACAAAATCAACTATAAAAATCTAGCGCTATCTTTCCAAATCGATTGGAGACAAGGAGGACAAATCTTCTCGCTTGACCAGTACTATGGACAAAATACAGGTATCTACCCAGAGCAAGTATTTACTAATGATTTGGGCAACCCAGTAAGAAACACAATTGCAGATGGTGGTGGTATTATTTTACCAGGGGTTAAAAACATTGGCACTGCTGCAAATCCTCAGTATGTAGCCAATGATAAGAGAATTGACGCTTCTAGCACTGGAGCTTTTGGTTATGGTTCTTATCCTGCATCTCAATTTGTATATGATGCAACTTATGTAAAATTAAGAGAACTTGCTCTTACCTATACTTTACCTAAAAGCTTATTGGAAAGTACTTTCATCAAAGGTGCATCTGTTAGTTTAATCGGTAGCAACTTATGGATCATTAAGAAATACATCCCTTATGCTGACCCAGAATCTGGCTTAAGTGCTGGAAATGTTCAAGGATATCAAACCAGTCCATTACCAACTACCAGAACTTATTCTTTCAGCGTAAAGCTTAATTTCTAAATTTTGTTAAATTATTAAATTTTAATCAACATGAAAAAAATATTAGCATCAATTATACTTACTGCATCCGTATTACAATCTTGTGATAACGAAGCATTAACAGATCTTAATAAAGATCCGAATAGCTACTATACCACCGTACCCATTACCTTGGTTACATACGCAGAAAAACAAATGTCGGATTACCTGAACACACCTAATGTTAACAACAACAACCTTAGGCTAACCATGCAGTATTGGCAAGAAACAACTTACCTAGACGAGAGTAGATATGATTTCATTACCAGAAAGGTAACCAACCAGACATGGACATACATGTATGTACGAGTATTGAAAAACTTAGAGCAAGCTAAAAAGATTATCAAAGATTATAATCCAACAGCTTCTGAAGCGGCTACTTGGCCAACCACCATGAAAAACCAATTGGCCATTATCGATATGTTGCAAATTTATGCATACCAAACTTTGGTGGACACCAATGGTGATGTCCCTTATTCCGAATCTTTGGATGTGGACAAATATCCATTACCAAAATATGACGATGCGGCTACCGTGTACACCCAATTAATCTCAAGACTACAAGCGGATCTTGCCAACATAGACACCAGTGGACAAAGTTTTGCAGAGCCATATTATAATGGGAATATGAACAATTGGAAAAAATTTGGTAATTCACTTTTACTTAAATTAGGAATCGCCATCGCTGACTCACATCCTACATTGGCACAAAGTACTTGCCAAACAGCAATTACAGGTGGCGTATTTGCTTCCGGAGCAGACGATTGCTTATTGTCCTACTTTGCTGATTCTCCAAATTTCAACCCATTATACGAAAATTTGGTTGCCAGCAATAGAAACGACTTTGTAGCTGGAAAAACTATTGTTGACAAAATGAATGCAACAGCAGATGTTAGAAGATCTGAATATTTCCAACTAAGAGGTGGGATCTACAAAGGCGGCACAATTGGCGCAAGCTCTCCTTTCGGTAGTTATTCTCCTGCGGGTCAGTTCGCATACGAACCTACCACAAAAGGAATTTTATTAAATTATACCGAAGTAGCCTTCTACCTTGCTGAGGCCTCTGCAAGATGGAATATTGGAGGATCGGCAGCAACCAATTACGACAATGCAGTGACTGCTTCATTCCTACAATGGGGGAAAACCGCAGCCGATGCAAACGTATATTTAACGGCTAACCCTTACGATGCTACCAACTGGAAAAAATCCATCGGAACCGAAGCATGGTTGGCAATGTACAACCAACCAATGCAATCTTGGAACTTTTGGAGAAGATTAGATTACCCTGTATTGGCTCCTGCTGCAAATGCTGTGGCTGAATCCAACAATTTAGTACCAGTTCGTTTGCAATACCCAATTTCAGAACAATCAACCAATCCTACCAATTACGCAGCTGGATCTGCAGCTATAGGTGGAGATAAATTGTACACTAAATTGTTCTGGGACAAATTTTAATATTATTTTTTACATTCATATGATGAATAGGGCTACTCCTTTGAGTAGTCCTATTTATTTTGAGTCAAACCCAATTTAGCATCCAACCATAAAATACACCAAGATCCCAATACAAAAGGAAGGGTAAAATAACCACCCACCCATTGAAACGCATTTGAAAACCGAAACATCAAAAGATGAAAAAATAAGGTAACTCCAAAACCAAGCATCATTTTGATTGCATGAAACTTACTATTTCCTGCGAAAACCAAAGTTGTAAGTAGTACATTAAAACCAAACAATCCCAATGCATTATCTGTCTGTATTCCCTCAAAATTCATCATTATAAGAACCGAAAGAAAGGAAGCCAAAAAAGCTACTATTGTTGCTCGAAAATGAGCAAACATCAGCCCCAATAAAATTAAAACTCCAGACAGAAAATTCGATTGAAAAACCACTTCTCCAAAACCACGAATCCCAGCTTGAAAAAAATTAAACTGAGGAGTGAAAGGATTAACTTCTATTTTATTGAGGCTAAAAGTCATAGAAACAACATACAGAAACCAAGTAATTAATATAAAAGGCAATGTAAAAACGGGTAACTTTCTAACGATGCAATAATGTTGTATAACTCCCGCCAAAACACCTCCCATCACTACTAAAATCCAAAGCAAAATAGTGGGTTGAAAAACACTAAGCAACGCAATACCAACCAAAGCTGGACTAAAACCATATAATCCCGATTGAATATTTTCTTTTGAAAAACCAAATACCAACGAAACAATAGTTGAGCTAAAAATCGCTAAGAGCGCTGCTACTAAAGCCAAAATATTCCCAATACCAATTCCTATGGCAATCAACAAGCCTGCAATCCAGCTTTTCTGTAAAAAAATTTGAGAAAAACCATTCAAAATCGCTACTAAAAAATTTCTTAATGCGGTCATACTTGTATTTTTAATTGACAAAGATAAGCATGGATTTTAATAAAAAATGGAGACTGCATTCCAATACAATCTCCACTAATTTGATAAAATTCAAGACTAAACCAACTTCAAAATAAAGTAGTTTTTCTTTCCTTTTTGCAATAACAAAAACTGGTGATCGATAAGATGAGATTCTGCTGCTACAAAGCTTTCATTTACCTTTTCTTTGTTTACAGAGATGGCATTGCCTTGTAATTCTCTTTTGGCTTCACCTTTGGATTTTAAGAATCCGGAAACATCCGATAATAAGTCAATTATAATAGTCCCTAAAACTTCTTTTTTTGCTACTTCTTTTTGTGGAACTCCATCAAAAATATCCAAGAAGGTATCTTCATCAAGAGAAACCAAATCCTCTGCTGTAGATCGGCCGAAAAGAATTTCTGATGCCTTCAGGGCTTTCTCATACTCTTCTTGTCCATGTACCCAAACGGTCACTTCTTCTGCCAATTTTTTCTGTAATTTTCTTTCATGAGGAGCCAATTGATGTTCCACAATTAAAGCTTCTATTTCTTCTTTACCCAAAAAGGTATAGAATTTTATAAATCGTTCGGCATCAGTATCGGTTGCATTTAACCAAAATTGGTAAAAACGGTAAGGGGAAGTTTTCTTTTTATCCAACCAATAGTTTTCTCCACTTTCAGATTTTCCAAACTTGGAACCATCGGCTTTAGTGATTAATGGAATGGTAAGAGCAAAAGCTTCTCCTTGAACTTTTCTACGGATTAGCTCGGTTCCTGTGGTGATATTTCCCCATTGATCAGTTCCACCCATTTGCAATTTCACTCCTTGGTTGTGGTATAAGTGTAGAAAATCATAGCCTTGCAAAAGTTGGTAGGTAAATTCGGTAAAGCTCATCCCTTCTGCACCCCCTTCACCTGTAAATCTTCTTTTAACAGAGTCTTTAGCCATCATATAATTCACCGTAATGTTTTTACCGATATCACGAATGAATTCCAGGAAAGAAAAATCCTTCATCCAATCGTAATTATTTACCAAAACAGCTGCATTAGGCTCATTTCCATCGAATTTTAAAAATCGAGAAAGTTGGTTTTTCAAACAATCTACATAATAATTTAGGGTTTGTTCATCGAGAATATTTCGTTCAGATGATTTACCCGACGGATCTCCAATCATACCTGTGGCACCTCCAACCAAAGCCATTGGTCGGTGTCCATGTAATTGAAAATGAGCCAAAATTTTTATCTGAACAAGACTTCCAATGTGTAGTGAATCGGCAGTTGGGTCGAATCCGATGTAGGCCGTAGTCATCTCTTTATTGAGTTGTTCTTCGGTACCCGGCATCATATCGGCAAACAAGCCACGCCATTTCAGTTCTTCTATAAAAGCGTTCATATTAAAAAAAATTAAGTGGCAAAGATAAGTGAATTTGTTGAAAGAATGCCAGATTAATGCGCCATTCCACATTGAAATTCCCTATATTTGTGATGTCATGGAAAATAAAAACCTATTAAAACTGATCCGCTTAGCGATACAGAAAGACCAAAAATCGCAAACACAACTCATCAACACTTATTGGGAAGTGGTTTTTTCTTTTATCATGAAAAAAGTTCAAGATGTACAAATTTCAGATGAACTCACGGTGAGTGTCTTTACCAAAGTTCTTGCAAAACTCAACTTATACGACCCAGATTTTCAATTTAAAACTTGGCTTTTAACCATTGCTCAAAACACCGTTATCGATTTTTGGCGTAAAAACAACAATACGCAAGAAACCATTTCCGAAAACTGGCACGAAGCAAAAGACCTCATCGTGCAATCGCCAGAGGACTTATTAATCTCAGAGGAGGAGCAACAAAAAATACATCATATCATTTCTGGTATGGATAGTCATTATCAGAAAATCATTCAGTTGCGTTTTTATGAAGAAAAAAGCATCAAAGAAATTGCAGAAGAGCTTAATCTAACTATTGCCAATACCAAAGTGCGAATTATGCGTGCAAAAAAAATCCTTGCCGAATTACTCAGAGAATATAAAGAACGATAAGATTTTTGTTTTATTTTCAAAACCTGCAAGGACTTTTTACGACCATCAAAAATTAGTGCATCCCAGCGAAATTGCTTAATTTTGCATGAAATTTTTAAACAATGGACAACTTACCACAAGATACTACCATACAAAAACCCAAATGGATCCGTGTAAAACTCCCAACGGGTAAAAATTATCGAGAGCTTCGTACTTTGGTGGATAAATATAAGCTGAACACCATTTGCCAGAGCGGAAGTTGTCCCAATATGGGAGAATGCTGGGGCTATGGAACAGCAACCTTTATGATTTTAGGTAACATCTGTACCCGAAGTTGTGGCTTTTGTGGGGTAAAAACCGGTAAACCGATGGATGTTAATTGGGATGAACCCGAAAAAGTTGCAAGATCCATCAAATTAATGAACATCAAACATGCGGTACTGACCTCTGTGGACAGAGATGACCTGAAAGATATGGGCTCTATACTTTGGGCAGAAACGGTGAATGCCGTACGAAGAATTTCCCCAGGAACAACGATGGAAACGCTAATTCCAGATTTCCAAGGAATCCACAAACACCTAGACAGATTGGTGGAAGTGGCTCCTGAAGTGATTTCTCACAATATGGAAACTGTAAAAAGATTGACAAGAGAAGTTAGGATACAGGCCAAATATGAAAGGAGTCTTGAGGTACTTAAGTATTTGAAAGAAGCAGGACAAAGAAGAACCAAAACGGGTATTATGCTAGGTTTAGGCGAAGAAAAAGACGAAGTTTTCCAAGCCATAGAAGATGTACGAAATGCCGATGTGGATGTGATTACCCTTGGACAATATTTACAACCCACCAAAAAACATTTGCCTGTAAAGAAATTCATCACTCCCGAAGAATTTGATGAATTTGGTGCTTTTGCCAAGAGCTTAGGCTTCAGACATGTAGAAAGTTCTCCTTTGGTACGATCTTCTTATCATGCGGAAAAGCACATTCATTAATCCAAAAAATAAGACAAAAAAATAAAAGACTTCCCAGTACTGAGAAGTCTTTTTATTATTAACAACGGTAAGAAATAATAATTATCTTTCGGTTTTAGATTTACCAAAAATCAATTTAAAAATCACTGGTAAAGTGGTTATCAAAACAATAACTAAAATAATCAGTTCAAGGTGTTTCTTAAGATCGATACCAAATTGATCTCTGAACAATGCATCCAAATAATGACCTGCAAAAATAAGCGAGAATGACCAAGCAAAAGCGCCAACCACATTATCGAACATGAATTTCTTTTTGTCCATTTCCACAATCCCAGCTACGATAGGGACAAAAGTTCTTACAATAGGTAAAAATCGAGCGCCAATTACTGCAAAAGCACCATGCTCTTCAAAAAAATCATGTGCCTTGAAAAGGTACTTCTTTTTGAATAAGAAGCTATCTTGTCTTTGGTATAAAGATGGCCCTGTTTTTCTACCAAACCAATAGCCAACAGTATTCCCAATGATACCCGCTATGGCAACAGAAGTTGCTAAAATTGTTGTATTTAGAAAGTCGCCTACATCTATTCCGAAGGTTTCTTTCATTATTTCAACAGCGTATATTCCAGAGACAAACAAGAGCGAATCTCCAGGAAGAAAAAACCCTACAAACAAACCGGTTTCTGCAAAAACGATAAAAAGCACCAACCAAAATCCACCTAATTGAATGTAATACTCAGGATTGAGTAATTCTTGCCATTGAAAATCTCCCATAATAGTTTAAAAATTGAACGCAAATATAACTTAAATATACTGATTAATTGAATTTGAAAATGTTAATTAGTCTTAAAGTTTACAAATCCAAATCATCGGAAACGGCTGTTCCATCTGCCATAAGAAATGCTTTGAGAAAAGGAGTAAGATTTCCATTCATAACGGCATCCACATCGGAGGATTCAAAACCAGAACGAACATCTTTTACCAATTTATAAGGGTGCATCACATAATTTCGGATTTGGCTTCCCCATTCTATTTTCATTTTGCCGGCTTCAATTTCGTTTCTGGCTTTCATTCTTTCTTCCAATTCCATTTCATACAAACGAGAACGCAAGAGCTGCATGGCTTTTTCTTTGTTTTGAAGTTGGGATCGGGATTCAGAATTTTCTATGATAATTCCTGTAGGAGCGTGTCTTAGCCTAACGGCAGTTTCTACCTTGTTCACATTTTGTCCTCCAGCTCCAGAACTACGCATGGTTTCAAAAGAAATATCGGCGGGGTTGATGTTGATTTCTATGGTGTCGTCCACCAAAGGATAAACATAAACACTTACAAAACTGGTATGTCTTTTGGCATTGGAATCGAAGGGAGAAATTCTCACCAAACGATGGACTCCATTTTCACCTTTCAGATAGCCAAAGGCATATTCGCCCTCTATTTCGAGTGTAACGGTTTTTACACCGGCAACATCGCCCTCCTGAAAGTTAAGCTCTTTAATTTTGTAGCCTTGTTTTTCTGCCCACATGGTGTACATTCTCATAAGCATAGAAGCCCAATCGCAACTTTCCGTACCGCCAGCACCCGCGGTTATTTGTAGTACAGCAGGGAGTTCATCGCCTTCGTTGGAAAGCATATTTTTAAATTCAAGGTTTTCAATTTTTTCCAACAACAAAGGGAATGTTTCATCCAATTCTTTTTCGGAATCCGGATCTTCTTTGGCAAAATCCATCAAAACTTGCATATCTTCGAACTGAGTATGGATTTCTTCATAGTCTTCTACCCATTTCTTTTTAGATCGCAATTGTTTCAGAAAAACTTCGGCTTCTTTCGGGTTATCCCAAAATTCTGGTGCTGCGGTTTTCTCGTCGTCATTGCTAATTTCTATCTTTTTTTTCTCAATTTGAAGATATTTATAAAGGTCTTCAATTCTATTTTGAACGGCTCTCAGTTGGTCATTGTTAATCATGGTGCAAAAATAAGAAATTTTAACACCGAAATCAGCACCTTGAAAATCATTAAAAAAAAGAAAAGATCCACAGCGATGGCGAATCTTTTCTTTTCCTAGTTTTCTCTTTAATTTAGGACTGTTTCGAGTCGTTATGCTGAAATCCTATGGCTTTTTCTGGTTGTTCTTGCACCCGATAAGCGTCCAATTCTCTTTTCATATCATCTATCCTACATGCAAAATAATCGTAGTTATTCATAGAAACATCTTGTATAAATTGAACGATCTGGTTGAGGTAATCTTCAGTTAATTTTGCAGAAGCATCTCTCAGGCTAGCTTCTAACAGAATAGGACTTATCGTCATATCTTCCTTTTTCAATCGTTTGTATTGATTTTTAATATGTTTTTTCAAACTTTGGGTAAAATCAATCAACATGGTATTGCTAAAGAGTTTCATACGATCGGTAACATCATGCCAAAACGGAAGGTGGTCGGCTTGGTTGTGTGCCAGAATTTTATACAGTAAAGCGTCTTCGCTCAATCCTTCGAGCATATAGTATTGCACCAGTTCCATTCTTTCTTTATGGTTGGGTGGGAAAACAGGGATCATCACATCAAATCTTCCGGGCGCCAAAACTTCCTCGTCTATGGCATAGACAGAATTGGCCGAACCTATCATCAGGATATTTTCGTCTTCGAATTTAGAAATATAATGCATGATGATTTCCTTAGTTTCTTCATTATCACTGGACACAGAGACTTCTTCATTTCTTTCCATCATTATTTCGTCAAAATCTTCTAAAAACAAAAGGACTTTCTCTTCCTTGAGCATGGACACCAAAAAATCATTAAAGCCTGTTTTGTTGCCATCGACAAAAGAAGTTCCCAAGTAATGCTTTTTCACTTCTTTGAATTTATAATCAATTAATTCGGCTATTTTATTGGCCCAAAAGATTTTTCCACTTCCTGGAGAACCGTACAATACAATACCAGCGGGTTTGTGTATGCCCCATTCTTTAACCGAATCTGGACTTATAAAAGGATCCAAGACTTCGGCAATATAAAAATACAAATCCCTGTACCCAATGAAATCTCTTTGTACCAGTGGGGTTTTTTGTCCGAAATAATTGTACACAAACTGGTAATCGCCGCCCAATTGTCTATCGATTCCGAAAGTAGACACCGACGACTTATACAAGCCATTTTCGTATAGGTTTGGCACTTCTTTTTTGATGATTTCTTCTACTTTTTCTATGGGTTTTTGAATGGTTTTTGCGATTACTTCAATGGTTTTTTCTTGAAATAAATCCTCTTCGAACTTTTTCAAAAACGAAACATTCTCTCTTGCAAATCGTTCAAAATCTTCCTTAACTTCGAAATTAGAACAAAGACAAGAGCTTACTTCTAAATCAAAATCAACAATAAATTTTTTGAGTGTTTCTATGGATATTTGTAATTCTGATGCTAAATCTGTAAATTTCATAATTTTAAGTATTTGGATTTATAAATTTAAGAAAAAAAACGCTTATCCCTATTCAATTTGTTTTAACATAAAAACCAAATCCTGAATGGCCTTGATGGCGACAAAATTCATAAAATCTTTTCGCTCCAAATGAGGTAAATAGAGGCTAAAAGATTTTTCAACATTTTTAATCCTGATGGAGTAATACACAAGACCAATTTCGTTTTGAAAAGAATCGGAATTGGGACCTGCAACTCCCGTTGTAGCAATGGCAACATCGGTACCAAATAAATGTTGACAACCTTTGCTCATTTCCTGTGCTACCTCTTTGGCTACCACGGTATGTGCTGCAATGGTTTCGGGTTTCACCTTTACTATTTTTATTTTTTGATGATAATCGTAGGCTACAATGCCACCGATAAAATACGCAGAACTCCCGGACACCGAAGTGATTAATTTAGACAATTCGCCTCCTGTGCAACTTTCTGCTACCGAAATGCTCAAATTTTTCTCAAGCAAAACTTCTTTCAATATTTCTTCAATAGCATCACCTTCCCATGCGAGTATATATTCCTGTACCAGAGGCTTTAGTTCATATACTTTTTGATTCAAAGCCTGCTGAATTTCTTTTTCATAGGGTCCACTGGCGGTAAGTTTAAGTTTAATTCTATTGGCCATAGGCAAATAAGAAAGTTGCATATTCGTAGGTAAAGAAAGTTCCCAATTTTCTATTTTCTCAGACAAAAGGCTTTCGGCAATTCCCACCACAGAAATTATTTTCGATACGATGAAATGACTTTCCCAATGCGCTTGCAACCAAGGAATAATTTTATTTTTAATCAGCGGCTTCACTTCATACGGAACACCTGGAAGGCAAATAATGGTAGCATTTTCATCGTTCATCATTAAGGCGGGGGCAGTTCCGTTTTCATTTTGAAAAACTTGAGCTTTAGAAGGAATCTCTGCTTGACCATGGTTAAGTTCCAGTAAATCCAGCCTTTTTCTCTGAGTAAGATACTGCTGAAGATGAAGAAATGTAGCATCATCCAACACCAAGTGATCTTGAAAAACATTGGCTAAGGCTTTTTTTGTTTTGTCGTCCTTAGTGGGACCCAAACCTCCAGTGGCAATCACCAAATCGGCTCTTTGCAATGCTGAATGAAATGTAGATTCTATGGTTGCCACCTCATCGGAAATGGTAATAATTTCCTTCACCTTCAGTCCTATATTTTTTAATTGTTGCGCAATAAAATTGGAATTGGTATCCACGGTAGATCCGGACAATATCTCGTCGCCAATGGTAATTAGTAGGGCTGTTTTCATTTGTTTAAATTTAATATTAATCAACCTAAATCGATATTTTCACCCTCCTCAAAGATTGGCAAATTACCAATTTCAGTTTCGTGTACCTTTTTTTTCAATAAAAAATAATGAGTAAATTTTTATGATTAATTGGCATTTTGTTCCCAAGAATTATTTAAAATCCAATGAACAATTTCGGGATAAATCACCGTATCTCTCAAATTTTGGTTGTGCAAACGAGGTACATGACCTGCATTTTTCATAAAAATAAAACGATGTGGAATTTTCTTTTCAGACAATACCGAATCCAAAGCAAATCCTTGTTTTTTGGAAACCAACCAGTCTTTTCCTCCCTGAAAAATAAGTGTTGGGACAGAAGAAACTTGGGCAATGGGACTGGCATTTTCAAAAGCTTTAGATGGATTTTTCCTATTCATTTTTTCACCTACTAATTTTTCTATTGTAGGTAAAACATAGGTTGAATAAGTACTCTGTAAAAATTGTTGAGAAAAAAAATCGGTGGGTGCGCTCAGTGCAATTATTTTCAATATTTCTTCCGGATGATGGTAGCCATACAAAAGCGCCAAATGACCACCGGCACTTTCGCCTAATAAAATAAATTGATTGGGAGAGAACAGTCCGTTTTCTGATTCTTTTTTTAATTTATTCAATGCTAAATCCAGATCCTGTAATTGCTGATGATAAGTTGTATTCTTGGAAACCAAACGATAATTTATGGCTGCCGAGGGGATATCTTTCAAGAACAACATTTGCTGAATTTGCCTCATGTGGCTTTTGTCGCCGTACTTCCAGGCACCACCATGAACCAAAATAACCATGGGCAACTGCCTATGATTGGGTGGCAAGTAAACATCCATTTTATGTCGAGGGTCCAAACCATAGGGTAAATTATATATTTTCTGACTCTCTTTGTCGGCATTGATGACAAAATACTTATTGCTGGAAGTACAGGACAATAAGAAGAGTTCCATTAAACTCAGAAACCAAAATCCTCGCTTACGAAAAATTGAATTATTCATGTCAATAAAGATAGTAATACCGACAAATATTAAAGATAAAAAAGAAGATTTTTTTAATTAAATTAACATCAATCCTATTGGAATGCTTTGCAATTCAGTGGTGCAAGTGTGCAACAATTGGGTTGTAAATGATTATTTTCTTAATCATTAGCTTGCCCTAGCAACAAAAAAACTGCTCAAAGAGCAGTTTCTGTTAGTTCAATTGGTGATTTTTAATAATCATTTGCCGTAAAGCAGCTAATGTAGCTGGCTTGCAAAAATTATTTTTTCATACGATTTAAAAGTAGAGGAGTGTAAAATCCTCAGTCTGTCAATCAATTTAAAAAATCTCTAAGCCATTTTCAATCGGCCTGGACATTTTTTGCATCGCTTACCCGTCTTGTATTTTTTGCAACATTTCTTTTTGCCGCAAAACATTTCTTCTACTTTGCCCATTGCTGGACTTAGAGGAGCTATTTTGAAAGGAATTACTGCTGTATTCATGTTGCAAATATATTAAATTAATTTAGAATAAATCTAAATTAAAGATGACATTCATCATTTTATTCATTCAACAGGCGATACAGTTTAATTTTCTACTCTTTTGCTTGTGTGTTAGGAAACGCAACAGGTAATAATTCGGCTTCAGTATTGGTTTTCATTTCAATTTTCATATTGCTCATACTCGGCACTGTGATGTCACCTTTCAATTCAGATGTAGATTTAGATTTCACCAACCAACCAGTATTTTTATTCAAAATAACTTCAGAAGTTCCGTTTCCAGTAAAATTGGGGGTCATTTCGATGCCATTATTTGTTATGATTTGGTTGTCCACTGTTTTCAAATCGGTTTGTACATGGATGGTGTATTGTTGCGCATCTACAGCATTCAAAGTATACTTCGATGAGTTTTCAACTTCAAAACCACTATTGGTTTTGTACTTAGAGGTCCAAGAATCTCCTATTTTTATGGGTTGTTGTGGGAAATTAAAAAGATTTTCGAACATGGCTTTAATGTTATCGTCTTTATAAATTTCGAAAATTTTACCATCCTTCACCATAGGATTTTCGGCAGGATTTTCTTTTATTATTTGATTTAGTATCTCTTTATTCCCTTCAATACTTAGGACTTTACCTTTATTACTCATCAAAACAATAAATTTTTTATTGACCAAAGAACACAATATTTTAGCATTCTCATCCTGATTGCATTTTTCTGAGGAAATCGATACTCGATTCCCCATAGATTCGGATTTACTGGACACATAAGTAAATTGTGTTTCCAAACGAATACCTTGCGCCGTACTTTCCAATACTTTGGTCGAAATACCAACCTCAGCATCAATATTTACTGGCACTTGTTGCCCCATCATATTTTGGATCATTTTGGTTTTTACATTTTGAAAAACCTCATAGTTTTTTCCTTTTTCTAAATTAAGTTTTAGATCGTAGGTTTGGGCCATGATACAAGTAGTAGCCAGTAATCCACCGATGATTAGTGATTTTTTCATATTTTGATATTTATTAATTTTTAATAGTCATATACAAACCTAACGAAGTGGTTCGACGGAGTGAGTCGCCCATCTTCATGGGATTTTGCTAAAAAAGATTTATTTAGGCAATTTCATTTTAAAAATGAGTTTGTTTTGGATGTTAAATTTTGATTAGTTTGGCAAATTTTAAAATCAGATTTTTTTCTCCTTCGGCCAAAAAATTCACTCTCGCCTTGATGTTATTGGGGTCGGTTCCGTCCAATTCCAGCACTTCACCTATTCCAAATCTATCGTGTCGCACTCTGTCTCCAGCAGAAATTTCGTCAGTATTTTGTCCACTGGGTCCCGTAATTTTGGCAGATGCGATGGTTTGAATTATTTTTTTCTCAACTTCTGTATTTTGAGTATTTAATTTTCGTTTGGGTGCTGTTTCAATTTTTTTAAAGCTTTTAGGCACGGAAGGGGTATCACTGAAAATATCTGAAGAAAGCCCAGAACGGTTGATGGTTTTCTTTTCGGCCATTGGGTTGATCATTTCCAAAAAGTGAGGGTCTATTTCACTTAAAAACCTCGAAGGTTCGCAATCGGTAATTTTACCCCATTGGAAACGCGAAATAGCAAAAGAAAAATACGCTTGTTTCTCAGCACGGGTAAGGGCTACATAAAAGAGTCTTCTTTCTTCCTCCAAATCCTCACGGGTTGATGAACTCATAAAACTAGGAAAAAGATTTTCCTCCAAACCAACAACATATACCACTGGAAACTCCAAGCCTTTGGACAGGTGTATTGTCATCAGCGAAACCTCTGGACCTTGCTCGTCAGACTTGGCATCTTGAGAAGTACTGAGGGCAATATTCTCTAAAAAATTGGATAATGATGCATCTCCATCTTCCAATTGCTGCTGCTCCTCAATAAACCCTTGCATAGAGTTCATTAATTCCTGAACATTCTCCACCCTAGAAATTCCTTCGGGAGTTTGATCGTCTTTTAATAATTTTATAAACCCAGTCCTTTTGGCAACTTCCATGGCAACTTGATAGACATTTTCCGTCTTTAACATGACTTGAAAGGCACGAATCATCGCCCAAAAATCATTAAGTTTTATTGTAACTCCATTGTTAAATCCTAATTGTGGAGCATAAAACGCAATATTATCTAACACCTTGGAAAGGCTGATGTTTTGGGAATCTGCAAAAACGATGAGTTTATTTTGGGTAGTTTCTCCAATCCCACGCGTTGGATAATTAATGATACGGAGCAAGGCTTCATTATCATTTTCATTCACTAATATTCTAAGATAAGCGATAAGATCTTTCACCTCTTTTCTTTGATAAAAACTTAGTCCGCCATACACCCTGTAGGGAATATTTTTTTTTCTAAGTGCATCTTCAAACGCCCTAGTTTGTGAATTGGTTCTGTATAATATGGCAAAATCACTAAAATGCCTTTGATTGAAATGATGATGTTCCCAAATGCTGTTGGCTACAAAGTTAGCTTCGTCAGCATCAGAAAAAGCACGATAGACTTTTATTTTTTCTCCTTCTTCATTTTCACTAAACACATTTTTCTTAAACTGTTGTAGATTTTTAGAAATAACAACATTGGCGGCATTCACAATGTTCTGCGTCGAGCGATAATTCTGTTCCAAGGAAACGGTTACCGCATCGGGATAATCTTTTTTAAAGTTTAAAATATTTTGGATATTTGCCCCTCGAAAAGAATAAATAGACTGGGCATCGTCGCCCACCACACAGATGTTTTCAAATTTTGAAGCCAAAGCCTTCACAATCAGGTACTGAGAATGGTTGGTATCTTGGTACTCGTCCACCAATATATAACGAAACCTGTCCTGATACTTCGCTAAAACATCCGGAAAACGAGTCAATAATTCATTGGTTTTCAATAATAAATCATCAAAATCCATCGCTCCGTTTTTAAAGCAAGCCTCCACATATTTTTCATAAATCTGTCCCATAAATTTCATATTGGCTTTCGTATCTGCCTCCACCAATTCTGGGTTATTATAATAAGCTCTTACGGTAATTAGATTATTTTTATAGGAAGAAATTCTGCTCAAAACCTTTTTGGGTTTATACAAATCTGAATCTATGTTAAGATCTTTAAGAACTTTCTTTAACACATTCAACGCATCTTGGGCGTCATAAATGGTAAAGTTGGAAGGATATCCTAATAAATGAGCCTCGGAACGGAGTATTCGTGCAAAAACAGAGTGAAAAGTACCCATCCAAAGGTTCTTGGATTCGGAGATCCCCACCACTTTTGCTATTCTTTCTTTCATTTCTTTGGCTGCTTTATTGGTAAAAGTTAAAGCCAAGATATTAAAAGGGTCAACCAAATTGGTAATTAAATGGGCAATACGCATGGTAAGCACTCTGGTTTTACCAGAACCCGCTCCGGCCAACACCATCAGAGGACCATGCAAAGTAGTAACTGCTTCGTATTGTGACTCGTTTAATCCTTTCAAATAATCCATACTCCTTACATTTTATATGAAGCACAAAAATAGAGGATTAAAAAGACAATTCAAATTCAGATCAGAGTTTTTTATGAAGAAAAAAGTGTTTGATACAACAATACCACATTCAAAATAATGATAATTCCGGTAATGATCCAAGCCAACCAACGGAGCAAAGGGCGATTCACAAACCTTCCCATTTTGGCTTTACTGCTGGTGAACATTACCAAAGGGACCACAGCAAAACTTAATTGCATAGACAATATCACTTGACTGAGAACCAACAATTCGCCAGTTCCTTTTTCTCCATAAATAATGGTAACCACCAAAGCTGGCACCACGGAAATTAGTCGAGTAATCAGCCTTCTTAACCAAGGTTTCAATCTTAAATTTAGAAAACCTTCCATCACGATTTGTCCTGCCAAAGTCCCGGTTAAGGTTGAATTTTGACCTGAAGCCAATAAGGCAATTGCAAAAAAAACAGAAGCCAAACTAGTTCCCAAAATAGGTGCAAGAAGTTCGTGGGCATCGGTTATTTCGGCCACTTGATGATTTCCACTGGTGTGAAAGGTGGCAGCAGCAACAATTAAAATTGCAGCATTAATAAAAAAAGCAAGAAATAGAGAGAAAGTACTGTCGATAGTGGCAAACTTAATGGCTTCTTTTTTCCCTTCAAAACTTCTTTTGTAGTTTCTTGTTTGAACAATACTGGAATGTAAATATAAATTATGGGGCATAACGGTAGCGCCAAGTATCCCTATGGCAATATACAACATCGATGGATTTGTGACCACTTCGGGCTGAGGCAAAAGTCCTTGTAGTAGAGGAAAAACATCGGGTTTACTAAGGATAATTTCGTATATAAAACAGCCAAAAATTGTTAGCATAAGCGTTGCTACTACTGCTTCTAACCAACGAAAACCTTTATGTTGAAGAAACAAAATCAACAAAACATCAACAATGGTAATGACAATACCCCAAGTAAGTGGAATCCCAAAAAGCAAATTTAGTGCAATGGCCGAACCGATGACTTCTGCCAAATCGCATGCTGCAATGGCTATTTCGCACAAGACCCACAATCCAAAATTGACTTTTGGTGAGAAATGATCCCTACAGGCTTGCGCCAAATCTCTTTCTGCCACAACACCTAATTTAAGCGCCAAATGCTGCAAAACCATTGCAAAAATATTAGAAATCAAAATCACAGAAAGTAAAGTATATCCAAACTGAGAACCACCTGCTATATCGGTTGCCCAATTTCCAGGGTCCATATACCCAACAGCTACCATCAATCCTGGGCCTAAAAAAGCAAATAACTTTTTCCAAAAACCAGCATTTTCTGGAATTGGAATTGTTGCATGTGATTCAGGTAAAGATTTAGTGGAATTATTTTTTTGCCATGGTGATTTCATAACACAAAAATAACAATGTTAGATGTTTCTAACAAATAAAATTTGAAAATTCTTAATTCTAACCGTTTTATTAATTTGAATAATATGATTAACTTCGTTGTTTATGAATGCATAATTCACTGTCTTATGTTTGGTTAATCAATAAAAACATCATGCAATCCATTCCCAAAATCATAGCCCATCGAGGGTTTTTCAACTCGCAACCTCCCTGTTCTGAAAACTCAATTGAAGCCTTTACACAAGCGCAAAAATTAGGAATATTTGGCTCCGAATTCGACATTCGACTGACTCAGGATAAAGAATTAATTGTGTTTCATGATGCTTTTCATCAGAATTTAAATATCTCCAAATCAAAAGTAGAAGACATTCAAAAAATTCCCTTACCAAAGGGTGAAAAAATCCCTTTATTAGAAGAGTTTCTAGCTCAGGGCAAAACCCAACCTGATTTCAAATTAATTATCGAACTAAAGCCACCCACTTCTTTACATTCCAAAAAGTTAATGGTAAAAAAAGTTTTAGAAAAAATCCAAGAAATACAATGTGAAGAGCAAGTTATTTTCATTTCATTCAGTCTCCATATTTGTCAGGAATTTAAACAACATTCCCAAAACCATCTCGTTCAATACTTAAATGGGGATAAAAATCCCAAACAATTACATGACCTGAATATAGATGGAATGAACTACCACTACTCCACTCTTTTGCAAAACCCAACATGGATAACAGAGGCAAAAGAATTAGGCTTGCAGACCAATTCTTGGACTATTAATGATAATAAGATATTTGAGCAATTAGCCGCTCAAGGTATAGACTTCATCACTACGGATACTCCTCACCTTTTTAACTCTTAATAAAAGAGATTAACAAAACCTTAACCTAAACTCTTGTTTAAAAACAAAAGATGTTTGTAATTTTGTAGAAAAATTTTATTCAACAATGAATTTACATGGTAAAACAGCCATCATAACAGGTGGTAGCAGAGGATTAGGAAAGGCCATTGCCCTATGTTTGGCTCAAGAAGGAGTGAATATCGGAATCACCGGTAGAAATGAAGAAACATTGAAAAATGTAGTGCATGAAATTGAAAAATTCGGAGTAAGGGTGGCTTATGCCACTTTTGATATTAGTAAAGAAACGGAAGTAAAATCTGGTTTTAGCCAATTGATCCATGATTTGGGCGAGGTTAACATTCTTATCAACAATGCTGGAATAGGAAACTTCGGAAAATTAGACGAAATGCCGTCCCAAACCTGGGAACAAGTAATACAAACCAACCTCTTCGGAGTTTATTATGCTGCACAATGCATTTATCCTCATTTAAAAGAATTGGGAGAAGGTGACATTATCAACATTGCATCGACTGCCGGACTAAAAGGAGGTGCTGGGATGTCTGCTTATGCCGCTTCTAAAGCTGCGGTTATTTCTCTTTCACAGTCCATGATGGCAGAATGGAGAAAAAACAACATTCGTGTTATTACACTTACGCCAAGTACCATAGCGACAGACATGAGTATTGATGGTGGACTAACCGATGGAAATCCGGAAAAAGTCCTTCAACCAGAGGATTTTGCAGAATGGGTGAGAGATATTTTGAAAATGAATCGTAGGGCGCTCATTGCCAATGGGTCTATTTTCTCTACCAATCCATAAATGGATTTTTAAAAAGCCTTGCTGACCAAGTCAACAAGGCTTTTTCTTTAGTATGCCTTAGCAAAAATAACTCGTCTGGTAGATGGCTTTCCAGAAATAAGCGAAACCCCTTCTTCCAACTCTGCATCCAAAGGAATACAACGAATGGTTGCTTTGGTTTCTTCTTTTATTTGCTCTTCTTCTTCTGCGGTACCATCCCAATGGGCTGCAATAAAACCACCTTTTCCCTCCAACACTTTTTTAAATTCTTCATAAGTATCTACCTTGGTAATGTTTTCTGCGCGGAATTGATATGCTTTATTGTAAATCTCTTGTTGAATTTTCTTTAACAATTCATCAATATAAACATCTATATTTTCCAAAGAAACGGTTTCTTTGCTCAGCGTATCTCTTCGGGCAATTTCTACTGTTTTGTTTTCCAAATCTCTAGCCCCCATAGCTATTCTCACAGGTACACCTTTTAGTTCGTATTCAGCAAATTTCCAACCTGGTTTGTTTTTATCATCATCGTCAAATTTTACGGTAATGCCTTTAGCTCTTAACTTATTTTGAATATCCAATGCTACTTCTGAAATTTGTTTTAATTGTTCTTCTCCTTTAAATATCGGTACAATCACTACCTGAATAGGCGCCAAAAGCGGTGGTAATACCAATCCAAAATCATCGGAATGTGCCATTATTAAAGCACCCATCAATCGGGTAGACACCCCCCAAGAAGTAGCCCAAGCGTGTTCTATTTTCCCTTCTTTATTGGTAAATTTCACATCGAATGCTTTTGCAAAATTTTGTCCCAAGAAGTGGGAAGTTCCTGCTTGCAAAGCTTTTCCATCTTGCATCATGGCTTCTATACAATAAGTTTCGTCGGCACCGGCAAATCGTTCACTTGGTGTTTTCAATCCTTTTATCACCGGGACAGCCATGTGTCCTTCCACAAAATCGGCATATACCTTCAGCATTTTTTCAGTTTCCTCTACGGCTTCCTCACGCGTTGCATGGGCAGTATGTCCTTCTTGCCACAAAAATTCGGCGGTTCTTAAAAACAAACGAGTTCTCATTTCCCAACGCACCACATTGGCCCATTGGTTAATCAGGATTGGGAGATCCCTATAGGACTGAATCCAGTTTTTATAAGTATTCCATATAATGGCTTCCGAAGTAGGTCTTACGATTAGTTCTTCTTCTAATTTAGCCTCAGGATCCACAATCAGTTTTCCAGTATTTTCAGGATCTGTTTTTAATCTATAATGGGTTACAACAGCACATTCTTTGGCGAAACCTTCAGCATTTTTTTCCTCCGCTTCAAACAAGCTTTTGGGTACAAATATGGGGAAGTAAGCATTTTGATGTCCTGTTTCTTTAAACATTTTGTCCAGCTGATCTCTCATTTTTTCCCAAATGGCAAAGCCATAAGGTTTGATGACCATACAACCTCTCACCCCTGAGTTCTCTGCCAAATCAGCTTTTACTACTAATTCGTTGTACCATTTGCTGTAATCTTCGCTTCTGGAAGTTAATTTTGCCATTTTTTTTCGCTTATTTTATTTAACTTTTTCTAGTATTTTAAATCCAAAACAAAAGACTATATTTGAAGTGTTCTTTCAATATGCTTTTTGGTATAATTTTGGTATAAAATTATGCAAAGATAATTAATCTAAAATTCAATTAAATATCATGAAAAAAAATAATCTAAAAAAAAGGTTTAATATTCCTAAAATAAGAACCATTTTGGTTTTTACAGCAGGTTTATTTTTGGTTTCATGTTCAACACAAATGGGAGCTTATAGCGAAACAGATGGTGTTTATTACAATCCCAACAAGGACACATTACCTGTGGACACTTACGATAACTATGGTAACCAAGTGGGGGATGAATACAATTACAACTCAGATGTAGCCCGTTTAGATGACAAAGCGATATATTCCAAAAATTACGACTGGGGAAAAGCCAGTCCAAATTCGGATTGGGGAAATTATACCGGAACTGAAGTAAATTATAACAATTGGGCTTCTCCTTATTATGGTTATGGTTACTCTCCTTATGGTTGGAATTTCGGGTTTAGCTTTGGCTACTCTTGGGGTTCTCCTTGGAACAATTGGTACGGATACAATCCATATTGGGGGTACAATTCTTACTGGAACTGGTACTCTCCATATTATGGGTACTACACTCCATATTATGGATATTATTCACCATATTACTACAATTACTACCGTCCGGCTTATCCATACAGAAGAAGTGGACAGTCTGGTAACTTTGGAAATACCTACCAAGGAAATTTTGGCAATGGCAATAAAATAGGCAACCAAAATTCGGGCTTCAGAGACAGAGGATTTAACAATTCCAACAATAGTAATGGCTTTGGAAGACCAAGCAATCAAGGGCAACAAGGGAATTTCCAACGATACAGAAATAACAATACCAACTTTCAGCAAAACTCTATCCCAAGACCTACTCCACAATACCAACCTCCTAGAGACAATGGTGGCTTCAGAGGCAACGATGGCGGAGGATTCCGTTCTGGAGGCTTCGGTGGTGGCTCCACAGGTGGTGGTGGTGGATTCCGTTCCGGTGGTTCTTCTGGTGGCGGTGGCGGTATGAGATCTGGGGGATTCAGATAAACAATTACTATAATAAACTATAATTAAACATATTATGTTAAAAAAATATTTAAGCCTTTTGTCTGTTTCTGTATTTTATTTTACACAAGCACAAAATGTATCGGTATTAAAAAATACTATGGATGTGTATAATGGAGGTGGTTTACCAGGAACTGCAAAATACAATGCTATGGCAGGTTCTTTAGGTGCATTGGGTGGTGATGCCTCTTCAGCTTTGGTAAACCCTGCCGGAATTGGTGTCGCAATTTCTGGGAGTTTTTCAGGAACTTTGGCCATAAATAGCATCAGTAATAATAGCACTTTAGCTGGTGCTAGCAAGGATTATCAATTTAATAAAACCAATCTTGGTAATCTAAGTGGCATCGCAAGTTTCCAATTACTTACAGAAACTCCATGGAGATTTGTGAATGTTGGCGTAAATTATTCTTCAAAATCTATTGAAGATTATGTGGAAACCCCAGGTAATAATAATTTAACATACGCCATCCCTGCTACTAGTGATGTATTAACTTACAAAGGACATGCGTTTAACCGATATGGAACAGTGGACAAAACCAACATTGCTATCGGAGCTAATTATGACAACCAAATTTATCTAGGTGCTGGATTAAATTTTCATGGAGCTAGAATAGAACAATACGATTCTGCAGCTTTTTATTCCGCAGTGGATAAAAACATAGGATATTTCGAAAAACAAGACACCCCTTACACCGAGAGTGCCACTGGTTTTTCTGCCAACATTGGTATTATTGGCAAAGTAAGCAATGAATTAAGATTAGGAGCCTCCATAGAAACTCCTACTTGGTGGACTATTAATAGAGTATATAACTATTATGAAAGTCCCAAAGATGGCACCGCTGCCGAAGACAGAAAACTCAGCACTCCCATGAAAGCAACCTTGAGTGCAGCAATGGTTCCGTCAAAAAACTTTGCCATCAACTTGGATTATACTTTGGGACTTGGTAAAAATAAATACACGGTGTACGGACCTGCTGAAAGAGAGCTAAACGAGTTCTACAACACCTATTCCAAAACAACTTCAGAAATTAAAGTGGGTGCCGAATACCGTATAGACAAATTGAGATTGAGAGGAGGTTACGGTTACGAATCTAGTCCTTTGAAATCTGTAGGTTTAACCGAACTTACCATCAATGGTAACACAAAAGATCAAAATTACAATAACTTGCTATTGGGCGAAAGAAACACCTTTGGATTTGGTTTAGGATACGATTTTGGCGCTATATTCTTAGATGCCACCTACCAAAATGTAAGTTCTAAATATAAAAATCCTTTCTTAAAAGGTGATGCCAACTACAATGCTGGTTATTTCTCCAACAAATATGTTGTGGAGTATGATGGTTCCTTAGTTTCAGATGTAAAAAGAAATCTAAACAATTTCTACATTACACTAGGCTGGAAGTTTTAATTTCAAAAGATACTTTAATCCATAAAAAAGGCTTTAACGATTTTGTTAAAGCCTTTTTTGAACTCATCATTAAGATTTGGTTCTCAACAGATTAATGCTGGTGGAACAAATGACCAGTTAAAGCCAATGAAATACCCACAATAACCCAAATGATCTTCTGCCAATCCATTTGATGATTTTTATTACTTTCAAATATTATCACTGATGAAATATGAAGAAAAATACCCCCTACAAGGGCTAAAAAATAAGATTCGTATTCTGGGTTAAAATACTTACCCAACAACATACCCAAGGGTGAGGACAAAGCAAAAAGGGTAACAATAATCAGAGGGATTGCTTTTATTTGCTTTTTATTAAACAGAAAAGCACCCAAAACAAAAGATATAGGTATATTATGCACCAAAATACCCAACAAATAGGGCGAATTGATTTGATGAATATTGGCCAAAGGAATTCCCTCTATAAAAGCATGAATGAAAAGTCCCACCATAAGGGCCAAAGGTAAAATCTGTTGCTGATCCGAATGTTGATGAAAATGCCCATGTTCAAAACCTTTGGTTAGATTTTCCAAAAACATTTGTAATAAAACACCTAATATTACAAAAAACCCAACATGCTTATTATCTGAATGATACACTTCAGGGAAAACCTCATTCAAACATATTGTAATTAAAAACCCGGCACTGACAATGAGTAAATTTTTGGCAAACTTTTCCTTAGAACCCAAAAATACACCCAAAAGTATCCCTAATACAACACTCAGTACGAGTAATAATACCATCATAGAGATTCTATTTTGATTTTATAAATAAATTAATTGCTCTAGGAGAAGTTTCTAAATCGAAATTGGACAAATGATAATCGCCCCAAATTGCTTTTCTTTCAAATCCAAATTCTTGTGCATAGGCTTGTATTTGTTCTATGGTATGCAATTTTACTTTTTCAAAATAATGAAAATCCTGCCCTTGGTCTCTAAAACGAATATCTTTAATCACATGCTCGTTTTCTATCCTTTTTTGAATATGAAAATCTATACCTCCTTTATGGATAGTAGCTTCAGGAACCAAGGTATTTTGCACCCATTTTTCGTTCAGGAAATCAAGTACAAAAATTCCTCCTTCATTTAATGCATGATGTACCGAAGCAAAAACTTTTCTATCATCCTGCTCATCATCAAAATAACCGAAACTGGTAAACAAATTATACACGGCATCCACCTTTTGAGATACCACATTAGGGTAAAGCTCATCTCTCATATCATGTACATCAAAGGCTAACCCGTTGTTTGTAAATTCTTTTTTCGCAAAAGCAATACTTTCTTCGGACAAATCGACACCTAAGACATCATATCCCAAATGATGTAAAAAATAAGAATGCCTCCCCTTTCCACACGCCAGATCGATAATGGATGAATGTGGAGGTAATGCATTATATTGAGAGAGTTTTTTAATAAAAATCTCTGCTTCTTGAAAATCTCTATCACTATACAAAATGTGATAATATTCGGTATTAAACCAATCTTTGAACCATGCCATAGTGCAAAAATAATTCTTTTTAAACGAAAAACTCCTAGGGATAAAAATTTATTATACTTCAAAGTGCTTATCTTTGCAAACTATGGAAACGGATAACTTACAAATTCAAATAAAAACCTTCTTCGGATTGGAGGAAGTATTGGCAGCAGAAATCAAAAAACTAGGTGGCAGAAATGTTGAAATAAAAAACCGAGCCGTCAATTGTGTAGGCGATTTGGGCTTTCTTTATAAAATAAATTACGCTTCCCGAACAGCTGTAAAAATTCTTGTTCCTATTATTGAATTCAAAGCCTTTAATGAACAAAAGTTTTACGAAAAACTCTACCGACAAAATTGGTTGCAATATATGTCGGTTAACGATTCTTTTGCAATAGATGCTACCGTGCATTCCGAAAGATTCACCCACTCGCAATTCATTACATTAAAAATGAAAGATGCTATTGTCGATTTTTTTCAAGAAAAATTTGGCAAAAGACCATCCATAGACACCAAGAATCCAGACATCAAATTCCATTTACATATCGATAGAGATTGGGTTACCATTTCCTTGGATTCTTCTGGAGATCCTCTTTTCAAACGAGGATACAGAAGAGAGCAAGGCGAAGCACCACTCAACGAAGTTCTTGCCTCCGGAATGTTGCAAATTGCAGGTTGGGATGGCAAAGGAAATTTTCTAGACCCCATGTGTGGTTCCGGCACTTTGCTTATAGAAGCCGCCATGATTGCCATGGATATGCCCGCACAGATTTTTAGAAAAAAATTCGCTTTTCAAAATTGGAAAAATTATGACGAAGATTTATTTAAAAAAATTAAAGAATTCCGCATCAACAGAATAAAGGAGTTTACTGGAAAAATCATAGGTTATGACATCGACCTCAAAATGTTGAATTACTCCAAAATCAACATTGAAGCAGCAGAGATGGAGGACATAATACAAGTAAAAAAACAAAACTTTTTCGACTCCAAAAAGGAACTTTTCCCATTATTAATGGTTTTCAACCCGCCTTACGACGAAAGAATTGCCATTAACCAAGAAGATTTTTACAAAAAAATCGGTGATACCTTTAAAAACAATTACCCCAATACTTTGGCTTGGCTGATTTCATCGGATTTGGAAGCTGTGAAAAAAATTGGTTTAAGACCATCCAGAAAAGTAAAATTATACAATGGTAAACTGGAAACTCGATTTTTACAATACGAAATGTACGAAGGAACCAAAAAAGGCAATAAACAATAAAGAGACAACATAATAGGAATATTGAAAAAAGAATTAAGTCAAGAAATGTACAATTGAATAGGTATTTCAGTTAAATAATCCAATAATCATACATCGCAAAAACTATCCATAACCCCATAACCTCATAACTTCATCACCTCATAACCTCATAACCTCATAACTTCATCCCAAAAATGCCCAGTTTATCCATCATTATTGCAATATACAACCGAAAAGACGAACTTTTCGAGTTATTGCAATCGCTAACCTTTCAAACCGATAAAGATTTTGAAATCATTATTGTTGATGATGGTTCGGTTATAAATTTACTTCCAACCATTGAAAGTTTTAAAGAAACACTGAAAATTCAGTATTTCAAAAAAAGCAATTCTGGACCTGGATTGTCAAGAAATTATGGAAGTGAACGAGCACAAAACGAGTGGTTAATCTTTGTAGATTCGGATGTAATTGTAGAAAAAGATTATATACAAAACATCAAGAACAACCTACAACACAACACTTGCGATGCATTTGGCGGAGCTGATAAAGCACATCATGGATTTAATTTAATTCAAAAAGCCATTTCTTACGCAATGACTTCACTATTTACCACTGGCGGAATAAGGGGGAGTAAAAAATCGATGTCCAAATTTCAGCCTCGAAGTTTTAATATGGGCGTAAGAAAATCTGTATTTGATAGCGTAGGTGGCTTTAGCGAAATGCGCATTGGCGAAGATCCAGATTTATCAATGACCCTTTGGGAAAAAGGCTTTACCACAGCTTTTTTTGACGACATTGCCGTTTACCACAAAAGAAGAGTTGATTTTGGCAAATTCTCCAAACAGGTGTATCAGTTTGGTTGTGCGAGACCAATTCTCAACCAAAGACATCCCCAATATGTTAAACTATCATTTGCTTTCCCCAGCCTCTTTTTACTAGGATATATTGGCTCTTTTATTGAATATTTCGCACTAGGGTATGGAAGTATTTTATCCCTATATGGTTTTTACACCTTTCTTATTTTAGTACACGCAACCATAAAAACAAAAAACATCAGCATTGGATTTTTAGCGATTATGGCCTCCTACATACAACTTTTTTCTTATGGTTTTGGGTTTCTACAATCTTGGATTTTATTGAATATTTTAGGAAAATCTCCAGAAGAAGCTTTCCCACATCATTTCCACAGGAGATAAAACTGCCCTTTTGTCTCAAAAAAATATTTGGCAAAGTAATTGAAATAATGAGGTATAAAATAGAATAATTATGTCAGAAAACAAGGATATACACGAGGAAAATGTAGAATTACAAGAAGAAACTACAGCAACAAACGAAACGGAAACTAAAGAAAATTTGTCAGCAATTCCTACAACCGAGGAACTTTTGGCAGAAGAAAAAGACCGATATATCCGTCTATTTGCAGAGTTTGAAAATTACAAAAAAAGAACTGCTAAAGAGAAAAACGAGTTTTTCCAGTACGCCAATCAGGATATGATGGTTACTATGCTGGCCGTATTAGATGATTTTGAAAGAGCACTAAAGGAAATTGCCAAAAACGGAAACGAATCCGATTTAAAAGGTGTAGAACTAATCTACCAAAAATTTAAAGGAAAATTAATTGAAAAAGGGCTTCAAATAATAGAAGTAAAATCTGGGGATGACTTTAATGTGGACTTCCATGAAGCCATCACTCAAATCCCTGCACCACAAGAAGAGTTGAAAGGAAAAATTGTAGATGTTATCGAAGTAGGATATACCCTACATGGCAAAGTTATCCGTTTTACTAAAGTAGTAACCGGATTTTAAAAAAAAACTTAAGATAAGAATTACAAAAAATGGCAAAACGCGATTATTACGAAGTTCTCGGTATTTCTAAAGGTGCTTCGGCGGATGAGATAAAAAAGGCTTATAGAAAAATGGCCATCAAATACCATCCGGATAAAAACCCTGGAAATAAAGAGGCAGAAGATAAATTTAAAGAAGCGGCTGAAGCATACGAAGTCCTAAGCGACGACAATAAAAAAGCCAGATACGACCAATATGGCCATGCCGGAATGGGTGGCAATGGTGGTTTTGGAGGTGGTGGCTTCGGCGGCGGCATGAACATGGAAGACATCTTCTCGCAATTCGGAGATATCTTTGGTGGACACTTTGGCGGTGGTTTTGGCGGTGGCCAAAGACAGCAGCAGGTGCGTGGTTCTAACTTACGCGTTAGAATAAAACTGAACCTAGAAGAAATGGTGAATGGAACGCAGAAAACCATCAAAGTAAAAAAAATGAAAGTAGCACCTGGTGTTACTTCCAAAACATGTCCTACTTGCCACGGTAGCGGCGCTCAAGTGAAAGTAATGAACACTATGTTCGGACAAATGCAAACCCAAACCACTTGCGGAACTTGTCAAGGATTGGGCAAAGTAGCGGATAAAATTCCTGCTGGAGCCAATGCACAAGGTTTGGTAAAAGATGAAGAAGAAGTTACCATCAACATTCCTGCGGGTGCTAGAGATGGCATACAACTCAATGTACGAGGAAAAGGAAATGATGCTCCTTTTGGTGGCAATCCTGGCGACCTCTATGTGGTGGTAGAAGAAGAAGTGGACAATACGATAAAAAGAGAAGGCGACAACCTACACCAAGAATTGTACATCTCTTTTGCAGAAGCTGCATTAGGCACACAGAAAGAAATCCCAACCGTGGGCGGAAAGGTAAAAATAAAAATAGATGCCGGTACACAATCTGGAAAAATATTAAGGCTTTCGGGTAAAGGTCTCCCTAGCATCGATAGTTATGGAAAAGGCGATATGTTTGTTCATATTAATGTTTGGACGCCACAGAAACTTACACCTGAACAAAAAGCGTTCTTTGAAAAACAAATGGAACAAGGTGAAATGCTTGCCGAACCTTCTGGAAAAGAAAAAACCTTTTTCGATAAAGTAAAGGATCTTTTTAACTAAGATTTTTTCCAATAAAAATAGTTTTAAACGAAAAACAAATAAAACATTTCCGACTATGGAAATGTTTTATTTTTTGTTTTTAACCTATAAAAAAATAGATGACAACAGAAAATTTACCAGACTATCGACAAAAAACATTATCCAGTATGGATTAGGCTTTGTATATTTTTATCTCTACCATTCCTGTTATCGGATTTATTGCACTACTGATTTGGGCTTTGGGTGATGAAATATTCATAGAAAAAATTGGGCTCGAGGTATGTTTCTAATTTACATTATTGGAGCGGTACTTATTTTTGCATTAGTTGTTTTGTTTGGAGCCGGAATCGGAATGTCGGAATTTTTTAACAAAATAGACTAAATCGTATAATGGAGAATTTTATTTTTTTAACAAAACTTCATCATATACCTTCATCATGTCTTTTGCTATTTGTTCTTCATTAAATTTTTGGACAAAGGCAAAAGATTTTTCACTTCGTCGGTTTCGTTCGGAAGGATTGTCCCAAAGGTGTTTTATTTTTGATCTAATGTCGGTAATATTCAAAGGGTTTACATACAAAGAATCCGGTCCACCCGCTTCTGGAAGGCAACTGAGATTAGAAGTGATGACTGGCGTTTTGGAAAACATAGCTTCTATAATCGGAATACCAAATCCTTCATACAAGCTTGGATATACAAAGATTGTCGCCAACTGATAGATCTTCGCCAATTCATTCATCGATACATTTTTCAAGAAAATCACCTGGTTTTCCATTTTATTTTCTCGAATAAAAGAATGAATTTTTTGGGTATATTTTGTCTCTTTACCCACAACGACCAACGGGATAGAAGTAGCTTTCAAAGCTTTGACTACGGAAAATAAATTCTTTCTTTCCTCAATGGTTCCTACATTCAAAACAAATTCGTCGGGCAAATTCAATTTCATTTGCACTTCACGAAGTTCTTCTTGACTATATTGGATTTTAAAAGCCTGGTGACAAGACTGATAAACCACTCGTATTTTAGCTTCTGGCGTTTTAAAATATTGCATGATATCCCTCTTGGTTTGTTCGGAAATAGCAATAACCAGATCGGCCTGTTCGCAAGCATTTTTAAACTTCCAACGATGGATTTTTCTATCAAAAAAGGAATAAAATTGGGGATATTTCAAGAAGATAACATCATGGATGGTCACTATTTTATTAATTGATTTTTTGTCCCATTGTAAGGGCAATTCCCCAGAAAGACCATGGAAAATATCACAGTTTTCTGCTTGAGCATCTTTGCCCATTTTCAGTTGTCGGGAGAAGTTTCCTTTAGAGATTTTTCTGAAAATAATATTGGGATATTGCAATAATTTCTGGGTTCTTTCCGATGTATTTTTTGCAAATAGTACATATTGATTTTCTGGAAATTTATCCGCGACTATCCTCACCAAATCACGGGAATAGTTTCCCAATCCCGAGGTATTATGAAAAAATCGTTTGGCATCATACCCAATCTTCATAGTTTATTAAAAGTTTTTTGATTTGATGATATAATTCGGTCTGTTTTTCAATTGAACAAACATTTTACCGATATAAATTCCCAATATTCCCAAAATAATCAACTGTACCCCTCCAAAAAACACGATGGACATAATTAATGAAGCCCAACCCGATATTTCTGTTTTGGTAATAAAAGCATATATGACATAAGGGATGTACAAAAGTCCCAAAAAGGAAAAGAAAAACCCCAAATACGAGGCAACATACAATGGTTTCACACTAAATGCGGTAATACCAGTAAAAGCGAATTTAATCATTTTTTTTAATGAATATTTACTTTCACCCGCAAACCGATCGCCGGCAGTATAAGAAACGGCATGTTGTTTAAAGCCAACCCATTTAGAAAGTCCACGAAGAAAAAGATCGGTTTCATCTGCCTTTCGAACGACTTCAACCACGGAGGCGTCCATCAATCTGAAATCGGAGCTGCCTTTTTCAATTTCCACATCGGAAAGAGAAACTAAAATTTTGTAAAAAACATCCGAAGTTTTCTTTTTAAAATACGATGCGGACTGGTTGTATTCTCGCAATGTATAAACCAAATCATAGCCTTGTTCCCAATAATGAATGAGCTGCGGGATCAGTTGTGGTGGATGTTGCAAATCAGCATCCATGGAAATTACAGCATTGCCTTGGGCAAAATCCAAACCTGCCTTCACCGCATGTTGATGGCCAAAATTTCTGGAAAATTCCAAAAACTTTACTTCGGCAAACTCTGCACCCAACAATTCTAAGGTTGATTGGCTATTGTCTCGACTTCCATCGTTTACAAAAATAATTTCGTAATGATAGTCGGTCAAATTTTTAAAAACCAAATCAATTTCATCTCGAATTTTTCTTAGATTTCCCTCTTCATTAAAAGCAGGAATTACGATGCTTATTGTTTTCATGGGGCTAAAATATAATCTTTTTCGAAATCGCGGGTCATGAGTTCATAGATAATTTTCAACCAAACCAAGATGCAAGGAACGGCTTTCAGTGAATATTTCATGATGTACTCTTCTTTCACAATTTTTGGAAACAAATCGGAAAATCCGAAACAGGTCAATATAATTACAAAAACTAAGAGTCCTATATCCCAATTCGATTTTTGCTTCTGCATCAGGAACCAAAGCATTACTCCGGAAACCGCAATGATATAAGTAGGAGATTCTGATCCCGAACTGAAAAGCACCAGGAACAATAACGAAGAGGCTAAAATCATCATTTGAAATGCCGGCTGATGGTATTGTTTTGTTCTACCATAGGGCAATGCAAAAAGGACTAATCCTGGTACTAAAAAAGCAAGTGTAGGCAAGGAAGCATCTCCAGAAACGCGTCTAAAAACGCCCATCACCGAATAATCTTGTCGTGTACCCAACACCTGATTGGACATATTTTTCTCGGTGAGCGATTGGTACCAATCTACATAGGACTGTAACCCGAAATGTACATCGGACAACAACATAGGCAAGGCCAAAAATAGGATGAAAAAAGCGACACAGCCCAATATAAAACGGAATTTATGTTTCATAAAAAAGAAAGAGGACAGCCCTACTATGCCATATATTTTCACAAAAAAACCAATCATAATGGCCAGTGCGGAACGAAGTTCTTTGCCTTTCCATACATAAACGGCAGATAAAATCAGCAGTCCGGTAAGGGCGACATTGAACTGAAAATACAAAGCAGCCGTTATGTATTCCTGTAAACAAAGCCAAGCAAAAAGTGATTTCTGGGTAGAGTTGAAAGGTAATTGGTTAATAGCAAAAAGAAAAACCAAGACATTGGCCACATTCCACAAAATCATACCTAAGCCATCGGGCAAAAGCGCAAAGGGTGCTATGAGAACACTGAAGAAAACCCCATAGTGATTGCTATCAAAAAACAAATCTGGATATAATGAAAATATATTTTTCTTTTCCAAGGTATGGGTAAAAACACTTTTGTACAACAGGTAATTGTTATACGATTCTGGTCCTCTTTTCCATTTAGAAAAAGCCGTAAAAACGGAAGCTATGAGATAGATGACAAAAATAATTTTGTATTGGGTAAAAAATCGGATTAATTTTTCTTTCACAAATTAAAATTTAAGAGGTAAAAATACTAAAGAAGATTTGAAAATAGGATATAATCGTTTGAAAAATATTTTGATGTTGCTTTCATTGTGTGTTTTTAACAAGGTTTTAATTTAAAGAAAGTCAAACAAAGTACATTCGTTGTAATTTTTGGGTTGAACATAACAATTTCAGTTCAACTCATTTATTGGTGATGTGCAGGGTGAGTGTCGTTTTGCGTGAGGGATAGCAGCGGCATCCTTTTGCGGAGCGTAGCGGAGCAAAAGATAGAGCGGATAGCCCGACCCGAGTGGAAAGGGAAAAGCCTTGGCACGAGGGACACGCCCAAATTGCCAAGGCTTTTATTGTATAGAAAATAGCAGGTTTATACGGCTACATTGTTTTCTCTAAGGGCATCGTTGAGCGAGGTTTTTTTGTCGGTAGATTCTTTTCTTTTTCCGATAATCAAAGCGCAAGGAACTTGGTATTCTCCGGCTGGGAATTTTTTGGTGTAAGATCCTGGGATAACCACGGAACGGGCTGGTACACGGCCTTTGATTTCCACTGGTTGATCGCCGGTAACATCGATGATTTTGGTAGAGGCCGTAAGTACGACATTGGCACCCAAAACGGCTTCTTTTTCTACATGAACGCCTTCTACCACAATGCATCTGGAGCCTACGAAACAATCATCTTCGATGATTACAGGAGCGGCTTGCAACGGTTCTAAAACGCCACCAATCCCAACGCCGCCGCTTAGGTGTACATTTTTCCCGATTTGTGCGCAAGAACCTACGGTAGCCCAAGTATCCACCATGGTTCCGCTGTCCACATACGCTCCGATGTTGACATAAGAAGGCATCATAATTACTCCAGGAGCTACGAAGCAACCTTGTCTGGCAATGGCATGTGGCACTACCCTAACGCCTTTTTCGGCGTAGTTTTTCTTCAAAGGGATTTTATCGTGAAATTCGAAAGGACCCACCTCTATGGTTTCCATTTTTTGGATTGGGAAATACATCACTACGGCTTTTTTCACCCACTCGTTTACTTGCCAGCCGTTATCGGTAGGTTCGGCAACGCGGAGTTCGCCCAAATCCAGTTTTTGAATTACACTACGGATGATTTCCTGGTTGGCAGGATCCTGAAGCAAATCTCTATTGTCCCAAATGTTTTCGATGGTTTGTTGTAAAGACATATTTAGTTGGTTAAATTATAAAATACTTTGGGCGTAAAGATAAGCTTTATTCCAATATTTTTCATTGAGTGAAGAGATAATTACCCCTTTGGAGGTGGAAGCATGTATGAATTTTATTTCTCCGTCATTGCCTATATCATAGACAATTCCTACATGGCTTACTTTGCTTCCACCAGAGGTGGCGAAGAAGAGTAAGTCGCCGGGTTTGATCTTCTCTATATTAACTCTCAACCCTTGTTTTCCTTGATCTTCTGAGCGTCTTGGGAGTTTTACATTATTTTGCGAAAACACGGTACATACCAATCCAGAGCAATCCATCCCAGAGGAATCATTACCACCAAAACGATATGGGGTTCCTAAAAAGGATTCTGAATTTTTTATAATTGAATTGACCGTTTTTGAATTACTCCCTCTAAAATGAGATTCTAATTTTCTTATATTCTCTGATTTTGTTGTTTGGGTTGAATTTTTTGTGTGCACTACTTTTGAGGTACCACAAGAAACTAAAAACAAAAATGAAAATATTAATAAACGCAATGCCTTCATACTCCAAAGCTAATAGATGCATACAAAGATAAAATAAAATCAATAACCTACATCCCTTTAGCTATACTACAACTTGGGGATTTAAAACAAATAAAGTACATTTGTTTTTTAAAAAATTAAATTGATGGCTACTATAAATGAGCTGAAAGAAATACGAGGTACAATAGACGATTTGGTATTTTATACCCTGAACGGAAAGCAAGTAGTACGAAAGAAAAGTGGTTTCAGTACGGAAGCTTTTGCCAATAATCCTAACTATAAAAAAGTAAAGGATAATAGTACGGAATTTGGACATTGTTCCAAAGCAAGTAAAATGTTTCGTACCGCTATTGCGGAGTATATACAAGACTGCGGTGACAAATTGATGTATCAGAAATTTACGAAAGTTATGACGAACATAAAAAATAACGACACCCAAAACGAACACGGAAAAAGGAGAATAGAAATTGGCTTACAGTACGACAAATCTTTGACAATATTAAGAAAATTTCAGTTCGGCGATTTAAAAAATGTGGAAGGAATTGCACACAAGGAAATGGGACTTTTTAATGAAAGTATTATCGTGCAATCTACAGCAGATGAAGCCATTGTACTATTTCTAGAGCCTAATTTTGAAGATTATACCGTACATACAAAGCAAGAAAAACATCCATTACATAATAAAAAAACAGAAATTGAACTAAAAGACAGTGCACCACTTGTTTTTTTAGCATTAAAAAAGAAAGGAAAAATAACCCATATTGGCTTCGTATAAAAACATGATTTAGCGGTTAGATTTTCTTAAAATTATTCATCAAACAAATTCAATTAAAATTATATTCCTATTTTTATATCATGAAAACCAATTTACCGGACAAGCTCTATTATTCCATTGGTGAAGTAGCCAAAGCTTTTGATGTGAATGCTTCGCTTATCCGCTATTGGGAGCAGGAATTCCCCATCCTAAAGCCTAAAAAAAACAGAAAAGGCAATCGATATTTTACTCCACAAGACATTCAGCATTTAAAAATAATCTACCATCTTGTAAAAGAAAAGGGCTATACTTTGGATGGTGCTAGAATTGCACTTTCGACCAATGCTAAAATTGCTGATACGGTAACTATTTTAGATCGTTTGGAATTTGTGCGTGCAGAACTTAAAAAGTTAAAAGATTCTTTGGTGGACCAACCGGAATAATTTTCTATTAAAAAAAGTTTTTTCATTTGGAATTTTTCATAACTTCGTGAAAAACAAACACAAATGATTCCTCATCTTCCATTTCGTATTAGAAGGAGACAGTATTGGAGTATCTTTATACTGGCAGCAGTTTTTTTATGTACCAAAGTCATCTTTCTTCTTCTTCCACCGCAACGAACTACACCTCAATTTACGCATTCTTGGGTAAAAGTTGAATCCAAACGGAATATAAAATTAGTTCCGTTTGATCCCAATAGTTTGAATGCAAAGCAATGGCAAGAGCTTGGGTTTAGCATAAAACAGAGTGCTACAATTTTAAAATACAAAGAAATTGTTGGCGGAGCATTTCAATCCAAAGCGCAACTAAAAAAATGTTATGCTATTTCTAATGATGAATTTGAAACACTTTCTCCATATTTATTATTGCCAGAAAGGAAGGAAATAAAATCTTCATTTACGAATTATAAAGGCAATGAAATTACAATATCTCAAAAATTTAATCCAGACAAATATACCCAACGGGATTGGCAAAAATTAGGTTTTAGTGAAAAGCAAGCTGCCGCGATTCTCAAATACAAAAACTATCTGGGAGGGAGTTTTGTAAGCAAAGAAAAACTGAAAGAATGCTTTATTATATCCGATGAAAATTATGCAAAAATAGCCCCTTATCTCATTTTACCAGAGAAAACCCCAGCTTCATTTCATTCCAAATTCACGACACATTTTGACAAAAATAAAACACAGACCTACCCTGTATTCGACCCAAACCAACTGGATGAAGAAGGCTGGAAAAATCTTGGATTTAGCGAGAAACAAGCCGAAGTTATCGTACATTATAGGGATAGAAACCTAAGAGGCCAATTCAGAAGTTTGGAAGACTTGAAAAAATGTTTTGTTATTTCTGAGAAAAAATACAATGAGCTATTGCCTTATATACAACTAACAGTAAAAGATGCCCCCAAAGAATCAAGCAATAGTCCACATGCAACTATTGCGAAAACTCAAGAGAAACCTACGGACTTTAGCACAGTAGATTTAAACAAAATAAACTTCAAACAATTGGTTGAATACGGGTTTACAGAGAAAGATGCGGCGATGATTTTGGGATTTAGAAAAAAGCTTGGTGGCTTTGTACAAAAACAACAATTGGTAGATACTTATGAAATCGACAAGAATTTAGGGGAAAAACTGATGAATGAAGCCCAGCTTAATACAGAATCTGTACTTAAATATAGTTTGACAGAAGCACCAGAAGAGTGGTTGAAAAGCCATCCGTACTTTAAGTATTCTGCAGAAAAAATTATTTACTTCCGAATTAGCAATCCAGAGGATAAAAAAATTCTAAAATTTTTAAAATTAAAGCCAGAATATGAATCTCGAATGAAATTGTATATGAAAGAACAATAATGAACTAAAGCATAATCGACTCATCTTCAGAAAATCTGAATTCATTTTTTAAATAATCCCCAGAAGCATTCTCCACAGAATAATCTCCAATTTTTGTTCGTCTCAGTTGAGTAAGATAAGCACCTACACCCAACTTTTGTCCGATATCGTGGGCTAAACTTCGGATATATGTCCCTTTAGAACAACCTACAACAAAAGAAACCAATGGCAAATTGACTTCAATTTCTTTAATGTACATGATGGTCGTTTTTCTGGATTTCATTTCCACTTCTTGTCCGGCTCTAGCCAAATCATAGGCTCTTTTTCCATCTACTTTTAATGCAGAAAAAATAGGTGGCGTTTGATCGATTTCTCCAATGAAATCTTGTAGCACTTTATGAATAAACTCTGAATCTATATGCGAATAATCTTGGTGCAGGATTTCCGGCTTCTCGGTATCGTAACTTTCCGTCTGTACTCCTATTTTTATTTCGGCCCAATATTCTTTTGGAGCATCTTGTATTTCGGGAATTTTTTTAGTGAATTTCCCTGTACATACGATGAGTAAACCCGTTGCCCGAGGATCCAAAGTACCAGCATGGCCAATTTTGAATTTTTTAGGAAGGTTAAATTCCCTTTTTAGTTTCCATTTTAATTTATTAACGGCATTAAAGGAAGTCCAATCCAAAGGTTTGTCCACTAAAAGCACTTGTCCTGAGAGTATATCCTCTGCCACTAACTTCATAGGTCGATATTAATTGTTTTAATGATTTATTATAATCGCGTTATTGGTCTTTACTTACTAGGCCATAGACTAATGTCGATTTCTGAAATTTAATTATTTAGAAATATAAAAATAAGCAAGAAGTCCTAAGCCAACGATAATTCTGTACACTCCCCAAGGTCTAAAACCATATTTATTCAGAAATGCAATAAAGGATTTAATAGCTATCCAAGCGGTTACAAAAGCCACTAAATTGCCTACAAGAAAGAGAAGTAAATTATTGGATGAACTCAAAAGCATTTCATAGCCTTTAGCGGCATGAGGTGTACCTTCTGCCCAGGTTTTCACAAATACAGAATACACTGTAACCGCCAACATGGTAGGAACAGCAAGAAAAAAAGAAAATTCAGCGGCAGCTTTTCGTGACAGTCCTTGGGTCATTCCTCCAATAATGGATGCTGCAGAACGACTGGTTCCTGGCATCATGGCAAGACATTGCCAAAAGCCAATCACGAGTCCTTTTGGAATGGACAATTCTTTTTCGTCCAATATTTTAGGGTTTTTAAACCAATTATCCACAAATAAAAGCACAATTCCACCAATCACCAAAACGGCTGAAATTGCGATTTGATTTCCTAATACTGCTTCAATTTTATCATCAAATAATTTACCCAAGACCAAAGCAGGAATTACGGAAATGGCCAATTTTATATAAAATTGTAAATTGCTAAAGTCGAAAAATTTTTTCCAATAAGCAATGACTACCGCCAGGATAGCTCCAAATTGTATGGACACTTGGAACATTTTAAGAAATTCTGTTTCTTTCATTCCCATCAGGTTCGCAGCAAATCCCATGTGTGCCGTAGAGGAAATGGGTAAAAATTCTGTCAACCCTTCCACTATTGCGATTATTATTGCTTGTAAAAAATCCATAAATTGTATCAATTAAAAAAACTTTGTCTTATAAAGCATCTATAAAGACAAAGTAAACGAGTAATGTAAAACAAAAAATTATTTATTCCTTTTCAGAATGGCAAAGACTTCAATGGCAAAACCTATAATGACCAAAAGAGGTGCAATTCTTATTCTTCGAATAGAAAAAATAGAATCATTCCATGAATTTGGATCAAACTTTCCATCCAAAGTATTGGCATCCCCTCCAAGCATTAGAATAAATCCTAATCCGATAAATACTAATCCTATCAGCATCCATTTAAAATTATCTTTTGCAAAGTAAAAGTTATTATCTTCTTGTTCAGACTTATTTGATTCATTGGGATGGCCAAAGTTATCCGCAAGGAATGTTTTATTTTTCTTAATCATCGTATTATGAGTAGTATAAATCGTCTATATTGGTTCTTAAAAATCTCCAAGTTGCTACAATCGTACTGATTACGGTAATCAATATCCCTACGGATAGTACCAAAAGTACGAGCAATAAATATTGTTGATTGTCTTGTACAAAAGGAGTTTTGATTTCGGTTGTAAAATAATACCAAACGCCAAATAAGGCCAACAACCCAATAAGAGCACCAATCAAACCAAGCACCACTGCTTCTATAACGAATGGCTTCAGGATAAACCAACGATTGGCTCCTACCAATTGCATTGTTTTAATGATGAATCTTTTTGAGAATATTTTTAAACGAATAGAATTATTAATTAATACGATTGCTAAAACTAAAAACAACATAGAAAACACAACAATCCACTTTAATATCTTATTGAGATTATTGTATATTTTTTGTGAATCGGAGTCGTTTTTAACATCTACAATTCCTTGCACACTGGCTATTTCTTTAAGTGCACTATTGATTTTTGTAGAATCATTGTATTCTGGTTTTAAGGAAATTTCTATAGAAGCTGGGAAAATATTTTCTTCGAATAAGCTTTGTCCATCAACCCCCAAGCTTTTCTTGGCTTCCAATGTAGCTTGTTCTCTTGAGATATAATTTACTTTTTTAACTGAGGCCAACTTCTGAATATTCTGTACTGTTTCCTCTTCTAATTTTTTAATTTTCAAAGAATCTTTGGCATCGTAGTTATCATCAAAATAAGCATTCACAACCAATTGTTCCTTTAAATAATCCGAATACTTTTGTGCATTTATCAAGATAAGACCAATCAATCCTACCAAAAACAACACCAAAGCGATACTCACTACTACCGTTATATTACTCGATTTCAGTCTTCGTTTATTAAAATCTTCCGCAGTATTTGCCATTCGATCAAAAATTTTTGGCTAAAATAGAAAAAAACTTCCGAAATTTGCCACTGTTTCAGGAAAATCGATGTTAATGAAATCATAAAAATAAACCATGGTCGCATTCAAAAATGATTTAACCTAAACTTATAAAAAATAAATCAATACATGTCTGTAAAAGCAAAAAAACATTTAGGACAACATTTCCTAACAGACGAAAATATTGCACAAAAAATTGTAGCAGGACTTTCGGATCAATCTTATCAAAATATAGTAGAAGTAGGCCCTGGAACGGGTGTCCTTACAAAATATTTATTAGAAAAGCCTCAACAATTATATTTAGCAGAAATAGACAATGAATCTATAGAATATCTTCAAACTCATTATTCTAAAATTACCGAAAAAACATTTGTAGGTGATTTTTTGAAAATGGATTTTAACCAATTGAATAAAGAACAAACTGCCATTATTGGGAACTTTCCATACAATATTTCATCTCAAATTTTATTCAAAATCATCGATGAATACCAATCAATTCCAGAAATGGTGGGCATGTTTCAAAAGGAGGTAGCCGAAAGAACATCTGCACAGCCAAGGACAAAGGATTATGGGATACTTACGGTTTTGGTTCAAGCTTATTATGATGTTCAGTATCTTTTTACGGTACATGAAAATGTATTCAACCCTCCACCAAAAGTTAAATCTGGGGTTATAAAAATGGTAAGAAATCCTAAGGAAGGTCTTACAGGAAACGAGGATTTATTTAAAAAGATAGTAAAAGCTGGTTTTAACCAAAGAAGAAAAAAACTTTCAAATGCGTTGAAGGTTTTGGGGATTCCAGAGCAATTAAAAAACCATGAATTCTTAGAGAAAAGAGCCGAAGAACTTTCCGTGGATGATTTTATCTATTTTACTCAACTTTGGAAATCAAATTAATTTCACTTTATAATTCAAAAAAAGCCTTTCCGTTAAGAAAGGCTTTTTACTTACAAAATTTATAGATTATTCTCTATTTTTTAACATTATCCAACCGGACTTATTCGTCATTTCTTTACTCGCTGGATCTTCATAATTTATTTTATACCAATAGGTAGCTGAAGGCAAAGATCTTGTTTGGAATTTACCATCCCATACGGTTTTATTAGGTCCTGTTTTAAAAACTTCTTTACCATATCTATCGAAGATTGCTGCAGAAAAATCTTTATAAAAAGAAATCCCTGTAAAATCGACCACATCATTTTGCCCATCCCCATTTGGTGTAATTACATTGTTCATATTGAAAGTGAAATACTCCAAAGTACTTTCGCAACTTGTATTTTTCACCTTCACTTTAATAATGATTTTCACATTATTCTGCACATTGGTAAAGACATTAGAGTCTTGCCATGTAAACCCACCATCAATTGAATATTGCAATGGTCCATTACTAGGATTGTATGCCCATAAAGACAATACATGATTATTGAACTCAATAGATTTTATGGTAGGAGGAACAGCCTGAACCACTTGTGTGGTAAATGATTTAGTACAAGTCCCGTTATCTATTGTAACTGTATGAGGTCCTACAACACCAGTGGTAATGGTTTGTGTAGTTTCACCCGAATCCCAAAGATAAGTATATACTTGGTTAGATCCCGCTGGAGGCGCACCTGCATCTAATGTCAATTGATCTCCTGTACAAATTTGTCCAGAAATAGCTGGAAGTGCAGAAACTGGAGGTTGTACCACTTCCACTTTAACTGTTGCCGGATTAAGGGATTGACATCCATTAGCACCAATTGCATAAACCACAAAAGTTGTTGTAACACTTGGAGAAATAGTTTGTACCGCACCAGATCCTGCAATAGTGGTCCAATTATAGGTCACCCCTCCTGTTGCCGTTAGCGTAACAGGCTCTCCTTTACAAATTTTCAATTTATTGGTCGTAACTTGTGTAATAGGTTTTATTAAATCTGCAGTTACATTAACCGCTGCAGTTGCAGAACAAGTGGTATCTCCGGGTTGATAATTTCTGGAAATAGTTAAAGTATAAGTTCCTGCAGAGCTTACCGTTGGGGTAAGGGTGTTAGGATTGGCATAAATTGTACCTCCTGCAGATGCTACCCAGCTAAACACTGAACCTGCTGGATAAGTTGACGCTGTAGCATTAAGAACAACGGTTGAATTGGTACAAGAAATAGGTGCTGGTTGAGCAATATTAACTGTAATTGGGTCAGAGATTTTCAAATCTATTTTTGCCACTTTACTACAAAATCCACTCTTTACCTGAACATATACCGCTTGATTGCCCGGGCTATTGAAAGCCAATGGATTAGCAATAAAATTATTATTACCAGCCAGAGCATCTGCTTGGTTAAGGTAATAAGTAAATGCAGTGTTAGGAACGGAAGTAACCCCAGGTTGCGCTAAAGTTAAATTGAACATATTATTACCTGCACAATTGTACAATGTTGTGTCTTGAACCGCAGGTGAAGTTCCCCCAACAATCGTTATCGTTGCTGAACTTGGACATGGATTTCCTGGTACAGTTACTTCTAATTTGTAATCACCCGGTTGATTTACAGTAATGGTTGGTCCAGTTCCTGTTGGAATAATTTGATTGTTATAATACCATTGATAAGTTGTTCCTGCTGTTTGGATGGATGCAGTGAGCGTTTGTGGTGTATTGTCACACATATTTACCGTCGGAGGCAAAGCCACGCCACCTGGCCCTAAAATTTGAACACCAATATTAAAAGATCCAGCTTCAAGAAAAACCGCTGAATCATACGCTGTATCCGAATAATCGGCAATAACCATTTTAATATGATAAGTTTGTCCAGGAATAACGGTTGCCATAGCAGTTAGAGGAACTGTTTTCCCATTGTAATTATCCCCAGCAATTGGATTATTATACCCTGCAAAATAAGTAGGATTCATCGGTGCACAACCCAAAGTCCCCCCAGCATAAGAAGTAGATGGACGGATATTGGTTACACTTACAGGTCCAGCTCCTCCAGGCAATATCGCCAAATTGGTATAGTTGGGATCCCCTACTTTTTTTAATAACAAAGCAAAACCATCGGTAAAAGTACATGGAAATCCACCAGTATATTCTTCGGATGCCATGAAATAATTGAATTTCATTTGGGTACTGGTCGGTACAAAATCAAATTCCAAATAAACTGGGTCTCTTAAACTAGAATTGGCAACTCCAATAGCCGTTGCCAAATCTTGATCTCCGGCATTATTCCCATATATCCCACTTAAATTATCACTATTTCCACCTGCTAATGTATTTCCTGCATTTCTTGCAAATCCGGTACTTAAAACAATACCTTCAGCAAATGGATAAGTAGCTACGGTTCCTTTATTAAAATAGCCCCAAGGTCTATTGGTATCGGTAACCGCTGCATTAGGATACACTACAACATTGGAGATATTGGGTGTTACACATGAGTTTCCTCCAGAAATTAACACATCTTTCACCAATTGAGTAGCTGTATAATTGGATGCCGCATACGGAGGTACATTAACATCTATAAATGTACCTGCTTTTTGTGTAGGCGAAGGCTTCTCTATGGGCTGAACTCTAGGTTTTTCTTGAGCAGAAACCCAATTTCCCAGAGCTACAAGAGCCAACGCTGAAAAGTAATTTTTTAATCGATAATTTAACATTTTGTAAGTTTTTAGCAAATATATTATTTTTTACGATATATACTTAATTAATTTTCATGAAAGATAAAAAAAAACCACTGAAAATTAAAAACCGGTATCAAATAAAAAAACCACCTAAAGGTGGTTTTAACTTACTAATTTAAAAAAAAATTAGAATATTTCTCTTCCTGAAAAATGAAACTCTGCTTCAATTTGTGCGTTTTCATCAGAATCGGATCCATGCACTGCATTTTCACCTACACTTTTTGCAAACATTTTTCTGATGGTACCTTCAGCAGCTTCAGCAGGATTGGTAGCGCCTATTAATTTTCTAAAATCTTCTACAGCATTTTCTTTTTCCAGAATTGCAGCTACTATTGGTCCTCTGCTCATAAACTCTACCAATTCTCCATAGAAAGGTCTTTCTGCATGTACAGCATAGAATTTTTTAGCATCATCTACCGTTAATTGTGTTAATTTTAATGCTTTAATTCCGAAGCCTGCTTCTGAAATCTTACCTAAAATAGCTCCAATGTGTCCGTCTGCAACTGCATCTGGCTTAATCATTGTAAATGTAATATTACCTGACATATTTTTTTATTTTAAGGTGCGAAAATACAAAAATGTTTTTATATTTGCATTGAAAATTCAAACATAGAGCAATGTTTATTTTCTTTGGCATGTAAATTGCTACTGATTAAAAAGATTCTCATGTTTAATTTGAGTTTTCATGGTTATTAGTTTTTACCTCCTTCCTTAGTGTTGGAGGTTTTTTTATTGGTTATTTTTTTCTGAAATTCATTAATCCCAACAAAACATAAAAAAGACTGCTCAAAAAAAAGCAGTCTTTTATTTATATCCTATTTTAATTACTTTACTTAGCAGCTTTTTTAGGACTCATCATCATAATCATTCTTTTACCTTCTAATTTTGGTAATTGATCTACTTTTCCGACATGTTCCAATTCTTGTGCAAGTTTTAACAACAAAATTTCACCTTGGTCTTTAAAGATGATGGATCTTCCTTTAAAAAACACATAGGTTTTAAGCTTAGAGCCTTCTTCCAAGAATTTTTCTGCATGTTTTTTCTTAAACTCATAATCGTGTTCGTCGGTTTGTGGTCCAAAACGGATTTCTTTCACTACAACCTTCACTTGCTTGGCTTTTAATTCCTTTTGTTTCTTTTTTTGTTCGAAAAGGAATTTTTTATAGTCCATTATCCTTGCGATAAACAAATCTTGTTTATCGGAAATGACTACCAAATCCAACTCGAGTTGTGCTGCAAGTTCTCTTGCTTTTTCGATTGGATAAATCCCCGGCTCCACATTGTCGCCGACTAAACGAAGTTCCTTAGCGCGGATTTTTTCGTTTATTTGATGCGCATCTTCCTTCTGTATAGGCTTGCGCATTCCACCTCTGTTAAAAAATTTCTGTGCTATTGTTGTATGTTTTAAATGTTATACTCTATTGTTTATGCATTAATTCCGAATTCAAATCCGGTATCTGCTTGTTTTTTGAAATACTGGATAAATTCTTCTAGTTTCATTGTTCCTAAATCGCCTTCGCCTCTTCGTCTTACGGAAACTGTTTCTTCGTTTTCTTCGTTTTCGCCCACCACCAACATAAATGGTATTTTCTTTAGTTCGGCATCACGGATTTTCTTTCCTGTTTTTTCGTTTCTTTCGTCCACCAAACCACTAATTTCATTGCTACCAAGCAAATGTGAAACTTTTTTGGCGTAATTTACATATTTTTCAGAAATAGGCAAAATAATAAACTGCTCTGGACTCAACCATAAAGGAAAATCACCCGCAGTATTTTCTAATAATATAGCGATAAATCTTTCCATAGAGCCAAATGGTGCTCTGTGAATCATTACGGGTCTATGTTTTTCATTGTCGTTTCCTACATACCATAAGTCAAATCTTTCTGGTAGGTTATAATCGACTTGGATGGTTCCTAGCTGCCAACTTCTACCAAGTGCATCTTTCACCATAAAGTCCAATTTAGGACCATAAAATGCAGCCTCGCCATATTCTACAACTGTTTTCAAGCCTTTGTTTTTGGCCGCCTGAATAATTGCGTTTTCTGCTTTCTCCCAATTTTCATCAGAACCTATATATTTTTCTCTATTTTCAGGATCTCGTAAAGATACTTGAGTAACAAAATCTGAGAAACCTAGTGAGTTAAACACATACATTACTAAATCTATCACCCCTTCAAATTCTGTAAGTAACTGATCGGGGGTACAAAATAAATGGGCATCGTCTTGGGTAAACCCTCTCACTCTGGTTAATCCATGTAATTCACCAGATTGTTCATATCGATATACCGTTCCAAATTCAGCATATCTTTTGGGCAAATCTCGATAACTCCATTGTCCTACTTTATAAATTTCACAATGATGTGGACAATTCATCGGTTTTAAGAAAAACTCTTCCCCTTCATTTGGTGTTTTTATGGATTGAAAGCTGTCGGCTCCATATTTTTCGTAATGTCCAGAAGTTTTATACAAATCGATATTCCCAATATGGGGAGTCATTACAAATTCATAGCCACCTTTTTTTTGTGCTTCAGACAAAAAGTTTTCTAATTTTTTTCTGAGCGCTGCACCTTTGGGCAACCACAATGGCAAACCAGCTCCTACTTTTTCAGAAAAAGCAAAAATACCTAATTCTTTACCGAGTTTTCTATGATCTCTTCTTTTGGCTTCTTCTAATTTTTCCAAATATTCTGTAAGCTCTTTTTGTTTTGGAAAAGAAATACCATATACTCTAGTTAGTTGAGGGTTTTTCTCATCTCCTCTCCAATAGGCACCGGCAGCATTTAATATTTTCACTGCTTTTACGATACCTGTAGATGGGATATGCCCACCTCTACAAAGATCTGTAAAATCATCATGTCTGCAGAAAGTAATTTCTCCATCTTCTAAATTCTGAATCAATTCAGTTTTAAATGGATTGTCCTTATACTCTTTCAGAGCATCTGCCTTGGACACTGCGAACAAATGAAAAGTGGAGTCTTTTTTAGCGTTCTCCAGCATTTTCTTTTCAATTTTTTCAAAATCCTTTTCACTTAGCGATTCGTCGCCAAAATCCACATCATAATAAAAACCATTATCTATTGCAGGACCAATGGTTAACTTTGCGTTGGGAAAATATGCTAAAATTGCCTGTGCTAATAAATGTGCAGAGGAATGCCAAAAAGCCTTTTTCCCCATATCATCATTCCAAGTCAGTAATTGTACTGTAGCATCTTGATCAATCGGGGTTGTGGTTTCTACTTGTTGTCCGTTTACGATTGCAGAAATTGTATTTCTCGCTAAACCTTCACTGATTGATTTAGCTACATCCAAAGGCGTTACTTGGCCTTCATATTCTCTGATGCTTCCATCTGGAAGTGTGATTTTAACCATTTGTTTTACTAAAAAATTGAATAGGCAAAAATACTATTTTTTTCTAAATCTATCAACAGTTAAGTTGAAGAGCCTCTTTAAATCAATCAATTTGTTGAATGATGTCAAATTCTTATTAAAATTTAAAAAATAAATTAATCTTCATGATTAAGAAACCAAAAGGGTGTTTTCCCTGTTTTTACTCTTGTATAGAATCTTTTTCCTCTTAATGAATTATATTTGCATTAGAATTATACCGCACAATATAATTCAAACACAAGATGAAAACGAATTTAAAATACACTAAGGAGTACTCTACCTTTGCAGTAGAGCGTTTCTTGGTGTATTTTATTTTTGCAATCCTTTTCTTATTTCCAGCTTTTATCCAAGCACAACATAATAGTCCTGAATTTTCTAATGAAAAAGAATCCATACAAATTAGTGTAAGTCCAGGTGCTACTATTTATAACGCAAATGAGATTCATCAAGCAACAATAATTGAATCCAAAGGAAACCACGAAGAAAAAATCTATTTTGTCAATAATATTACGGTAACAAATACAGACGAAATAAATAACGCAAAGATTGTTTCTGTTCAAACAAAAATACGAGACAAACAACTATCCAAAATAGCATTCAAGTCGAATGCACAAAAAGCAATTCGGCTCAAAGCCATAAAAAATTCAATACACTTTGTGCCTGCACAAAGCGATGTTGCATTTTCATTAAGCAATAAAAATACAAAAGTCAGTATTGTCCCCGTATTTAAAACGGTTCTTAAACAGGGCAAACTCACACTTTTTC
>JAFDZI010000007.1:0-111879 GCA_018266955.1 Bacteroidota bacterium
GTTTTTTTTTAATTAAAAAAATCCCTGCTCTTTCTTTTAAACTTATAGACTTGCTTCCCATTGTTTGGGAGTGAAAAAGTAGAGATTTTTCTTGTCCTGACAAATTTTTGGGGATTTATTTTCTAAAGTTAATGCTAAGTGATTGGGGCTGTGGAAGATTTTTTTGTTTGGTGAATGGTGAGTGGTGAGTGGTGAATGGTGAGTAGTGAATGGTGAGTAGTGAATGGTGAATGGTGAATGGTTAATGGTGAGTGGTAAATGGTGAACGGTGAGTGGTAAGCAGTGAATGGTGAGTGGTGAGTGGTGAGCGGTGAGTGATGAATGGATTATATGGTTTGATCGTATCATTATAATGCAGCCTATTAACAACTATTACTTCTTATCTTCTTAACTTCTTAACTCCTTAACTCCATAACTTCATAACTCAATAACTTCTAAACATCACAAACCCACAACTCACTACTTACTACTTACAACTCACCATTTACCACTCACCACTCACCATTCACCACTTACTACTCATCACAACATAACTTCTTAACTTCATCACCTCATAACTTCATCACCTCATAACTTCATCACCTCTTAACTTCATCACTTCACCACCTCATCTTCTCATCATCTCAATCTTAGCCCCGATTGAACGGCGTGTTTGAGCTCTTTTTACTTACCCTGGAAATAGCATGGGCGTAAAAAAGCGAGTAGTGAAAGCGGGAAATAGCTCCTGAAAAGAATAAAGAATATAGAATAAAGAATAAGAATAAAGAATAAAGAATAAAGAAAATTTAAAAGCACTTTATACATAATGCAAAAAAATACTACTCCAAAATTGAAGTAGCATTATTTTCTATCCATTATTTGTCCTTCCCTAAATAATAGAGCCCTTTGAGGGTATGTAATCGATCTGCGATATGGATTTTGTCGGTTAAGGGTTTGTACACATGGGATACTCCGCCTGTTGCTATCACGAAACAATCGTCATTTACTTCGGAATTTATCCTATCTATAAATCCTTCCACCATTCCTAAATAGCCATAGACCATGCCACTTTGCATGCAAGTTACCGTATCTAACCCTAAAACAGATTGCGGCTTTTTCAGCTCTATTTCTGGTAATTGAGCTGTTTGGCTAACCAAAGAATTAAGAGATGTGATAATACCTGGAGCTATGATTGCACCAAGGGTTTCGCTATTTTCTGTTAGGCAGCTTACCGTGAGTGCTGTTCCGAAATCGATGATGATTTTTTTCCTATTTGGATATAAATGATGTGCCGCTACTAGATTGGCATAAATATCGGTTCCCATTTGTTTGGATTTAGGTATTACCGCGGATGGTGTATTTCTATCGACCAAGATGGGTTTTTTGTTGTGAATTTTTTCTACTGCCCGGGAAATATCATAGGTGAGCTGAGGAACGACTGAGCCGACAATTACTTTTTCAATTTCATCGATATTGATTTGATAATACTGATATAAAGTAAGAAACTGCACAAATAGTTCGTCGCTGGTTTTGTAGGGTTTGGTATTGATAATCCAAGAAATTTCGCAATTATCGTTTTTAAACAAACCAAATCGTATATTGGTATTTCCTATATTAATTACAATAAAATTCATCATAATCGTTTGATAAATTGTGTATTACTTTACTTCAAAAAAATTATCTTCCATGTTTACATCTGCCAATCGTTGGGAGAAGTCGATTCCTAAAGCCATTAATTCGGATTTGGTATAGGGAAGGGTAAAGGTGTATTCTTTTTGGGTCCAAGGCCAATAGTCCAAAGTTTTGAAATCACCATAAACATCTTTGTTTTTCCAAACATGAGTTAAGTTGACTGGAATATGGAAATTGAGTACTTTTTTGTCTTTGGTAAGGATAGAAAAATCGATAGGCATAGGAATATTTCCTTTATTAATCAGAGTAATTGTGGTCGATTTATCTTCAAACTTCACTTCTTTTATTCCATAATCAATTGTTTTGGTGGTATTGATCCAATAATGATGAAACCATTTAAGATCCATACCTGACATTTTTTGTGCTATATGCATAAAATCTCTATCGGTAGGATGTTTTAGTTTCCATTGCTGGTAGAATTCTTTAAGAATTGCAGAAAGCAAAGGTTCGCCAACGATATAGCCTAACTGCACCAAGAACAACTCTCCTTTAACATACGTTGAGAAAGTGTACGCCTTGCCATCGTCATGGTGATCGCCCAACCAAACAGCAGGTTCTTCTTTTCCCGTTTTTACAAATTTTCTGTAATTTTCCAGAGTACCAACAAAGGGATTGGGCAGCGGATTCTGAGATGGGAATAACTGATTCATGGCAATTGATTCTGCGTAGCTGGTGAACCCCTCGTCCATCCATGGTCTCATTGGCTCGTTAGAGGCTAAGATTTGTTGATACCAAGAATGAGAACCTTCATGAAACATGAGTCCACATAGATCTTCTATTTTTTTTGCTTCGCCCAAAATCATGGTACACATTCCGTACTCCATTCCTCCGTCGCCACCTTGTATAAACGAATAACCAGGATATACATATCGGCCGAACGACGCATTCATCAATTGAAAATATTTTTCAATATATGGTTGTACTTGTCCCCAAAGAGCTGTCTTATCGGACTTTTGATAAACCAAGTACACTTTAGGTCCATCCAACACAGTAAAAGATTCTACCGAATAATCTTTGTCTGCAGCCCAAGCAAAATCCAAAATATTTCTGGCTGTCCATTTCCAAACAACTTTATTATTATTGTCAGCAATGATTTTAGCATCGGGTTGGTAGCCTTTAACCTCATCTGGGTTTACTAAAGTGCCCCCTGCACCGATAACGAAATCTTTATCCATTTTTATTCGCACATCGAAATTGGCGAAAGGCGCATGAAATTCTCTTCCCACATAGTCGAAAGTTGCCCAACCATCGTAGTCGTACTCTGCGATTTTAGGGAACCACTGGGTCATCGTCATCGCTACACCTTCTTTGTTATTTCGTCCACTTCTACGAATTTGCATTGGGATAACGGCATCCCACTGCATGGTAAAAGTAGTTTTTGAATTGGGCTTTAGCGGTTCTGCCAATTCAACTTTCATGATGGTTTCTTGAATTTCAAAATTCAGATTTTTACCGTTCTGTTGAATGAAATGTATATTTTGTGCACCCTCTTCGTTCTTGGGAATAGATGCCAAACGAGAGACGCCTCCCTGTTGCAAACGAGAATCGCCATTTTTCCCTTGAGCTGCTACCCTTTGATCCATCATGGAATTGGGTTTAAAGGCATTCCAATATAAATGAAAGTAAACCACCTTAAGCACATCGGGGGAATTATTGGTATAGGTAAGTTCTTGTTTTCCTTGGTAAGTATAATTGGTAGCATCTACATCAATTTCCATTTTATAATCTGCAAATTGCTGATAATAGGGTTTTTGTTGTGCCCACAGTAATACAAAGGACATTGAGAATACAACAAGAAAAATCTTTTTCATTTTTTATAAGTTTAAATTGAATGAAATGCAAAGATAAAGAACGAAAATTAAAGTCTTTTGTTTTTTTAAGATTCTCGAAAGGACGACTATTTCTCTACTTGCGAATGAAAAACGAAATCCCGCGTGAGGTGGAGCAGCGGCATCCTTTTGCTAGGCATTGGGAAAAGCATTGGCGCAAAAGATACAGCGAATACACCGACCCGAGCCTAGGGAAAAGCCTAAGCGAGGGGCACGCCAAAAAAATAACCATCTAAAAACAGATGGTTATATTGGCTATAATAGCTATTTGGATTTCGATATTTATTTTCAACTTATCTCTAAAATGTATAAAACCTAATGTAAAAAAAACACATAGGGATTTACCAAATTATTTCTTGGTATAGGTGAAAATCTTTTTCAAAATACCATAGGTAATCATATAAGTTGGTTTGACTCCTGTAAGTCCTAGTCCACCTGAAGACAAGGTACTCCCGGTTTCTAACGGGTTATCGGAAGCGTAATAAGCATACATAAGGAACAGGTCTGGCGAAATATGATGTCTTATTTTGGAAGCCACTTGTATGGCTTTTTGGTAGTGGGCACCTTCCATTTCTAGGCCTATGGCTTTCCACGAGGTGTTCATAAAATAAGTAAGGATATCTTTGTTTTGGAGTGATGTTCCCAAAACGGTAATCATAGCACCTTCAAAAGATTTTATTTCATCATCTTGGAAATCATCGAGCATCAGAGCATTGTCAAAAGGATAATTATCGGCAGTACCTTCGAAGATATGTGAGGTTGGAATCATGATATCTCCTTTTTCTCCGGTTAAAATACCTGCTTTTCCCATGATGGAAATGGATTTCACATTGATGGATTTCTTTTCGCCAGAGATAGAGATGGGCCGTAGCAATTCGTCCATAACTTCGAAAGCTTGTTCGCCAAAGGCATAGTCAAAAACCAGCACTATATCGTCACCTGCATATTGAAACTGTGCGAAGGAAGAGTTTTCTAATTTAATTTTAGAAAGATCGATAATTTGAACATCTATATTACTACCACTTTTGTCGTCTAGGTAAATCAGGCCTTGGTTTTCGGCATATTGTAATATTTTGTCTTGAAATTCTTTTTTGTTGGAAATCTCTTCGTACAAGGAATAATCTACCTCAGATGTTGCTTTTTTTCCAATGGCTTGATGACCGAACAACATATTTTTCACCGAATGCATGTTAGCAGATACAATATGCAGTGGTCTTTGATGCAAGTTATTTTTCACCAAAACATCTTTAACATGATTGGCCCATTTTTCCCCAAAATAATGATGTCCGATTCTTTCTCTAAGTATGGCTGAGAAATGGATTTCTCTTTCTCGGGTTTCTTGGTGATCATCCATACTCACTCTACCAAGGTGGTAGATAATTTTGAATAAACGATCCGGGTTTTGATCATCGCCAAAATTATGATAAGCCTCTAGGGTTTCATCAAAAGTTCTCCCCAAGAGCGAAGAAAGATGGATAAGGGCTACTTCTTTTTCTTGTCGGCTCATTTTCTTTTTGGAGAGCGCAACTTCCTCTATAATCCTCCAAGTTCGTGTTGGTCTGCAGTCATCTTCTTTAATAAATCCTAGATCTCGTATTTTATCGGCTTCTATATAAAGAAAGGTAAGATGGGTAAGAATATCATACACTTCGGAGCGACCCAAAAGCACTTCGATGTTCATTTGATGTTGATCGATACGATAGCAATTTCTTCTTCTTTTTTTAGGGACAATAAGCTGGAAAGAACCTTTTTCAAATCCTTCATCGGAAGTAAGATGTACGAAAGGGGTTTCTTCTATTCCTTCCGGCAATCGGTCCAACACATAAAGCAGTCCATTTAGTTCAATTTTATTAGAAACATTCATGGATCCGTAGATTTCTGGGTTGATGGTCATCAGTAAGGAACGCAAACTACTTCCGGAGACGCCAGCGGGTTTGAAAAAGCCTCGGTAAAATAAATGTCGCATGGAGACATATAATCTTTCTATTGCCTCAGTAGTTTCTCTTGCTCTAGAATTTGCCATAGTTTAAATTTTAAGAAAAGTGAGCGAAGTTACAATTTATTTTCTAAAGCTCCATCAAGTCACAAGCGTATATGAACAATATTTAACATAGATAATACCAAAGTGAATCTTCAACTCAAATTACACAAAAAATATTTTTTTTTACATATACCCCTATTTTTTTTAGGGGTGATTTTATTTTGTTTTGTTTTTTTTTCATAATTTTGCCCAATAAAACCACACAGTATGTCAACATTAAGATTTAAAGCCTTAGAAACACTACCGTTTCAAAACTACAGAGCGGTAAACAAAGTAGAAGTTCCGGCCAAGCTATCCGAACTTTTTTGTCAGAATGTATTTTCTGAAGAAGCAATGCGATCTTATCTTACAAAAGAAGCTTTCGAAGCCATCCAAGACGCTATAAAGCGAGGAACTAAAATCCAAAGACATATTGCAGACCAAATTGCAGTTGCCATGAAGGACTGGGCACTATCCAAAGGAGTTACCCATTATACCCACTGGTTTCAACCATTAACAGGAACAACTGCAGAAAAACACGATAGCTTTTTCACCCCATTTGAAAGCGATAGAGCGATAGAAAGATTTAATGGTGGCATGCTGATTCAACAAGAACCAGATGCTTCTTCTTTCCCGAATGGAGGAATAAGAAACACCTTCGAAGCAAGAGGATATACCGCTTGGGACCCAACATCACCCGCATTTATCATGGGAACTACACTTTGTATCCCTTCTATTTTTATTTCGTACACCGGCGAAGCATTAGATTACAAGACGCCATTACTAAGGGCCTTACACGCAATAGATGAAGCTGCAACCGATGTTTGCAAATCCTATTTCGATAAAAACGTAACGAAAGTAACCGCCACTTTGGGTTGGGAACAAGAATATTTCTTGGTTGACACAGCATTGTACCAATCGAGACCCGATCTTGTGATTACTGGGCAAACACTCTTGGGCCACGCTCCTGCAAAAGGGCAACAATTGGACGATCATTATTTTGGATCCATCCCAACAAGAGTAATGAACTTCATGAAAGAATTGGAAGTAGAATGTATTAAACTAGGTATTCCTGTTACCACAAGACACAACGAGGTAGCCCCTAACCAATTTGAGTTAGCGCCTATGTTTGAAGAAACGAATGTAGCGGTGGATCATAATTCTTTGTTGATGGATGTAATGGCCAGAGTTGCCCACAAGCACCATTTCCATATTTTATTCCACGAAAAGCCATTTGCAGGTGTCAACGGAAGCGGCAAACACAACAACTGGTCATTAGCAACAGATACAGGAGAAAACCTTTTAAGCCCAGGAAAAAATCCTAAAAAGAATTTACAATTCTTAACCTTCTTTGTAAATTCCTTAATGGCAGTACATGACTATGCCGACCTATTGAGAGCCAGCATAGCCTCTGCCAACAACGACTATAGATTGGGCGCCAACGAAGCACCTCCGGCAATTATCTCAGCTTTTATTGGCACGCAATTATTTGCCGTGCTGGATGAATTAGAAAAAGTAACCGATGGCAAACTTTCACCTGAAGAAAAAACCGAACTCAAACTAAATGTGGTAGGTAAAATACCTGAAATTTTATTGGATAATACCGACAGAAACAGAACTTCTCCTTTTGCTTTTACCGGTAACAAATTCGAATTCCGTGCAGTAGGTTCTTCTGCCAACTGTGCAGAACCTATGACGGTGCTCAATACCATTATGGCAAAACAGCTCATCATCTTCAAACAAGAAGTAGATGCATTAATTGAGAAGGGACTTAAAAAAGACGAAGCCATTTTTAACATCTTGAGAGAGTATGTAAAAAAATGCAAAAAAATTATCTTCGAAGGAGATGGATACTCAGAAGAATGGGCTAAAGAAGCAAAGAAAAGAGGCTTGAATAACCACAAAACGACTCCAGAAGCATTAAAACAAATATTAGACAAAAAATACCTAGACTTATACGAAGAAATGGGTATTTATTCTCACAGAGAATTTGAAGCTCGAGTAGAAATCAAATTAGAGAAATATGCTACCGTGGTAGATATTGAAGCCAGAGTATTGGCAGATATTGCTAGAAACCACATTATTCCTGCAGCATTGAATTATCAAAACCGATTAATAGACAATGTTAAAGGTTTGAAAGAAATTTTTGGCGATAAAGAATTCCCTGCTCTTGCCAAAGAGCAAATGGACCTAATCCGAAGTATTTCTGAAAATGTAGCTCAAATAAAAACAGGAGTAGATGCTTTATTGTCGGAAAAAGAAAAGGCCAACAAAACCGAAGACGCTCAAAAAAGAGCCGATGCATATTGCAATAAAGTAAGACCATTGTTTGCTACAATCCGAAAAGCATCCGACGCACTAGAAATGATGGTAGATGATGAACTTTGGCCAATGACCAAATACAGAGAAATGCTTTTTACAAGATAATAAACAAAAAGAAATTTACAACACCATAGCTGTCCAAATCTGGGCAGCTTTTTTTTGAAAATAAATATCAAAAACGAAGATGGATTTTGTGCAACTATTCAAATTTGATTATTTTTGAACAGAAACAACAATCAATTATTAAATAGAAATCCGATGAAAAAAATTATATCCCTATTCGCACTAATGGTTACTTCTCTTAGTTTTGCCCAAGTTTCTGTAGGCAGTACGATAAGCAACTCGGGTTGGACATTTGGAGGATACGCCGGTTTGGGCACTGGCTCTGGAGGGACTTCGTTATATATAACTCCAAGAGTAGGGTATAAAATAAGTCCAGATTTCGAAATGGGATTGTCTGGCAATTTAACTTGGTATAATGCTACCTATTATAAATCCACCATGATAGGCGTGGGTCCATTTGCCAACTATTATTTTGGTAGATCTGCTTACTTGAGTGGAAATTTTCAGGAATATTTCATCAGCCATACCGGAAATGCAACAAATGTAAAAAAGAATGAATCCGTTTTATACTTGGGCGGAGGTTACATGCAAAGATTGGGTGATCGTGCTTATATGCAAATAGGTGCGATGTACAATGTATTGTATGATAAAGAAAAATCGGTTTTCGGATCGGGATTTGTACCACAAGTGGGCATTGTCTTCGGACTATAAAAAAATCCATTTCAGTTTGTTCTGAAATGGATTTTTATTTTATTTGTAAATGAAGGAATTAGTATAAAATACCCAATTCAAATTTAGCTTCTTCGCTCATCATGTCTTTATTCCACATGGGTTCGAAGGTTAAATCCAAATCCACATCATTTACACCCTCTACTGTTTTCACTTTGTCTTTCACTTCCTGAGGCATGGATTCTGCTACAGGGCAATTTGGCGTAGTAAGTGTCATTACAATTCTGGCGACACCTTCATCTGACACTTGAACATCGTAAATAAGACCCAATTCATAAATATCTACTGGAATTTCTGGGTCGTAAACCGTTTTTAAGGCAAGTATTATTTCTTCTCCAATTTTTGCAATTTGTTCTTCTGTATATTTCATAAATAATTCAAATACCCCATTCTCTGGGCGTTTTGCAGTAATTCAACTAATATTAACTAAGGTTCATATCGTTCCAGCAAATCCTCTTGTCGCATGCGCCGGAAAATATTGGCCAAAGTTAAGACATCTTTCTCACAATATAGAATTATTCTAAATAAATCTTTTTCTATATGATAAATTGATGAAACCATTGAACCGTCTATATCGTCTTTTGGTGTGGGTATCCCGAATACATGAGCCAGTAATTCCAAAGAAACGAAACTTTTATAATCTCCAAACTTCCATAATTCCATCGTGTCCAAATGTTGTATTTCCCATGGTTTCTTCCCATACAACTGAAACGGAACCGGAGGTTGCATCCCAAGGATAAGAAAGCGTCTGGCAATCCAAGGAAAATCAAACTCTTTACCATTATGTGCACAAAGAATCACCTCTCGCATTTTGGGCTTATTGAAAATTTGGCCAAATTCTTCCAATAATTTTCTTTCGTCATCACCGGCAAAGCTTTTTATTTTTAGTTTTCCTCCAGACTCCAACATTCCAACAGAAATACAAACAATCTTTCCGAATTCTGCCATTATCCCCGCTCTTTCACCATAAAATTCTTCAGCACTAATCTCTTCTTTTCTTTGAAATCGAGTTTTCTTTTCCCAAAGGTACTGCTCGGTTTCATCCATAGAATCCCAATTGGCATATTGAGGCACAGTTTCGATATCGAGGAATAAGACTTTTTCAATTGGAATATTTTGTATCATTTTTATTCATTTTTATTGTTTTGTACAGTCTGCAATAACGATTCAATTTCAGATTTCTGTTTTTCGTACTTTTTTTGAAGATCGCCACCAGCGTCCATTCGGTTATAATAAGCCAGTGCTCTATTACCAAACCAATCTTTATGAAAGTCCGACATCTCTGGAACCTGCGGAAAAATCGTATGAAACAACATTTCGTAATGAGCGACAAACTCTCTTTCATTTTTATCAAAAACCAAAGGCTCTTGAGTTTTCTGTTTTATATGCACCATTTCATGCGCTAGAAGGTTGATCACCAAATTAAAATCAAAATCAAATAAATTTCTAGGAATCATTATGGTTTGGGCTTCGCCAACTTCTCCTTCGGTGGTAAGAACAATAAGTTCTTTATTTTCATCTTTTCTAAAATCAAAAGCACCCCAATCATCATGGGTTGCCAAACCAAAAGAACGGACAAGAAAATGAGCCGCATCCAAAGTTTGCTGGTGTAACAGATATGCTTTCAAATGCAATTTTATTTGACTTAATTCCATGCACAATGTTTTAAACAAATGTATTAATTTCAATAAAATAAATTCATTTAAATTGAAATTTTATTAAATTTACTACAAAATCACAAATATGTTGGTCAAAGTATTTGGCTCTGCCATTCATGGGGTATCTGCCCAAACAATCACTATAGAAGTAAATATTGACACTGGTGGGGTGGGTTACCACTTGGTGGGATTGCCAGACAACGCCATCAAAGAAAGTAGTTATCGAATTTCAGCTGCTTTAAAAAATGTAGGCTACAAAATTCCTGGAAAAAAAATAACCATCAACATGGCTCCTGCAGATTTAAGAAAAGAAGGATCTGCCTATGACCTGAGCATTGCTCTAGGAATTTTAACCGCATCTGAGCAAATTGTAGCCGAGACTATTGGTGACTATATCATCATGGGAGAGTTGTCCTTGGATGGAGGGTTACAACCCATTAAAGGAATATTACCTATTGCCATCAAAGCGAGAGAAGAAGGTTTTAAAGGTATTATTTTGCCCAAGCAAAACACACGAGAAGCAGCCATAGTAAATAATTTAGAAGTGTATGGCGTTGAAAACATTAAGGAAGTCATCGATTTTTTTAATGAAGGAAAACCTTTACAACCAACAAAAATAGATACCCGAAAAGAATTTGAAGATAAAATACTCGATTTCCCTTTTGATTTTTCTGAGGTAAAAGGTCAAGAAACCGCCAAAAGAGCCATGGAAGTAGCGGCTGCTGGTGGCCACAACATCATCTTAATCGGGCCTCCAGGAAGTGGAAAAACCATGTTGGCCAAAAGAATCCCAGGAATCCTTCCGCCGCTCACTCTAAAAGAAGCTTTGGAAACCACCAAAATCCATTCCGTAGCAGGAAAAATGGGCGCAGAAACTTCACTTATGACTACTAGACCTTTCAGAAGTCCACATCACACCATTTCCGATGTTGCCTTGGTTGGCGGTGGATCATACCCACAACCAGGAGAAATTTCCTTGGCACACAACGGAGTTTTGTTTCTTGATGAAATGCCTGAATTTAAACGACAAGTATTGGAAGTGATGCGCCAACCTTTAGAAGACAGAGTTGTTACCATATCGCGGGCGAAGTTTACCGTAAATTATCCTGCCAGCTTTATGTTGGTTGCCAGCATGAATCCTTCTCCTTCCGGATATTTCCCAGACGATCCCAACAACACCTCATCAGTAATAGAAATGCAACGATACATGAACAAGCTCTCTGGACCATTGCTGGACAGAATAGACATTCATATAGAAGTGCAAAAAGTAGAATTTGAACAATTAACCGAAAAACGGAAAGGAGAAAGTAGCGACTCTATTAGGAAAAGGGTACTTTGTGCCAGACAAAAACAAACCGAAAGATACGCCAACAACATCATCCACTACAATGCACAAATGGGACCTAAAGAAATTGAACAATATTGTGCTTTGGACGAGGTATCTCAAAACTTAATAAAAATAGCGATGGAAAAACTCAATCTTTCCGCCAGAGCTTATGATAGAATATTGAAAGTTTCTAGAACCATTGCCGATTTGGAAGGAGCTGAAAACATCACCTCAACACATATATCAGAAGCGATACAATACAGAAGTTTGGATAGAGAATTTTGGAATGTTTAAACTTGTGAGATCCTTGGCTTATGATTTAAAAATCTAAAATTTGCCCAATATTTTCTCTACATTTGCAAACGAAAACGAATTACTTTCGGAATATTACTCTATGTTAGAAAAAAAGGAACACCTTTACGAAAAAGCCGTATTAGTCGGCGTTATTACCCAATATCAAGACGAAGACAAACTCCATGAATACATGGATGAATTAGAATTTTTGGCCTATACAGCTGGGGCAACAGTGGAAAAAAGATTTACCCAGAAACTTACCATGCCCGATTCTAAAACATTTGTAGGAAAAGGAAAAGCCGAAGAAATTAAAAATTTTGTGAAAGAAAACGAAATAGGTACCGTTATCTTCGATGATGAACTTTCTCCTTCCCAACTCAAAAATTTAGAAAGAGATATGGAAGTGAAAATTTTGGATAGAACCAATCTTATATTGGACATCTTCGCACAAAGAGCACAAACTTCTTACGCCAGAACGCAAGTAGAACTAGCCCAATATCAATACCTTTTACCTAGACTTACCCGACTGTGGACTCACCTAGAAAGACAAAAAGGAGGAATTGGGATGAGAGGCCCTGGAGAAACCGAAATAGAAACCGACAGAAGGATTATCCGTGACCGTATTACCTTACTGAAAGAAAAACTAAAAACCATAGACAAGCAAATGGCAACCCAAAGAAACAACCGAGGAAAGGTTGTTCGGGCCGCCTTGGTTGGTTATACCAATGTAGGAAAATCTACCCTAATGAACACTTTGTCCAAGTCGGATGTCTTTGCAGAAAATAAACTCTTTGCCACCTTAGACACTACGGTACGCAAGGTAGTCATCGGAAATCTTCCGTTCCTACTAACGGACACGGTAGGTTTTATCCGAAAACTTCCTACTCAACTGGTAGAGTCTTTCAAATCCACTTTGGACGAAGTAAGAGAAGCGGATTTACTGATACATGTCGTCGATATTTCGCACGAAAGCTTTGAAGACCACATCGATTCTGTCAATCAAATTTTGATGGAAATAGAAGCCCATCAAAAACCAATGATCATGGTCTTTAACAAAATTGACGCCTTTGCCTACGAGCAAAAAGAGGAGGACGACCTTACACCAGCGACCAAAAAGAACATCTCTCTGGACGAATGGAGAAAAACATGGATGAACAATTCCAAATATCCAACCGTTTTTATTTCGGCACTAACCAAGGAAAATTTTCCGGAAATGAAAAAAATGATCTACGACGAGGTACACAAAATTCATATTTCCAGATTTCCGTACAATGATTTTCTTTTTGAATATTTTGATGATGAAGAAATAGAAAAATAATGTCTTTAGCTCAAGAAATATTTAATGCTTTGGCATTCCTAGCCCGACAGGAAAAGGCCGATTTTTATCCTAAATTCTTTAAAACAGGAAAAGGAGAATACGGTGAAGGCGACAAATTCTTGGGTGTCGTAAACCCCGATTGCAGGGCAATTGTAAAAGAATACTGGCAGAAAGCAAGTACCGAAGACATCCTTGAAATACTCCATTCCGAATACCACGAAATGCGTTTGGTAGCTCTTTTGATTATGGTGCAGAAATTTGAAAAAACCAAAGCATTAGACGAAAAAGATTTTTGGGCGCAAATGTATCTGGATCAAACTCCATACATCAACAATTGGGATTTAGTGGACTTGTCTTGTTATAAAATCTTGGGAAGATATTGTTTTGATAACCAAAAAGACGACATTCTTAGGCAACTTTCTCGTTCAAAAAACTTATGGGAAAAAAGAATTGCCGTTGTTGCCACCATGCATTACATTAAAAAAGGAAATTCATACGCATTAACCCAGGAACTTGTACTGAACAACCTGCATCATCCGCATGATTTAATGCACAAAGCCAATGGTTGGCTACTGAGAGAAATAGGCAATAAAGAGGAAGGTATTTTAACTAATTTTCTTAATGAACATTACAAAACCATGCCAAGAACCTGCCTGCGTTACGCCATAGAAAAACTAAACGAACCTCTTAGGCAAGATTACTTGAAAGGAAGGATATAAATAAAAGGCGAATTACTTCGCCTTATTTGTTGTATTTGAGTTATTTTATTTTATTTCCACGCAGCCTACTCTTCCTCCGGCGTTGCCCGTTGGTTGGCTATGGAAATCATCTTCTTTGGCGTGGATGATGATGGTTTTCCCAATGATGTTTTTAGTTTCATCAGAACAGCCCAAACACCATTTGTCGGTTTTAAATTCCAATCTGGCAACGCCATCTTTATCGGCTTTTAAGTTGCCTATATCGCCCATATGAAATTCTCCATGTTCCCATTTACCATGCTTATGCTGGGTAGGGTTCCAATGTCCTCCGGCCGACATAGCATCTGGAGAAGAACAATCTCCTTTTTCATGAATGTGTACTGCGTGCAAACCAGGACTTAGTTTATATGCATTCAAATCCATGGTTACTGTCTTTCCTTTTTGGGTAAATACAGCTGTACCTTGCGTTTCTGTATTGCTTTTGGCTAAGATTTTATAGGTTTTTGTTGTACCACATGAGATAAGGCTCAACGAAAACAAACCTGCCATCCATAATGTGTTTTTCATTTGTCGTATATTTAAAGTTAATTATTAATGTGCTTCTAACCAATTGTTGCCAATCCCGACTTCCACAAAGAGTGGCACTTGTGTTTGTATGGCATGTTCCATTTCTTTTTTAATGATGGGGATTACGATGTCCACTTCCTCTTCCGGAGCTTCAAAAATTAATTCATCATGCACTTGTAAAAGCATTTTAGTTTTCAGTTGCCGTTGCGTTAATTGAAGATCAATGGCTATCATCGCTATTTTTATAATATCTGCTGCGCTACCTTGTATTGGGGCATTTACGGCATTTCTTTCGGCGTGACCTTTAACTACAAAATTATTGGAGTTAATGTCTTTCAAATGTCTTCTTCTTCCTAAAAGTGTTTCTACGAAGCCATTTTCTCTGGCTTTTTGTACCTGCTGAGCCATATAAGATTTAAGCTGCGGATAATTCTCAAAATAAGCTTCAATCATTTCCTTAGCTTCGGTTCTGCTCATTCCGGTTTGTTCAGCCAAACCAAAGGCACCTTGGCCATAAATAATTCCAAAGTTTACTGATTTTGCTTTGGATCTTTGGTCTTTACTTACCTCTTGCAATGGTATTTTGAACAACTTAGCGGCGGTTGAAGCGTGGATATCTTCACCATTTTGAAAAGCTGAAATTAAATTTTGTTCTTGAGAAATTTCGGCAATAATTCTTAATTCTATTTGGGAGTAATCCGCTGCGATTAATTTACTTCCAGGCGCAGCAACAAAAGCACCACGCACCTGTCTTCCTCTTGCCAAACGAATTGGGATATTTTGCAAATTAGGGTTCAAAGAAGCCAATCTACCGGTAGCCGCTGTGGTTTGCGAAAAAGAAGTATGCACCCGCTGGTCTTTCTCGGAAATCTGAAGTGGAAGCGCATCTACATAAGTCGATTTTAATTTTTGATAGGATCTGTATTCCAAAATAAGCGGAATAATTTCATGTTTGGCACTTAGTTTTTGAAGCACATCTTCGGAGGTTGCATATTGCCCTGTTTTGGTTTTTTTGGCTTTGCCATCCAATTGTAATTGTTCAAACAAAACTTCACCTAATTGTTTCGGTGAGTTCATATTAAACTCCATCCCGGCCAAAGCAAATATTTTTTGTTCAAGATTTTTAAGATCCTTATCCAGATCTACACTTTCTTGCGCCAACCATTGCGTGTCTAATGCAATACCTGCCAACTCCATTTTTGCCAAGACCTTCATCAGTGGCATTTCTATCTGATAGAAAAGATTTTCTAAATTTTCTTTTTTTAATTGAGGTTGAAACAAATGATATAAAGCCAAGGATAAAGCTACATTTTCAGCTGCTATATTGGTTTTATCTTGCAGTTGAACCTCTTGAAGATTCAATTGGTTTTTTCCCTTTTTTCCAATAATGTTTTCTAAGACAATTGGTTGGTAATGCAAGTAAATTTCCGAAAGATAATCCAATCCGTGACGACCATCTGGATTTAAAAGATAGTGCGCAATCATGGTGTCGAATAAATTACCTTTCAGGTTCATCCCTAAATCCAGAAGAATTTTGAAATCATATTTTAGTTGATGTCCTACTTTTAAAATAGCTTCTTTATCAAAAAAAGGTTTAAAGATATTGAGCGTCGTCAAAATTTCTTCTCTGGAATTTGAAAACGGAACAAAATAGGCCAGACCTTCCTTATAGCAAAATGCCATTCCCAATATATTTTCACCATCATCTGTGAACAAGTGAAAAGCAACAACGGTTTGTTGTAAAAGATTTTCCACAAGAAAATATTGGGCCTTAGCTGTTTCGATGTATTGATATACAACTTGGGATTGTTCTAATGTTTTTTTGGTAGAAGTATGCTGCTCCAGCTCTTCAAAAGTAGCAAACAAGTCTCCTACTACTGGCTGTGCATTGTTTTTGTTTTCTTTACTAGAAGTTATATTCGCTTCTTTAGTTTCTGTTTCTTTTTTATCAGATTCTGCTTCTACCGAAAAAGCCCGGTAAAGATTTTCATACAGTCTTCTGAACTCTAATTCATCAAATACTTCTCGTACTTTTTCAAAATCTGGAGTATCTAAATCGTATTGCTGTTGCTCGAAATCTATTGGGACATCGCAAATAATGGTTGCCAGTTTTTTGGAAAGCATCCCACGATCGGCTGAATTTTCTATTTTCTCTTTAATTTTCCCTTTTAATGTATGGGTATTGGCCAAAAGATTTTCTATTGAACCAAATTCTTTCAGGAATTTAAGCGCTGTTTTCTCTCCTACGCCTTCCAATCCCGGGATATTATCCACCGCATCGCCCATCATTGCCAAGAAATCAATGACTTGTTTGGGATCATTAATTTCGTATTTTGCTTTTACCTCATCTACTCCTATTATTTCTATATCGCCACCTTTAGATGCGGGTTTATAGATTTTAATTTTATCCGTAACCAATTGGGCAAAATCTTTATCAGGCGTTACCATAAATACGATATAGCCTTCTTTTTCTGCCTTTCCTGCAATGGTGCCAATCACATCATCTGCTTCATAGCCTTCTACTCCCAAAATAGGAATATGCATGGCTTGCAAAATAGTGTGTATATAAGGAACTGCAATTTTTATGGCTTCGGGAGTTTCGCTACGGTTGGCTTTGTATTCTGCAAAATCATCCGTCCTAACGCTGGCTTTACCCACATCAAAAACCACAGCCAAATGACTGGGTTTTTCTCTTTTGATGAGCTCGATTAATGAATTGGTAAATCCAAAAATTGCCGAAGTATCTAGTCCTGTACTGGTTAGTCTGGGATTTCTAATTAAAGCATAGTAACCACGAAAAATCATGGCATAGGCATCTATAAGGAATAATCTTTTATCGTTTGGAGTAGTCATGAAACAAAGATATAAAAAACTTCATCGGCATAATATTGATTTGGTTTATTATTCTTTTTCCCCTATTGATATTAAACATTTTTCTACTGTGTGAACAATACGCTCTACCTGTATTTCATTTAAACAAGCCCAATCGCCACGGTAGCACTTTTTATCTCCAAAGACAGAACAAGGCCTGCAGGTAAGATCTTTTATCTGAACGACATGCTCCAAAGACTGACCATAGCCTAAAAATCCGGCGTAAGGATGTGTCGCTCCCCAAACAGAAACACAACGAGTCCCCACCAAACTTGCCAAATGCATATTGGCAGAATCCATAGAAATCATCAGTTGCAAACCAGCAATATGGCTTAGCTCTTCCTTTAAACTTAATTTTCCGGCCAGAGATTGGGTATTGGGAATTTCCTTCTCCCACTGATTCAAAATATCAACCTCTAATTTACCTCCTCCGAAAAAATATACCGTATATTTTTCTGCTAGCTTTTTAGCCAGATCAAAAGATTTTTCCAAAGGCAACATCTTTCCTTGGTGTTGCGCAAAAGGTGCGAATCCAATACCTGATTTTTCGGATTTTAAACTTCGGTATTGATGGGATAGCTCAACAGAAAACCCCATAGCACGAAAGACATCGGCATATCTTTCCACGGTAAGTTTCAGTTGCTTTTTTTCTAAATTCCAGACATCGGTCAATTGTTTTTTTTCTTCTTTACCCTTGTTTATTTTAAAAACTTTTAATCCTTTTCTTTTAAAAAAACGATTGAGCATTTTAGACCGAATTACATCATGCAAATCTGCCACCCAATCCGGTTGGTAACGATGGTGCAATTCCTTACATAATTTTTTCAGTCCCCAATATCCATTGTACTCATCCACATTTATCCCATGAAACCGACATCTAGGAAGGTCAAAAAATAAATCCTTGAAATTGTTTCTGGAGACAAAAATGATTTCCACTTCGGTGTTTTGTTCTAGAAATTCCCGAATTACGGGAACCGCCATGGCTACATCGCCGAAAGCAGAAAAACGATAGGCTAGAATTTTGGTCATGATTTTAACTGAAAAGCTACGGCATAGAATTTAATTTGCTGGGTCATCGCCATCAAACCATTGGCTCGGGTTGGAGATAGAAACTCCTGAAGCCCAATTTCTTCTATGAATTTGAAATCTGAATTCAAAATTTCTTGCACGGTGTGTCCACTATAAATAGACACTAAAAGAGCCACGATACCTTTGGGCAAAATCCCATCGGAATCGGCATGAAAAAAAAGTTTGCCTTCTTTAAATTCCGGATCCAACCACACTCTGGACTGGCAACCTTTGATGAGATAATCATCTTTTTTTTTCTCTTCGGGCAAAGCTGGCAAGGACTTTCCCAAGTCGATGATGTACTCATATTTTTGTTCCCAATCGTCTAAAAATTCAAATTCGCTAACAATTTCTTTTTGTTTTTCTTGTATGGTCATGGTCTAAAAATAAAAAGCAAAGATAAGGCATTCCTAGAGACAATAATATGATTTGCGATAAGATTATTGTGGCGAATGCTTCTATACAAATCACATGAAATATTTAAAATTGTACAACCGTACAATATAATGAAGCTCCCTTATTGCGTTTTAAAATTTTCATCCACGATTTGTTGATAAAGACCAAGCAACGGGTTTTCTTCATTTTCCCAACATAAGATTTCAGCGGCTTGCTTTAATTTTTCCGCGTAATGAATCTTCCCATTCTGCAATACGGTTCTGATTTTTTTTTGCAATTCTTCTTCGCTATGATTTTCTATGATTTCGCCCACTTCAAAATGCTTCACTACTTTAATCATTTCAGGGAAATTGGAACAAACCACCGGCACTCCAGATTGGATATAATCCGAGATTTTGTTGGGCAAAGAATAATAATAACTCAAACCATTATTTTCTTCTATACTCAGTCCCACATCTGCTTTAACGGTTATTTCTCTTAAATCATTAGGAGATAATTGACCTAAGAACTTCACCTTATCTTGAAGTTTTAGATGATTTGTTAATAAAATATACTCTTCTCTTCTTGGTCCATTACCCGCAATCCAAAGCTCGGCATTTTCTATATTTTTCATTGCCGGAATTACCTTATCCAATCCTCTGGACGGATTAATGGCTCCTTGATACAGAATAATTTTCTTTGACCCTGAAGTTGAGACCCATTTGTTTACATCTTGTTTTTGGGGTAAATTTCTTACCACGATGGGGAGAGGAATTTGATACCGTTGGGCATACCATTGGGCGTAACTCTCATTGGCCGTCATTCTGTATTTTATTTTTGGAATGGCATAGGCTTCAATTTTCTGCCATATTTTTTGAGTCCATCTCCCTTGCACCGAAGGCATTTCTGTAAATATTTCGTGGCTATCATATAACAAAGGGATGCCCATTTTTTGAGAAACCAAGAAATTGGGAAGAATGGTATCCAAATCATTGGCTACCAAAATGGTATTTGGATTGGCTTTTTCTTTGAGAAGTGAATATAATTTAAGATTAAATTCAGCATAAGCCAGCTTCAGGGTTTTGGACTTCAACTCAATTCTGGTGAAAGGATATGGTCTTTGCATTTCTGGCATACCACCCCAAGAACAGCCTATAAGTTGCACATGATATCCTCTTTGAAATAAGGAGTTGCAAATTTTTTCAATTCTTTGATCCGTAAGTAAGTTATTGAATACAGAAACCAATACATTTATCATTATTTTTGTTTTTTAGCCCAAAGTTGCATTTTTCTGTCCAACACATCCAAAGGCAAACAACCTTGGCTGAGAACCTCATCATGAAAAGAAGCGATATTAAATTTAGGCCCTAATTCTTTGGTATATTTATCTCTTAGTTCAATTATTTTTAACGAGCCTATTTTATACGCCAATGCTTGTCCTGGGATTGCCATATATCGTTCTATAGCCGCGGTTGCATTCTCTTTTGTATCGGCAATATTTTGCAAGTAATACCCGATGGCTACTTCTCTATCCATCATTCCGGTATGTAATCCGGTATCCACCACCAAACGAACGGCACGAAGCATTTGGTCATTCAAATAACCCATTTTCTGATAAGGATCTTTGTACAGCCCCAGCTCTGCGCCTAAGGTTTCGCAATAGTGCGCCCAACCTTCACCGTAAGCTCCTATCCAACCAAAGCGCATAAACTTGGGTAGTTTTGTGTTTTCCTGTTGTAAGGAAACTTGGTAATGATGTCCAGGAATAGCCTCATGTAAGAAAAGAGATTCCATGCCCGAAGTTACATTAAACTTTTTGGGATCCGGAATGGGAATATAAAAAATTCCGGGTCGTTTACCATCGGGGGTTCCTTGTATATATTCGGCACTAGCAGTCGTTTCTCTAAATGCTTCGGTGGCTCGAATCTCGAAAGGTGTGGTTGGTATTACATTAAAATAGGTTTTCAGTTTAGGCTTAATTTGATTGTAAATCTTTTGGAAAGCTGCTAAAATTTCTTCTTTACTATGATAAGGTTTTGCTTTTGGATCATCCGCCGATTGTTTGATAAAATCTACCAAATACCCATCGTAGCCCAATTCCTCTTTTACTTTAAGCATTTCTGCACGAATGACCTCCACTTGAATTTTCCCTATTTGGAAAATATCTTCAGGCGTCTTTTGGGTTGTCGTCCAACTTTTTGCTAAATACTTATAAAGCTTTTCTCCTTCTGGTAATGCATTTATACCATCTGTGGATCTTGCATTTTTTAAATATTCATTTTCCAAAAATTTTCCCATTTTTTGATAGGCAGGAATAATACTGTTGTGAACAACCTTTGTGTATTTTTGGGTTAAATTTTGTTGTTCGGATTCAGTAAAATGTGGAGGGAATTTTCTTATTGGACCGAAAAAAATATTCTTTTCCAGTTTGGGACTAATAATTTCATCGGCTTTCATCTGCTGTATCATTTTCAGAACCAAAACTTTAGGCAAAACCATTTTGTTTTGAATGCCACTTTTAAAATTCAATTCGGCTTGCTCCATCCATTGTGGGAATTTTTCCATTCTCTTTGCCCAATCCTCATACTGTTGTACTGTTTGAAAAGGCTGGCTACCCTGTCCGTTTCCCATCAAAGGAAACTCCAATGGCAAACCATCAAACTGCGTAAAGGGTATTTGTTCTAAATGGAAATTGGCTCCTTCTAAATAATCTTTAATTTTAAACTGAAGGACATCGTACACCACTTTATCCTCATCGGATAATGAGGAATAATGGATTGCCTGTAAGCGATTTTGTATTTCCGTATAGCGTTGTTTTTCTTTGGCTAAAAAATCAGGAGCAATATTGATAGGTAAATCGGAATTGTAGCGGAGATCGCCCTGAGCGGTGGCTTCCAAAGGATGAAATTTCAAATATTCTTCATAGTACGATGAGGCAATCGCATCTAATTTTTTAGATTTTGCTGGAGTATTCTTTTGGTTTTCAGCACAAGAACCCAAAATTAACAAGACTCCTATTCCTATCAAAAATATTTTTTTCATTTGATTATTTTTTAATTCAATTTAAAGCAAATTGTCATTACATTACACCCATTGGTGATGGTTTGTAACAGATTATTGAGAAACTACCCATTTTTAATAATACCTTTAAAATGCTAAGATAAAAATAATTTATGGTTATTCTTATACCACACAGAAGTCCAGCAATAGAGTTGAAATAGTTTCTGTAATTTTGCAACATGAAACAGTTAGAAAACAGAAAGGATATAGAATTTTTAGTTAATTCATTTTATAAAAAAGTGGAACAATCGGGTATTGGTTTTTTCTTTAATGATGTAGCCAAAATTGACTGGAGTCATCATTTACCCAAAATGTACGACTTCTGGACTACCCTTTTGTTTGGTGAAGTTGCTTATAAAGGAAATCCTATGGCGGCGCATTTCCCCATCAATGAAATGGTAGCCATGGAAAAAAAGCATTTCGAAATTTGGATTTCCATTTGGACGGAAACCGTAATGGAGCATTTTGAAGGAGAAGTTGCTGAACTGGCAATTTATAAAGCGCATAATATTGCTAATCTCATGGCTCATAAAATGGACATTGCTCGAAGGCTTTCCTAAGGATCAAATTATAAAAAATAAAGCGAGCTTCAATATTCCGAAACTCGCTTTACTGTTGCTTATACTACACCTTGAGCCAACATGGCTTCGGCAACTTTTACAAAACCAGCAATATTAGCTCCTTTCACATAGTTAATATAGCCATCTTCTTCTTTACCGTATTCCATACAAGCATTGTGAATTCCTACCATGATCTCGTGCAATCTTTGGTCAACTTCTTCTGAACTCCAATTGAGTCGGATAGAATTTTGTGTCATTTCCAATCCCGAAGTAGCTACACCACCAGCATTGGATGCCTTTCCTGGGCTAAACAATACTTTTTGGGAAATAAAATGATTAATCGCCTCTAGCGTACAAGGCATATTGGCGGCTTCAGTTAAACAAATACTACCATTGGCAACTAATTTTTGGGCGTCTTCCAAATTCAATTCATTTTGCGTTGCTGAAGGGATGGCGATGTCGCAAGGCACTTCCCAAGGTCTTTTTCCTGCATGAAATTCCGCCTCAGGATATTTTTTCACATAATCTTCTGCTTTATTATTTCCAGAATCCCTTAACTCCAAAAGGAAGTCAATTTTTTCGCCACTGATTCCATCTTTATCATATACATAGCCATCGGGGCCAGAAATAGTAAGCACTTTACCACCCAATGCATTTATTTTTTTGATGACTCCCCAAGCGACATTTCCAAATCCTGAAACCGTCACTGTTTTTCCTTCTATTTTTTCGCCTTTGGTTGCCAGCATTTGTTCGCAGAAATAGACCACCCCATAGCCGGTAGCTTCTGGACGAATAAGAGAACCACCATAAGCCAATCCTTTTCCTGTAAGTACTCCGGTAAATTCATTTCTAATTTTTTTGTACTGTCCAAACAAATAACCAATCTCCCTAGCACCTACCCCAATATCTCCGGCAGGCACATCGGTTTCTGGGCCAATATGTTTGCACATTTCCGTCATAAACGCTTGGCAAAAACGCATGATTTCCATATCGGATTTACCTTGCGGGTCAAAATCAGAACCTCCTTTTCCTCCGCCCATAGGTAGTGTTGTTAAAGAGTTTTTGAATACTTGTTCGAATGCTAAAAATTTAAGCACCGAAAGATTTACACTAGGATGAAATCTCAATCCTCCTTTATAGGGACCAATTGCGGAATTCATTTGAATTCTAAACCCTCTATTGACTCTTATTTCTCCTTGATCATCCACCCATGGAACTCTGAAAATTATGGATCTTTCCGGTTCCGTCATCCTTTCGAGTAGTTTTTTGCCACTGTATTTTTCATGGCTTGCAATAAATGGGATAACGGTATGGGCAAATTCTTTTACCGCTTGTAAAAATTCTGGCTCATTAGGATTTCTTGCTTCAATTCGTGCAATAAAATCTTCGATTTTCTTTTCGATATTCTGTAACATCATTCTTTTGTATAAATTTATAGAACAAATGTAAATTTCTTCTCATTTTCCCACAAGGAAAATTTGCATTTATCATAAATTAATTTTTAAATACCAAAAGATGAAGTTTTTACCCCATTTCACCTAAAGTCAAAAATAAAACATAAAATAGATGGCGATTATTGAATTTAATTCAAATCATTAATTTACCAAATGATAGGTTCGAGCTGATGTTGTTTTAATGATGTTTAAAAGTTCCATTTGCAACAAATCTCCCAAAAGATTAAAGGCTGGCACAGACAAAACATCGCTTAGATCATCCAATGAAATATCCGGATTTTTTTGAATGTGATGATAAATAATTTCTTGCTGCTTATTCATGAATTCTATTTTGGGTAACTCTTGAAACAGATTCCCCGTTTGTGGCTGACGATGGATGCCTAATTGTTGCATCAAATCTTTGATTGTAGAGATTACAGAGGCTTTATTTTGCATAATAAGATGGTTGCACCCTTGGCTATAGGGATCCGAAATCCTCCCTGGCAAAGCGTACACATCTCGATTGTAATTATTCGCAAAAGTAGCAGTACTCATTGATCCTCCTCCAAAAGCTGTTTCCACAACAATGGTCGCTTCACAGAGTCCAGCTACAATTCTATTTCTTTGGATAAAATTTTCTCTTTCTGGCTTCTGAAAAGACATAAACTCCGTAATTAGAGCGCCTCCACTTTCGATAATTCTCTCGGCTAATTTTCGGTTTTTGGAAGGATACATGGTCTGAAATCCATGTGCTAAAACAGCGATTGTAGGTATTTGGTTTCGTAAGGATTGTTCATGCACAACGGTATCTGCACCTAACGCCAATCCACTAACTGTTGTCATAGGACTAGGTCTAGTGGCAGCAAGAAAGTCCTCAATAAACTTTTTACCATAGTCAGTTGCCTCTCTTGTTCCTACCATGGCAATGGGTTTTCCTGGTATTTCGAATTTTCCTTTATGATAAATAATTGCAGGTGCATCTTCGCACTCACCCAGTAATCCTGGAAATTGGCGAAGGTGTCTGATGCTAATATTGATGTTGTTTTTCAAACAAAATTTGAGTTCATTTTCAGCCAAATTCAAATGGTTCATTTTACCTATTTCCGAAACCACTTTTTTGCCAATTCCATCTATCTTCATCAACGAAGTATGTGAGGATTCCCAAACTTTTTGTGCCGTTCCCAAATGGCTCACCAACCTATGAAAAAGGGTATCTCCAACAAAAGAGCAATTTCGTAATGCAATGGAATAGAGGCAATCTGAATGAAACATCGTTTGTATTTTTATTCAAATGTAATAAAAATAACCATAGCTCATTTATTCATTTTTTCTTCTCAACTCATCTAGTCTATCCCATATATCTTCTTCCTTTTTGTAAGGTAATTCTTGAAAATCTTCCGGATGATTCTCTTTGTATTCTTGCCAAAGTTTATCGTCTTTTTCGCTGTAATAATTAGGATATTCCCAAACAAATTTTTTCTTTTTATCACCAATATTTTTATACATAAATGCTAAGACTGTTCCAATAATTGCTCCAGACAAATGAGCTTGCCAAGATATCTTACTAGGTTCTTGCAGGTTGGAGAAAAATTCTTCTGGAAATACTCCCCACACCAAACCACCATAATATAAAACCACTAGGAGCGAAATGGTGAGCAACTTCATGTTCCAACGAAAAACTCCACTAAAAAAAAGAAAAAAAGCCAATACATAAACCAGCCCACTTGCGCCAATCACACAAATATAGCGGTAGTCACCCGTCATAATATCAATTGGAGGCAAAAGCCAAACCAACATTCCAACGGCCAGCCAACCCGAAAGAAAAACCGTATGGGCTATTTTCGGATAAAACTGATACAACAAAAACATCAGCACCACCATGGGCAATGAATTTCCGAGAATATGATCTAAACTACCATGAAGTAAAGGGGAAAAAATAATTCCTTTCAACCCGTCTGGATTAAGCGGAATGATAGCACCACTACAGTTTTCAAACAAACCTTGAAGTTGCAGAAAGTAAAAAAACCACATGGCCAAAAGCATGACCAAAGGGTAAATTATCGCTTGTTTGGAAATAGAATTTTTCAACATAAGAGCATTGTTACAAAATAAAAGCCACAACAAAATACAGGAAATTTTGTCTAATTATTATTTTTTTATTCAAATTTCAGGACAAAATGTATTTTAAACCTTCTATTATTTACTTATGATGTCTTATTTTTGTGACTTAATAAAAAATCAACTTTCACTAGCACGAACTCAATGAAAAGTTTTTTTCCTGTATTCATCTTATTTATATCAAACTTATTTGCTGCTCAAATCAAAGAGCATGAAAAAATCATTGATTCTATTTCAAATAAAAAATGGTCTGAAAATAATTTGAATTTGGACAGCCTTGCCCATCCAACTTTCACTAGTATTAAAACAAAATTAGCAGACACCATTTATATTCCTAAAAAATCAATTGCCCCCAATGGTCCTTCGGAAATGCCACTTACTCCCTTTGGCTTAGTAAAATACAAAGACCCACAAAGGTGGTATTTTATGGGGCAGAATAATTTGGTTTTTAACCAAGCATCCTTTTCCAATTGGAATGCCGGAGGAAACAATAACATAGGAGTAATTGCAAAAATAAACTATAATATTAGCTATAAAAAAGACAAACATTTTTTAGAGAATATTTTCCAATTTGGATTTGGATTTGTGACCACCAATGGGCAACCAACCAAAAAAACCGACGACTACATCAACATTACCTCCAACTATGGATATGACATTGGTAAAAATTATTACTTGTCTTCTGGGATACAGTTTGTAACTCAATTTGGACCTGGATACAACTACAATACTACTCTAGATCCTGTGTTTGATGATAGAATTTCGAAATTTATGGCTCCTGGTTACCTGAATATTGGTTTAGGTCTTTCTTATAACCCTAATGAAAACTTACAAATTATCTTTAGACCCATCAACGGAAGATTCACTTTTGTAACCGATCCTCTGTTGCAAAAAGCTGGTAAATATGGATTGTTGAATGATGGCCAAAACCTAAGAACTGAACTCGGAGCTCGACTTAACTTCATCTACAGACTCAATATTCATAAGGGAATATATCTAGACAACCAACTGAACTTATTTTCCAATTATTTAGAACATATTGAGCGAGTAAATATGTCTTATAACGCTGCATTAAACATAAAATTCAACAAATACATTACTACTGTTGTTAACTTGGATCTTTTGTATGATCATTATCAAATTCAGAAACTACAAACCAAACAAACCCTAGGCATTGGATTTATTTACAATCTAGGAGCACAAAATATTGAAAAAGACAATAGAAAAAAGGTAATTAAACCGATTATAACTAAATAAAAAAATACGAAAAATGAGAAAATTTATTCTTTGTGTCTGCGCAATTACTGGATCGTGGACAATGGCTCAAGATAAAGCTGTACAAGATTCAACCCAAACAAAAAATTGGTCTATTGTAGGACAAAATACATTAATGCTGAACCAAGCAGCCTTCTCTAATTGGGTAGGAGGTGGTGCCAACAATATTGGTTGGTTGGCAGGTGTAAATTACAATATGACTTATGAAAAAGGCAAAGATCTTTGGGAAAACATTGTAATTTTAGGGTATGGACAAAACAACACGCAAGGTTTAGGCAACAGAAAAACGCAAGATGTTATTAACCTTTCCACCAATTACGGAAGAGAAATCTACAAACATTGGTATGCATCTGTTGGTGCTGGATTACTTACCCAATTTGCTCCAGGATATGCAGATGGCAATAATCCTGCTGCTGCTAAGCTCTCCAACTTTATGGCTCCCGGCTATGTAAATTTAGGCGCCGGTTTCACTTACAAACCAAACGATAACCTTACTGTAACCCTAAGACCTGCCAATGCCAAATGGACTTTTGTACTAGATAAAGACCTACAATACGCCGGAAATTATGGGCTAAAAAATAATGGGGACTCATCGCTATTTCAATTCGGTTTTTTAGGAACAGCATCCTATAAATTACAACTAATGGAGAACATTAGCTTGATGAATACCGCCTCTGTTTTCTCTAATTACCTAGACCATCCGGATCGTTTGGTGTTGGGTTATAGTGGCGCACTGAATATGAAAATAAACAAATACATTTCCTCCAACATTACCTTGGATTTATTGTACGACCACAATCAAATTCAAAAAACGCAGCTGAAGCAAACCTTAGGCGTAGGCTTGGCTTACACCATAGACAATGGCATGAAAAGATCGGAAAACAAAAACAACCAATCGTGGAAAGTCGATAAAAAATAATTTCAAAAAAAAATACACGACAACAAAAACCGTTTCATCGTATATGCTGGAATGGTTTTTTACTTTAATATTATCCTTAAAACTAAAAATGCATCTTAGATAAAGTATATGATTTTACAAGGCTCAATTCAATTTTTAAGATGAATAAATTGTAAATTTGCAGATTGAAATTTTTATACTCAATCTCTTATCATTATCATCATGAAAATAGTTGTTGGACTTTCCGGAGGTGTAGATTCTAGTGTTGCTGCCTATTTACTAAAACAGCAAGGCCACGAAGTTATTGGACTTTTTATGAGAAACTGGAACGACGCTTCGGTTACTTTGGAGGACGAATGTCCATGGATAGAAGACAGCAATGATGCGCTGATGGTCGCTCAGAAATTGGGTATTCCTTTTCAGGTAATCGACATGAGCGACCTGTACAAGGAAAGAATTGTGGATTATATGTTTGATGAGTACCAAAAAGGCAGAACGCCCAATCCCGATGTATTGTGTAACCGTGAAGTAAAATTTGATGTTTTTCTCCAAACTGCTTTAGCATTGGGTGCCGACAAAGTAGCCACTGGGCATTATGCACGATTGGGTTCTTTTCAAAACGAAGATGGAGAGGAGGTTTATCAATTATTAGCAGGTAAAGACAACAACAAAGATCAGAGTTATTTTCTTTGCCAACTCAACCAACAGCAACTCTCCAAAGCATTGTTCCCTATTGGCGAACTCACCAAACCTGAGGTTAGAGAAATAGCCAAAGAAATAGGATTGGTAACAGCTGATAAAAAAGACTCACAAGGATTATGTTTTATCGGAAAAGTACGACTTCCTGATTTTTTAAAACAACAACTGCAACCCAAAGAAGGTGAGATTGTCGAAATTTTTGACAACTACAAAGGTTTTCACATTGATGTTCCCACATTTAATTCAAAAGAAGAAGAATTAATTTATTTATCTTCCAAAATGCAATACCACAAAGAAGATGGGAAAGTGATAGGCAAACATCAAGGGGCGCAATATTTTACTATAGGACAAAGCAAAGGCTTGGGAATCGGCGGGCACAAAGAAAGTTGCTTTATTATCTCTAGAGATATGACCAATAACATCATTTTTGTAGGAGAAGGCAGAAATTTCCCTGGTCTATTCAGAAAAGCATTAATGATAAACAATAGCGAAGTACATTGGGTAAGGCAAGATCTTAAACTGAAAACAGGAGCATCCATGGAGGTTATGGCCAGAATCAGATATCGTCAAAGCTTAGAAAAAGCAACCATTTATCAATTTGATAATGCTTTTTACATGGAATTTGAAAACCCACAATCCGCCATTGCTGAAGGCCAATTTGCTGCTTGGTACTTGGATGAAGAACTGATAGGCTCAGGAGTAATCTCTTAATTATACAACGGGTTTGCTTTTCTAAAGCCTTGGGTAGTGTTACACCTCATCATTGTTGAACATGTAGTTTATTCTACTACCCAAATTGGGCTATAATTTTGTCCACAATGATTTGTGCTAGTTTTTCTTTGCTTTGAATGGTCCATCCGCCAATATGAGGAGTAAGGATGACACGGTTGGATTGAAGAAGAAATTCTAAATCATCACTTTTATGATCAAGGCTTTCGAAGGAAGACTTTTCGTATTCCAAAACATCCAAACAAGCGCCTTTAACTTTACCTTTTTTTAAAGCCAAGACTAAATCACTGGTTTTTACATTTTTACCTCGTGCAGTATTGACCAAATAAAAATCTTTCTTCATTTTCGAAATAAAATCCTCATCAATCAGGTAGTGTGTGGTTTCAGTTAAAGGAATATGCAAGCTGAGAATATCTGCTTGTTGTTGCAATTCTTCTAAACTTACTTGTTGTGCAAAAGCATCACCTATTTCCTCCAGAATATCATAAAAAATAACTTTACAACCAAAACCAGACAAACGCTTCGCAGTTGCTTTGCCCATATTTCCGTAACCAATAAGGCCAACGGTTTTCCCCAATAATTCATCACCTCTATTTTCTTCTCTAAGCCAAATACCGTTTTTTACTTCTGTAGATGAAGAGTACAATTTATGCATGAGCATCAACAACATACCCAAAACATGTTCCGCCACCGAATCTCGATTTCCTTCCGGAGAATTAATGAGCGTTATCCCCAATTCTTCTGCCACTTGCACTTGAATATTTTCCATACCTGCACCTACGCGAGCTATGAATTTTAAATGAGAGGCTTTTCTTAAAAATGGTTCATCCAAAGGTATTCTACTCCGGATGATAACCCCTTCATATTGATGGATTTTATCCAATATTTCTTTGTAGGACGACTGGTGATCTTCATCCACCACAAAGCCTTTATCCGCCAATTGTTGGGCAATTAGAGGATGGTTTTTATCAATTTGTAAAACGCGCATGAGCGGAAATTTTAGGAAAATTATTTTTCTGAGAATAGTTTTTTCAATTCTACAGATTCTTCAGGCTTCATTCTTCCGGAAAGAATAAGCGATAATTCTTTTCTTCTTAAAGCGGCCAAATGTCTTTCTTTTTCTATGATGGTTACTGGCACCATTTCTGGTATTTTCACAGGCACATTGTTCTCATCCACAGCTACAAAAGTGTAAATGCCTTCGTTGGTATGAATTTTCTTTTTTAAAATAGGATCATCCAACCAAACATCTACATAGATCTCCATAGAAGTGGAAAAAGCGCGGGAAACTTTAGATTCCAAAACCACTACACCTCCTTCTGGTATGGGATGTTTAAAAGAAACATGATTAACAGATGCCGTTACCACACGGGTTTCGCTATGTCTGGATGCAGATATAGCAGCACATCTATCCATTTTTGCTAGTAATTCGCCCCCAAATAAATTTTTTAGAGAGTTGGTTTCGTTAGGTAACACGATATTGGTCATGATGGTTAATGACTCGGATGCTTGTTTACTTTCCATAAAGTTTATTTTTGGATGGAGATTTTGGAGTTAATGTATCTACCTTTACCGAATCGGTTTGGAGTGTATTTACAACAGGGGGTTTGGCGTCCTTTTTTTCTATTCTATGGGTTGAATTTTTTACCGAAACATCAGCGAATGACTTCTTCCCAAAGAGTAAATCTTGTTGTGTATAAGCCAAAACACACAAGCCAACAATTGGAACAGCCACCAAAAAGGTCCATAAAAGAAAGGAATTGAACGATCCGGATGCTGATTTTTTTAAATATTTATTTCGGTAAGTACTCGGTTTTTGTACATCGGCAAGTTTAATTTCTTCTAAACCAAAAAAATCAGAGTTTTCGGACTCTATTCTTTCTCCATGTAAACAAAGTTGAGTTTCATTCAAATAAAAATCTCCTAAACCTTCCTTGTGAATTGATGGGGCATTTTGTAATTGACTCTTCAAGGATTCGATTTCAGATTTCAATTGCGTTTCCACCTGTTCTGGGGTCAAATTATTTCGTTTAGCCACAAACTGAACAAAACCTTCATCGTTTTGTACGAGGATATCGGTAAAAATAATTTGTTGTGAGGGAGGCAAAATTGTTTTGCTTTCCTGATGATAGGAAGCACTGGTTTTTTCTACGATAAAACTCCCTAATCCAGGAACAGATGCTTTCCCAAATAGTTTTAAAAACGCTACGATGTCTGCTGAAATATTCATTTGCCTGCAAATTTAGATATTTTTATCGAAAAGATAGAGCATTGATTTTAATGCATTATGTTCTGATTTAAAAAATTACGGAAAACCACAATGGCTTTCCGTAATTTAATTGAGAAACTTATGAAACTTTGTAGCTCCAATTTATTTGAATTTTAAATTGAGTCCCACCATAAAATTAGCCTTGGCTTGAGCGTAATAATACGGCACACCATAGTCAGCTCCGTAATTGGTGTATCGTGTATTAAAGATATTATTCACCAAAAGATTCAGCGCAATATCTGTTGTTCCCCATTGGGTTTTGTAAGACGCCATGAAATCTGATAACTGATAGGACTTGAGAGCAAATTCTTCAGTTTCTGTATTGTTGATGTATTGTTTGCCCACCCATTTATTCATTAAAGTAAAAGACAAAAAGCGATTCGGTTGGTAAGTTAAAGCCAAATTCCCTATATAATTAGGCGAGAAAGCAATTGTGGTATCTCCTAGGGATTGCAGTCCACCCGAAGTCTCTATAGTATAATTTTTATTTTTGTTTTGGCTAATGGTTGTATTTCCTTGTATGGTCCATTGATGGTTAATTTTATAGGAAGCCTCAACTTCTAAACCTCTACGATAACTTTCTCCCACATTTTCGTGTAAAGGAGCACCCACATCGTTCAACGCGCCGGTCAATACCAACTGGTCTTTGTACAACATATAATACAGATTGGCTGATAGTTTCAGTCCTTTCCACTGGGTTTGGTAGCCCAATTCAAAATCATGTAGCTTTTCTGGCCTCACATTAGGGTTAGCAATCAAGTCGCTTCGTACAGGTTCGCGGTGTGCATTGGCATAAGAAGTGTAGAGTACACCAGAAGCCGTGCGGAAATTAACTCCTATTTTGGGATTGACAAAGGAATAATTTTTATCGAAATCTGGAGCTTCTTCTGGGCTGGTTTTGTCCGACATAACTTGGTAAGCAATGTTTCTCACCTGTAAATCTCCGAATATTTCAAACTGATTGATTTGATATAATGCTTTGGCATAAGATGAAATTTCATTTTTTACACTATGGTTTCTATAATACTCAATAGGCAAATTGAATTGTTGAAGATAAGAGCCACTCATAATTTTTCCAAAGTGCTCACCATAATACTGATTGGCTATTACCCCAAAACTTAAATCCCATTGTTGCAATTGACCATTCAACTCGGAAACAAAACCATAAAATTTATTGTCTAGCCATTTTTGTCGAATTAAATCAATCCGGCTAATGGTACTTCCGCCAACCACGATATTTTCTAAACCATATTTAGATAACTTTTGGTTGGACTTATAGTTGTCATAATAGCCCGCTCCTTTAGTAAAATGCACTGTTGTATTGAGTTTCCATCGGTTGGAAAATTTTTGCTCCCACAACAAATGATAGTGTTGTTGTTTGTAATTATCGGTTTCATTTTCATAAAACCCAATAATATCGCCATTTGCATTATATATTTCTCCCGCAGAATTGTAGGTAGGATTGTTTTCGTATTGCTCTTTAGAAATTCCATTCCATGCCTGATAGGTTCTTTCTTTTCCGCCAAAAGTTAAAAATCGTAACTTGGTATTTCCGCTTTTGTACAAAGCAGCAAAGTTGTACGATTGCAAATCGGAAAACGACCTATCAATATACCCATCGGATTTGATAAGGGAATACCGTCCCATCATGGTTAATTTTCCGTTCATTAAACTTCCTGTCGCCGCTTCAAAACTATGTTTGTGCGTATTGAAAGATCCATAGGAATTTTGGGTTGAAAAATATGCTTTTTCAGCAGGATCCTGACTGATAATGTTGATACTTCCTCCAAAAGAAGCAACCCCATTGGTAGATGTACCCACCCCTCTTTGAATGACGATTGCTGATGCAGAAGAGGTTATATCGGGAACATTAACAAAAAAAGTTCCTTGTGACTCGCTATCGTTGTACGGAACACCATTCAGCATAACATTTATCCTTGTACCATCAACGCCTCTAATTTTTAATCCCGTATAGCCTACGCCATTTCCTGCATCGGAAGTTGCCTCTAAGGAAGGTTGATTTTTGAGTAATATGGGTAAGTCCTGCCCCATATTTTTGGATTCCAAATCTCGCTTTACATAAACAATGTCTTTGGTAACTGGAAGTTTTTTCAGGATAGAAACCTCATTGATATCCTGAATTTTTAGTGAATCTTGCACAGCTTGTTGTGCAAAGAAGAATGGACCTACGCATAGGCCACAAAAAATAAATCCTTTCATTCTTTTAAATTTAATAGTTAAAATTTATTGGAATAAAAGGGGCGATAAAAGAACCAAATACTGAAATTTTTGAATAAAAAACATTCAGTACTTTACAATTTTCCCTAAACAGCATTACCTGTTCTAGGTTCCATGGGTATCATCTCAGCCTTTATGGGGCACCCCTTAAATTTCTGGGCAAAAGTAGAATTATTTTTATTAATTCAAAAAAAGAATTTAATAAAACAAGGCTTTATCGTACAATTTGTAGCTAAACTATTGAGTATGATCCGAAATAATTTTCCATTCTTGGTTTATTTTTTGAAAAACAAGAGAAAAAATCCCTCCTGGAGCATCCTCTTTTCGGATAAGTTTCCATTTCCCATAGACCAAAGCATTTTTTTTGCCCAATAGTGTGATACGAAGATCTGAAAACTCCAACACGCCCATTTTTTCGGTAGTAGGATAAGATTTTTTATAATTCTCCAAGGTTTTTTTCCACCCATAAGTAAGACCTCTAGAACCCACAAATACCAAAGAGTCGCTTTTCCAATAGCCTTGCATATACCCCAGTATATCGCCTTTGTTCCAAGCATTTTTTTGGTTTGCAAGTACTTGTTTTATCTCTTTTTGTTGGGCTTTTACAATAGGAAAGCCAAAGAACGAAATGGTTAGAATTAATTTAAACCAAAGAGTTTTTATCCGCATAATTCAATTTAAAAAATATAAAATTCATGATGGAAAAGGTAACCAAAGAAGTACCTCCGGAACTAAAAAATGGTAAAGGAATCCCTACGGTAGGGAAAAGCCCCATAACCATTCCGATATTGATAGAAAAATGCATTAGCAAAATAGAGGCAAAACTATAACCAAATACTCTATTGAAGATGCTTTTTTGTCTTTCGGAAAGATAATAAATCCTCCCGATGTATAAGGCATAGAGAAGGATGAGTCCAGAGCTACCAAGGAAGCCCCACTCCTCGCCTACGGTACAAAAAATATAATCGGTGCTTTGTTCTGGAACGAATTTTCCTTGGGTAACAGAGCCTTCTCTAAATCCTTTTCCGGTAAGCCCTCCAGAACCTATTGCCGTTTTGGAGTATAATAAATTGTACCCAGAAGTATCCCGAAACATTTTTTCGCCTTTGTACAAAACCTCAATTCTTTCTCTTTGGTGTTTCGGCATTTTCTCCAATATCAAAGGAGCTGCATAGGATAAACCACAGAGTAACCCAACTATTCCTACCAAACTAGAAATGGAAATAATATTCCAAGAAATTCTATTTTGATTGATGAAAATATAAATCAATGCTATTGCAATAATACCCAGCACTTCATATAACGGGTTAATTCCCAAGCCAATGAGAAAAACCAAGCCTAAAATAAAAATAACTCCGAAAAACCACCCATTAAGACCTTCACGGTAAAGAGCGATCATAAATGCCATGAAAACCAATAAAGATCCCACATCCGGAATAGCCAATACTACAAATGCTGGCACACCTATGAGTACCAAAGCAGTTCTCAGGGATTTACTATTTTTAATATTAAAATCAGGTCCCGCCACATAATTGGCAAGCATGAGTGCAGTCCCTAATTTGGCAAACTCTACAGGCTGAAAACTAAAACCTCCGAAACGATACCAGTTTTTTTGTCCTAGAACCTCTGTTCCAAAAGGAAATAAACCCAACAACAACAGTACAGAACCGATGTAAAACATACCGGCCATGTTTTCAAAAAACTTAGCTCTTGTAAAAAAAATCACCAATCCTATGCCCAAAGAAATTCCAAAGAAAGTAAATTGTTTTATCCCTGCCGATGGCTCTACACTGTATATATTGGCCACTGCAAAAAGGCAGAGAACTATATAAAGACCGAGTCCTAATTTATCTATTCCTTCCGTCCAGTTCATGGTTGTGTCGTTTTTATGGCTTTGGATTTCTTATGTGTCGTACTGTCATTTTTCTTCGTTTGCTTCAACTCGTTCTTTAGTTGCAAAGCAAGCTTAATACTGTCTTTCATCCGTTTCAAAGTAGCGGAATCGGGTGCTGGTTTGCCATGTTTTTTATACCATTGCCTTTTATATTCTCCCATAAAGCTGGCATTGGTAAGTTTTTTATACAAATGTTCTCTTTTCAGGCTACCCGTAATGTATTTTTCTGCAATGGTTGTACAAGCGGGACCTGCCCATGTAGCCCCAAAACCAGCGTGCTCCATAACGGCTGCTACTACAATTTTGGGTTTGTCGGCGGGTGCAATTAGTGTGAAAATTGAATTATCTTTCCCTTGTGGCACTTGTGCTGTTCCTGTTTTTGCCATTTGGGTAAACTCTGTACTTCTTAGGCTAGCTCCTGTACCTCGTAACATTACGGCTTCCATCCCTTGTTTCACCAAATCGTAGTATTTTTTATTTTGAACCTTGGTATAATGTTTATTCTTAAATCGTGGGTCTGGATTGGGTTTACCATCGATGTATTTCACGATATGTGGGGTGTAATACCATCCATTATTTGCAATCGCTGCGGTAAAATTGGCAATTTGCAAAGGAGTAAGCAATACATCTCCTTGTCCCATTCCGTTGAAGATAGAGCCATTCATGGTATAATCCGAAGACCAATTCTTTTTCCCACGACTCCTTTTTTCATAAAATTCACCACTGGGTATTCTGCCTTTTGCGCCTGTTGCTAAGTCATTGTTTAAGTAATTATTCAATCCAAAAGACTCCATTATTTCCTTCCATTCATCAACACCTTTCGTTGGATTTCCTGGATATTTATTCATAATATTAATGAAGGCATGAGAAAAATAGCAATTACTCGAAATCTGTATGGACGGAACCAAAGGATCGGCACCCCCATGCCCTTTTATGGACAAACCTCTGTAAAAAAAACCTCTACCACATGGGAAAATTGTTTTTTCATCTATTACTCCCATTTGTAAAGCTGCCAATGCAGTAAGCAGTTTGAAGGTAGAACCGGGAGGGTATGCAGCCTGTACTGATCTATCGAAAGTAGGTTGGTTTTCGTAAAGAGTATCTTTTGCTAGTCGATATAAGTTTCTTGATTTTTGTGGCCCGGTAAAAAGATTAGGGTCTATATCTGGTCCTGTTGCCATTACCAGAATTTCTCCAGTATTGGGATCCAAGGCGACTATGGCTCCATGTTTGTTAACCAACATTTCTTCAGCCATTTTTTGTAGGTCATAATCAATGGTTAAAGTAAGGTCTTTTCCTGTGACCACATCTTTATCTAGCCTGCCTTCCTTGTAAGGTCCAACATTTCTTAATTTAATATCTTTTTGAATATAATGCACCCCTTTTATCCCACGAAGCTCTTTTTCATAAGACTTTTCGACACCTGACTTACCAATATTATCGCCAGGCAAATAGTACAATGAATCTTTCTTCAAATCTCTTTCATTTACTTCATTGGTATAACCCAATAAATTTCCGGATGTGCTAACATTATATTGTCTTTGTGGTCTAGAAACGATGGTAAAAGCGGGATATTTAAAAATAATCTCCTGTATTCTTGCTACCTCATCATTTCCTATATTTTTCATGAAAGTCATGGGGGTAAGCTTGGAATAATATTTTTCTTTTCGAATCGCTTCAAGTGTGGCAATAAATTCTTTGGGAGTCATTCGAACCAAATTACAAAAACCCAGAGTATCAAAATCTGGTTTTAGCAATGCATCAGTAAAAGAAATTTCATACGAAGGTTGGTTGCCCACCAAAATCTTTCCATTTCTGTCAAAAATAACGCCTCGTTGTGGGATGATATATTCTGTTTTTATGGATGTATTGGCCGCATTTAATGCATATCGATCGGTAAACAATTGCAAATAGGATAATCTCGCAATAAAAATTAATGCAAGAATGATTAGGGCTATTGAGATTTTAAGATACTGAGGTTTCACACTTTTTGTTTAATTCTGAACATGAGGGCATACAACAATATAAATATAAAAGAAATAATTGCTGTAATACTAATGTTGAGTAAAATTTCTAAAATTTTGAAGTTAAATTTAAAAAATTCTAGGTATTGAACAAAAAATTGATGAATCCAAATACTGGTGAAAATATACCCGATAAACTGAGACCACATAAGGGAGTTAAAGGAAAAAAAATCGGTGGAAGTTTCTGTGGACGATCTAAAAATCATGGTTCTGAAATAGGCTATCGTAGCGGTAGCAAACGCGTTGATTCCCCATGTTCCCAAAAAAGCATCGATCCCTAAACCAAGTAAAAAACTGATGGCTAAAAACTGAAATCTATTTCTAAAAAAAGGATAAAACATAACGAAAATAGGATAGACTACCGGCGTATATTTGCCCAAAATAACAATTCTATTCAGTACAAAAATTTGCAAAGCAATGAGCAAAGCAATTAATACAACATCGGTGAATAGACTTTTGGTTATCATGGTAATTCTTTATCTTTTTTTATCTGAGCATTCAGTGTGTCACTAATTTTTTGAACCTCTGCTTTTCTCAAGTTTTTAACCACAAACACTTTGGATAACTGCCCCATTTTCTCGCTAAGTTCCACACTTATATCCCAAAATCCGGTTTTGCTATCCACCTGGTAGCCAGCAATTTTACCCACAGGAACACCCATAGGGAAAATCGCAGATTTCCCTGCTGTTACGATGGTATCGCCCACTCTTAAAGGTACATACTTCGGGATGTCGGCCAGACGCATTATTCTAGAATCCTCACCATCCCATGATAGAGTTCCAAAATAACCTGAATTTTTAAGAGCTGCTGAAATTTTTATTTTATGTACACTCAGCACCGATTGTACTAAAGCATAATGGTCTGTTGTATTGACAACAATTCCAGCAATACCATTGGGAGCAATAACGCCCATTTTAGGAAAAACTCCTTGTTTGTGTCCTCGATTGATGGTGAAATAATTATCCCTTCTATTAATACTATTGAAAATTACATCTCCATCCACAAAAGTATATATTTGTCCACCACCTAGGGTATCATGTACTTTTCTAAAGTTGGGTTTTTCTCCGGATTGTTTGCCATACAATTCCATCATCAGTTTTTTATTCTGCGCCACAAGCTCTTCATTTACCTGTTTTAATTTCAGGTAAGAAGTTCCTTGATCGATATAACCAGAAATCCAAGAATTGAATGCGGCAGTTTGTGCCGCAAGCCAAGACTGTTGCATATTGTTTCGACTAAAGATGAGTACAATAGCAACCAACTGTAAACACAGAAAGAACATGAAGAAACTGTTCTTGGAAAACACCCTCAACAAAAATCCCACAATATCACTTCTTTTATTTTATGATGAATTATTTAATCAAGAAATTGAATTTATCCATATTTTTCAAAGCAATTCCTGTCCCTCTCACCACAGCTCTTAGTGGATCTTCGGCTACAAAAACAGGCAATCCGGTTTTGCGATGGATTCTATCCGCCAACCCTCTGAGTAACGCACCACCTCCAGCAAGGTAAATTCCGGTTTTGTAGATATCCGCAGCCAATTCCGGTGGCGTAAGGGAAAGCGTTTCCATCACTGCATCTTCAATTCTGATGATCGATTTATCCAAGGCTTTGGCCACCTCTCTATAATTTACCATGATTTCTTTAGGCTTTCCAGTAATCAAGTCCCTACCTTGCACTGGTATATCATCAATTGGCACATCCAGCTCCTCTACCGCAGACCCAATTTCAATTTTAATTCTTTCTGCGGTTCTTTCACCGATGTATAAATTATGATGCGTTCTTAAATAATATGCAATATCTCCTGTGAATACATCTCCGGCAATTTTCACCGATTTGTCACATACAATCCCTCCTAAGGCAATTACTGCAATTTCGGTAGTACCACCACCTATGTCAATAATCATGTTACCTTCGGGTTTTTGTACATCAATTCCAACACCAATTGCTGCTGCCATTGGTTCGTAAATCAAACGAACTTCTTTGGCATTTACTTTTTGTGCAGAGTCTCTTACCGCTCTTTTTTCCACTTCTGTAATTCCGGAAGGAATACAAATAACAATTCTAAGCGCAGGCTGAATTAACTTACCTTTGATTCCAGGAATTTTTTTAATAAACTCCTTTATCATGTGCTCGGAAGCTTGGAAATCGGCAATAACACCATCCTTCAAAGGACGAATTGTACGAATATCTTCGTGTGTTTTACCTTGCATGTGTTTTGCTTGCTCCCCTACTGCAATCGGCTTTCCCGACATTCTTTCGATGGCTACAATAGAAGGTTGATCGACAACAATTTTGTTGTTATGTATAATTAATGTATTGGCAGTTCCTAAGTCAATCGCAATTTCTTGCGTGAACATATCAAATAGACCCATATTTTCTTACTGTTTTAAGTGTACAAAGATATAAATTTAGAATCATTCTAAAAATTTGAAAAACAAAATTTTGGTTAAATTTTTATTAAATTTTCATGTTTTTTTTCAACAATTATCTAAATTTAACATAAAATAACGCCAGTTTTTCACGATTATTTTATCTGATTTGCATCAGCCTCATTGTTAGGGCATATTCATTTTATTATTGTAAATTTGCAACCGTTTATGCCACAAGAAAATTTCATACATCAGACTTCAAAATTTGCCGTACTTTCCATCAGCTATGAGAAAGCCGATGCTGCAATTCGTGGTAAATTTGCGTTTTTTGATGAGAATGTAAAGCATTTTGTACAAAGCATACACGACAAATCTCTAGGTGATGCATTTGTGGTATCCACCTGCAACCGAACCGAGATTTATACAACCACCAACAATTATTTATTGATTGCGGAAGAGTATTGCCAAACCATTGGCGTACCTTTGTCAGAGTTCATTCAATATGTAAATATTTACCAAAGAGAAGATGCACTCAAGCATTTATTTCGTGTTTCGGCTGGTTTAGAAAGTCAAATCCTTGGCGATTTTGAGATTATTGGCCAAATAAAGAAAGCCTACGCTAGATTTAAAAAGGAGAGAAAAAATCCCAATCCTTATATGGAAAGAGTGATTAATTCCGCCATACAAATTTCTAAAAAAGTAAAAACCGAAACCTCTATCTCCAATGGTGCTGCTTCGGTTTCCTATGCTGCAGTACACTTTATACTGAACTCCAACAAGCAGCTTTCGGATAAAAACATTTTACTTCTAGGCGTAGGTGAAATTGGTCAGAATACGGTAGAAAATTTGGTGAAACACATTCACAAACCCAAGGTGAAAGTTATGAACCGAACTTTGGAATTTGCTGAGAAAATCGCAGAGAAATTCAGTATTCCTCATGTCCCTTATGAATCTTTTAAAGAAGAACTTAGCACGACCGATATTTTAATCGTTGCCACTGGTGCCAACAAACCTATTGTTACCCATGATCACATTCCTGAGGACAAAGAAATGTTGGTAATAGACCTTTCCATTCCGAATAATGTGGATAAAATAATTGGTGAAAAAGAGAAAATAGAATTGGTGGATGTGGATATGCTTTCGCAAAAAATAAACGACACCATCCTACAAAGGCAAAAAGAAATCCCTAAAGCTGAAGCCATTATTAAAGTCATGACAAAAGACTTTTCGGATTGGGAGAAGAAAAGGAAAATGGCTCCAAAAATCAATCATTTCAAAACGGTGTTAAAAAAAATGGAGGAGCATGAAATGCACAATATCCATAAAAAACATCGATATATTGAGGTTGAAGATATGGCTCTTTCGGATAAAATGATTCAGAAAATCACCAATCGTTTTGCCAAATACATTATCGACAATCCATTAAAAGCTGATGAAGTAAGTAAGTTGATGCATGAAATGTTCGTGGAACAACCAACACAAGAGTTCAACGAAAAACATTAGCCCATTTGCTTTTGTCTTCTATAATAAAACATTGGAACTATAAGCAAGACGATTAAAGGCTGAATGACCAATCTTCGAACATAAAAAGAAAACAAATAGCCTATTTCGAATTGGTGATATACACAAACTAAATAGACCGGTAAAGTAATGACAAAAACCAATACAATCATTATTAATGCTTGTAAAGTCCATTGAATATTACGGAACAACGACTGCACAATTACGAGTGAGAAAAGGAGGTTCAATACAAACCGACCCAAATGACTTAGTATCAATTGAAACCAAGAAAACGCAGGAAATTCTGTATTGGCATTGGATTCGTGAAAATAATTCAGAAAAGGGTCATAAAAAATCCTATCTTCTACTACCCTTATCCCAATGAGTCCCAAGACTCCTATTACCACGCCTAAAATACTAAGAATTTTCATTTTTTAGTGCAAAAAATTTAATCCAAATCAACCATAAAAGAACAACCAACCCGTAAATAATCGCTGGAAAAACATAATCGTGGCCAATTTTAATATACTGTGGCCAATCTTTATATATAATATTAAGTCCAGCAATACGAAATACATTAACAGCAAGAATCATCAAAACGCTGATGAGCAAAAAAACAAATGTTTTTTTCCCTTGATAAAATGCCAAAACAAAAGCAATAAAAAGAATAATTACAGACACTGCATTACAACCTTCCACTATGCGGGTGGTGGATTGCCCATCCAACAAAAACAGAATTGAATGCCAACCTGGCAAATCATGCAGCACCGACTGATAACCCAAAATTTTCTGAAACTCATCCACCGCCCAAGCTGTGGCATAAGTAATGGGATCCACCAATTGGTTTTCGTAAAAATTGAGGTATAGTTGATATAAAAAAATCATCGCTAAATAAATGGCGAGAAAACGAACTAATATACTCAATACCGGTTTGAAATCTTTAAACATCGTAGTGCAAATATAACAATTTTGAGTCTTGAATAATATTTTAGTATTTTAGCCCTATAAAAATAGACCATTCTCTATTCTTTAGTTCAGTACCTCCTTATGCAAAAAAAAGATATTATCCGTTTTTCTGAGCAAAATCTTGCTACACCCATCACCCAATGTATTGAATTGGCTGCAAGTGGATCTGCCAGAAAAAATTATATCCTGCAAAGCAACTCAGAAAAATACATTGTTACAGTCAACGAAAATAGTAGAGAAAATGAATCGTTCTTTTATTTTTCTACCATTTTTCAAGAGCTGTCGCTCAACACTCCAGCAATAATTGCCATTTCCGAAAATAGAAAAACCTATATTCAAACCTATTTGGGGGACAAAACTTTATCGGAAATTATTGGTGAAGAAGGGACAAGCCTTCGAGTGAAGGGATTGGTAACACAGGTATTGGACAAATTATACCATTTGCAGTCACAAACAAAAGAAAAGATCGATTATTCCAAAACTTTTGAGTATAGCGCCTATGACCGATTGCCCATCATCCATGATTTGAATTATTTTAAATTCATGTTTGTGGATGTTCTCGAAATCCCTTATCATAAAACTTCCTTACTCTTAGAATTTGAATCCATCGCTCAAAAGATTGAAACAGTAGAGCCCAAAGGACTAATGATTCGAGATTTTCAGTCGAGAAACATTATGGTTAATGCGGATGACCAAGTGGGTTTCATAGACTATCAAAGTGCTATGCATGGACCATTAATGTATGATGTGGTGTCCTTTTTATTTCAAGCGAAAGCCAATTTCAGTAGCGAATTTAAACTTGAAATGTTGGAATATTACATTCAAAAATTTAATCCTGAAGACCAAGCGCAACTCCGTTTATCCTTACCTTATATCCAACTCATTCGATACATGCAAGTACTGGGTGCCTACGGATTTAGAGGTTTGATACAAAGGAAAAAACATTTTTTAGAGAGCATTCCAAAAGGAATAAAAAACCTTTGTGATTTTGCCAAAGAATGGCCAGAAATACAAAAATATTCAGAACTTTTACAAATTATTCAAAAATTAGATCCTATTGCTTTAGATAAAATCAATACAACAAATTATTAATCAATTGACAAAAATGAATTCTATTTTACATATCGATATCCACAGTTTTTCTTACAAAAAGAAAGGCTACCCACAAGACAATTCAGGAAATGGTGGTGGCTTTTGCTTTGATTGCAGAGGCATACTAAATCCGGGCAGAATAGAAGAGTATAAATCACAAACCGGAAAAGACCAAGGGGTGATAGACTATTTGGAACAACAAACAGAAATGCCTAAGTTCATTCAGCTTGTTGAGCAATTGGTCAGTATTTCCATTGATGATTACCTCGCACGGAAATTTGAAAATCTACAAATAAATTTCGGTTGTACTGGGGGGCAACACCGTTCTGTATATTCTGCAGAAAAAATTGCTCAATTCATTCAACAAAAATACCCGAGTGTATCCGTACAAATCATGCATGACGAACAACCACAACTGAATACTGCTACCGTATGAAAGCCATGATATTTGCTGCAGGAAAAGGCACTAGGTTACGACCATTTACAGACGCACATCCTAAAGCTTTGGCTTTGGTAAATGGCGTTAGCCTATTGGAGCGGAACATTCGTTATTTACAATCCTATGGCATACAGGATTTCGTGATTAATGTTCACCATTTTGGAGAACAAATCATTGATTTTTTAAAAATTAATAAAAATTTTGGTGCTAAAATCGAAATTTCCATTGAAAAAGATTTGTTAGAAACTGGTGGTGGTTTGGTATTTGCTCGTCAATTTTTAGATCATGAAGAAGATTTTCTTATCATTAATGCCGACATATTAACCGATTTGAACTTAAATAATTTGGTTCGATATCACAAACAAAAACAAGATTATGCAACCTTGGCGGTTTCGGATCGTTTGAGTTCTAGGAAATTACTATTTAATGACGAAATGATTTTAAGAGGTTGGTTAAATGTAGAAACTGGCGAGCAAAGGTTGGCAGAACACAACAAAGGATTCAGGGCATTGGCCTTTAGCGGCGTTCATTGTGTACATCCAGAAATTTTTAAAAAAATTAAAAGGACTGGGAAATTCTCAATAATGGAGGAATATCTAGATCTAATGCTTACCGAGCACATCCACGGATACTACCATGAAGCCCATTTAATAGATGTGGGAAAACCCGAAGCCATAGAAATGGCTGAAAAACACTTTAAATAAAAGAAATATGGCTAAAATACGAAATACCAAAAAACAATCATCACAACATATTGAGATTGACGAAAAACTTCAAAATAGTTTTAGACAAAAAACTTGGGACGAAACCATCACCAAAGATTCTTGGATGATTTTTAAAGTAATGGCAGAATTTGTTGATGCCTACGAAAAATTGGCTAAAATAGGCCCGTGTGTGTCCATCTTTGGTTCTGCACGACTCAAGGAAGAAGATCCATACTACCAAATGGCAGTAGATATTGCAGAAAAAATAACGCAATTGGGCTTTGGCGTAATTACTGGTGGAGGACCAGGCATCATGGAAGCAGGAAACAAAGGCGCCAAAAAAGGACAAGGAAAATCCATTGGTCTTAATATAGAACTACCTTTTGAACAACATTTCAACCCCTACATAGACAAGGCCTACTCTATGGACTTCGATTATTTTTTTGTTCGCAAGGTAATGTTTGTAAAGTATTCTCAAGGTTTTATTGTGATGCCAGGAGGTTTTGGAACATTGGATGAACTTTCTGAGGCATTAACTTTAATTCAAACCAAGAAGATTGGCCGCTTTCCTATCATCCTTGTAGGAACTGCATTTTGGTCTGGGCTAATGGATTGGTTTAAAAATTCTTTGTTAGAAAACAAACTAATCTGCGAAGAAGATCTCAATCTTTTCAGAATAGTGGATACTGCCGACGAAGCCGTTGCCCATATCCAAGCATTCTACGATAAATACGCTATTAATGTTAATTTCTAATTTGGCATTAAATTTGACCATAATAATACAAAATGAATAAAATGAAAAAATTTACTTATGTAGGAGTCTTAATGGTGTTGATGTTCGTATTAAGTTTTACTGCGTTGGACTTCTTTTCATCAATGACCAAAGTAGATTATGTTGAAGGAAGTAAAACCCTGAGGTTTACAACCAAAATGAATACTTCTCACATTGCGGAGACCGTTAAAATTAATCCTAATACCGCAGGATTTGAAGCAGAAGTGAAAAAATATGTCAACAACAACTTTGCTGTAGCTGTGAATGGAACACATAAAACTTTAACCTTTACTGGGAGCCAAGTCAATGGCGAGTCTGTTTGGGTTTATTTTGAAGCCCAAGGGGTTAGTGACATTGCAACATTAAAAATCAAAAACTCTATTTTACTCAATGCTTATCCTAAACAGATAAACATAGTGAATATAGCGTACAAAGGCAATCAAAAAACGCTCACTTTCCAAAGAGGAAAAGAAACGAATGAAGTTGGTTTTTAATAAGACCAAAAATTAAAAAACTCCGAAATTTTCGGAGTTTTTTTTATGGGTAACATTTGAAAATTAGAAACTTAAGTCCACTTCCAGTTTTTCCGCCAATAAGGTAGATATTTTGGTTTTCAATTGCTCTATATCTATATTCTGCATGGTATCATTAGCAAAAGCATACAGCAATAACGCTTGAGCTTCTTTTTTGGAGATACCTCTTGCTCTCAGGTAGAACATAGCATCTTCATTCAACTGTCCAACGGTACAACCATGGGAACACTTAACATCATCAGCAAAGATTTCTAATTGAGGCTTGGTATCAATGGTAGCACCTTCATTCAACAAGATGTTGTTGTTTTGCTGGTAGGCATTGGTTTTTTGGGCTATTTTATCAACAAAAACTTTCCCATTAAAAACCCCTTTTGCTTTGTCTTTAAAAATTCCTTTATAGTTTTGGTAAGACTCACAATGGGGCTGGTTGTGGTGTACCGCCGTATGATGATCTACCAATTGCTCATCACCAATAATGGTAATACCGTTCATAAAGGAATTGATATTTTCTCCTTGGTGTATGAAATCCAAATTGTTTCTCACCAATTTCCCACCAAAGCTAAAGGTATTAACAGTAGCAAGAGAGTCTCTTTCCTGCTGTGCAAAGGTATGGTCTATTAAATAGGATGTATTGCTGTCATTTTGCAATTTATGCCAATCGGCTTTGGCATTTTTTCCAACATAAATTTCGGTAACAGAATTGGTGAAAACGAAGGAATCGTCGAAGTTATGGTGACTTTCAATAATTTCTACACTTGCACCATCTTCCACAACCAATAAGTTATGCGGATTGTAAAATACATTTTCGCTTTGGTTTTGCGAAAGATAAAAAACATGAATAGGCTTTTCTATTTTCATATTTTTGGGTACATGCAAGACAAAACCATTATCAGCAAAAGTTCTATTCAACTGACAAAGAGCATTGTCTTTTGGAGTAAGCCCATGTAAATATTGTTGTAAAAAAGGCGAATAATCTTCGTTATTCAATACATTTTTTAAAGTAAATACTTTGGCACTTTCTATGGAAAGATGGGATAACTCTGGATGTACAATTCCATTGATAAAAACGATTGAGTCAAAATCATCTTCTCCCAAATGCAATAGATCCAATTGTTTTTTAGAAATATGATGGTTTTCCGTTGCTTGGAAGGCATAAGACTTTTCCGTAATTTCTTTGAGATGAGTATATTTATATTCTTCGTCTTTTTTGGTTGGGAAACCTTGAGCCAGAAATGCATCCAAAGCATTCTTTTGTTCGTTGGAAAGAGAAGAATGTTGTTCTTTTATTTGTTCAAATAACATAAAATTTTGTAATTTGAGATTAATATTAAGGTTAAAACACGATTACTTAAAGGATTAAAGCAACCAGTCGTATCCTTTTTCTTCTAGTTCCAATGCTAAGGTTTTATCACCTGTTTTAATGATTTTTCCATCCGCCAAAACATGTACAAAATCCGGTTGAATATAGTCTAATAATCTTTGGTAATGAGTGATGAGCAGTACTGCGTTTCCTTCGTTTTTAAAAGAATTCACGCCATCTGCAACAATTCTTAGCGCATCGATATCCAATCCAGAGTCGGTTTCGTCCAAAATAGCCAATTTAGGATCCAACATCAACATTTGGAAAATTTCATTTCTTTTTTTCTCACCTCCGGAGAAACCTTCATTAAGGGATCTTCCCAAGAAGTCTTTTTTAATTCCTAATTTTTCTGAATGCTTTCTCACCAAAGCCAGCATATCTTTGGCAGGCAATTCAGTTTCGCCTTTGGCTTTACGGGTTTCGTTTATTGCTGCTTTGATAAAGTTGGTCACCGTAACCCCTGGTATTTCTACAGGATATTGGAAAGAAAGGAAAATACCTTTGTGTGCTCTTTCTTCAGGTGCGTCTTCCACAATATCTCCATCTTCAAAAAGGATTTCTCCATCGGTTACTTCATAATCTTCCTTTCCTGCTATTACGGAAGAAAGGGTAGATTTCCCGGCACCATTGGGACCCATAATGGCGTGTACTTCACCAGGTTTTATTTCTAGGTTAATTCCTTTTAATATTTCTGCGCCATCTGCAATTTTGGCATGTAAATTATTTATCTTTAACATATTGACTTTTCTGTTTGAATTATAATTGAATGATGATTTCTCTATACAAAATGCATGGCTTAACCAACACTTCCTTCCAGAGAAATTTCTAAAAGTTTTTGCGCTTCTATGGCAAACTCCATAGGGAGCTTGTTCAGAACCTCTTTACCAAAGCCGTTTACAATAAGTGCAATGGCTTTCTCTGTGTTGATTCCTCTTTGGTTGCAATAGAAAATCTGATCTTCACCAATCTTAGAAGTAGTTGCTTCGTGTTCTAATTGTGCGGTTGGATCTTTTATTTCGATGTACGGAAAAGTATGCGCGCCGCAGTCATTCCCCATCAAGAGAGAATCGCACTGCGAGAAGTTTCTTGCACCTTTAGCCGAAGGCATTACCTTAACCAAACCACGGTATGAATTGTTGGATTTACCCGCAGAAATTCCTTTGGAAATAATGGTAGAACGGGTGTTTTTTCCGATATGAATCATTTTAGTTCCTGTATCGGCATATTGGTGGTTATTGGTGACTGCTATGGAATAAAATTCGCCAATCGCATTATCCCCTTTTAGGATACACGAAGGATATTTCCATGTAACAGCTGAGCCAGTTTCTACCTGAGTCCAAGAGATTTTGGCATTTTTCTCTGCTAATCCTCTTTTGGTTACAAAATTGAAAACTCCACCTTTACCTTCTGCGTCGCCAGGATACCAGTTTTGCACGGTAGAATATTTTATTTCGGCACCGTCCATGGCAATAAGTTCAACAACGGCAGCGTGCAATTGGTTTTCGTCTCGGGAAGGAGCGGTACAACCTTCCAGATAAGAGACATAAGAACCTTCATCGGCTACCAAAAGGGTTCTTTCAAACTGACCGGTTCCTTCTTTATTAATTCTAAAATATGTTGAAAGTTCCATGGGACACTTCACTCCTTTAGGAATGTAACAGAAACTACCATCCGAAAACACCGCCGAATTGAGTGCTGCGTAAAAATTATCCCCTCTTGGGACAACTTTACCGATGTATTTTTTCACCAAGTCTGGGTATTCTTTAATTGCTTCGGACATGGAGCAAAAGATAATTCCTTTTTCTTTTAGTGTTTCTTGAAAAGTGGTTTTCACGGAAACCGAGTCAATAACCAAATCAACGGCTACATTGGTCAGTCGCTTTTGTTCTTCGATATTAATACCAAGTTTTTCAAAAGTTTTTAACAATTCGGGATCCACCTCGTCCAAACTATTGAGTTGAGGTTTCTTTTTAGGAGCCGCATAATATTTTATTGCCTGAAAATCTGGTTTTTCATACTTCACATTGGCCCAGTTTGGTTCTGTCATTTTCTCCCATATTCTGAAAGATTCCAGCCTCCACTCGGTCATCCATTCCGGTTCTTCCTTTTTTTGAGAAATCATGCGTACGATGTCTTCATTAAGTCCAGTTGGGAAATCTTCGTACTCGATATCGGTATAGAAGCCTGCTTCGTATTGTTTATTTTCCAGATCGACCCTTAAGTCGTCTTCTGTGTATTTAGCCATAAATTAATAATGAAATTAAAATTTAATTGGTGTAAAAATGAAATTTGCAATTTTATTTCATATAAAAGGGTGTTAAGACCCAAGTATTTTTTATAAAGAAAAACTTTCGCCACAACCACAAGTTCTTGAAGCATTGGGGTTTTGGAAAATAAAACCTTTCCCGTTAAGTCCTCCGGAGAATTCCAAAATAGTCCCAGCGAGATAGAGTATAGATTTTTTATCAACCAAAATTTTTACTCCATTGTCTTCAAACAATTGGTCGGCATCGGTTTTTTCTTTGTCGAATTTCAGTACATATTCCAATCCGCTGCAACCTCCACTCTTTACACCCACACGGATATAATCTTGTTGAGGGTCAAATCCATCTTCGGTCATTAGTTGTACCGCTTTTATTTTTGCAGTATCAGAAACTTTTATCATTTCAATTTTTATTTAGAATGATTTTAGATTGCAAAAATACAAACAATATAACAGACAAAAAAATTTGTGCTTTTCTTTTAACTATTATTATGATTGATGGTTTTTAACTTTAGAGTAAATTTGCCATCAAAACATTGATATTTTGAAATCACCATTCACAAAATGCTTTGAAAATAAGCACCAATAATGATGGGCGATTACACATCAACATTGAATATAATAACACCCAAAATATGAAACAATTATTTGCCATTTTCTCTTTCTGTTTGTGCATCGTGACCAATGCCCAGAATTCTAGATTTATCTATGAAGTGAGCATGAGAAAAGATTCCACCAACAAAAATGACATTAAAACGGAATTAGCCTATTTGGACACCCAAGGAAATCAATCTATTTTTTATGCTGAAAAAAGAATAAAAAGAGATTCCGTGATGCAAGTTGCCTTTCAGAGTAGCGGAACCATTAGACCGGATAGAAACACCATGGAAAATCTAAGATCCGACATTAATTATTCTATCGAGAAAGATTTAACCAATCAAAAAGTGAATTTTAAAGATCGTATTGCTCGAGATATCTACACTTACACCGAAGACAGGCCAATGAATTGGAAAATACTGAACGAAACGGCAAAAATTGGGGATTACAAAACACAAAAGGCTACATTGGATTTTGCAGGAAGACAATGGACCGCTTGGTTTACGCAAGATATCCCCGTAATGGATGGCCCTTATAAATTTTATGGATTGCCTGGTCTCATCATAAAAATTGAAGACAGCAAAGGTGACTATGCCTTCCTTTTGAAAGAAACCAAAAAAATTGGTGATCTCCCAGTTTTAAGAAATATGGGTAATATCATTAAAGTAAAGAGAGTGGATTATCTAAAGCAATTGGAAAAATACAAGAAAGATCCCGCTTCTTTCTTTGACCAGGGCAGAACGAGAATGATGACTGTTCATGGTTCTGGAAGCGTTAGTGGTGCCAATACCACCGATATGAGGAAAAGAATGGAGGAAAGAATAAAAGAAGAACTTAAAAATAATAACAATCCAATAGAGTTACAATAAAAATACAAAACCAAGGCAATTCCCTTGGTTTTTATATTATACGGTTCTCAGCATCTCGCTATGAGGAATATTATCTTCTAAATAATGATGCCCAGTGGTTTCAAATCCGAATGATTGATAGAATGCCAACAAATAGTCTTGTGCAGAAATTCTAATATTTGCACCTTCATATCGCTTTTGAATTACATCAATCGCTTGGGCAAGCAATTTTTTTCCAAATCCTTGCTTTCTATAACCATGAGTAGTGAGTACTCTTCCAATAGAAGCTTCATTATATTTTATCTCAGGAGGAAACACCCTACAATACGCTATAATACCATAATTATCCTCTGCAAAAATATGCATTGTTTGGTTATCCCATCCATCCAAATCCGGATATGGGCAGTTTTGCTCTACGACAAAAACATCGACTCTTGCTTTTAGAATGGCATACAATTCAAAAATTGACAATTCTGAAAAAGATTTAACAACCCAATCCATTGCGGTTTAATTTAGTCGAACTTCACTTTATTTTTCACCAAATCCATATTGGTCTGCACGATCATTTCCAGAATCTGATCGCCACCTACCTTTTTCTCTGCCGAGGTAATAAAGCACGGAGGCAGTTCTTCCCAAGATTTCAACAATTCGTTTTGATAGGCTTCTACATTTTTTGTGATTGCACCAGGTTTCAGTTTATCGGATTTGGTAAAAACGATGGAAAAAGGCACCCCGCTTTCGCCACACCATTCCATAAATTCCAAATCAATTTTCTGAGGACTATGTCGGCTATCCACCAATACAAATAGGTTGACCAAATTTTTTCTATTCAGGATATAATTGGTAATCAGTTTTTCAAAATCTTTTCTTTGAGATTTAGAAACTTTGGCGTAGCCATAACCTGGCAAATCGGTTAAGAACCATTCATCATTCACGATAAAATGATTGATTAACTGTGTTTTTCCAGGAGTTTGTGATGTTTTGGCTAAATCTTTTCGGTTCATCATCGCATTGATGAGCGAAGATTTACCCACATTGGATCGGCCAATAAAGGCATATTCGGGTCGATTAGGTTCCGGACAACTTTGCCATTTCTCTGAACTTTTCACAAATTCTACCGTTTTTATCACCATAATACTAAGTTTTTAAAAAAAAATACCTCCATAGAGGTATTTACTATTTTTATTTTTGAACAAATTGAAAAAGTAGTTCATTAAATTCTTGTGGTTTTTCCATCATGGCAGCATGGCCACACTCGTCTATCCAATGCAATTCGGAGTTTGGGATGAGCCGATCCATTTCTATGGCCACTTCCGGAGGGGTAACATTATCTTGTTTGCCCCATATTATACAGGTAGGAACTGCTATTTTATGCAAATCTTTTTCCATATTATGTTTGATGGCACTTCTTGCCAACATAACGGTTTTTATTCCTTTTCCTCTGTCGTTAACTACAGAAAACACCTCATCTACCAATTCTTCGGTGGCCACTTTAGGATTATAGAAAACTTCTTGGGCTTTTTTTCGGATATATTCTCTATCGTTTTTTCTAGGGAAACTATCCCCAAAACTCCTTTCATAAAGCCCCGAACTTCCTGTTAAGACCAATTTACTTACTAATTCTGGTCGAGACAATGTGAGAATTAACCCAATATGTCCGCCCATAGAGTTTCCTACAATTATTGCAGGTTCTTTCACTTCGTCTTCCAAAAAACTCGCAACATGCTTGGCTAAACTAGATAGATTTGTATTGAGAATAGGCAAATCATATATTGGGAGTTCCGGAAAATATACTTTATAACCACGAGTAGAGAAATAGTCTATGAGATGAGTGAAATTACTTAACCCACCCATTAAGCCCTGAAGCAAGACAATGGGAGTTCCTTCGCCTTCTTCTATAAACTTATATGCTTTTCTTTTTTTTGATTTAAATAACATGAACCAATTCTGTCGTACCTGCAAAAGTACAAATAAGTATGCAATTAGATAGATAAAATTAATAAATAATCTATTACAAGCATTTTATTTTTACACCTTTTATCCATAATACATTAAAATTTAACTAAAAAAATTCATCATAAGCATCGTTTGAACATCCTTAAGCTCCTCATTAACAATTAACTTAATCAATGTCTTTCAAAAAAAATCAAAAAATATTAAGTAAAAAAGTACTTCAATACTTTTATATAGAAATTTTGTTTATCTTTGCAAAGTAAAAATGAATCAGCAATCGTTTAACTCAAAAAAAATCATCTTATGCAAACAACAGACGAAATCATCATTCATGTTCAAGAAATAGAACCTAGACTAAGACATCAAACCATATTTGAAACTTTTAACAATCTACAAGATGGCGAAAGTTTAATTATCCATAACAACCACGACCCAAAACCTGTTTACTACCAAATGTTGGATATGTGGGGAGAAATTTTCACATGGGAATACCTTCAACAAGGTCCTGAATGGTGGGACATTCGTGTAACAAAAAATCTAAACAATCTGGCTAGTTCTGAATTGGAAGCAGTACTAATTAATGTTCCTGCCATAGAACCTAGCTTAAAACATGCAACTATTTTCCAGGTATTTGATGAACTCCAACCGGGGGAATCACTAATTATTCATAACGACCACGACCCTAAACCGGTGTACTTTCAATTATTGGGCGAGAGAGGAGACATCTTTACCTGGGAATATTTAGAACAAGGTCCAGAAAACTGGGATGTATTGGTTACAAAAAATAAAGTTATGAAAAATGATAAACCATTGGTTTCCGCAAAAGTAAAAGAAGGTGAAAAAATAGTGAATGTACCTTCTTTAGAGCCAAGACTAAAACATCCTACTATTTTCAACACTTTTGATGAATTAAAACCTGGGGAGTCTTTCATTATACATAACGACCATGATCCAAAACCGGTCTATTACCAATTGCTGGGCGAAAGAGGAGACATCTTCACTTGGGAATATCTGGAGCAAGGACCTCAATTCTGGGATATTCGAGTGACTCTTAGAGGTGAGGAACAACAAGAAACCATAGGACAAATTGCAGCAAAAGACCTCAGAAAAGCAGAGGTATTCAAAAAATATGGCATCGACTTTTGTTGTGGTGGTAAAAAAACCGTTCGAGAAGTTTGTGCCGAAAAAGGAATTGATGCAGAAATGGTAGAAAGAGAATTAAATCAGCCCATTGCTAATGTTACCAATTCTAATATGAACTTTACGGAGTGGAATATCGATTTCTTGGCCGACTATGTAGTGAATACCCATCATAATTTTGTGAGAAAATATTTACCAGAAATCACTGCCTATGCGAAAAAGGTAGCACAAGTACATGGTGGACAGCATCCTGAACTATACGACATAAACACCTTGGTTGAGAATGTAAATGCAGAACTTACAGAACACATGGTGGACGAAGAGAACATCCTTTTCCCAAGAGTAAAAGAAATTGTTAATGCGCAAAAAAACAAACTCCCATACCCAATGGAAGGTAGAGAAGCACTGGAAACACTAATCGACGAAACCGAAAAAGAACACGACAGTGTAGGCAGAGCAATGGAAGAAATAAGAAGACTAAGCAACAATTATGCAATCCCTAGCGATGCTTGTGCTAGTTACACCTTATTGTTCAAAATGTTAGAAGAATTTGAAAGCGATTTGTTTATTCACATCCATTTGGAAAATAACATTATGTTTCCTAAAGCAATAGAACTAGAAAAAACATTATTCTAAATTTTATTTACTTTTCATCCTGCATTTTTTTGTGCAGGATGATTTTTCTAATCATTTTTGTACCATCAGATCCATTCACATTATTTGAATCACTATTTAAAGTATAGGACAATGCTCATCAACGAACAAACCAAAATAGCCGCATTACTTAAGCATCATCCAGATGCTCTAGAAACCATTATTACCATTAGTCCAGATTTTAAAAAACTAAGAAATCCTATTTTAAGAAAATTAATGGCCGGAAGAACCAGTATTGCTATGGCTTCTAAAATTGGGGGTTGCCAACCTGAAGATTTTTTTAAAGCATTGGCTCCTTTAGGTTTTGAAGTAGATGTAGATAGAACCATAGAACCCGAAGAAAATACAGACCGAAAACCATTACCCGATATATTGAAAAATATTTCCAAAGAAAAAATTGTAGTGTTTGATGTTCGGGACATGCTTGCAAGCGGTAGTGACCCATTAAAATTAATTCAACAAAAAATAAAAGAACTTCAAAAAGACGAAATTTTGCAAATCATCAATACCTTCGAGCCTGTACCTTTAATTAAATTATTGGAGAAACAAGGTTTTCAATCTTTTGTTGATGTTGTATCGGACAATCAAATCGATACTTATTTTTACTCTTCTGGAAAAGAAATTAACACGGCTTTTTCAAATTCTGACACCAATGAAGAAAGCAGTGACTGGGGAATTCTGTTGAATAAATACAAAAATAATACAGTGGAAATTGATGTACGACATCTAGAAATGCCGATGCCCATGATGACCATTTTGGAAAATCTAGAAACACTACCCGTGGGGAAGGCTTTATTTGTACACCACAAAAGAATACCGGTTTTCTTATTAACCGAGTTAAAAGAACGAAACTTCGACTACCGAATTAAAGAAATTCAGGAAGGAGAAGTCTATTTACTGATTTTTCATCAAAACGACTAAATATGTTTCCGGGAAGCACCACTGGACTACAACAGACTACTTCTTACAAAGTAGTGATTCCTTTTTATCTATATGCAGCCTTCACATTTTTGTTGGCCACCCTTTTTCTATTCCTACATTCGGATTTGGGATTAGAACATTATTTTACACCCAACACATTATCCTTAACACACATGATGGCATTAGGTTGGGGCACTATGATTATTTTAGGAGCCTCGCACCAACTGCTACCCGTACTTATAGAAGGAAAATTATTTAGTACCAAACTGGCTTATGGAAGCTTTGCAGGCACAGCTATTGGAATTCCATTATTAATTTATAGTTTTTACGAATTTAACTTCGGGTGGCTGGCTCAAATAGGGGCAATTGCCATAAACATAGGTTTATTTCTTTTCCTTTTCAATGTATTATTTAGTGTTTTACAAAACAAGAAAGCCAATATCCACGCATGGTTTATGTCCACAGCTACCCTTTGGCTGCTAAGCACTACGGTATTTGGAATGCTCTTGGTTTTTAATTTTCACTATCCCATTTTCCCATCAGAATCCGTTCAGTACTTGTCCATTCACGCACATATGGGCATTGTTGGTTGGTTTCTAATGATGGTTTTAGGCGTTGGAAGCCGACTTATCCCCATGTTTTTAATTTCAAAATACCAAAGCAAACAGACATTGTGGTGGGTATATATTTTAACAAATTTATGCTTGATATCTTTTATCCTGATAAAACTCTATTTCGGTGCAACGGCGTTATTCATCCCAATTGTTTTCGTATTAATAGCCATCTTCTTATTTGGTCGGTATTGCTATAAGGCACATCAAGTTCGCATCAGAAAAAATGTAGATTTGCAAATGAAAACTTCATTAATTTCCGTTGTGCAAATGTTTGTTCCCATTCTTATTATTCTATTTTTAATCATGTTATCCTCCACTAAGCATCAAGCTAAATTAGGGGTCCTTTACGGATTTTGCATTTTCTTCGGTTGGATTACCGCTATAATTATGGGGATGACTTTCAAAACACTGCCTTTTATTATTTGGAATAAAGCCTACCATAAAAAAGCCCATGAAGGGAAAACCCCTCCACCCAAAGATTTATTTAGTGATTCTTTATATTACACCTCTTTGGTTTCTTATATCACAGGATTCATCACTTATGCTTTAGGAATTATATTCAGTAATGATCTTGCAACAAAGGGAGGAGCCGCACTATTGGTGCTGTCGGCAACCTTCTATACAATAAATGTAATGATTGTATTTTTACATAAACCACAAAAAAAATGACAGTAGAAACAAACGACGCAAGCAAATGCGAATTAGCACTCAAAGGATTATATTTTGTTGACGATCCCGAAATTGGACTTAATGTGGTCGATTTAGGACTGATCTATCAAATAGAATTTATTGAAGAAGAAAAAAAATTGAATACCCTGATGACACTTACCTCACAATTTTGCCCCATGGGCGATAGCATTGTAAGTAATGTTACCGACTCTTTACAATCGGCGTTCCCAGAGTGGAGTATTCAAGTAGATTTAACTTTCGAGCCTGCTTGGGATTCTTCAAAAATATCCCCAGAAGGTCAAGAATTTTTAGGATATTAACATGTTGAGTTTAACTTGCAAAACAGCCATAAAAGCGGTAATCTATCTTTCTGGAAAAAGTGCAGAAGGCGAAAAAACTGGCATTAAAGAAGTGGCTGAACAAATAAATGCCTCAGAACATACCGTTGGGAAAACTTTACAAAACCTGGTGAAACATAAAATCATCAACAGTGTAAAAGGTCCCAGTGGCGGTTTTTTCCTAACCGAAGCACAAAGAGAACAACCCATATACAATGTGGTTGAAACGATAGAAGGCAAAACCATTTTCAAAGAATGCGGACTTGGTCTAAGCAAATGTTCAGAAACCCATCCTTGCCCCATTCACAACGACTATAAAGTAGCAAGAGCATTGGTGGAAAAAATATTTAAAGAAAAAAGAATTCTAGATCTTTGCGATCCCGTTACTCATGGCTTGGCATTTCTAATGGATTAGCTTTTGAAATTTTTCGTACCTTTATATTCACTAAATCTATAAAATATGGAAACCAACTACGGAACATTATCAGAAACCATCAATGCACTTCGAAAAGAAGGCTACACCTTGGATTTTAACCTAAAAGAAGATTGTATGGTTTGTCATAAAAATGAACATCAACTATTGGCAGATGAGTTCGAAATTGATGCCGTTTTTCGTTTTGATGGGAATACAGATCCAGATGACGAAGCCATTGTGTATGCAATTTCTTCTACCAAGCATCAAGCCAAAGGTATTTTGGTGAACGGATATGGTGTGTATAATGATGATTTTTCATCTGCATTAATTGAGAAACTCAGAAATCACGGACTTTAAAAAAGAAAATATGGAAACAAAATCCAATGATGCAACTCCTTTAAGACCTGATGGACATCGGATATTGAATGACCATTTGGTGGAGATGAATTTACCCCAATTCATCGCACAAATAAAATCCGAAAAAACTTGGCAAGAAGGAGAAAAAAATTCAATTACTATTTTCAAATCAGATTTAATGAAAATAGTCTTAATAGGATTGCATAAAAATGCTGAACTAAAAAAGCATACCGCACAAGCTCAAATTAGCGTACAAGTATTGGAGGGCGAAGTTCAATTTTCAATCGAGGAAAAGCAACTTTTACTAACCAAAGGGCAAATGATAAGTTTGCAGCCCAACATCCCACATGCACTATATGCGGAAAAGGAGAGTTTTGTCTTGCTTACCTTAGCTTCCATTCAATAACAAAATACCGATTTCATACCATAAAAAAGGGTTGCCTTTGAGGGCAACCTTTTCATGTTTATGGGAATCGTTTATCGATTCATGCTCATCAAAAACTCTTCATTATTAAGCGATGTTTTTATGTTTTTCTCCACAAATTCCATCGCTTCTAACGGGTTCATGTCGGCTAAATATTTTCTTAGAATCCACATTCTGTGCTGTGTGGAATCTTCGTGTAGCAAGTCATCTCTTCGTGTACTAGAAGCTACTAGGTCTATCGCCGGATAAATTCTCTTATTGGCAATTTTCCTATCCAATTGCAATTCCATATTTCCGGTTCCTTTAAATTCTTCGAAGATCACTTCATCCATTTTAGACCCAGTATCAATAAGCGCAGTGGCTATGATGGTTAAAGAACCTCCACCTTCAATTTTTCTAGCCGCACCAAAAAATCTTTTAGGCTTATGCAATGCATTGGCATCTACCCCACCCGAAAGAATTTTCCCGGACGCTGGAGTTACCGTATTATAAGCTCTCGCCAAACGGGTGATGGAGTCCAACAAAATCACAACATCATGGCCACATTCCACCATTCTTTGTGCTTTTGCTAAAACCAAATTAGCTACTTTCACATGCTTTTCCGCTGCTTCGTCAAAAGTTGAGGCAATGACCTCCGCGTTCACACTTCGCTCCATATCCGTAACCTCTTCCGGTCTTTCATCAATTAATAAAACCATCATATAGGCTTCTGGATGATTGGCAGATATGGCATTGGCTATATCCTTTAGCAACATTGTTTTACCGGTTTTGGGCTGAGCCACAATCATTGCTCTTTGTCCTTTACCAATAGGCGCAAACAAATCGACTATTCTTGTGGATACCGTGGATCCTTTTGCTGCTAAATTGAATTTTTCTTGTGGAAAAAGAGGGGTAAGATGTTCAAAGGATACTCTATCTTTAATGAATAATAAATCTCTACCATTCACTTCAGTAGCCCTTAACAAGGAGAAATATTTCTCGCCTTCTTTAGGCAAGCGGACAATTCCTTTTACAGTATCTCCTGTTTTTAAACCATAACTTCGAATCTGGTTGGTGGATACATATACATCGTCTGGTGAAGAAATATAAGAAAAATCCGGTGAGCGAAGAAAGCCATAATTGTCTGGCAATATTTCCAAAACTCCTTCTATGGTCACCATTCCATCAAAGTTAAATTCTTTTTTAGGTTCAGCTTCTACTATTTTCTGTTCAGAAGAATTCTGATTTGGATTGGAATTTTTGTTATTGTTTTGTTGAGAAGAATTGCGTTGATTCTTTTTTTGTTGCGTATGCTTTGGAAGTGGCGTTGGAAGACTTGTTTCCGTAGTGGAATCCTCTTTGGAGGGCAGGATGTTTTCCGTGTTTGTAACAGTATTTTCTGTAGCAGTTGCTACATTTTGTTCTGCAGTTTCTTTAGGTGGAGAAAGCCTTTGTCTTTTCTTTTTTAGTGTATTTTTGGTTTCAGGTTTCTCAGATGTTTGTTCTCCATTCTGGCTACTCTCTGCCATCACTACAACTTCAGTTGGTTTTTCTTCCATTGGCAATGGGGCTATTTCTTCGTTAGCCTCTTCCGAAATTTTCGTTTTTGGAGCTGCCGTTTTCGTTCTTTTTACCCTTGGTTTGGCTTCTGGTTTCGGTTTTTCTTCAACCATTGGCGTTTCATGGGCATTGTAGTAGTCTTTAACCACTTTAGGATTAGAAGCTTGGTAATCAAGAATTGCAAAAACTTTATCGTTATCGTCTGCATTTCTGGCCACTTTCAAACCCAAACCCTTTAGAATAGAGGTCACTTCCGAATCGGTTTTGGACCTTAAGGTTTCAATGTTATACATAAATTTTTAGTGTGCGTATCGTACTTTTTTAGAATGATTAAGATTATGATAGTCAGGCGACTTCAATCTTTCCAATGAAATAATTATGATGCAAATCTACATTAATTTTTGAAAAACACAAAATTTTATTATTTTTGCTGGGATTTTAAAAGAAAAATGTTACAAAGAATTCAAACCATCTGGATGTTGCTTGCCGTACTTTGTGCTGTCGCACTTTTTATCACCTCAGATGATGTGGTAATCACCGAAGGTTTCCCAATGGTCAAAAGCCTTGCTATTGTACTTATCCTGTTGGGTTCTTTTAGTATTTTTAATTATAAAACTCGTAAAAGACAAGTATTACTGAACACTTTCAGTATCGCTATAAACGCTTTGTTGATAGGACTATTGTCGTATTGGATGCTCAATTTATCCGGAGGAATTTCTTTTCCTGAGAAGGGTATTGAGCTTGTTTTCCCCATCTTGGCAATCTTGGGATTGTTTATTGCGAATTTTTATATTCGTAGGGACGAGAAGCTCGTAAAATCTGTGGACAGACTACGATAGACCAACAACGATTTTTTTTTTGAGTGTAAGCAGTTTTTCTTTTGAGAAACTGCTTTTTACATTTAATTTAGTCCGATTCATCTTCAAAAACGAAATACTACAAGAAAAAACTTTATTTTTGTCCATTAATAAAAATCCATGAAGCCCACGCAACGAATCTTATATTTTGCTAAACCCCATCAAAAATTCCTTTGGAGTAGCATGTTTTTCAATTTGCTTTATTCCTTACTTAATATCTTCTCTGTAGGAACAATGCTCCCAATTTTAGGATTGATGTTCGGAACGGTTGAAAAAATTGACACTTCCATAACCCCAGAATGGAACGGAAAATGGGGCGATTATTTCCACTACATCAAGGATTTAGGATATTATAAAATTCAAATCAATATAGAACAATATGGTGCCGTAAGTGTCCTTGCTGTATTATGTACAGTAACTGCGGTTGCTTTTTTACTTCGAAATATTTTCAGATACCTTGGTGCTTATCTTTTGGTGAATTATAGAGTGGGAATTACCAAAGATTTAAGAACGGCGATGTACGATAAGTTTCTAAAACTACCGGTTTCCTTTTTTACAGAACAAAGAAAAGGCGATATGATGTCCAGAATTTCCAATGACATTGGCGCTGTAGAAGCAGGAATTATGGGTAGCTTGGTGGACATCATCAATGCGCCATTTATGATTATTACTTCCCTAGTTGCATTGTTTTTACTCTCTCCCAATCTTACTCTTTTCTCGTTATTGGTTTTTCCTGTCATGGGCGTTATCATTTCCTGGGTGGGCAAATCTTTGAAAAAGCAAGCTCATTACGCTCAAGCAGAATTAAGTAATTTATTTTCATTGGTGGACGAAACGCTAAAATCGTCTAAAGTGATCAAGATTTTTTCTGCTGATAAAATTCTGAAAAACCGCTTCAATACAACGACAGACAATTGGCAAGAATTTGCCATTGGCATGAGCCGTAGAAGAGAATTGGCATCACCTTCCAGCGAATTTTTGGGTTCTGTTACCATTTTGATGATTACTTGGTTTGCAGGAAAACAAATCTTACAAGAACACACGATGGAACCCGAAACCTTCTTAGTATTTATCGGTATGTTTTTCCAAATTTTGGATCCTGCTAAAAAATTATCTTCCGCCGTATCCGCCATACAAGGAGGAATGGCAAGTTTGGAAAGGGTTTCCGAAGTTTTGGACTACGATCTAAAAGTGGAAGAAATTGAAAATCCGGTGGCAATTTCTACTTTAAATCATCAAATTGAATTTAAAAATATCGGTTTTTATTACGATAGAGACAATGTTATTCTCAAGAATTTTTCACTGACCATTCCTAAAGGGAAAACTGTTGCCTTGGTCGGACAATCCGGCTCCGGAAAAACAACCATTGCCAATCTAATGGCTCGATTTTACGATGTCTCCGAGGGCGAAATATTCATTGATGGTATGAACATCAAAAATTTAAAACTCAAAGACTATCATCACCTTTTAGGAATGGTAACCCAAGAATCTGTATTATTTAACGACACCGTTTTTCATAATATATTAATGGGCAAGCCAGAAGCTTCTTTGGAAGAAGTGCAAGAAGCCGCAAAAATTGCCAATGCCGATCAATTCATCACCCAACTACCACAAGGCTACCAAACCAATATTGGCGATGATGGTGGTAAACTTTCTGGTGGACAAAAACAGAGAGTTTCCATCGCTAGGGCTGTTTTAAAAAACCCACCAATCATGATATTGGATGAAGCAACCTCTGCCCTAGATACCGAAAGTGAAAGAGCCGTTCAGGAAGCTTTAGAAAAAATGATGGAAAACAGAACCTCATTGGTTATAGCACACCGTCTTTCCACCATACAAAAAGCAGATTTAATTGTCGTTATGGAAAGAGGACAAATTGTAGAACAAGGCACCCACAACGAACTTATGGAACACAGTGGCGTGTACAGAAAATTAGTAGAACTCCAAAATTTTGATTAATAAATTCTAAAAACAACATTCTATAGATGTTGTTTTTTTAATATATTTGAATTGATTCTTAAACCTAAATTATGCCCAACACACAAGATTTTATTAAAGGAACAGTGATTAAACAAATATTTTTATTGGCTGTAATTCTGTTTTTATCCATACTCATCCTTTGGCATTTAGCCTTGTTTTTACCATCTCTTTTGGGCGCACTTACCCTGTACATTCTTTGTAGAAAGCTCAACTTTTATCTTATAGAAAATAGGAAATGGAAAAGCTGGCTGGCTGCATCGTTTATATTTCTAGTTTCAGGAATCATACTCATTTTACCCGCCTACTTCCTTATTGAAACGATAATAGATAAAGTAGAAAATGTTCAACTCTACATTGATAATTTCACCATTTTTTTAGAAAAAATTCAAGAATATTTACTTAAAGAATTTAACATCGATTTACTCAACAAAGATACCATGTCCCAACTTCAAAGTTGGATTACCAAGCAGTCCACTTCCTTGGTAAGTGGCACACTCAACACCCTTACAGTGGTCTTTTCCATGTATTTCATCTTGTACTTTATGCTCACCAACGCTAGGAAGTTCGAAAGTACTTTAATTTTAATAGCTCCGCTAAAAAAAACCAATGTAAAGTTAATTGGAAACAAAATCAACAGTATGGTTACCGCCAATGCGGTTGGGATCCCCGTAGTTGCGTTGGGGCAAGCCATTGTTGCACTAATTGGTTATTTTATTTTTGGAGCTCCAAGTCCCATGTTGTTATTCGCTCTTACATTTATTACCTCTATGATTCCAATTGTGGGCGCTGCCATTGTATATGTTCCTCTTGGCATTTACATGATGGCCTTGGGAGACAACAACGGCATTTGGATTATTCTATACTGTATTTGTATCGTAGGACTTACAGACAATGTTCTTCGTTTTACATTGCTCAAAAAATTAGACGACATACATCCTCTCAATACCGTATTCGGCATTATTTTAGGTTTAGAAATTTTTGGATTTATGGGCTTGGTTTTTGGTCCTATTTTAGTTTCAATTACTTTGCTCTTAATTCAGGTTTATCAAAATGAATTTTCTTCCAATCCACAAACCAACCAATATTGGGATGAAAACAAAAATCCATCGGAAGATTTTGAAGTATAACACCCGGAAATTCTATTTAGTCCCTTCTCAAAATGATGTTCAAAAGATAGAGAGAACAAAACACTAAAATATTAAAACATTGGATCCTAAAATTCTTGAAGAAATCACCCTTTCAAAAATGCCTTTTGGCAAATACAAAGGAACAACATTAGCCAACTTACCCGTATCTTATCTAGAATGGTTTTTAAGAAAAGGAGGTTTCCCACCTGGAAGGCTCGGCATGCAATTGCATACCTTATACGAAATTAAATTAAATGGTTTGGAGTATTTACTTCAAGCACTAAAAAAATAATTCCACTATAAAAGCAAAATAGCTATGGTAAAATATTAGAAAAAACCAAAGGAATACCTGCTTCCTTTGGTTAATGATGAATTATTTCTAATTTATTTATATTCATTCTAAATGATTTTCATCATAAAAAAAATTAAAAATTTCGTAAATTTGACAATTCTAAAAACGATACTATTATTTAATTGATAATTTAAAACCTTACCGATATGATTTTTGATCTTGATATGATTAAAAAAGTGTACGAAAGATACCCAGAAAGAATTGCAGCTGCAAGACAAGTTGTGGGGAAACCGCTTACACTTGCAGAAAAAATTCTCTATACTCACCTTTGGGAAGGAAATGCTACCCAAGCACATGAAAGAGGAAAATCTTATGTAGATTTTGCACCAGACAGAGTTGCCATGCAAGATGCAACTGCACAAATGGCACTTTTACAATTTATGCAAGCCGGAAAATCCAAAGTTGCCGTTCCTTCAACAGCACATGCCGATCACCTTATCCAAGCGAAAGTAGGTGCAGATAAAGATTTACAAGAAGGCATCAACAAAAACTCCGAAGTATTTAATTTCTTGAGTTCCGTTTGCGACAAATACGGAATTGGTTTCTGGAAACCAGGCGCTGGAATTATACACCAAGTTGTTTTAGAAAACTATGCTTTCCCAGGTGGAATGATGATTGGTACCGACTCTCACACCGTAAACGCAGGTGGTTTAGGTATGGTGGCTATTGGAGTTGGAGGTGCCGATGCCGTAGATGTTATGGCTGGTATGGCTTGGGAACTTAAAATGCCTAAACTTATCGGGGTAAAATTAACCGGAAAAATGAGCGGATGGACTTCTGCTAAAGATATTATCCTAAAAGTTGCTGGAATCCTTACCGTAAAAGGAGGAACTGGTTGCATCGTAGAATATTTTGGCGAAGGTGCCGAATCTATCTCCGCAACTGGTAAAGGAACCATTTGTAACATGGGTGCAGAAATAGGAGCTACTACTTCTACTTTTGGATACGACGATTCTATGAGAAGATATCTTGCTGCTACTGGAAGACAAGAAGTGGTAGATGCTGCGGATAAAATTGCAGAACACCTAACGGGTGATGCCGAAGTGTATGCCAATCCAGAACAATATTTTGACCAAGTAATCGAAATCAACCTTTCCGAATTGACGCCACATCTTAATGGCCCTTTCACTCCAGATTTGGCAACTCCAGTTGCAGAATTTAGAGCAAAAGCGGAAGCCAATGGTTGGCCTTTGGATGTAGAATGGGCATTAATTGGTTCTTGTACCAACTCTTCTTATGAAGATCTTTCCAGAGCTGCTTCCATCGTAGAAGATGCAGTGGCAAAAGGAGTAAAACCTAAAGCTATCTTAGGAATTAACCCTGGTTCTGAGCAAGTAAAATTTACTGCAGAAAGAGACGGTTTCTTAGATTCTTTCAGAAAATTCGAAAATGCTAGAATTTTTACCAACGCTTGTGGTCCTTGCATCGGGCAATGGGACAGAGAAGGTGCCGACAAACAAGAGAAAAACTCCATCATCCACTCTTTCAATAGAAACTTTGCAAAAAGAGCCGATGGTAACCCAAATACCCACGCTTTTGTAGCTTCTCCAGAAATGGTGGCTGCCGTGGCCATCTCTGGTAGATTGGACTTTAACCCAATTACCGATACGCTTACCAACGAAGCTGGCGAACAAGTGAAATTAGCCGAACCTAATGGTGTTGAATTACCTACACAAGGTTTCGCAGTAGATGATAACGGATACCAAGCTCCTTCTGCTGACGGTTCTGGAGTACAGGTGGTGGTTGATCCAACATCTGAAAGATTACAATTATTAGAAGAGTTCCCAGCTTGGGACGGTAAAAACATTAGTGGTGCCAAATTATTAATTAAATCATTTGGAAAATGTACTACCGACCATATTTCTATGGCTGGTCCTTGGTTAAGATTTAGAGGACACTTGGATAACATCTCCAACAATATGTTGATCGGTGCCGTGAATGCCTTCAACATGGAAACCAACAAAGTGAAAAACCAATTGAATGGCGAATTTGTAGAAGTTCCGGCAGCTGCCAGAGCATACAAAGCAGCAGGAATACCTTCTATTGTGGTGGGTGACGAGAACTATGGCGAAGGATCTTCTAGAGAACACGCCGCTATGGAGCCTAGACACCTAGGGGTGAAAGCAGTTTTGGTAAAATCTTTTGCCAGAATCCACGAAACCAACCTTAAAAAACAAGGAATGCTCGGTCTTACTTTTGCAGACAAAGCAGATTATGACAAAATCCAGGAAGATGATACCATCAACTTCTTAGATTTGGATCAGTTTGCTCCTGGTAAACCTTTAACCCTAGAATTCGTTCATGCCGATGGCAGCAAAGACACCATCATGGCTAACCATACCTACAACGAACAACAAATTCATTGGTTTAAAGCAGGTTCTGCATTAAATTTGATAAAAAAACAAGAAAACTAAAATCGTTTTCTTTATAATAACTAAAAACCGCTTCTCAATAGGAGCGGTTTTTAATTTTATAAGTGTAACAAAATACAAAAACATTCGCCTTATTCTATAAATTGAATTTGATGAAATCGCCATTAAGCATTTGTCCTAAAAGTCATTACTAAAGGTGATCATCATATAAATAAATCATAAAAAAATACAAATAGCTACACATGAATAAGAAAATAGTGGCAATCGCAATACTTTTAAGTCTTGGACAAATTGCCAAAGCACAAGAAAAAAATAAAGACAACACCAAAGAAAAAAACATTGAAGCGGTAGTCATCACCAAAACTAAAAAAGCCGTTGAACAAAAAGCCGACCGTACTATTTTCGATTTTTCCGAACAACCAAGCCTCAATTCAGGGTCTTCGATGGAGGGTATAAAAAAACTTCCGGGAATGGTCGTAACAGATATTGCCGGGATGATGTACCAAGGAAAACCTCTGCAAGTTTACATGGATGGGCGACCATTAAATATTTCTACCAACGATTTAACCGCTTTCTTGGAGGGAATGCCTGCTTCTTCCATTGAAAGAATTGAAGTAATCACCCAACCTGGTGCCGAATTTCCTGCAACTTCGGGTGGCGCAATCTTGAACATCATCACCTCCAAAAATGCCAAAAGCTACCTTACCGCAACCTATTCGGGAGGATATCGATTTAGTAACTATGATCAATTTAGAAACAAATTGAACAACAGCATCGTTTTAAATTCAAAAAACAAGTGGTTTGGGTGGCAATTTTCTGCCGGACAAACCTACGGGGAGTCTTTTAGCAGCAACCAAATGGACGACCTCTCCAGAGGGTTTAACGATAAATATGCTCGATCTTATTTTGCTAAAGCCGCCACCACTTTTGATATTGGAATGGACAGGTTATTGCTCAACTATGATTTTTTCACCTCTAATAACGACTCTTACAACCATTCTGATGGTATTGCTCTCTTAAAAAACCCTGGGAATGGCAATCTTAAAGAATTGGCTGACTATACCAATGATGGGAAAAGTAAAAACAAAAGTTATAGAAATGAAGTAACCGCAACTTATCAAAAAAGATTTGAAGACAAAAACCAAAAGTTGGATATTAAATTCAATTATTCCAACTTTAAAAATAATTTTGATCAAAATACTCTAGATGTATTTCATTTTAGAAATCAACTGAATACAATATCACTACCCTCGGATTTGGGGAACACCTCTACCCAAAACGCATACAGCATGAAAATTGATTATTCGCAACCCATTTCGCTTTTGGATGAAGGAAAAATAAGCGTGGGCGGAATGTATGATCGATTAAAATTTGACACCGATTTTATGGGAATCAACAATCTTTTTTACCAAAGACAAACAGCTTCTCTCTACTCGGAACTGAATGCCAAGTATAAAAAATTTAGCTTTATTGCTGGGTTAAGAGCCGAAGACTATGATATAAACGGTCAATCGCTCAACTTTTCCAATGGAAATTGGGACAACCTGATTCCCTTTAAAAAATTTGAACTTTTTCCCAATGCTAGTGTTCAGTATGATATTGCTCCTTCTTTATATTTCAATATTAATTACAACCGAAAAATAACATTGCCTAGTACGGGACAACTGAATCCGAACAATACGACCTTCCAAAATCCGAATGTAAACATCACCGGAAATCCAAATGTGCAACCCACCATTTACAATAATTTCGAGGCAAAACTATCCGCCTTTGACTATGCTTTTGTTGGCTATAGCCTAAGCCAAGTAAACGACCAGGTGATGATGTATGTGGAAAGAGATGGGTACAACATGACCCAAACCAATGTGAACATAAAATCGCTTACCCAACATAGCTTTAATGTAGGACTGCCCATCCCAATGATGATTTTTTCTAAACCAATGAGCGAAATCATGAAGTTCAACTTTAATCCAGATAAAATTGATTTCATTTATTTGTATGCCGGCTATCAGTTTCAAGACATAAAAGAAGTGGTGGACAAAAAAGGTATGTGGTTTTTTAATGTAACTGGCCAGTTTATTTTGCCTAAAGAAATTAAATTCTCGCCAACTTTTTCCTATGGAACCAAGGGAAATTATTACTTCTTTCAAGCCACTCAACCTATTATGAACAGAGTGGATCTTACCTTAAGCAAAAAATTTGATCATGACCGATTAACCGTGAGTTTATTTGCCAATGACATTTTCAACAGCAGTAGAATGGATTTTAAAACCGTTAATACGCCTACTCCTATTTACCTCAACAACCGTTGGGACAGCCGAACATTTGGGATTTCTATTAATTACAAAATACCAACCAAAAACAAGTTAGCAAAAGTGGAGCAAAACATTCTCAGCAAGGATGCAAAAGAGGACAATGGCGGAATATTGAACCAGAAATAAAAAAACACGCTAGATAAAATTGAAATTCAATCCTTCAAGGATTTGGAATCCTTGAAGGATTATTATTCATGAGCATCTGCTGTTTTCAACCCATTTTTTCTTCGGAATCTCTAGTATAGAACTGATCCGAAAGAAATTTGGCACGAAGAAAATCCTCTCTTTCCACTTGTAATTTAAAGCCTCCGATTGAACTATTGAAAATAGGATACATCGCCACCGAATTGCTATTAAACAAAAAAGCCTCTATCCCATTTTCTTCTAAAAATAGTTTAAAAATTTGGGCCTCCACTTCGGTATTATAAACATTAACTGTTAGTAATTCCATGGGAAATATTTTTTAATTCGCTAATCCTATTGATGATGGGCAAAGAGAAAATTCCGGATTTTCCCAGATAAAGTCCATAGAAAAACATAGATTTTTTAAGGTTTTCTGTATCCTTAGTTGCTCTTTTCAGGTAAAACAAATGTCCCAACAATTCAAAATATAAAATTTGATGTTTGGTTTCTCTCTCAGCAACAAGTAGTACAATTTCATCACTGGACAATTGTTCTAACTCTTCGAAACTCATTTTAAAAACATCTTTCATTTGGGTATCGAAAGTTCTTTGATGTTCTGGTAATTCGCCTTCGTTGTTTTCTAGAATCATGCGGTTTAGAAATTCGGAAAACTGCTGAACAATACGGATGATATAATCTTTATCGTGAATCATTTTAATGAATTTTAAGCAAAAAACAAATAAGCCAAAACAACAGAGGTAATTACCCCAACCAAATCCGCCAACAACATTGCCCAAACGGTGTATCGAGTATTTTTAATGGCCACTGCACCGAAATAGACCGCAATTACATAAAAAGTTGTGTCGGAGCTACCTTGCAATACGGCAGCCAATTTGCCTTGAAAACTATCCGCACCAAAAGTAGTCATGGTGTCCACCATCATTCCTCTGGCTCCCGAACCCGACAATGGTTTGATGAGCGCCGTAGGCAATCCATCCACAAATCGAGAATCGGCACCCGTAATCTCGGCAATCCATTTCATACCACTTATAATCACATCAAAAACACCAGAAGTTCGGAGTAAAGAAATGGCGATGAGCATTCCTACCAAATACGGAATTATCTTGACGCAAGTTGTAAAACCTTCTTTGGCACCCTCGATAAAAGCATCGAAAATATTTATTTTTTTATATAATCCTCCCAAGACAATCACCAAAAAGATGAACAAAATAATTCCATTGCTTAGGACTTTACTAAAATCGTCTAATTCGCTTTTGTTGAGTTGTACCAAATACAAAACCAATAAACCAATGACAGCAGAAATCCCTCCCACAAATAATAAAACTGCGGGTTGAAAAAGATTTATTTTTTGTTTGAAAGAAACAATTATCATTGCGGCCATTGTAGCAACAAAAGTAGCAATCATACACGGAAGGAAAATATCCGTAGGCGTTTGAGATCCCATGGAAGCACGAATGGCAATAATGGAAACCGGTATAAGCGTTAATCCACTAGCGTGCAAGCAAAGGAACATAATTTGGGCATTGCTTGCCTTGTCTTTATCTGGATTGAGCGTTTGCAAAGATTCCATGGCTTTCAGTCCGAAAGGAGTAGCTGCATTGTCCAAACCCAATAAATTGGCTGAAAAATTGAGCATCATGTGTCCAAAAGCAGGGTGGTTTTTGGGGATTTCCGGGAATAATTTGGAGAAAAAAGGTTGTATAAACCTTGACAACAATCCTATGCCACCAGCTTTCTCGGCAATGGACATAAAGCCCATAAATAAGGTCATGATCCCAATAAGTCCCAAACAAATTTCTACTGCCGTTTTGGAAGTACCAATCACCCCATCAGTCTCTTGAACTCTGAAAATTTGTGCATTTTGTTGTACAGAATCTTTTTTATAATAAACATAATGATCTTCTACAACTTGTTGTTTACTTAATTTTTGTTGAATTTCCGCGGGCAAGTCTTGTACTTTTTGGGTGGCAATTTGTATGGTATCACCACCTTTACCCACCACCATATCATTGTAAATACTTTTATAATGATCGGTAAAAATAAATTTAAAACTCGCAATTAAAATGGCAACCAATATAAATGCAGACCAAATACGGGACAAAACCATGATTTAAAAAATTTTGTTAAATGTAAGAAAACCTATCGAAAAGGAAGCGTCTAGAAAAAAAGCTTTGTGATTTTTTTTTAAAACTAACATGAATGCATTCCTTTACCTGTCTTATGTGAAATATCATTATTTATTTAATTGACTAAGTATCAAAACTTAAGAAAACTTTTGTAATTTTAAATCATCAAAATCACTTTTCCATAACCAAAAATTCACAAAATATGACGACCCCAACAATCAATCTCAGAAATGTGGCTATACTCGGACATTCGGGTTCTGGCAAAACCACTTTAATAGAAACCATGTTGTACGAAGGCGGAGCCATCAAAAGAAGAGGTAGTATTGAAAGCCACAACACCATTTCCGACGACACCGACTTAGAACACGAAAGAGAAAGTACCTTGTACATGCATCAAATGTTTGTACCATGGCATAACAACAAAATCAACATCATTGATACGCCTGGATTCGACGATTTTATCGGTGAGGTGATTGCTCCTTTAAAAATTGCAGACACAGCCGTCATTACCCTTAATGCGACTTCTGGTGTTGAAGTAGGCACCGCGTTGGTTTGGGAATATCTAGAGCAATTCCAAACCCCATGCATTGTTACCATCAACCAAATAGATCATCCAAAAGCCGATTACGAAAAATCCTTAGAAGAAGCTCAGGAATTATTTGGCAAGAAAGCTATTCCAATACAATACCCTTTGCAAACTGGAGAAAAATTTCATCAAATAATCGATGCTTTGCGAATGGTGATGTATGAATTTGGTCCACAAGGTGGAAAACCAGAAAAAAAACCAATTCCAGAAACCGAAATAGATAAAGCCAAAGCCTTGCACAATACTTTGGTTGAAATAGCGGCAGAAAATGAAGAAGGCCTTATGGAAAAATATTTTGAAGAAGGCCAACTCTCCGAAGATGATTTAGCCAAAGGACTTACCTTGGCTTTAGCTCATCAAAATTTTATTCCTATTTTTATAACTTCTGGGTTGAAAGATATGGGCAGTGGCAGGCTAATGGGCTTCATCAACGATATTGCTCCCAGTCCTTTAGACAGACCAAAGCGAAAATTAGAAAACGGAGAAGAATTAGCGTGTGATAGCCAAGACAAAACCACTTTATTCATTTATAAAACCTCATCGGAGCCACAGGTAGGAATGATTTCTTATTTCAAAGTCCTCTCTGGAACCTTAAAGACAGGCGACGAATTGGTGAATGCGGACAATGGAGAAACAGAAAGAATTGCGCAATTATTTATTGCAAAAGGAAAAGACAGAATAAGCGTAAATGAGCTCTATGCCGGAGATTTGGGAGTTACCATTAAGTTGAAAGCCTCTCATTCCAATAACACATTACACAACAAAGCACACCCAAGAAAAGTTCGCCCTATTGTTTTTCCTGAAAGTCGTATCCAAAAAACAATCATGGCACAAAACACCAGCGATACCGAAAAACTCTTTGCCACCATCAACAAAATTCGCGAGGAAGATCCAACATTAAGGCTAGAAATAAACCCCGACACTCACGAATCGGTCATTGGAGGACAAGGACAACTTCATTTGGATTTATTAAAACAAAGAATCGAAAAAGAATCGGGTGTACAGCTTATACTTAAAGATCCTAAAATTTCGTACCGGGAAACAATTACCCAATCCGCTAACACCGAATACCGACACAAAAAGCAATCGGGTGGCGCCGGGCAATTTGGTGAAATTCATTTGCGTGTAGAAAATTATTTCGATGGAATGGAAGAACCTAAAGGCCTGAATATACGACAACATGAAATAGAGAATTTACCTTGGGGAGGCAAATTGGCTTTTTATTGGTGTATTATTGGCGGCGCCATAGACAACCGATACATTACTGCCATCAAAAAAGGAATCATGCAGCAGATGAAAAATGGTCCTCTTACAGGGTCGCCATGCCAAAACATCCGAGTATCCGTGTATGATGGTAAAATGCACAGTGTAGATTCCAATGATATTTCTTTTCAATTGGCTGCGGCAGGAGCCTTTAAAGAAGCCTTTCATAAAGCAGGGCCACAAATTTTGGAGCCTATGTACAAATTAGAAATCCTTTCTCCAGACGAAAACACTGGAGATGTCATGGGCGATTTACAAGCCAGAAGAGCCATTATTTCTGGAATGGATTCCGAAGGGCATTATCAGAAAATCAATGCCGAAGTCCCTTTGGCTGAACTGAATGACTATGGCTCGGATCTTAGAGCCATCACTGGAGGTAAAGCCAAATTTTCCATGAAACTGTCGGATTACCAACTCGTTCCGGGAAACATTCAAAAAGAATTGGTTCAAAAATTTGACAAGAGTCATCAGGAGAAGGAATAAATCCTGATTCCACTTTACAACAAAGGCGTTCGAACGATTTCCGAACGCCTTATTTTTTTCAGGTTATTGCTATTTAAAATATTTTAAAGATCTTGTCCAAGTAAGCAATGCTGTAAGGACCACAATGGTAATAGAACTTATCGGCATTAGAATAGCACAAATAAGGGGCGACAATTGCCCGGTAACGGCAAAGCTTAATCCTACAATATTATAAAGAAAGCTGATGACAAACATTACTTTCACAATGGTCATGGCATCTTTACTTAATTTTAAATACAAAATAAGGTCTGTAATTTTATCCCCTTTCATAATTACATCCGATGAAGGTGTAAAAGCATTGGTGTCATCGGCAATGGCAATCCCTACATTACTTTGCTTCAGTGCTCCAGCATCATTCAAGCCATCACCCAGCATCGCCACTTTCTGGCCTTTGTTTTGTAATTCCTGTATGTAGTTTAATTTATCCTCAGGGTTTTGGTTAAACCTCATTTCAGCAACTCTTGGCGCTACTTTTTTCAATTGGTTTTCTTCTGAAGCATTATCTCCACTCAAAATATCGATTTGATAATCTTTCAATTGATCAAACATTTCTTGGAGGTGATTTCTGTATTCATTTTTAAAAATAAATTTTCCTAAAAACTGATCATTTTTGCTGATGTACACTGCCGTTTCTAAGTTCTGCGCTTGCTGTCCCACAAAGCCCGCAGAACCTACTTTGTAACACTGGCTTCTCACTTTTGCTTGGTAGCCTTTTCCTGGTGTATCAATAAAATCGTCCGTCGGAAAGTAAGGATCTTCTACCTCCAAATATTCGTACAAAGATTTTGAAAGTGGGTGATTGGAATTTTTCACCAAAGTTTTGATGTTGCTTAAATCAAATTCTGAAAGTGTATCTCCAATATAGTGTATATTCGATTTTTTATGGTGGGTAATGGTTCCTGTTTTATCAAAAACCAAGGTATCAATTTTGGAAAGCTTTTCGATGGTAAGCGTATCTTTTACATAAAAATGATTTCTTCCCATTATTCTCATTATGTGACCAAAAGTAAAAGGGGCAGAGAGAGCCAAAGCACAAGGACAAGCAATAATAAGAATGGCGGCCACCACCTGAAACATTTTTTCGAAATCGTGTTGTATCCAATAAATTGCGGCCAAAAGTGTGATGCCCAAAATAATAAAAGTAAAATACTTAGAAATGGTATTGGTAAGGTTGTCCAAACCTGTTTCGTGTTTTTTGAAAGCTTCTTTATTCCAAAGTTGCGTTAGATAGCTTTGGTCAACATTTTTTATCACCTCTAATTCCAGTACCGATCCGGATTGTTTACCACCGGCAAAAATTTTATCTCCGGGCTGCTTGGCTATTGTAGCGCTTTCTCCTGTAATGAAAGAGTTGTCTATATTCCCTTCACCTGAAATTAATATGGCATCTACCGGAATAATCTCCTGATTTCTCACCATAATTCTGTCCCCTATTTTCAGTTCCGAAAGTAGGATGTTTTGCTGATGCCCTTCAAAATCTATTTTTGTAACTGCTATTGGATAAAAGGATTTGTAATCTCTGTCGTAGGAAAGTGCCGAATAAGTTCTTTTTTGGAATGTTTTTCCCAAAAGCATAAAAAACAACAAGCCACAAAGGGTATCAAAATAACCAGGACCATAGTCGGTAAGCACTTCATAAATACTTCGACCATAAAGCATGATGATGCCTAAAACAATGGGGACATCAATGTTTACGATTTTATTTTTTAATCCAAACCAAGCAGATTTAAAATAATCTGACGCCGAATAAAAAACAACTGGAGTGGCCAACAAAAACATGATGAAGCGGAAAAGATTTTTGTACGAATCCATCCAAATATCTTTGCTACCCAATAATTCTTGGGCATACTCTGGATAGGAAAAAAACATTCCGTTACCAAATGCAAAACCAGCAATGGCCAATTTAATAAGCAAAGTTTTGTCTAGTTTCTCTTCTATTTTATCGGCTGTTTCTAGATTGATGACTGGCTTGTATCCCAAATGAGTTAAAAATTTGGCCAATTCACTCAACTTCAACTCTTGGTGATTGAAAGAGATTTGCAAAGTTTTTCTGGTGAAATTTACCTGCGTGTATTTAATATGTTCATTGAGGGTATGCAAACTTTCCAGCAACCAAATACAGGAAGAACAATGGATTACAGGAATTTTAAAAGTAACCAAACTTGTACTTCCTTCAGAAAAATCAGTCACTTTTTCAAATATTTCTGCCGTATCCAAATAATCGAACTGGGTAGAATTTTCGTCGGGTCTGGTTCCCGCATTTTTATTTAGGGTATAGAAATTACCCAATTGGTGCATATTCAGTATTTCGTACACCGATTTGCAACCGTTGCAACAAAATACTTTTTCATCAAAATTTATTTTTTCTTTTTCTATGGACTGTCCACAGTGATAGCAATGCTCCGACATTCTTCGTCTATTAATCAAAATTTAATTCAAAACCACCTTAAACACATGTTTATTACTAAGACAAAATGCAAGTGTTTGTATTATTTAGAATTAGAATAAATTCAACTTACAAAATTAGATAAAAAACTTTGTCTTTCATGGTAAAAAGCAATACTTTTGCTGATAAATATCAGTATTTATGTCGTTAGAAAAACAAATCGCAATAGAAGAAGCTTTAAAGATCACATTTGATGAAGTAGAATTAAAAAGTCGTATCTCCCCAGCTGATTTTGAACTCTATCAATCCTCCAAAGAAGAGCTCAACTTTCAAAAAGGAGAAACAATTTTTGATGATGGTGATTTTCCTAAAGGAGTGTACATCATGGACTCTGGGACAGCAAAGCTTTCTAAATCGGGGGTCTATGGCAAGGATCACATTTTGAGATTCATCAAAGAAGGCGATATGATTGGTTACCGATCTTTACTTTGTGGCGAAAAATTCCAAGCCAAAGCCGAAGCGATGACCGATATAAAAGCTCGTTTTATTTCGGCGGCTGCCTTTAGACATTTGCTTGAGGTAGATTCCAAAATTGCCTATGCTATGTTGCAAAAATTCGCTTATGAATTGGGTGAAAGCTCTAATACTGTGGCATTCTTGGCACAAAAAACCGTAAGAGAAAGATTGGCTGAAATTTTGGTTATTTTGGAACAAAAACTAGGAACCGACCCAGAAGGATTTATAAAAATTTCTCTTACCCGTGAGGAAATTGCCAATCTGATTGGTACGGCAACCGAAAGTGCTATTCGTTTGATTTCAGAATTCAAATCGGATAAATTGATTGAAGTAGAGGGAAGAAACATCCGTATCCTCAATCATGAAAAACTGATTAAATTGGGACATGTAATGATCTAATTTTGTCCATAAAATAGTTGAAGTTGAAGGATGTTATTTCTTCAACTTCTTTTTTTGTCTGCCAACTTTCTGTACAAGTCATTATCTTTGTACCAATAAAAACACTTTAAACCCCAAAAAAACCATGTCTGTACATTCAGAAATAAAAAAAATAACCACCGAGACCTTGAGAAAAATGAAATTCGACAAGGAAAAAATTACCATGCTCACGGCTTATGACTTTACCACAGCCAAAATGGTAGATGCTGGTGGTGTTGATGCTATTTTGGTGGGCGACTCCGCAGCCAATGTCATGGCAGGACACGAAACTACGCTTCCCATCACTTTGGATCAAATGATCTACCACACCCAATGTGTCGTAAGAGGGGTTTCTAGAGCGCTGGTAGTGGCAGATTTACCTTTCGGTACTTACCAGAGTAATCCGGAAAAAGCTTTAGATTCTGCAGTACGAATGATGAAGGAAGGTGGAGCGCATGCAGTAAAAATTGAAGGTGGAAAAGAAATTGAAGATTCCATACAAAAAATTGTTAATGCTGGCATACCGGTCATGGGACATTTGGGACTAACTCCGCAATCTATCTATCAGTTTGGCACTTATAAAGTACGAGCCAAAGAAGAGTCTGAAGCCGAAAAACTCATTGCCGATGCACAACTTCTGGAAAGCCTAGGTTGTTTTGCGTTGGTTTTAGAAAAAATCCCTTCGGTATTGGCGAAAAAAGTGAGCGAAAGCATTAATATCCCAACGATAGGTATAGGTGCTGGTGCTGATTGTGATGGGCAAGTACTCGTTTATCATGATATGGTTGGGATGAACCAAGGTTTCTCACCCAAATTCCTAAGACGCTATTTGGATTTATACACAGAAATTACTGGAGCTATTGCCCAGTTTGTAGGCGATGTAAAAAAGGTGGATTTCCCTAACGAAAAAGAAAGTTACTAATGCAACGCATAAAACAATACAACGCTATACTATCCGTTCTTATTCTACTTTGTTTGGTCGTTGGCTGGACAAAACCGTTTAGTTTTGATTTGAATGTACTCATCTACAATCGTTTATTTTTTATTTTAGTCGGTATCAGTTTTTTTTTACAAACCAAAATGGTTCCTTATACTCAAAAAATACTATATGTGATGTATGCAGCTATTGCTTGTTGTGTTATCGGAGCTTTTCTTCCATTAGAAAGTTCTTTTACCAACCTAAAAACCATTGGATTGTTTGCTGGGATCATCATCACTTTTTTCAATCGTCCTAAAGCGGCATAAACATTATGACAAGGGTATTCAGCGTAGATCAAATCGTTTTTGAAGACAATCACATGATGGTTATCAATAAAAAAGTAGGGCAATTGGTACAAGGCGACAAAACAGGTGATGAATCTTTATTAGAGTCCATTAAAAATTTTATTAAGACTCGGGATCAAAAACCAGGAAATGTTTTCTTGGGATTGGTCCATCGTATTGATAGACCCACTTCGGGATTGGTTATTTATGCCAAAACCTCCAAGGCGTTATCCAGACTGACACAAATGGTAAAAAACAGAGAAATAAAAAAAACTTACTGGGCTATAGTTTCCAAAGAAATGATACCTAAAAGCCAGAAATTGGTTCATTATCTTAAAAAAAATGAAAAAAATAACAAAGCCATTGTTTTTTCCCAGCCAACAGCCGGAGCTAAAGAAGCTATATTAAGCTACGAAATCATTAAAACTTTAGACCACTATCTTTTATTACAAGTAGATTTGGAAACTGGCAGACACCACCAAATTCGTGCACAACTTTCCAAAAACGGAACTCCAATCAAAGGAGATTTAAAATACGGCGCTCAGAGATCCAACCCCGATGGTGGCATTTCCTTACACGCTCGAAAATTGGAATTCATACATCCTGTATCCAAGGAGTCTATGAGTATTGTGGCACCATTACCAGAAAACGATAAGATTTGGCAGGCGTGTGAAGAATAATTAATTTTTTCCGAAATATTTTACAGTTTCATCTACCAATAAAGCAACCTGTTCTGGTCTTCCTTTGGCATCTTTAGGCTGATTTTCATAACTTCCGGTACGCACTACTACCATATTGTATTCAGGGATAATAATGATGTATTGTCCCAATAAACCCCAGAAATAATAATGTTTCACTGGGTGATCTTCATTTATCCAAAGACCCATCCCATAAGCTTTATTCGATTTTTGAGTGCCAGTTATCATGGTGTTTAAAAACTCTTGGTTCAGCAATTGTTGTCCTTTCCAAACTCCATTTTGAAGCAATAACTGTCCCAATTTTGCAAAATCTCTGGACTCAGCATGTATGCAGCAGAATGTTTTTTCCATTCCATTTCCATCTACCGTCCAAAGGGCATTTTGTTCCATCCCCAAAGGTTTCCAAAATTTTTGTGATAAATACTCGGACAAAGGTAAGTCTAGGGCTTTTCTTAAAGCAAATCCCAACAATTGTGTCGATCCGCTTTGGTATTCGAAACGAGCTCCTGGTTCTTCCTTAAATCCTCTTAGTAAAGCAGCTTTAGCCAAACTATTTCCATAGTATGCTTTGGCATTGGGGCTAAAAGGATTTTGATAATCTTCGTTCCAATTGAGCCCTGCTTCCATGGCTGCCAAATGATGGAGAGATAAATTTTTGCCAAAAGGAATTTGGGCATAATTTTGGAAAAAATCCGAAAATTTCTGATCTATATTTTGCACTCTACCTTCCTCCAAGGCTTTTCCCAAAAGCATAACAGTAACTCCTTTGGCCATAGAAAAAGAATTGGTACGGGTGTAGGCATTACCCTCCCAATAATTTTCCTGCACCATTTTTCCGTTTCTAATCACCAAAAAAGAGGCGGTATGTGTTCGGGTTAATTCTTTATTCAACGATTCGGGCAAAGCCTTTTGGTTGTATTGCACATCCTTTTCCCAAGGTTGTGCCACACCGGCTTTCACAATATGATTGTCGAAAAGTGAACCGTCATCTATTGTGGCCGAAGTTTTCCCCCTAAAATAGGTTTTGGCTATCCCTGAAAAAAGATAGTCATATCCAAAAGAATACATCAAAGCGATAATAGATGCCATAACAACCGCAATTATTTTAATTATTTTCTTCAAAACTTTCTAAGTTTAAACAAATTTAATAAAATTTCCATGGTATATTGATTTCAATGACCTTTTAAAAAACAAATCCAATATTGATTACCTCTTTACAATAAAGATTTCAAATCTGATAAAGATAAAATAGTAGGGATATCTTGTCTGTTTAAATCGTCTTGTAATGCATCAAAAAAAATCACTTCCATTCCTATGGCTTTGGCTCCTTCTACATCGGCTATCCAATCATCCCCTATCATAATGCTTTCTTCTAGTTGCGCATTGGCTTTTTTTAATGCGTATTGAAAAATTTGTGACTGAGGTTTTCTTATGTTGATTTCATCTGCTGAAGTGATGGTGACAAAATAATGATCAATTTCAGATTCTCGAACTTTTCTGTGGGTAACTTCCTGAAACCCATTGGATAAAATATGTAATTTATATTTTTTGGATTGCAAATCCTCTAAAACATCCACACAGCCTTCCACCAAATGATTGAATGCCAATATCTCATCTAAAAAATGATGCTCAAAATACTGAGCCAATTCAAAATCATCAATACCAAAAAAAAGGAAAGTATCGTAAAAACGATGTTTTCTAAGGTAGGCTTTATCTATTTTTCCATCCCGAATCTCTGCCCAAAGGTGCTCGTTTATGGTAAAGTATTCTCTATGAAAATCTTCAAATTCCAATTGAAATTTTTCTTGTATTTTTTCTCTTTCAAATATCTGCTGAAGAGTGAGATAAGCATTCTTACGATGATCCCAAAGTGTATTATCGAGATCAAAAAAAATATGTTTTATTTTCATTTGTAGATTTTTATAGTTAATTAAAGGCTATATGGAAACCTAACGACGAGGTTGGACGAAGTCAATCGCCAATCTTCCTCTGTGTTTATTTGCAAAAACTTGTTAATGGCAATTTCATAGATGGCAAAACTAAGTATTTAAGTTTAGAAAAAACTCGAATGCTTATTCAATTCAAAAAAAAAAGCCGTTCCCTAAAGGATTGGCTTTAAATGATGATCTCTAATTCCATTAATTTTTACAAATCAGAAAGACTTTCTTTTTGCCCGTTAAGGCGGTTATGCTTTTTGAAAATTGAAGAATAAATTGTACTACTTCGGGTTTAGGAGCTAAAGATTTTGGTTTTAAAGAATTGTTATGCTTCATACACTGGCATTTTAGTTCGTCTTAAAGAGAACGAATAAATCACCAAAATATTATTCAAGTGTTAAACCAATTTTATGTTCGTCCATAATTTTTCTAAGATTTATAAGTGCATATCTTACCCTACCCAAGGTGGTATTAATACTTGAGTTGGTTTGTTCTGCAATTTCTTTGAAACTTAAATTATCGAAATACCTCAGCTTAATAATTTCCTTTTGGTTTTCAGGCAAAAACGCTATCATTCGGTACAAATCCTGAATAATTTGAGTTTTCACCAAAGAATCTTCTATATTATCACTGGTTTCGGGGATAAAATCGAAGAGGGTAAAATCCTTATCAATGGCAGTAGATCCGGAAACCAAAACCCTCTTGGACTTCAACCGAAAGTGATCGATAATTAAATTATGAGCAATTCTTTTGAGCCAAAGGACAAATTTTCCTGTTTCGTTGTATCGTTTTTCCTTCAGTACTACTATGGCTTTCATAAAAGCGTCTTGGAAAATATCGTTGGCTAGATCTTCGTCCAAAACTTTATAGAAAATAAAGGTGTATATTTCTTTCTGGTGTCGGGAAATTAAGTGTCCTAGTGCATTTTCGTCTCCATTTTGGTAAAGCACAATCAGTTGGCTATCGGTTATCGTTTTCATATCTATACTTCTTTTACATCAGTTTGCGATAAGCAAAATGTTCGGATGATTGTCTAATAATTAAGAAGTAAAGTTGAATCGATAATGATTTGTATTTATTGGTGGTAAAAATATATATTTCTACTGAATAAACAGAATGTTTTATTAACTTTTTTAGGATATAACGATATTCTTTACAAAACCACCATTACCATTACTTTTGAAGCGTAACCCAAGGAATATTAAAGGTACAATTAATCGTTACCCCTTCCAATTTTTTTCCTTGTAAGCCATCCTTCCGAATTGGGAAAGCATATCCTGCTGTACAATCGACTACCCCAAATAGGGAAATTCCCAACTTAGGCGTGATGCTATGGGTGGAAAATTCACTCCCAATGAGATAATAATAGGAATGCTGTATGTCCACATGTTTTTCGGTATTGATTAAAAAATCGGTTTGTATTTTCGGAATGGCCACAAAAGATCCATTTCTACTCCCAAGCAGAGCACCACCGCTTACACGAAAGGCATAGTCATCTTGTTTTAAAAATAAAAAACGAAGTCCTAAATCTCCAAAATGATGATTCTGATATTGATAGCCTACATAGACCATTGGGTGAGTCGTTAGTTGGGCTTTTGCACCTAAAGCATTCAACATCAACACCAAAGAAAAAATAAATATTTTGCCGTTCATAACGATTAATTTCGTGGGTAAAAGTACTAAGTTTATGACTTTAATGGTTAATTATTTATTGTCTTTTTAGTAAAAATTGGGGTCAAAATATAGATGCAAAAAAAATTACCATGCATCATCACCAGCATCTTTTATCAGAAATCAACCTTAAAAAAAACAAATATTAATCCTAAAATTCGATAAATAAAATCAAAAGGAAGAAAAATTTCAATCAAATCAAAAATACAGATGTAGGTGAAATGCTCTATCTTTGCGCTTTAAAATTCGTTATGCAAGCACCAAAAGCTAAAAAAATAGATCATCTTTTAGAAATTCATCAGCACCGTAGGGTAGATTCTTATTATTGGATGAACGAAAGGGAAAACCCCGAAGTACTACAATATTTAGAAGAGGAAAACAAATACTGTGACTTCATGATGAAGGATACTGAACATCTACAAGAAGAATTGTACGAAGAAATGAAATCTCGATACAAAAAAGATGATGAATCTTTGCCTTATTTTTTCAATTCCTATTGGTATATCGTTCGTTATGAAGCCGGAAAAGAATATCCTATTTTTACAAGAAAAAAACAATCCCTAGAAGCCGATGAAGAAATAATATTGGATGCCAATATTTTAGCTAAAGACAAAGAATTTTACGACTTAGGAGGCATTGCAGTAAGCCCCAACAACGAAATAGCTGCTTTTTCTGAGGATGTCGTCGGGAGAAGAATTTATTCGATACGATTTAAAAATCTGATCACTGGAGAATTTCTCAAGGATGAAATTGACAATTGTACAGGAAAAGCCGTTTGGTCTGCAGACAACCAATTTGTATTTTATGTAGTTAAAGACAAAAGCCTAAGAGCGTATCAAATTTACAGACACCAATTGGGGACCCAAAAAACCGAAGATATCCTTATCTTTCATGAAAAGGACGAAACTTTTGATGTCTCTGTGTACAAATCTAAAAGCCTGGAGTATATTTTCATCGCCAGTTCCAACTCTATTTCGGATGAACATCGTTTTATCCCAGCCAATGATGTTTTTGCGGATTTTACCATTGTTGAACCCAGACTGGAAAACTTGGAATACGCCGTAGAACACTACCAAGACGAGTTGTACATCATTACCAATGCCAATGGAGCGACCAACTTTAAGCTCGTAAAAACCAACATGAATGATTGTGGATTAAAAAATTGGCAAGAAGTAATTCCACATCGCAAAGATGTCCTTTTGGAAGGATTTGAAATTTTTAAAAACTATTTGGTATTAGAAGAAAGAAAACAAGGGCTTTTGCAAATCAAAATCATCGATTTAAAAAATAATACAGCACACTATCTCCCTTTTTCCGACCCTACTTATACCGCATATATCGCCAGTAATTTAGAATTCGACACTCCTTTGCTGCGCTATGGTTACTCCTCTATGACTCGTCCACATGCAACAATGGAGTACAACATGGAGTCCCAAAAAACGGTCATTTTAAAACAACAAGAAGTTTTGGGTGGAAAATTTGACACCAACAACTATATTTCCGAAAGAATTTGGGCAACTTCAAGAGATGGAAAAACACAAATTCCGGTTTCTTTGGTGTATCATAAAAATACAACTAAATCGCCAGACACCCCTTTTCTACTGTATGGATATGGCTCTTATGGACATACTGTAGATGCTGGATTTTCTAATGTTAGACTTTCATTATTGGATCGAGGTTTCATTTATGGTATTGCCCACATTAGAGGAGGCGAATATCTTGGTCGCGATTGGTACGAAGATGGAAAAATGCTTCACAAAAAAAATACATTTTTTGATTTTATCGATGTAGCACAATTCCTTATTAACGAAAAATATACTTCACCTCAGCACCTATACGCCATGGGCGGTTCTGCTGGTGGATTGCTCGTAGGAGCCGTCAGCAATATGGCTCCTGAATTGTTTAACGGCATTATTGCACAAGTCCCATTTGTAGATGTAGTGACCACCATGTTGGATGAAGAAATCCCACTAACCACTGGAGAGTTTGATGAATGGGGCAATCCAAAAAAGAAAAAATACTACAACTATATGCTTTCCTATTCCCCGTACGACAATGTTACGGCGAAAGCATACCCCAACCTACTGATAACCACGGGGTTTCATGATAGTCAGGTGCAATATTGGGAGCCTGCTAAATGGACCGCAAAACTAAGAGAATTAAAAACAAATAACAATCTTTTGCTCTTTAAAACCGATATGTCTTCGGGACATGGAGGGGCAAGTGGCAGGTTTGAAAGCCTAAAAGAAGACGCCTTAGAATATGCGTTTTTACTTAAATTAGAAAACAAAAATTAAGAAAAAATGAACGAAGCATTATTATGGAATAAAGTTGAACTTTTTTTTGTTGAAAATTTTGACACAGAAAAACATCCATCCATAGACACCTTATTGTACCTTATTGGGATTCAAGAATTGGGTACAGGAAAACAAAATTACAGTAAAGATGACAAGATAAACCTTTTACATATTGCCGTTTGTCGCCTTTTAGAACCTTTTGGTTATTATAAATTCACTCATTATGACGAAGATGGATATCCTCATTTTATAGAACTCCACGCTCTTCCAGAACTAAAAGCCAATGAACAGCAACTATTAATGAAAAAAGCCATCATTCAGTATTTTATTGATGAAAAACTCTTTGACCAAGAAACACTGGAAGCTATAGATAAACAAATGGATATAATATAATTATTTTCAGTAGGCATAAAGGATTTACCTTAAAACATCCACTTAAAATCCATCATCAACCCTATTACTCAAAACAAAATTCTTACCGGGAATTTTGTTTTTTTGTATTGATTCTATTATAGTTTCCATAAATAGCATTATTTTATTAAGATACTTTCGTCGGATTAAAATTGCGTTTTATTTCTTAAATTTTTCAGTTTTAAGAAAATGAATGTAATATTTTGGCTTAAAATTTGTTTTATAAATGTTAAAAGTAGTAATTTTAACAAACTTTTATCAAATTCTTTCGTTTTATGAATAACAAGTTCATACCGGTAATTTCTGTGTTTATGACGATTTCGCTTATCGTTTTTGTTACCCTTCAGGTCTATTGGCTTAAGGGGTATTACCGAGCATTGGAGGAACAATTCTCTAATCGAGTGAATACGGCAATGGAAAGCGCAACACAAAAAATTTCAGAAATTGAGGTTGAAAAATACATGAACCAAGATTTTAAAAATTTTGCCAATACCATAAAAAAAGGAGCCAACCATCCTACCCAAACCTATATTCAACAAAACGCTGATTCTGCCAACCGAAAAACCATCACTTTCCAAAGCAAAATTATTGAAAACCAAAACATTCCCATCTCCACAGAAGGCGACAGTATAAAAACGACTAAAGTCTATTCGGATGAAGGAATTTTGAAATTCAAAAAAAATAATAATTTGGAGTTATTGACTTCACAAATGAGTCAAGACATTAAGGACAACACCTATTCCTTAAAAGAATTTGTGAAGCTAGACGCCAGCAATTTGCCCATAGAGAAAAGAGTAAACAAAAAAACGCTGGACTCGGTATTGGCTTATGAATTAAAACTGAACGGGATAGACACCAAATTCGGCTTTGGCGTATTTGACAAAAACCAAAAACTCACCTCGCTAACCGACGAAATTTACCCCAACGAGAAGGACAAAACCAATTATTCCTATCCCTTATTTACAGACACTAAAGACAGAACTTTATTTACACTGAATTTGGTTTTTCCAAAAAAAGATTACTCATTAGCAAAAAATAATTTACCCCAATTATTAGGCACCTTCCTGTCTTTGCTCACCATTTTGGGCATCTACATCATTTCTATTAATTACATGATGAGACAGAAAAAAATAGCCGATATAAAAACAGACTTCATCAACAATATGTCGCATGAATTCAAAACTCCGTTGGCCACCATTTCCGTCGCAACAGACTCTTTGTCCAACGACAAAATAGCAACCAACCCAGAAAAAGTAAAGTACTACTCCAGCCTGATAAAGCAAGAAAACCTCAGAATGAAAAAACAGGTGGAAAATGTTTTAAACATGAGTAAATTGGAAAGAAACGAAGTCCAACTTCATTTAAAAGAAACCAATGTGCGAGAACTCATCAAAAGTATTTCCGAATCCATTGGAATAATTGTTGCACAAAGAAATGGAACGCTCACACAAGATTTCGAAACCCAGAAATATACCTTTAGGGTAGATGAGTTTCATCTTTCTAATGTTTTGGTCAATATATTGGATAATGCCAATAAATATTCACCAGAAAACCCGGAAATTAAAATAAAAACCCGCAACGAAGGGAATTACTATGTCATAGAAATTTCGGATAAAGGCATTGGAATGGAAACCCATAACAAACTGAAGATTTTTGAAAAATTCTTTAGAGAAGAAACAGGAAACATACACAATGTGAAAGGCCAAGGTCTCGGACTTTCTTATGTGAAAAAAATAATTGAATTACACAAAGGACTCATCCAAGTTGATTCTTTAAAAGGTAAAGGATCGACCTTTACACTGAAAATCCCAATGAATTTATAACACAAAATAATTAATACGATGAATGCCAGAATATTATTAGTAGAAGACGACCAAAGTTTTGGTGCTGTACTTAAAGACTATTTAACCATCAATAATTTCGATGTAACCCTTGCAACCGACGGCGAATTAGGCTTAAAGGCATTTACTGACGGTGAATTTGATATTTGTATTTTTGATGTAATGATGCCCAAAAAAGATGGTTTCTCTCTTGCCGAAGATGTTAAAAAACTGAATAAAGCCACACCTATTATTTTCTTAACGGCCAAAAATTTAAGAGAAGACATCCTTCGTGGTTATCAAATTGGTGCGGATGACTACATCACAAAACCTTTTGACACCGAATTGCTTTTGTACAAAATAAAAGCCATATTACAAAGAAGTGCTTCTACTGAAATAGAAGAACAAGACCAATTCAAAATTAGCAATATGCTGTTCGATTCCGTTCTAAGACAGCTTAGAGTGGGCGAAAACGAGTACAAACTATCGCCTAAAGAAAACGAATTGCTAAAATTATTATGCTTGCATAGAAACGATTTTATGCCTCGAGATTTGGCTTTAAGAAAAATCTGGAAAAAAGAAAATTACTTTACAGCCAGAAGTATGGATGTGTACATTGCCAAACTTAGAAAATATTTAAAAGATGATGAAAACCTAGAAATCATCAATGTGCATGGCGAAGGGTTTAGACTTTTGGTTAAAAGTTAAAAAACTTCATAATCATCAAAAGTAAAAACCAATCTATGTTTTTGAGACTGATAATTTTCAGTCTTTTTTTTGTATATTCATTTGAAAATTAAATATCTTTGCACGAAATATGGCAAAACTAGTACAAATATGGCTACTCGTTTTATGTTTAGGACTTTTTATTATTCCTAAACAATATTTTATTGCGCAAAATTCCACCGAATCTTGCTGTGCCATTTCGCTTACACAAAAAGAAGACCACTGTAAGCAAGAACACAAAAAGGACAATTGCCATAAAGAGGGCAAAAACAAAAACCACTGTACAGGCAATTGCAACAACTGCGACATTTGCCACTTTTCTTTGGCTGTTTTCCGCATGCCAATAATTCACGAAATTGATTTATTTATCACTGACGAAAATTCTAAAGAAGAAACTTCTTTATACATTACACCAGAAATTTCTGATATTTTTTCTAAAATTTGGCAACCGCCAAAGATCGCTTAATCATTGTATAGCCCAATTTCCGTCTATTTTTATTCAAAAAAAATGAATGTAAATTCATAGGTTGAATCTGCCATTCTAATAACGGAAATCCATCAATTTTATCAATAAATTTTAATTAGTCTATTCCATAATATATAGACTTAGCAATGAATGAATTAACGATCAAAAAAAATGAAAACATTATATAAAACACTCAGTATTTTCATCTTTCTATGCAGTTCTTTAGCACTCGCACAAAGCACCCAATGGAGTGCATGGGTTAACGGAGACTGTGGCATGTGTAAAGAAAGAATAGAAAAAACAGCCAAGAAAAACGGCGCAACCAAAGCAGAATGGAACGACGAATCCAAGTTACTGCAATTAGAATTTGATGCTGAAAAAACATCACTGGATAAAATATTATTAGAAATAGCTGCTGTAGGCCATGATAACGAGAAATACAAAGCCAAAGACGATGTATATGAAAAACTCTCTGGTTGCTGCCACTATGAGCGTGTAAACCCTCCAGTAAAAACTTCCGGCACAGATAGCTCTACAGAAAAAAAAGATGAAAAACCAGCTGTTGCACCACAAGAAAACACGGTGGAGAAACACGAAGAAAAGAATGAGGAAATAGACGAACATGCCGGACATAACCACGCAAAAGTAAAAGACCACGCTATAGAAAAAGTGGTTATTACCCATACAAATGCAGCTACAGCCATTAGTAAAAAATCCGCTGATTTAACTTTTAAAATTGAACCTAAAGAATTATTAAAAGCAGCTTGTTGTAATCTTTCTGAAAGCTTTGAAACCAATGCCACTGTAGATGTTTCCTTTTCCAATGCCGTTACTGGTGCCAAGCAATTAAAAATGCTAGGACTCGACCAAAAATACACCGCGCTCACCAAAGAATTGTTGCCTGAAATTAGAGGTTTAGCATCTGCCTATGGACTCAATTTCATTCCGGGAAGATGGATTGGAGGCATACAACTTACCAAAGGAGGAAGTACCGTTACCAACGGATTCGAAAGCATTACAGGGCAAATCAACACCGAATTACTTAAATTTAACAAAACGCCGGAAACCAACTTAAATGTTTTTGCTGATTTCCAGGGAAGAACCGAATTAAATTTAACGCAAACCTCCCAAATTAACGATCATTGGGACCAAAGTATTTTATTACACGGCAATGGAACTTTTGGTAATGTGGACGACAACCACGACGGCTTCCTAGACAGACCAAAAGGCAACCAATTAAATGCTGCTTACTTGTTAAATTACAACGACTTAGGACATTCTGGGTTGGGATCTCATTTTGGCATCACCTTTTTAAAAGACAATAGAAAAGCTGGGCAAACCAATTATGACTGGCAATTGGCACAAAACCAACAAACCGCTTACGGAGTAGGGATAGATACTTCAAGATTTCAAGTGTGGAACAAAACAGGATTTGTTTTTCCGGGCAAACCATACCAAAGCATCGGTTGGATGAACCAATTTACCTATCACCAACAAGACAGCTTTTATGGCTTTAGAAATTATAATGGAAATCAAAAGACATATTACTCTAATTTGATTTTTGAAAGCATCATTGGCAATACCAACCACAAATACAAATTGGGAGCAAGCTTTTTATATGATTTATTCGACGAAAAATACATCAACACCCTTTTCAAAAGAACAGAAACCGTACCTGGTGTATTTGCTGAATATACATTAACCGGCGACAAATATACTTTGGTTGCAGGACTTAGAACAGATTTCCACAATCTTGCTGGTACTCAATTGACTCCAAGATTGAATTTTAAATATGACATTAGCCCTAAAACCATTTTGAGATTATCTGCCGGCAAGGGCTTTAGAACCGCTAATGTTTTTGCTGAAAACCAACATTATTTTGCTTCCAACAGAACCGTAGAAATTACGCCAAACGGTGGTAATATCTATGGACTAAAACCAGAAATTGCTTGGAACTATGGGGCAAGTGTACAACAAGAATTTAAACTTTTTAACAGAAAAGCAACAATTATTGCTGACTTCTTTAGAACTGATTTCCAAAATCAGGTATTGGTTGATTTGGATCAGCCTCAAAAAATTCAATTTTATAACTTGAATGGTAAATCATTTGCCAATTCTTTCCAAACACAATTGGACTTTAGTCCAGTTAAAAACTTGGATTTCAGATTGGCCTATAAATATTATGATGTACAGGCCGACTATACTTCTGGAAGAAAAGAAGTTCCTTTCATGGCCAAAAACAGAGGTTTCTTTAATGTAGCTTATGCAACCAATAAAAAAGCCAATGATTCTTTCTGGTCTTTTGACACCACGGTACAATATGTAGGCAAACAAAGACTTCCAGATACCAGCGCCAATCCTGTCGCTTTTCAATTAGCACCTTATTCCAAAGAATACATTACCATCAATGCGCAAATAGCCTATCAAATCAATAAAAATTTAAGAGCTTATTTTGGAGGTGAGAATCTAACGGGATACGAACAAAAAAATCCAATAATGGATGTTAAAAACCCTTTTGGAAATTACTTTGACAGCAGTATGATTTACGCACCTATTATGCCTGCTAATTTTTATGTTGGCTTTGATGTAAAATTCTAATAGTTTGATAGAAATTTAGTACACTTTTATTTTACTATTTCAGAAAACCGCCCTTTTGGAGCGGTTTTCTTGGTGATAAAATAGCCTTTGATTTAAATGTTAAAATATCTTAATACTTAATTCATATCATTTCCCTATTTAATGGGGTTGGCAGACATTAAAAAATATAATATCGTTCAAAAAATGTTAAAATCTGTTAAAATATACTGGCGACTAATATAAATCATAAGTCTTCTAAAGGCATATCTCTATCTTTGTTTCGCTTTTGAAAACAAACAATTTATTAATTAACAGATAATCAAATATATATGAAGAAAGGAATTTTTATTTACCTCGCTATTATTGTATCTGCATTATCCATGCAATCTTGTGTCACCGATTATGTGGTTGCCAAACCATCTTTTTACAACAAAGAATACAAATCTGAAGCCAATATTAACAATGATGATAAACAATTAGAGAGGAATAAAAAAGAACTGATCAACAGCTTTACCTCCATCAATCATCAAAATGAATTAGCCAAAAATAAAAGTAATTCCAACAGAAGTGCAATAGAAAGAGCCATTCGTCATTCAAAATTTATTGATGGACTTCTTACAGAAGCCGAAAGTTACTTAGGCACTCCTTATCGATTAGGTGGAAACTCAAGAAGCGGTATTGATTGTTCTGCATTCGTTCTTTCTGTTTTTGGAGCCGTTGCCGGTCTTAATTTACCAAGAGTAGCAGCATCACAAGCACACGAAGGATACAGCATCAACAAAGACGAACTACAAAAAGGTGATTTATTATTTTTCTCCAGAGGAAGTAGAGTTTCTCATGTGGGAATTGTATATGATGTCACTTCGGATGGTGATGTAAAATTCATCCATGCCTCTACCTCCAAAGGGGTAATGGTTTCCAGCTTAAATACAGATTCTTACTGGGGAAACAGATTTCGATTTGCCAAAAGAATCTTGGATGAAGATTTCTCTAGCCAAGACAATCAAGCCAACAATTAAAATTTATAAAATATCAAAAATGCGTTCCTTAGGGAGCGCATTTTTTTATACCATTGGAGTGGTTTCTCGTTGTTTTTCAATTTTTGCACAGATTTTTAAAAACTCCCTTTCTACTTCTTGGTAACGCGATGGAAAATCCTTGGATGCCCAAAACATCATAACCAAAGCATGAGTCCCAAAGGCTTTCAAAAACACATCTTTATGTAAACGATAACACTCACGAAGCAACCGCTTAATTCGATTGCGATCCGTTGCTTTTTTAAAAAATCTTTTGGAAACACTTACACCAACTCTGGTATTGGGAACGGCATTCTCCTCAACTTCTAAGTAAATTATCCTTAAATGCTGATAAGTTTTCCACTTTCCTTTCTGAAATAGCATATTTATTTCAGAATTTTGTTTCAGTTTTTCATTTTTTGAATAGGTGTAGGGCATGTTATCGCTATTGATTATTTTTTGATGATATAGTTAATTGCTTCTGCAGCAGCATAAAGACCGAATAATGCCGGCATAAAGCTTATTGTTCCGTAGTATGATTTTTTAAACTGGCTTCCGTCTGTAAGTTTCAAACTATCCTCTTTTTGCAGCTCAGTCGAAAAAACACATTTAAACCCTTTCGTTATTCCGTGTTCTCTTTTAAGTCTTTTTCGGATTTGTTTTGCCAAATAACAGTTATTGGTTTTACTAATGTCACGAACCATCACTTGGCTAGGATCCGTCTTGCCACCAGCACCCATGGCAGAAATAATTTTTATTTTTCTTCGTCTGCACATTTGGATAAGCGTGAGTTTGGGCAAAACACTATCAATACAATCCAAAACATAATCGAATTTTTCTAAAGAAAGAATTTCATCCATATCTTCCGGATTAAGAAAACGATTGACCACATTGAGTTTTAACTCAGGATTAATATCTGATAATCTTTGTGACACACAATCTACTTTTGGCTTCCCGATAGTTGATTGTACAGCAGGTAATTGACGGTTAATGTTGGTTATATCGACCACATCACCATCTACAATTGTCATTTTCCCAACTCCAGCACGAGCTAAAAATTCTGCTGCGAAGGCGCCAACACCACCCAATCCAACCACCAATACATGGGCAGACATCAACTTTTCTAGCCCTTCTTTTTTAACCAACAATTCGGTTCTTTCCAGCCAATCTGTATTCATTTATTCAGAATTGTTTCTATATTTTTATTTATCTGTCTTTGAAGTTCGTCCAATGAAATAGATTTTAAATCTGCTACTTTTTCATAAATCATTTGAAGATCAATCGTTGCAGCATCGGTTTCTAAAACCATTTTATCCAAAGGAGTTTCTTTAACTACATGATGCAAAGATACATTATGTAAAAGCGCTTTTCCAAAACTTAGATAAAAACCATGACGCAATAACTCTTGCGCTACACTCTGATTTTTATTAAAAGCATGAATAACCACCGCATAAGTACTCTTTTTGCACAAAGCAACAACTTCAGAATAAGCACGAACACAATGGATGACCAGAGGTTTTCCTATCTGATTGGCCAACTGGATGTGTTCTAAGAACACTTTTTTTTGTAATGAAAAATCTACACCCACCAATTTATCCAAACCACATTCGCCAATGGCCACACAATGCTTGTTTTGAGCCAAAGTTTTTATTTCTTGAAAATTGTCCAACCAATTATTTCCAATATTTTTAGGATGAATACCAACAGAAAAAGAATTTTCTGTTGGTGTTTCCTTAGGGTTTAAATTATAAATCCCAAAAGTATTTTGACGATGATGATGGTGAAAATCGAAGAAAAACATAATCTAAATAAGAAAATTTGATGCAAATATCGGTTGAAATTTGTATTTGCAACGAAAATGTTTAATTTTACACAAAGTAAATGAATGGAAACACAATTTTCAGAAAAACAAATTAATATTCTAGAAGTTGCCGAAGAACTCATCGCAAAGAAAGGTTTCGAAGGAACTTCGGTACGAGAGATTTCCAATAAGGCGAAAATAAATGTCGCCATGATTTCTTATTATTTCGGGTCAAAAGAAAAAATGATGGGTAGCCTCTATCAATATAGAGTTAAAAAAACCCGAGAAAACTTTTTGGAATTTTCAGAAATTATTAAAAATGGAAATCCAGAAATGCAAATGAAAGAAATTGTAAAATTCATTATCAAACAGCTTTTCAAATTCAGTTATTTCCATGGTTTTGTCACTCAAGAACTCAGAGCTGGTGATAATTTAAAAATTGAATTGACTAATTTTTACAAAATCACAACCAACAAACTAGAAGAATTAGTAGAAAAGGGTGTTACTACAGGGGTTTTTACCCACACACCAAAATCCGAAGATCTTTTAACCCTTATTTTAGGTTCTGCATTGTTTGTTATCCGAAATAAGAATTTCTATCAGCAATTTGTACCACACCAAAGCGAGGCCGATTATTTGAAAGAAGCTGAAAAGAAGGTTTGTACCAGTGTATTATTGTCCATTTTTGCTACACTCGGTTACCACCAAGCTTCATAAGAGGCACTTTCGACAACTTAAATGAATGGTTATAGCATCGTTACTTACAAAAAAAACGATGCCTATAGTTCTTTTAAAAATAAAATCTAAACTAAAAGATAAAAAAGTATATTTTTGCATCATTATAATTATTGAGAATGAAAAAATACATCATGATTGTTTTCGCTGCCCTTACCCTAGCGGCATGTAGTAGAGAACAAGAAAAAGCGATGAAGAGTGCGGACAAAGACTTTATACTAAAAGTTGCCAACGAGAAATTTGCTAAGAAAAAATGGAAAGACGCCCTTTCTCTATATGATAGATTATCTAATTTAATTGCTGGCACAGACGATTATCCCAATGTTTTATACAACCAAGCCTATGCTAACTATTATGATAAAGCATACAGAATTGCAGGTTCTCAGTTCAAAAGTTTTGCCTTAAACTTTACAAAAGACCCACGAAAAGAAGAAACCGCATATATGGCTGCTTTGTGTTATTACCAAGGAAGCATGGATTACAACCTGGATCAATCCAGTACAAAATCTGCCATTAATGAATTGCAAGATTTCTTAAACAACTACCCTGATTCTGACAAATCAAAAAACATCAATACTTTAATTGATGAGCTTTCCTATAAATTAGAATTTAAAGCATTCGAAAATGCAAAGCAATACTATAAAATGGGAGACTACAAAGCGGCTTATGTTACTTTTGAAAATGTTTTGGACGACTTCCCAAGCACCAAATTAAGACCTCAAATCTATGAGTATATTCTAAAATCCAAATATGAATTGGCCATCAATTCTGTATATGATTTAAAAGAAGAGCGACTGAAAAGTGCTTCTGCATTTGCCAAAACAGTAACCAAAGAATATCCAAACACCGATTTGGGAAAAACTGCAGCAAATCTTCAAGAAAAATTGAGCAAAGAAGAAACAATATTTTCCCAATTACAAAAAGATATTGAAAAGCGAAAAGCTGCAATGACTGAAAAACAAAAAAAATTAGAAGAGAAAGCACAGGAAAGATTAAAAACCGAGCAACAACTTCGCGATCAAGTTTCGGCTGAAAAAAGAGCGCAACAGACCCTTAGAGATAGCGCAAAAATTGCAACGCCAGCACCTTCCATAAACTTGCCTATTAAAAAATAATCATTAACTTTGCAATCTTAAATTGTTGAACAATGAGCGTAAAGGATACCAAAGCAGAACTAAGTACAATAACATACGATAGAGATAAAATCGAAGAAAAAGTAGGTTCTATCTACGAAGCTATCGTAATTATGGGAAAAAGAGCAGAACAAATTAACGCAGAAATCCGTTCTGAACTACACTCCAAATTAGACGAATTTGCGGTACACAATTCTACTCTTGAAGAAGTCTTCGAAAACAGAGAACAAATTGAAATCTCCAAACACTACGAAAGGCTTCCAAAACCTACTTCCATCGCTGTTAGAGAATGGTTGGATGACGAAGTTTATTTCAGAAAAACAGAGGAGAAGAACTAACTTATCCTTCATACATACATCTTCCGGACTGGTTTTCCAGCCCGGATTTTTGTTTTCTAAGCATTGAAAAAAAATATGTAAATTCGTAGCATTAAACTCAGAAATGAACCTTACAGGAAAAAAAATACTCATCCTTATTTCGGGAGGAATCGCAGCATATAAAATAAATTCTCTAGTAAGAGATTTCGTGAAAGCCAATGCCGAAGTACAGATCATTCTTACTCCTTCTGCAGAAAGATTCGTGTCTCCTCTTACTCTTTCTACTTTATCCAAAAAACCTGTATATAGCCAGTTTTTTTCGGACAATGGACAATGGAACTCCCATGTGGACATAGCTTTATGGGCAGATGTACTGTTGGTTGCTCCCTGCACAGCCAACACTTTAGCAAAAATGGTGAATGGCCTATGCGACAATTTAGCCTTAGCCACTTATCTATCGGCTAAATGCCCGGTGTTTATTGCCCCTGCGATGGATTTGGATATGTACCAACATCCTTCAACACTACAGAATTTAAACAAATTAGAAAAATACGGCCATTTCATTATTCCCGCTGAACATGGCGAATTGGCCAGTGGACTTATCGGACAAGGAAGAATGGCCGAACCAGAAACTATTTTCAAAACAATTACCTGTTTTTTAAATTCAAAAAATATTGAATTTGATAATAAAAAATTCCTAATTACTGCAGGACCAACCTACGAAGCCATAGACCCAGTTCGTTTTATAGGAAATCATTCTTCAGGAAAAATGGGATTTGCCTTAGCCGAAGAGGCCGCCAATAGAGGGGCAAAAGTTACTTTAATTTCCGGACCTTCTTCACTCCAAATTGAGCATCCCAATATAGAAGTAATCCGCGTAACCTCTGCCAAAGAAATGTACGAAAAAGTCTTCTGCTATTATGACCAAGCAGATGTGGCAATTGCCAGTGCAGCCGTTGCTGACTATGCGCCAAAAGAAATCGCCAAAGAAAAGATAAAAAAGAACGACGAGGTACTTACCCTAGAATTGGTAAAAAACCCAGACATTCTGAAAAACATGGGACAAAGGAAAAATAATCAAATTTTGGTAGGATTTGCCCTTGAAACTCAGAATGAGGAAGAAAATGCACAGAAAAAATTAGTTCAAAAAAATCTGGATATGATTGTTCTAAATTCACTTCGAGAACCTGGAGCAGGTTTTCAGAAAGACACCAACAGAATTAAAATAATATCTCGTACTGAAACCATAGACTTCCCTTTAAAGTCCAAATCCGAAGTGGCTATCGATATATTGAACTGTATTGCCCAACATTTGAACAATAATCATTAATTGTATTCGTTTTTAAATTGAAATAGCATGAAAAAAATATATCTCCTTTTTGCCTTCTTCTTTTTCACCCACTTTGCTTGGGCTCAGGAACTATTGGCACAAGTGCAGGTAAATGCACAAACCATGGCTGGAAGCAACCAACAGGTATATAAAACCTTAGAAAAAAACTTAAAAGATTTCATTAACAATACCAGTTGGACAGGGAAAAAATTGCAAAACTTCGAAAAGATAAAATGCAACTTTGCCATCGTTATTTCTGAAAAAGACGGCAACAAGTACAAAGGAGCTTTGGTGGTACAGTCCATTCGTCCGGTTTATGGTTCAACTTATGAATCGCCTATTTTAAATCTTAATGATACCAAATTTGGTTTTGAATATATTGAGAACGAAAATTTAATCTTCAATGAAAGACAATTTTCTGGTAAAAACCTCATTGATGTTATTTCATTTTACATCTACATCATTTTGGGCTACGATGCAGATTCTTTCCAAGATAAGGGTGGCAGCCAATGGTTTGCAAAGGCTCAACAAATTGCTCAGAATGCTCAGAACCGGGGCTACGAAAATTGGGCAACCATCGATGGACCGAAATCCAGAGGTTCTTTGGTGGCTGAACTAATGAACCCTAATTATGATTCTTTCAGAAGTATGTTTTATGCCTATCACAGAGCCGGATTGGACAATTTACACAATCAAGATCCTACACAGGCAAAGAAAATCATTGCGGATCAATTGATGAAATTAAAATTCTACGAAAACACATTCCAACAAAGTTATCCCATCAATCTCTTTATCGATACCAAAAGTGATGAGATTTTCAATATTTTCGATTCCAACAACAACGGTGCCGTTAATATGGGTGAATTAAAACAACTGATGATGCAATTTGCTCCCAAATACATAGACTCCAAATGGAATAAATGGAAATAGACTATTTCTTTATTTGAATTCAATTTTAAACTACTACTTTTGCACCATAGAGTGCACAAAGCACTTATAATGCTATGCTTTCAAGAATTTTCATACAAAATTTTGCCTTAATCGACTCATTGGAAATACACCTCAACCAAGGATTGCAGGTGATTACCGGCGAAACAGGTGCAGGAAAATCGATTATTCTGGGGGCTCTTCGCTTGTTGATGGGCGAAAGAATCGATGCAAAATCCATTCAAAATGCAGAAGCAAAAAGTATTGTGGAAGGTGAGTTTATCATATCCGAAAAATTAAACGCTTTTTTTGACGAAAACGATTTGGATTTCGAAAAACACACCATCATTCGCAGGGAAATACTCACCAGTGGAAAATCCAGAGCATTTGTAAACGATGTTCCTACCACCTTGGAAGTTTTGAAAAATTTATCTGCTCAAATTATCGACATTCACTCTCAATTCGAAACATCACAATTATTCACAGAAAAATTTCAATTTGATTTGGTGGATGGCCTATGCGAAAACAAAGAATTACGGCCACAATATCAACAATATTATAGTGATTTTCTTGCATTAAAAAGACATCTTAGTCAGTTAAAACTCCAATTGGAGGAAGGAAATAAAGACAGTGACTACAAAAAATTTCTTTTGGATGAGCTTCTTCAAATAGATTTGGACACCATCAATCTAGAAGAAATGGAAGCGCAATTGACCCTTTACGAAAATGCAGAACAAATTGCTGAAAATCTTAATTCTGTATTCTCCCGTACCGATCAAGATGAAGTAGGGATTATAGATGCACTTTTGGATGTAAAAAACAAAATATCCAAAACGGCTGAACTTTCACACCAATTTAGTGAAAACCAAGAAAGAATAGAAGCTATCTTTCTGGATTTCAAAGATTTAATTTTTGAATTACAAAATAAAGCTGAAAAAATTGACATTAGCCCCGAGCTTCTAAACCAAACAAAAGAACAAATTAATTTTATCCAAGGTTTATTACAAAAACACAGAGTAACTACAGTAAACGAGCTTATTGACCTTCGAGAAAACCTACGAAATGAACAATCTAATTTTGAAGGATTACAAGAAAATATAGAAATTGCTGAAGAACAATTAAAAACTGCTGTAGAAAAACTTGATAATCTCTGTTCTCTATTGGAAAAAAACAGAGAGGGCATTGCGGTAATATTCACTGAAAAAATAGAAAATCTCTTACAAAAATTAGGTTTAGAAAAAGCAAAAATAGCCTTGCATTTTTCTCCTTCCAAAGAATTTAATGCTTTTGGCAAGCAGCACATTCAAATTTTATTTCAAGCCAATTCAGGATTTGATTTAAAACCAATACAAACAGCTGTTTCCGGAGGTGAAAGAAGTAGAGTAATGCTTGCTGTAAAAAAAATAATGGCAGAAAACACCGAGTTACCAACACTCATTCTGGACGAAATAGACACGGGTGTTTCCGGTAAAGTGGCCGATGAAATGGGAAAACTAATGCAAGAAATGGCAAAAGATTTACAACTCATTGTTATTAGTCACTTAGCACAAGTAGCTGCCAAAGGCAACAACCATTACAAAGTGATAAAAAAAGAAGTGGCCGGCAAAACGCAATCCAATATTGTGGAACTCTATAAAGAAGAAAAATTACAAGAAATAGCCCAATTACTCTCTGGAGCTACCATTACAGAAGCAGCTTTGGTACAAGCCAAAGAGCTGATGAAATAAATGAAAAACCATCAGTATTCCTCTTATTTTTTGCATATTTGTAGGAAAATAACACGCATGTTTTTCAAATTATTAAAGCTAGAACTCAAAAGCGCTTTTCGAAGTCCTCAATTTGCAGTTAATTTATTTTCCAAAATTGCCATGCTACTGGTTTTTGGATATTTTGCCTTACTTTTTTTGGGTGGAGCTTTCGCAGTGTATTTTGGCTCTATAGAAGAAGGTGAAGACCCATTAAGAATTTTCTCTAAATATTTTGTCGTTTTTTGGGTTGTGGATATTCTCCTGAAATATACCCTCCAACAAATGCCTACCCAAAATATTAAACCATTGCTCACCCAGTATATTTCTAAAAATACCATCGTTGGGTTAACGATTGCCAAAATATCCTTTTCTTTTCTTACCTGGGGGTTTTTGCTCTACATCATTCCATTTTCTATTCTTTTGGCCACCGATACCGATTATGCAACCTTAGGAGTAATTGCCGTAGCATTATTTACGCTTTCTGTCATTTTAATCAATGCTTTGGTGAACATCATTATTAATAAAAATTCAAAAATATTAATTGCTCTTTTGGGGACAATCATTATTGCTGGGATCCTTCAATATTTCAATTACTTGAATTTCTTTTCCTACTCAGAATTGGTGCTCCTGGGGATTTACCAACATCCTTTTCTTACGCTCATTCCTATCGTAATTCTAACTGTATTTTCCTATTTTATTTTTCATTTTATAAAAAGAAATTTATACCTAGACAAAGGTTTGGAATTGAAAAAAACAATTGGAAAAACCGAAACCATTGCCTATTTGAACCGTTTTGGCACTTTGGGTGTTTTCATCAACAACGATATCCGAATGATAAAAAGAAGCAAGATGGCGAGATCTGCTGCTTTGGGAGGCATCTTTTTTCTTCTGTACGGACTTATGTATTTTATGCCAGGATATCAAAATCCTTTTATGCAGGTCTTTTTAGGTATTTTTACCACAGGTGGGTTTATGTTTACCTTTGGACAAAGAGTTCCTGCTTGGGATTCATCCTACTATCCACTGATGATGACTCAGAACATTCCGTATCTGCAATATTTAAAAGCCAAATGGGCATTAACTGCTATTACAATTGTTATTGCCATGGTTTTATCTTTGGGATATCTCTGGGTTTCTTGGGAGTTTTACCTCACAATTTTTGCCGCTGGTATGTATAATTTAGGCTTCAACTCCTATATTACCCTTTTGTCTGGTGCCTACAACAAAAAAGCCATCGACTTAAATGCCGCTACAAAAGCTTTTAGTAGTGGACAAAATAATTTTAATCCGAAATTATTACTAATGTTGCTCCCTCAATTGGCATTACCTATTATTGTTTTTGGCTTGCTCAAACTTCTTTGGGGAATTATCCCGGCTGTTATAGGTTTGGGCATCCTTGGCTTGCTAGGATTTTTATTCAGAAACAAAATTTTTTCGCTTATTGTAAAAGTCTATCACTCCGAAAAATATTCTACAATAGCAGCTTTCAAACAAAATTAATCTTCAAATAATCTTTAGATACTCATGATTTCCATACACAACATCAGCAAAATTTACCAACAAAATAAAGTTTTGGATATCCCTAGTTTAAGTATTGCCAAGGGAGAAACCTTCGGATTGGTAGGAAATAACGGTGCAGGAAAAACCACCCTTTTCAGTTTATTATTGGATTTAATTGAACCCAGCAGTGGCGAAATCCGCATTCAGGATATTCCGGTACATCTTTCTGAAACTTGGAAGGAAAAAGTAGGAGCTTTTATTGATGAAACTTTCCTAATGGGCTACCTTACACCAGAAGAATATTTTTATTTTATTGGCGAACTACGAGGAGTAAAAAAACAAGAGGTTGATGAATTTCTTAAAGAATTTCACGATTTGTTTAATGGCGAAATCATCAATGCTGGAAAATACATCCGTGACTTATCCAAAGGAAACCAAAAAAAAGTAGGAATAGTGGGGGCACTCATTGGAGTTCCTGAAATTATTATTTTGGACGAACCTTTTGCCAACTTGGATCCATCCACCCAAATTAAGTTAAAGAAACTCATCAAACGATGGGCAGAAAACGAGCAAATTACATTTTTAATCTCAAGCCACGATTTAGCGCACACCACCGAAGTCTGCAACCGAATTGTCGTATTGAATAAAGGAGTCATTATGAAAGATATTAAAACAACAGAAGAAACTCTTCGAGAATTGGAACGATATTTTGAAGAGCAAATTCAAGAGTAAAAAACGATGGCATTTTTCTGCCATCGTTTGCCTCTTTATTCTTTTCTCTTTCTTCTTTATTCTTTCTTCTTTCTTCTAAAAAAAATCTATTTCAACCCTCCAACCATATCTTCCGGACGAACCCATTCATCAAATTGTTCGGCGGTGAGCAATCCCAAATTAATAGCTTCTTCTTTCAAAGTAGTTCCATTTTTATGGGCTGTTTTTGCAATTTTAGCGGCATTCTCATATCCAATATGGGGATTGAGTGCCGTAACCAACATCAATGAGTTGTTGAGTAATTCTTTAATTTTTGCTACATTCGGTTCAATTCCTACTGCACAATGGTCGTTAAACGAAATTATAGCATCTGCCAACAATTGAGCCGACTGTAAGAAATTGTACGCCATCACAGGTTTAAAAACATTCAATTCGTAATTTCCTTGTGTGCCGGCAAAAGAAATCGTAGTATCATTTCCTAGTACTTGAGCACAGACCATGGTTAAAGCCTCATTTTGTGTAGCGTTTACTTTCCCTGGCATAATCGATGAGCCAGGTTCATTCTCAGGAATATGAATTTCACCAATCCCAGAACGAGGTCCGGATGCCAACATTCGAATATCTTGTGCAATTTTAAACAAGGCAACCGCCAATTGCTTCAATGCACCATGAGTTTCCACAATTCCGTCGTGGGCTGCCAACGCTTCAAACTTGTTAGGTGCAGTCACAAAAGGCTGGTTGGCAAACTTAGCTATGTATTCTGCCACTTTTTTGTCGTATCCTTTTGGAGTGTTTAATCCGGTTCCTACAGCCGTTCCGCCCAAAGCCAATTCTTTTAAATGATCCAAAGTATTGGTAATGGCTTTTTTGGCATAGTCCAATTGAGCCACATAACCTGAAAGTTCTTGCCCCAAAGTAAGTGGCGTAGCATCCATCAGGTGGGTTCTCCCGATTTTTACAATGTCTTTAAACTCATTGGATTTAGCACTCAGGGTTGCGCTCAATTTATCCAATGCAGGTAAAGTATGTTCCACCACTTTTTTGTAGGATGCGATGTGCATCGCTGTGGGGAATGTATCGTTGGAGGATTGAGATTTATTAACATCATCGTTCGGATGAATTTCTGAGGTCTCGCCCAATTTCCCTCCATTGATGACATGCGCTCGATTGGAAATAACCTCATTCACATTCATATTGCTCTGCGTACCAGAGCCGGTTTGCCAAATAACCAATGGAAATTGTTCGTACAATTTGCCTTCTAAAATTTCGTCACAAACTTGGGCAATCATATCTCTTTTATTCATTGGCAACACACCCAAATCGGCATTGGTATAAGCTGCTGCTTTCTTTAAAATAGCGAATGCATCAATAATTTCTCTTGGCATCGAAGCCTCGGCTCCAATTTTAAAATTGTTGCGTGAACGCTCGGTTTGTGCTCCCCAATATTGATTAATTGGTACTTCCACTTCACCCATGGTATCGTGTTCTATTCTGTACACCATAATTATTTTTTGTTAAAGTTACTTCGTTTTTACCATTTTCATCAAGGTATATTCATTTGTCCTGTCAATGATAACATTTTATGAATTAAATAAATCGTCAATCCATTGTAAAATTGGATGTGATGTAAAATTAATCCGTTGGATATTCGTATTTTTACTCCATTAAATAATGAATTGTGAAGTTTAAACTGCTCTATCTATTTTGTTTTTTCTTTTTCCAAAACAGCTTTGCTCAACAAAACGAAGAGTTTAAAAAGGTAAAAGGCTATTTTGATTACCAACGGTATTTGCTCAATCAGTCGTATAAAAAGAAGTTTGATGAAACCCAAGACAACCATCAAAAGATTGAAATTAAAAAAACTTTTGCCGAAATCATGGTGAAAATGGACAGCATTCAAAACATGGAATACCTCTATGCTTTAATTCGGGTTAAAAATAACGAAGCCTTACAGCCTAAAATTATCTCCACTCACCAACAGAGCAACGGCGAAGAAGGAAAAGCCATGAATACCAACGAAAAACCAGCCGAATATCCTGGTGGTCTCAATGAGTTAAGAAAACAAGTGGCCGAGCTCATATATTTTGAAAATACAGATATAGAAAAAAAAATGGTTCAGGCTGATATTACTTTTGTAGTAGAAAAAAATGGAGAAATAACCCATGTAAATGCCTCTGGAGCCAATCCTTCTTTCAATATACAAGCAGAAATTGCTCTTTATCTTCTGCCCCAATACTTTTCTCCAGCAATTATTGATAAAAACCCGATAAGATATCGTTTTCGCATGCCTCTTTCTATGAGATTTGATTAATCTTGCACCTTATGTTTACTGACGAATATTTCATGAAAATGGCTTACCAGGAAGCCACCTACGTTTTGGAAAAGGACGAAGTCCCCGTGGGTTGTATTGTTGTGCACCAAAATAGAATTATTGCCAGAGGATATAATTTAACCGAAACTTTAAACGATGTTACGGCTCATGCAGAAATGCAAGCCATAACGGCAGCTGCCCAATCTTTGGGAGGTAAATACCTTATCGATTGTACATTGTATGTTACCTTGGAACCCTGTGTTATGTGTGCTGGAGCCTTGGCTTGGGCTCAGATTTCTAAAGTGGTTTTTGGCGCTAGAGATGTTCACAGAGGCTACCAAAGTAAAGGACTTGCATTGCATCCAAAAACGGAAGTCATCGGTGGGATAATGGAGGAAGCATGTTCGGCATTAATAAAAGATTTTTTTAAAAGTAAAAGATAAAATGAGTTTATTGTTGTTTTAAATGCAACTCTTCTTTCTACTTTTCTCCCCTTTTGCGTTAAGGATCGCAATGGAAATCCTTTTGTCGCATCGCGCAAAAGATTGAAATGAAGAGCCTGACACTCGCCTTGGGAAAAGCTTGGGCGAGTGGAACGCCCAAAAAATATTATTGACCAATCATTTTTTTAATGGCATTCAGTTTCATTAATGCTTCTATTGGCGTCAAGGTATTGATGTCTATCTGGGTCAGTTCTTCTCGTATGTTTTCCAAAACTGGATCGTCCAATTGGAAGAAGGACAATTGCATATTTTCCTCGGTTACTCTTTTTACTTTTTCTTTGCTTGTCTTGCTTCTGCTTTCTTCTAAGGTTTTGAGGATATCCTCGGCTCTGTGTACCACTTTCACTGGCATTCCTGCCAATTTGGCAACATGTATCCCGAAGCTGTGCTCACTACCACCGGGAATTAGTTTTCTAAGAAAAATAATATTTCCTTTGTTTTCTTGTATGGATACATGGAAATTTTTTATCCTTTCAAAACTAACCGTCATTTCGTTCAGCTCGTGGTAATGGGTGGCGAACAAGGTTTTGGGTTGTTGGGGTTGCTGGTGCAGGTATTCTGCAATAGCCCAGGCGATGGACACGCCATCGTAAGTAGATGTACCACGACCAATTTCGTCGAGGAGGATCAAGCTTCTTTCGGAAATATTATTTAGGATATTTGCCGCCTCATTCATTTCTACCATAAATGTAGATTCCCCAGCAGAGATATTATCCGTAGCGCCAACTCGAGTAAATATTTTGTCTAAAACACCTATCTCAGCTCTTTTGGCAGGAACGAAAGAACCGATTTGTGCCAATAGGCAAACCAAAGCTGTTTGTCGGAGAATAGCCGATTTACCTGCCATGTTAGGTCCAGTAACCATGATGATTTGCTGGCTATCTTTATCCAAAAATATATCGTTGGGAATGTACTTTTCGCCTAAAGGGAGCGTATTTTCTATAATGGGATGTCGGGCTTCTTGCAGGTGGATGGCAAAACCGTCATTCAGTGTAGGCTTGGTATAACCTTCCTGGTGTGACAAGGCTGAAAAACCCAGAGCCACATCCAATTGGGCTACAATTTGTGCATTGCTTTGTATGGAGTCTATATAAACCATGGCTTCGTTGCACACTTTGCGGTAAAGTTCCCATTCCAATACGGAAATTTTATCCTCAGCACCCAAGATTTGGTCTTCGTATTCTTTTAGTTCGGTGGTAATGTATCTTTCAGCATTAACCAATGTTTGTTTTCTAATCCAATCCTGAGGCACTTTGTCTTTATGGGTATTTCTTACCTCTATATAATATCCAAACACATTATTGAAATCAATTTTTAGGGAGGTGATTCCTGTATTTGCAATTTCTCTTTGGCACATTTCTTCAAGGAAACTTTTACCACTACCTTGTAAATTTCTCAGTTTTTCCAGTTCGTCGTTTACTCCAGATTTTATAACATTTCCTTTGTTGATATTAACAGGAAGTTCGTCGTTCAGATGATTTTGCAGAAAATCTATTAAATTTTGAACATCAAAAAGAGGTTCTATCCATGCCAAAACATCATGATAAGGCTTTAAAATTTCTCGCACCTGTTGAATATTGATTAAGCTATTTCTGAGATAGCCCATTTCTTTTGGTGAGATTTTTTCAGCGGCCAATTTCCCCATTAGTCGGTCCAAATCCGACACTGTCATAAGTTGTTCGTACACCTGATGGTAAACCTCTTCGTGTTGGTTAAAAAATTCGATCAGACTCAAGCGTCTATTGATTTCATTTACCGATTTCAGAGGCAGCACCAATCGTCTTCTGAGCAACCTTCCTCCCATTGGTGTTATGGTTTTGTCTATGATGTCCAGCAGCGATTTCCCTTGTGTATTGCTTGGATAAAGGATTTCCAAATTTCTAAGAGTAAAAGCATCCATCATAAGAAAATCCTCTTGAGGAACAACGCTTATTTTGGTGATGTGTTGCAGTAATGCGTGGTGGGTATCCTCTACCAAATAAGCAAAAATAGCTCCGGCAGCAGTAATGGCTAAGGGGAGATTTTCAATTCCGAATCCTTTAAGCGATTTGGTTTTAAAATGTTGGTTAAGTTTTTCGTACGCGTAATTGTACTGGTAAGCCCAATCTTCTAGCTTAAAGAGGTTTTTTTGTTTCAACCTCTCAGGAAAAGTAGTGTTTCTTTGGTAAATAATTTCACTGGGATCAAAAGAATGAACGATATGCAGAAGTTTTTCCTGATTTCCTTCGGACACCAAAAATTCTCCAGTAGATATGTCCACCAAGGCCATTCCGTATTTCCCTTTTTCGTGATGAATAGAGAGCAAAAAATTATTTTTTTTGGAGCTAAGGACTTGGTCGTTAAAAGTTACCCCTGGAGTTACAAGTTCCGTCACGCCTCGTTTCACAATTCCTTTAACCATTTTAGGATCCTCTAGTTGGTCGCAAATAGCCACTCTGAGCCCTGCCCTTACCAATTTAGGCAGATAAGTATCTAGGGAATGGTGCGGAAATCCTGCCAATTCGGTATGATCCTCGCCCGAACCTCTTTTGGTAAGCGTAATTCCCAAAATTTGTGATGCTTTTATGGCATCCGAGCCAAAAGTTTCGTAAAAGTCGCCCACACGAAAGAGCAATAGTGCATCCGGATATTTTACTTTTATTCCGTTGTATTGCTTCATCAGTGGAGTTTCTTTCTTTACTTTAGCCATAATTTTCAATAATTTCGAATTCTGAAAAGGGATTTCGTGGGGAAATACTTTTAGATTGAGGGTTAAAAAACTTAATTTTGCCAAAAATACGAAAAAATGCAATCGACCAAAAAGTTGAAATTAGAAGAATTGGAGAGGATAGATGTAGAAACCTTTAAACAAACCGGGAAAATACCCTTGGTTGTTGTTTTGGACAACATCCGAAGCATGCATAATGTTGGCGCCCTATTTAGAACATCTGATGCTTTTTTGGTTGAGAAAATAATTCTTTGTGGCATAACCCCGCAGCCTCCTCACAGAGAAATACACAAAGCTGCTCTTGGCGCGACAGAAAGCGTGGATTGGCAATACAATAGCAGTATTTCCGAAGTGATTTTGGATTTAAAATCCGAAGGATTTGAAATATTAGCCATTGAACAAACGAACCAATCGGTAATGATTGGCAACTACACGATAAACCCTGAAAACAAATATGCTGTCATCTTAGGCAACGAAGTAGAAGGGGTTTCGGATGAAGTTCTTGAGCACTGCGACGGCTTTTTGGAAATCCCACAGTTGGGTACCAAGCATTCCTTAAATGTTTCAGTTTGTGGCGGAATCGTGATTTGGGAATTTTTTAAAGGATTAAAGCCACTCAAAAATTAACCTTTCAATCGGCACTCTGTTATAGTTTTAACTGAAAATCATCGCTGTCTGCTAAAAATCGAAATCGTTCCCTGAATTTTTTCAGTGTATCTATTTCTAAATTGGCTATGACAAGTTGTTCTTTTTTTTCGTGACAAATACTTCCATCGGCAAAAAAACAATGACTACTTTCGGTATATTCCAATTGGTTACCATCCACTCCTATCCTATTGATTCCCAAAACAAAACACTGATTTTCTATTGCACGAGCTTTGAGCAAATGATTCCAAGCCTCAACTCTGGAAACCGGCCAATTGGCGACATAGATTGCCAAATCATAGGCATCTGTATTTCTGGAAAAAACAGGAAAACGGAGATCGTAGCATACTTGCAATAAAATTCTAAACCCTTTGTATTCTACAATTTTCCTTTCCTTGCCTTGGGTATAAACTTGGTCTTCACCAGAGTAGGAAAAAAGGTGTCTTTTGTCGTAAAAATCATAAGACCCATCGGGTTGTACAAAATAAAATCGATTATAGTATTTGTCGTTTTCTTTCACAGAAACGCTTCCGGCAATGGCTGTATTTTTCTTATGAGCAAAAGATTGCATCCAAGCCAATGTTTCGGATTGAGCATCAGCAATTTCTGAAGCATCCATACAAAAACCAGTAGAAAACATCTCTGGCAGCACGAAGAGGTCTGCAATAATTGGATTTAATTTTCGTTCTATAATTGAGAAATTCTCTTGTTTGTTTTTCCATTGGATATCCATATTGAACCCAACAATCTTAAGTGTTTTCATTGGTAGCTATTTTTTAATGGTCAAATACAATCGCCTTTCCTAATGGCTGTTTATTGAAAAACAATGGGATTATGACGATTTCTAAGATGTAAAAATATTGGGTAAAGTTAAATGAAAAAAACATCATCTTGGCCAAACAAAAGAATTTCTATTTTTTAGCATTAAATTTGCAATAACTAATTTTTAAATTTAAAATAATAGAGTATGAAAAAGTTATTCTTCGCACTATCATTAGCACTGATGGGGGGATTGGTTTCGGCACAAGCCTACACAGGTAAAGGAGACAAGAAACTTCAAGTAGGATTTAATGGTTGGGGATACGGTACCGGATTGGTGGGTACTTTTGACTATGGACTTTCCAAAATTGTATCAGTAGGAGCAGGTGCAAATGTATATTTCTCCGGATACAAAGACGACAACAAGGACAATAATGTATTTATTTTCGGTAGATTGAATGCCCATTTACAACAACCATTAAACTTACCAAAAGAGTGGGACATTTACCCCGGTTTGGATTTAGGAGTTTTGCATGATGGTTTTGGATTGGGAGCACACATTGGGGTTCGTTACTTCTTCAACAACAATGTAGGGATCTATGGAGAATTTGGGAACAACGGATCTCTTGGTTTATCTTTCAATTTTTAACAACCGTTTTCAACCTGAAAAGAAAAACAATCGAACTTTTAGCTAAAGGTTCGATTGTTTTTTTTTGCGTGAGGGATAGCAGCGGCATCCTTTTGCGAGGAACGAGCAAAAGATAGAGCGAATAGCCCGACCCTTGCACTGGGAAAGCATGGGCAAGGGGCACGCCCAAATTTTTCTATTAGGAAAACAGTCCTTTTTTTATTGAATTTGTTTTACTATGATAATCACTTTGGCATGGATTTGATAATTAGTACATTTGCACAACTTTAACTTATTATTAAAAAAATTCATGACATTAGTACAGTTATTTCAATTTATCCTAAGTATTTCCATCTTGGTAATTCTTCACGAATTGGGACATTTTATTCCCGCAAAGCTTTTCAAGACTAAGGTTGAAAAGTTTTATCTTTTTTTTGACCCATGGTTTTCTATTGTAAAGAAAAAAATAGGCGAAACCGAATACGGAATTGGTTGGTTGCCATTTGGGGGCTATGTAAAAATTGCCGGCATGGTGGACGAAAGCATGGATACCGAGCAACTGAAAAAACCTGCTGAGCCATGGGAGTTTCGCAGTAAGCCAGCTTGGCAAAGACTGATTATCATGCTGGGCGGGGTTACCGTCAATTTCTTTTTGGCATGGGGCATCTATGCATGTCTGAGCTTCCTTAAAGGGGAAACTTACCACGACAATCGTAAATTTGAAAACGGGATATCTGTAAGTGCTGCTGCTGAGAAAATGGGATTGAAAAACGGAGATAAAATCTTGAAAATAGATGGTAAAGAAGCTCCTAGATTTGAAACTTCTGCCATCAATATGCTTTTTGCCAATGAGGTAACAGTGGATAGAAACGGACAAGAAGTAACTTTCCCAGTGAATGAAGATGGCGTAGCTGAAATCTTAAAATCCAATGAGGCCAAAGCTTATTTTTTAATTAGAACTCCCGCTGTTGTAGATACGGTTATTGCCAACACTCCTGCACAAAAAGCCGGACTAAAGCAAGGCGATAAAATTATGGCCATCAATGGGACGCCTATCCTCTATTATGATGAAGTTGGGCAGGCGCTACAGGCATATAAAAACAAAGCTGTGGAATTGACCGTACTAAGAAACAATACGAACGAAAACCTAAGCATTACCCCAGACAAAGATGGGAAAATTGGTTTTTCAAATTTTAAAACAATTCAAAAGGCTTTGGATGCAACGGAAATCACCCACCAATATAGCTTTGCAGAGTCTATTGGGAGAGGTTTCACTAGAACCATAGATGTTTTGGTGATGCAGGTGAAGCAATTCAAAATTATTTTTAACACCAAGACGGAAGGCTACAAGAAGGTTTCTGGGCCAATAGGAATCATCAAACAAATGCCAGAAACGGTAAATTGGGAATTTTTCTGGAGTTTTACTGCTATGTTTTCTGTTTGGTTGGCATTTCTCAATTTGCTTCCAATACCTGGTCTGGATGGTGGTCATGTGTTATTTACCCTTTGGGAAATGATTACAGGAAAGCCAGTACCACAAAAAGTGTTGGAAAATGCACAGATGGTTGGGGTAATTTTCCTCATGGGACTCATGGTTTTGATCTTTGGATCGGATATTTTAAAGTGGATCACAGGAAAATTTTAAAAATAATCTAATTGATAATGAGTGCCTTTCTAAATGAAAGGCATTTTTTTTAAAAATATATTTGCGTAGTATTAAAAAGCTTTCTATATTTGCACCACTGAAAACAAAGGAAAAGCCTTTTTAGCTCAGTCGGTTAGAGCATCTGACTGTTAAT
>JAFDZI010000007.1:111924-112078 GCA_018266955.1 Bacteroidota bacterium
CTTTTTCTTTTATAGTGCAAAATACCTGATTGTGTTGTTTTTTTTGTGTTTCTTGATATTTCTTACCTCCTTGTTTACTCTTTACTTTTAGGGATTTCAGTTTACCTTATTTTTCAAGTTGAAATTTTAACGGGTCAGTCACAAAACTTGGGGG
>JAFDZI010000008.1 GCA_018266955.1 Bacteroidota bacterium
CAGGGTATGTTCACTCATCGCTTCTGCAAATGCTTCTGCACCAAATGGCGACTCCAGTGTTGTTCCATCTTCGAAGAAATATTTATACACCGGGTCGAGCTGCTCATAATTAAAATAATCGCGCGGGTTTTTTCCAGAAAGGGCAAACAACTCATCAATATATCCGGGCATGGTAAATACCGACGGCCCCATATCAAAACGATAACCCTTAGAAGTTTCAGAGGAACATTTTCCACCTACAAAGGAGTTGGCTTCAAATACCGTTACCTCATACCCTTTGTTGCGCATTCGGATAGCAGATGCCAACCCGGCTATACCGGTACCAATGATCCCACAGGTTTTTTTACTTTTATTTGCCAAGGCCCGAGTTTTTATGGCGACAAATTTAGGGTTTCAAATTCATGCAGGGAGCCCACCTCCCCTACTTTCATTATGATTTTGGTTAGTTGTTATTATGAAAATGAGATCCCAAATGAAAAAGTATAACAGCCATGAATGGGAGAATGGCTAATAAACCAAAAAAAATAATGTAGGGAACTATGCCGTTTGGAAGCCCATTTTACCCAAACGAATCGCTTTCCGGGCTTTAGTCAGTTGTAAAATGATAATGGGACACAAATGTTATGAATTACTATATGGGAAAAATTAAATGCTAGGCTCTTTGAAATATATGAGATGAAAAGAAAAGTATGCTTTGTGATATCTCTTTAACTTTAAAAGAAGGTTTCATTTCATTTAATCAATTCCCATGCAGTCTAAAAAATGGATTTCATCTATTTTAGGTTTTATCCTTTTATTCGGAATATATCATTTCCCGGAGTTCTTTCAATCCTTAATGCTTCATGCTGTTTTCAAAATCGGATTTCTGGTTGCAGCTATTCTACTTGGATATGTGCAGGGATGGAAAGCTTTAAATGGATATGGTCTGGCATTTAAAAATAAATGGGGGAGGGATTTATTACTGGGTTTGCTTTTGGGATTGGTTACATTTCTGGTTTCTATTTTTATTTCCGTGCAAATGAATTTTGAAAAACTGGAAAGCATTCAACCCCTCCAAGTATTCATAAATGCATTACCCTTAACCCTTCTCATGACTTTTTTTCCTTCCATCGCAGAAGATATTTTAACCAGGGGATATTTGTTCGGCCACCTCAAAACCCTGAGGCCAGGCACCTGGATCCTGTTATCTGCTACCCTTTATGTATTGAACCACATCTGGAGGTTGAACGATGGACTGCCGGTACTTTCGTATCTATTTCTTCTGGGTTTGGTTTTGGCCGTTTGTGTGATGGGTAGAAAATCTTTGTGGCTTGCTTTTGGCATTCACTGGGGTTCTAATATCGCGTTTACACTTTCCGGTAAGGGAATAAATTTAGAAACGACGGGGAACCCAACAGGACCTACCTGGGCCCTTGCTCTTTCCTGGGCTTTGCTGCTTATTTTTCTAATATGGTGGAATAAATCAATCCTTATACCTGTTAAGTAATAATAATACCCGCAATTCCCTTCTTCCATCCTTCTCATATTGGTAACTCCGCACAAAGATTTTCAGAAAAGCTATTTGGATCGGATTCTTTGGGACCAAAAAATCACTTAAAACATTTAAGTTTCGGCATCATCTTCAAATTCTTTGTGCTCATCAGGTTTATAATTTGTTTTTAATGTGCTGAGTTTTTTCTTTCCATAAGCTGATCTGGTAATCAACACAAATAAGACCGGCACCACAAAAATTGCCAGGGAGGTTGCTGCAAGCATCCCTCCACAAACCGTCCATCCAATAGTTCGCCGCGATTCTGATGCGGCACCTGTTGCAAAAGCCAGGGGCAATACTCCAAGAATAAAGGCAAAGGAAGTCATTAAAATAGGCCTCAACCTCAATTTTACGGCAGCAATAGTTGCTTTTATTAGATCCATTCCGGCATCCACCCGCTCTTTCGCAAACTCAACAATCAGGATGGCATTTTTTGCCGCCAGCCCAATTAACGTTATCAATCCTATCTGGGCATAAATATTATTGGAAATACTTGGGATTAGTGTCAGCGTTAATATAGAGCCAAAAGCGCCTATTGGCACTGCAAATAAAACCGAGAAAGGCACCGACCAGCTTTCGTATAATGCCGCCAGGAAGAGGAACACGAACACTATAGATATTGCAAAGATCATCAGGGTTTTATTCCCGGCTTTTAATTCCTCGGAACTCATTCCTGAAAACTCATATCCATAACCGTTAGGAAGGGATTTCTGTGCGGTTTCTTTTAAAGCTTCCAGTGCCTGACCGCTGCTATATCCCTGTGCGGCTGTCCCATTTATTTCAATGGAGCGATAAATATTATAATGTGATATTAGCGAGGGGCTTTCTACCATTTTGCTGGTAATTAATGATCCTAATGGAATCATATTTCCCTGGCTATTTTTTACATAATACTTCCCAATTTCGTTGAGAGACGACCGGTAGGTACTGTCGGCCTGGCTCACCACCCTGAAATTCCTTCCATACAAATTAAAATCGTTAATGTAACTGCTCCCTAAGTAGGAAGAAAGGGTTTGATATACATCAGCCACGCTTACGCCCAACTGTTTTGCTTTATCTCTGTCTACATCAACCTCGTAGGCCGGCGTATTCGCATTAAAGAATGTATAGGCGGAGCCAATTTCCGGCCGCTTATTCAATTGAGCTACAAAATCCTGGGCAACCTGTGCAAATTTATCAATGTTATCCGTACTGGTTGTTTGTTGCAATTCAAACGTAAAACCAGCGGTACGTCCTAGGCCTGGAACCGCAGGCGGGAGGATGGCCATAACTCGGGCTTCTTTAAACTTCGCCGTCTTTTGCTGAATTTTTGCTACAACCATTTGTGCTGTGTGTTCCTTCCCCTTACGTTCATCCCAGGGTTTAAGCATAATAAACATGGTGCCCACATTGGATTTATTTGAGAAACTGATAATGTTGAACCCGGCCAAACCTCCCACCACGCTTATTTCAGGAATAGTCAACAGAGAGTCAGACAATTCATTTACCATCTCTAAACTTCGTGTAGTTGAAGCCGCCTCCGGAAGTTCATAAGTTACATATAACCTTCCTTCATCTTCCAGCGGAATAAAGCCGGTAGGTTTTGTTTTGAAAAGAAAAAACAATCCAACAAACAATACTACCAGCATTACCAATACATAAGGTGTTCTTTTGATCCATCCGGCAACGCCTTTGGTATAAGAAAGATTTACCTTTCTGAACCCATTGTTAAAGGAAGAAAAGAATTTTTCAAGCCAGCCTTTTTTTGCCTTTTCATCCTTAGCGTGTCGAAGCATTAAAGAGCAAAGTGCGGGTGTAAGGGATAGTGCCACAAACGCAGAAATAATAACCGATACCGCAATGGTTATGGCGAATTGCTGATATAAGCGTCCCACAATCCCGGGAATAAACCCCACCGGGATAAATACCGATGCCAGTATCAGCGCAATAGCGATTACCGGGCCCGAAATATCTTTCATGGCCCTTCTGGTTGCTTCGGCGGGAGATAAATTATAGTGATCTATATTATGTTGTACCGCCTCCACCACAATAATAGCATCATCCACCACTATACCAATTGCCAGTACAAAGGCAAATAGGGTAAGGGTGTTTATCGTGAACCCAAATGGCACAAATAAAATGAAAGTTCCAATGAGTGAAACCGGAATAGCCAGCACCGGAATTAACGTGGCGCGCCAATTTTGAAGGAAAAGATAAACAACCAAAACCACCAGGAACAATGCTTCCAGTAGCGTGGTTACCACTTCCTTTATAGAAGTTTTCACCACCGAAACAGTTTCAGATGGAATTAGATAATCCAGGTCTTTGGGAAATGATTTTTTCATTTCCTGTAATGCATTTATTACCCCGGTATACGTTTCAATGGCATTGGCATCAGGGGTTTGAAATACCAGCATGAAGGAGGCGGGACTGCCATTAACCAAAGAGTTATGTGAGTAGGAGAACTGACCCAGCTCAACCCGGGCAATATCTTTCAGATAAACAATATTTCCTGTTAGCGGATTTGATTTTATGATGATGTTCTTAAACTGATCTACCGTATTAAGTCGGCTATTGGTAATTACCGTATATTCAAATGCCTGGTTTCCCGGCTGGGGTGTTCCACCAAGGGTACCTCCTGAAATTTGCAGGTTCTGTTCGTTTATCGCATTGGAAACATCAGCCGGGGTAATACCCAATGTGGCCAGTTTTTCGGGATTTAGCCACAACCGCATACTGAAGTCATTGCCAAAGGCCGTAATATCTCCCACCCCCTTTACTCTTTTCAGTGCATCCTGTACATAAATGTTTACATAATTATCAATGAAAGCAATATCGTGTGTTCCATGAGGAGAATAAAATGCAAGCACAGCAATATTGGTGGGATTACGCTTCCTAACGGTAACCCCTAATCGTTTCACGACATCCGGTAAAGTGGGCTGGGCAACGCTAACCCTATTTTGTACATCCAGCGCAGCAATATCAATATTGGTTCCTACTTCAAATGTTGCCGTAACAGAACTCTGGCCGCTTGCTGTACTGCTACCGGTAATATATTGCATTCCCGGGCTCCCGTTTATCTGGGTTTCCAGCGGAGTGGTTGTGGTTTCTTCCACTGTTTTTGCATCGGCTCCAATAAAATTAGCGCTTACAGAAACAGTAGGTGGAGAAATATCAGGATACTGGGCTACCGGAAGGTTCATCATAGAAATGATACCCACCATCACTATTACAATGGATATTACGATTGCCGTAACCGGCCTTTTAATAAATGTTTCTGCAATCATATATGGTTACTCCCCCTTTAGGATATGGTTAATATCCCTTTGCATCGGGAAGTTTTTTTTATTTGTATTCCAGGATTCCAAATCCAGAACATGAATTAATCTATTGGCTAATATTTACCTTTGTTCCCTCGCGCATATTCTGGATTCCCTTCACTACAATCCTGTCTCCCGATTTTACCCCTTCCGTAATAATAATACTATCGCCAATGGTTGCCCCCGGCAAAATTTTTTGTTGATGCACAATGGAACTATCCCCCACTACAAATACAGTAAACTCACCCAACTGCTCACGAATGGCAATACCCGGAATGATGGTGGCATTTGACGAGGCCGTATTTTTTACCCTGACTGTAGTATTCATTCCCGGTTTTAACATGCCCTTATTATTGGCAAAAGTTAAACGTATTTTTATGGTACCTGTTTGTGGATCAACTGCCCTGTCCATAACGCTGATCTCCCCCGGCACAGGATACACATCGTCTCCAAAGGCAATGGTAAAAATGGAGTCCTTCAGCACCTTCTTATCCTGTTGCAATTGGGAGAAATGATAAATATTTTTTTGATCTATCGTAAAATCAACTGCCACCGGATCATTGGTGGAAACTGTATTTAATACTGTTTGCCCGGCAACCACCATGGTTCCTTTTTTAACCAGCGATATCCCAATGGTACCGGTAAATGGTGCATAAATGCGGGTAAAAGCAACATTGGCACTTAGGCTGTTTACATTAGCCTTTGCAGCCGCAACTTGTTTTTTAGTAGCATCAAGGGTTGCATTGGCATAATCAACCTGTTGTTTCGCAATCGCATCATGTCTTTCTAATTCATTATACCGGTCGGCATCTTTTTGTGCCTTCAATAAATTAGCCTCCTGCACCTGCAAATTAGCAACTGCCTGCTGGTAATTTGCCTGGTAAATCTGCGGATCAATGCTGTACAGCAACTGGCCTTTATGCACCAACTGCCCGTCTGTAAAATACACCCCCGTTAAATATCCGCTTACCTGGGAGGTTAAATTAACCTGATCCAGTGCATTGATGGTAGCCGGGAAAGTCTCAAAATATGTAGCCTGTGTGGGAGTAACGGTTGCCACGGTAACCGGAACTGCAGGCGGGAGGCTCTGCCCAGGCTGGCTGCCCTTTCCGGCACAGGAATAAAAAAACAGGGAAACCCAAATTATGAAAAATATATTTTGAACGTGCTTCATACTTTTAGTATTAATAATTTAGAATGCCCAGTGCCTTTGATACATCAATCCGGCTCGATAAAACCAGGAACAATGCATTATAATAGTTTATTTGGGCCGTCCTTAAATCCGATTCGGCAGTAATCACATCCAGGTAGGTTTTTATCCCCGACCGGTATTGCAATTGAATAACATTATACACTTCATTGGCCAGCAACACATTTTCCTTTAGGCTATTATAATTATAAAGATTGCCTTTATAGGCAGCCAGGGCGGTTTCATATTGTGTTTGAATGGCATTCTGGGTACTTAGGATTTCATTGTTTGCCTGATCAATCTGAAATTTCGCCTGCTTAATTTGCTGTATTCTTTTTCCTCCCTGGAAAATTGGTATAGATAAGGTGAGGCCGGCAAATGAATTTGGATATGCTTTTGCATAAAGTTTCGTGAACTTATTATCCAGGAAATTCAAATTATAATTTCCAAATGCATATACATTGGGCAGATAACTCCACTGGTTATATTTGAGATTAAACTCAAGGAGCCGGCGTTGAGTTTGTAATTGCAGGATCTCCACCCTGCTATTATAATCTACCTGCTGTAAAGTATCCAGAAAGATTTCCTTCTCCAGTTGCGCCGAATCGTAAACCAACTGCAAATCCTGTGAAGCTGGATAGCCCATCAACTCCTTTAAGGCAGCCTTCTGCCCATGAATGGATTCATTGGCAGCATATCGTTGCGCCTTTGCGTTGTTGAGCGAAATCGTAGCTCTTTTATAATCGGTTTTATCAACCACGCCAGCCTGATATTGGTAATACGCATCTTTCAGGCTCTGACTAATCCGTAAAATATCCTCATCAATAGTTTTTATTTGCTGACCCGTAAGAATCAGGGCGTAGAATGCCTTACTCACTGCTGCGGCCAGGTCTATTTTTTGAAGCCGGGTATTCTGATTTGCCGACAACCTCACTTCCTTCGAAGATCTTGTGGCAAGAAGTGCATCCCGGTTAAAGATGTTTTGGGTAAACCCAAAATCTGCACCTGAAACGTTTCGGCTTCCGGAGTGCGTAATGTTGCCATTAAAATTTACGGTAGGCAACTGAAAATTATGTTGCAGAGAATAATTAAAATTTACCTGGGGGTACCAATCGGCCAATTTGCTTTTTATGGTAGCTTCAGTGATGTCCTCATTTATCTTTGCATTCCGGATATCCGGGTTATGCTGAATGGCATACTCGATGCAGTTCGGCAAACTGGCGGAGGATAGCTCTCCCGGGGCATTGCCAACCTGCGAATAGGTATTACTGTAAGTGAAAAGTAAGAGAGCTAATAAGAGCGTATTTGAAATCACGCCTTTTGAATAATCTTTATCCTTCCGATCCATACAAATGAATTTATAACAGCCACTTCCCTTCTTTTGTTGAAACAACAAGGCTGCAAAGTTCATTATTTGGTTCAATACTTTTATTTTTTATTCAAGATGGGGCCAGCTCCGAATGTTAAAATTGAACGCTGCTCCAGTCCAAACAAAAAAAATTAATCCGTCCTTTTCATAAATTTTCCCCGTTCATAGGGCTGCGGCCACTGAATTTCTTCCCCTAACTCATTCGCTGCCCTCAATGGAAAATTAGGATCGCGCAGACTTTCCCTTGCAATCAAAATCAAATCTGCATCCTCATTTTTCAAAATTTGTTCTGCCTGAAATGCTCCTGTTATTAAACCAACAGCCGCTACCGGCATTTTGGCTTCACGCTTTATCCGGGCTGCAAAAGGAACCTGGTAACCGGGCTTTACTTCAATTTTCACATGAGGCACTACGGCTCCCGAACTACAATCAATCAAATCGACTCCCTCTGCTTTCAAAATTTTTGCCAGTTGAACACTGTCCTCAATACCCCACCCTCCATCCTTCCAGTCGACCGCTGAAATGCGTACAAACAAGGGTTTATGAGGTGGCCATAACGCCCTTACCGACTTGCAAACTGCCACCAGAAGTCTTATCCTGTTTTCAAAGCTGCCTCCATAATCATCTGAACGATTATTGCACAAAGGAGAAGTAAACTGGTTTAATAAATACCCGTGAGCAGCATGAATTTCCAAAACATCAAAGCCCGCCATTTCGGCCCGATGGGTGGCACTAATAAAATCGTCAAGCACTTTTTTTATTCCCTCCAACGAAAGCGGCATAGGGGGCAGATCCGTTTCATGATATGGGATA
>JAFDZI010000009.1:0-3071 GCA_018266955.1 Bacteroidota bacterium
CGTTTGTGCAATGACCAGGTACACACTGGCGCTGTTTCCATTGGTAATCCAGTTTTTAGTTCCATTCAGGAGATAATAATCTCCCATATCTTCTGCCGTTGTCCGTTGGGAAGTAGCATCACTTCCTGCTTCGGGTTCACTTAACAAAAAGGCACCAATATATAATTCGCCGTCTTTTTTCCCCTGGGCAAGTGGTACCAGGTATTTTTGTTTCTGTTCTTCTGTGCAAAATTCCTGCAAGCCATAACAAACCAGGCTATTATTAACGCTCATGCATACACTAACACTGGCATCTACCTTACTGATCTCCTCCATGGCTAATACATAACTTATTGTATCCATTCCGGACCCGCCATATTCTTGTTTTACCATGAGGCCCATCATCCCCAGGTCGGCCAGTTTTTCAATTTGAGTTTTGGGGAATTTTTGAAGTTCATCCCGTTCTATTACCCCGGGTAAACATTCATTTACGGCAAAATCTCTGGCCGCCTGCTGAATCATAAGCTGTTCTTCGGAAAAACTGAAATCCATAGTTCGTTTTTAGTGCCGCAAAATTAAGGATTGACGGGTTATAAATGCCGGTTGGGGATATTTTAAACCCGTTTGGATTTCAATTTACGGCCTGTTTAATTTTTGGCTATGGGATGCCCGCCAATTTGATTCTATTTTCCTGATTTTTAGATGTTTATTTTAGTTATTTTGGCCCAGGTTGAGGATTTCGAAAGTAAAAATTTGGGGAATATTTCCAAATCCTAAACATAAATTGTAATTCTTGAAATGAAAACCGATAGATATGAAACGAACGCTGATTTCATCTGGTTCTGAATTTGAAATGAAAATTGGATACTCCCGTGCGGTGGTTGATGGACGATGGGTATTTGTATCGGGAACCACCGGTTATAATTATTCTTCGATGGAGATACCCGCATCCATTGAAGCACAGACTATCAATTGTATTAAAAATATAAATGGAGCTCTGCAAAAGGCCGGTGCGCTGCCTGAAGATATTGTAAGGGTACGATATATTCTTCCCGATGCAATGGAATTCCCAAAAGTGTGGTCTCTTTTAAAAGACTGGCTTGCCGGTGCCATGCCTGCTGCTACCATGATGGCTGCCGGCCTTGCCAACCCCTTAATGAAAATTGAAATTGAGGTTACTGCCCTTAAAAGAAATGAATAGGGGTTTCTGCTTGTATCTTTGAATAAAATTATTTTGAACCAGGCAAAGCAAAATCTTCGGGTACAACAAGTTATCGCACTGCTTTCGGTAGTGCTGCTTGCTGTTAAGTTTTTTGCCTGGATTATCACAGGTTCCGTAGCTATTTTAACAGATGCACTGGAGAGTATCGTAAATGTGGTGGCTGGTTTTTTCGGCGTGTATAGCCTGTACCTTTCTGCAAAACCAAAAGATCTGGAGCACCCTTATGGGCATGGAAAGATCGAATTTATTTCCGCAGCATTTGAAGGAGCACTTATTTCGTTTGCTGGCCTGCTGGTTATTTATAAAGCAATCCTTAGCCTGAGCCAACCCCATGCAGTAAGTAAACTGGACCTGGGTATTTACTTAGTTGCAATTACCGCACTTATTAATCTGTTTGCCGGCCTATACTGTATCCGAATTGGGAAGAAGAATAATTCACTTGCCCTGATTGCGGGTGGAAAACACCTTCGTTCGGATACCTACACTACGGTAGGGATCATTTTAGGGTTGCTGTTAATTTATTTTACGGGAATACAATGGCTTGATAGCGTGGTGGCCATGATCTTTGCCCTTATTATATTATACACCGGTATACGGATTATTCGAAGTTCTGTGGCAGGTATTATGGATGAAGCTGATTTGAACCTGCTGCGCGAGATGATTACTATGCTGAATTCTAAACGGAACCCCAATTGGATAGATCTGCACAATATGCGCATCATTAAATATGGGCCCATGTTACATATTGATTGCCATCTTACGGTTCCCTGGTATTTTAATGTGGTGGAAGCCCATCAGGAAATTGAAAACCTTTCTGAAGAAGTGAAAAAACATTACGGAAGATCCATTGAATTGTTTATACATTCAGATGCCTGCGTCGATTTCTCCTGCCCAATTTGTGAAAAAATGGATTGCCCGGTACGGAAACATCCGTTTGTTAAAAAGATTGACTGGAATCTGGAAAATGTATCGGCCAACCATAAGCACAGCCTTAACTCATGAGCCTGTCATTAAATAAAGCGTTTTGGGATAACCGGTATCTAATGGACCAAACGGGATGGGATTTGGGGGAAGTATCTCCCCCTTTAAAGGGGTATTTTAATCAACTCAAAAATAAGTCTGTTCGTATTTTGATACCCGGGTGTGGAAATGCATATGAAGCTGCCTGGCTGATGGAAATGGGATTTGAAAATGTTACGCTGGTTGACATCTCGGGGATACTGGTGAATGAGTTGAAAAGGAAACTCGTTCAATATGACGGGCAACGGGTACATATAATAGAAGGTAATTTCTTTGATCTCAGCGGAGAATTTGATTTAATTGTAGAGCAAACCTTTTTCTGCGCATTGCATCCCTCTTTCCGAAGGCAGTATTCCAACAAAATGTTTGAACTCCTGGCCCCGGGTGGCAGTCTGGTTGGTTTATTGTTTAATCGGGAATTTGAATCGGGGCCTCCTTTTGGCGGGTCATTATATGAATACCGTGAATTATTCTTTCCCCAATGGGAAATTAAGACCCTGGCCCCCTGTTATAATTCCATAATCCCAAGATCCGGTTCGGAATTGTTTTTTATATTTCAGAAACCCAAATAATAAGCGATACCTCTATTGCATAAACCGCATTGTAAATTAAAAAACGGCTAAGTAAGAGATTACATTTTTTCCAAAATTTCCACCACAATATAACCTAATGCCGCCGCTGAAAACCCAATAATCAGCATCCTTAATGCACTTGCGGTAGGAGACATTCCGGAAACCCGACCTTTGAAAAACCCCGATATTAGCAGGCAAGGAAAGGCTAGCCAACATGAAAGTTTCAGAGCCGCTTTTGAATCGTCCAGGGCTATATAAGGCAGGAGTGTAATAAAGCC
>JAFDZI010000009.1:3107-4967 GCA_018266955.1 Bacteroidota bacterium
GATTCCCGATATAATTCATAATTTGAAACCAGTAGACCCCAACGGTCATGCTCTTCCGAAATTTCCAAACCGGCCTTTTCCCGGATATCCTCTCCTATACCTAAATTAATTAACCGGCTCTCTGTTTCCTTCAATTCTGTTTCATGCCATGGTATACTATCGGATCCCCCGGTATGATTATTTACGGGGAACATCTCTTGTTCTTCCTTCCTGGCAAGATAGCCACCCAGGCCAAGCAGCACTGCTGCCCCTAAAATAAAAACCGCAGTGATTATTGCAACCGTTGAATTATTCCCGGTGTATTTACAAACTGCTGCTGAAATCGCAAAGGGGAGGATAAGGCCATCATTTATTCCAATAAAAATAATGCCAGGGAAACCCGGTCTACTTTTAACATCCCTATCTGCCGGCAACCAGCCCTGTTGATCTCTACCCATTCCTTATGACTTACCGTAAGTGGTTTCAAATTGCTTTAACGAAGCGGAGATAATATTTACCGCTTTGTCTATTTGTTCTGCATTAATAACGAGTGGTGGGGCAAAACGAATTTTATCGTTGTGCGTGGGTTTGGCCAGCACCCCCTTTTCCATCATAATCAGGCAAATATGCCAGGCGGCTTCGGGGTCGGAATGTTCAATTTCAATAGCGTTCAATAAACCTTTTCCTCTTACTGTCCGGATGAATGGCGAATGAATGTTTTGAATTCCCTTTCTAAATCGTTCACCCATCACCGTTGCATTGGTTCCCATTTCTTCCTCTCTTAATACCTGGAGGGCTTTAATTGCTACTGCGCAGGAAAGCGGGTTGCCACCATAGGTGCTGCCATGCTCCCCCGGTTTAATGGTGAGCATAATTTCATCATCTGCCAGAACGGCACTAATGGGAAGAATGCCACCACTGAGTGCTTTCCCAAGTATTACAACATCAGGCCTAACTTCCTCGTGGTCGCAGGCCAATGCTTTACCCGTTCTCCATAATCCTGTTTGAATTTCATCCGCAATCATTAACACGTTGTATTCTGAACACAGAATTCGTATTCCTTTGTAATATCCCTCATCCGGTACAATTACTCCCGCTTCTCCCTGAATGGGTTCAAATAAAAATCCAACCACGTTTTGGTCCTGTAAGGCCTTTTCGAGTGCGGGAAGGTCGTTGTATGGAATAATTTCAAACCCGGGTATATAGGGTCCGAAATTATTTTTGGCGGTTGGGTCGGAGCTGAATGAAATTACCCCGGTGGTTCTACCATGGAAGTTATTCTGGCATACCAGGATCCTGGCCTGGTTTTCCTGAACTCCCTTTTTTTCGTAACCCCATTTTCGGGCAAGCTTAATGGCTGTTTCTACGGCTTCCACTCCCGTATTCATGGGAAGCACCTTATCATATCCAAAATAATTGGTGATGTATTTTTCATATTCACCAAGCAGGTTTGAATGAAATGCCCTGGATGTAAGCGTTAATTTTTGTACCTGGTCCACTGCGGCCTGAACGATGGCGGGATGACAGTGCCCTTGGTTAACGGCCGAATAACCACTTAAAAAATCGAAATATTGTTTTCCTTCCACATCCCATAAATAAACACCCTGGCCTTTTTCCAATACAACTGGAATCGGATGGTAATTATGGGCTCCAAATTTATCTTCCAGTTCAATGGCATGTGCGGTGGAAGTAGTATGCATCAATTTTGTTGACATAGCAAAAGGTTTAAAGTAATTAAAAAGAAAAGTTTACCCGGGTGGGGTAATCGCAGAAGGATTATCCTCGATGATTCAATAAATCGAGGTTCGCGGAAAGAAATGCTATGGTTGCATTTGATTTGATAGGGCAAATTTAATCAATCATAGCCATTTAAAGACACAG
>JAFDZI010000009.1:5052-8779 GCA_018266955.1 Bacteroidota bacterium
GCGTAAATAGCCCCCTGGTTGATACAAGCCTGTTTTATTTCTTCCAATACCGGAAATGATTTGAATACAGGAACTTCAAAATCATTCATTAGATGTTCCTGCCACCGGGTAATGGGTAAATTCAAAATTTCAGCTATATAAACCTCCGGTTTTGCAGGGTTCACCTGCGAAAAAGCCCAGGCGGTCGAAATATGAATTCCGGGGTTAATTATTACTATCCTGTATCCTTCCAGGTTCACTGGCGAAGGCCGAAGAATTTCTCCTCTCCCGGTTGCAAGACAGGGTTTGTTCAATAAGAAAAAGGGACAATCGCTACCCAGGCTTAATGCCATTCCCGCCAGTTCTGCCTCCGGAATCCTTAAATTAAATTGAGCATTAAGCATTTGTAGGGTAAAAGCTGCATCGGATGAGCCACCTCCAAGCCCTCCACCGGTAAATATGGTTTTGTGTAAATGTATATTTAGTAGTGGCAGATCTGGAAACTTTTCCCGGGTAAGCGCCACAGCCCTTAGGCAGATGTTATCATTTAATGTTCCGGGGATTGGTAAACCGGTTTGTAAAAAGGAGGATACTTTACCCCTTAAGCCAGGTACAATTTCAAGAGCGTCATGAAAGGGGATGGGATAAAACAGGGTTTCCAAATCATGGTAACCATCTATTCTTTTATTTACAACTCGTAATCCAAGGTTGATTTTTGCGTTGGGAAAATTAACCATGAAGATAATTTCAATCTGCGTTCCGGCTTTTTAATTCATCGCGAATAGCTATCGCCTTTAGGTAATCTTCATATTCCAGCAACTCCTGGAGGCGGCTTTTGAGCTGATCAACCGACATAGCTTTCAGGTTTTCCTGCGATGGTTCATCACTGGAAACATGGGATGATTCACCAGTAGAAATTTTCCTTTGCTCTCCTTCCATCATCTGGCCGGCCTCACCAATAATATTTTCATAAGTATAAATGGGACATCCAAAACGGACCGCTAAGGCAAGCGCATCGGAAGTGCGTGAGTCGATCTCGGCAGTTTCTTTATCTGAACTGCAAATAAGTTTTGAATAAAATATTCCTTCCTGGAGGTCATTAATAATTATTTCATGAAGCTTGATGTTAAAAGCCATCATGAAATTTTTCATCAGGTCGTGGGTGAGGGGGCGGCTTGGGAACATTTTTTCCAGCGCTACCGCAATGGCTTGCGCTTCGGCTCCTCCTATTACTATGGGGATCCGTCTTATTCCATTTACCTCGCCCAAAACTACCGCATAAGAATGCGTTTGCGTGATGCTATGAGATAACGCAACAATTTCGAGTTCAATTTTTTTCATCCCTGCCATCCGCTGTTTTTACAAATATAATATAAATGCCTTCCAAATTATGGAAGGCATTAAAAACATGAGGTTAATTTTCAATTTATCAGGAAATCCCCTTTAATTTTTTAACCGCTTCCGTAATTTTTGGAACCACCTCAAAAGCATCGCCTACAATTCCATAATCTGCTGCCTTAAAAAATGGAGCTTCCGGGTCTTTATTAATTACAACAATAGTCTTACTCCGGTTCACACCCGCCAGGTGTTGAATGGCTCCGGAAATACCAATAGCGATATAAAGGTTAGGCGCAATTGCCAAACCGGTTTGTCCTACGTGCTCATGGTGTGGCCTCCAGTCTGAATCTGCCACCGGGCGGCTACACGCAGTGGCTGCACCGAGTACATGGGCGAGGTCGGTTACCAGGTACCAGTTTTCGGGTCCCTTTAATCCCCGGCCCCCGCTTACCACAATTTCCGCTTCACTTAATGAAACTTCACCGGTAACTTTTTCTGTTCCGGTAACCGTTACTTTCGGTTGGGGTACAGAAGCTGCAAAAGGTACCAGTTCTGCCTTTTGCCCGCCATCTGCAATATGGAAAGCATTGGGGTTTAAAGAAATAATTTTCTTGGCCGATAAGATTCCTACGTTGGCAAAGGCCTTACCACTGAAAACCGATTTTCTAACAACAAAACCGTTGGATGTATCCGGCAATGCCGTAGCTCCGGCAACAAGGCCTGCTTTTAATTTCGCACTTAACCTGGGAGCAACAGATTTTCCGTACGAATTATTTGAGAAAACCACAATCGTTGCCCCTGTTTTTTCAACTGCTTCGGATATAACGGCAGTGTGTACCTGCGCATCTAAGTTATTAAGGGATGCATCAAAAAGAGTATGTACCTTTTTAATCCCCTGCAACCCCAACAGAGAGGCATCTTCTGAAATGGTTCCGGCAATTAAGGCCTCGGCAGTAGTTCCCGTTTGGGCTGCCAGTTCTGCCGCATAGGTTGCGGCCTCCAATGACGATTTTTTTATTTTGCCATCAGCATGATCAATTATAACAAGTACCATGAATATTTATTTGGAATATAAATCGGTGATGAATTAAATTACTTTGGCCTCTTCGCGAAGAAGGCGAACCAGTTCTTCCGGTTGGTCGGCAGGGATTAATTTTACCCCCTCCTTGGCCGGTGGAAGATCATAAGAAACAATTTGAGTCAGTGCATCCACGGCTATCGGTTCCAACACCTTAAGCGGTTTGGTCCTTGCACCCATGATCCCCCGCATATTTGGGATGCGTTGTTCGGCCATTCCTTTCTGACAGCTAACCAAAACAGGAAGTGTTACCTTATCCGTCTCTTCCCCGCCTTCAATTTCCCGGACGCAGGAAACCTCATTTCCATCAAGGGTTAATTTTAAGGCATGGGAGATATAAGGAATATTCAACAGTTCGGCAACCATTCCTCCGATAGATGAACCGTTATAATCGATGGTCTCCTTACCCGTAAGAATGAGGTCGTATCCGCCCTCTTTGGCTACAGCAGCAATTTGAGAAGCTATACAAAAAGCATCTCCGGCTTCCAGGTTTATACGGATGGCTTCATCGCCTCCCAATGCAAGTGCCTTCCGGATTATGGGTTCGGAATCGGCTCCCCCCACATTTACCAGGTGAAGCACCGTTGCCGGGTCTGCTTCTTTAATTTCAATGGCCCGAACCAGGGAATACCATTCGTCGTATGGATTAATGATCCATTGAACCCCATCGGTGGCAAATTTCGTATTGTTATCGCTGAAAGCTATTTTTGCCGTGGTGTCGGGGGTTTTACTGATACATACTAAAATCTTCATTTAGTTATTTTTGCCTCTGTTCACGATCATTCGCTACAAAGTTGTAATAAAAAGTTGTTTATGCAACTAAAGGCAAAGATAAGGCTTCAAATTAAATATTAAAAAAAGGAACTGTGCACAATAACCGGATAGAAAAGTTGAAGGAAATGCTTTTGGAATCAGGCTCCGATAATTTTATGGAACATGCCCTGGCCCTGGAGTATATTAAACTCGGGAACGATAACGAGGCCAGGCACTTATTCGAAAATTTGTTACTTCGGGATCCCCATTATGTAGGATCTTATTACCACCTGGGTAAATTATTGGAAAGGGGCCAGGAAATAGAAAAGGCAAAATCGACCTATCTACAGGGTATGGAAGAAGCGAAGGCCATTAAAGACCAGCATAGTTATAACGAATTGCAGGCAGCATTCGAAGATTTGACATACTAAACGAATGGACTTATTATCTTCATTCCGGCAGCATCTTGCTAAAAAGCAATTCTTTCAAAAGAAGGATAAATTATTGTTGGCCGCGAGTGGAGGAAAAGATTCTATGGCTCTGGCCCAGCTATTATTGACCTGTGGATATTCGTTTTCC
>JAFDZI010000009.1:8860-15546 GCA_018266955.1 Bacteroidota bacterium
ATCAACGTATTTATTAAGAGGGTAGAGGCGGAAGCGTTTTCCGTGGAAAATAAAATGAGCATCCAGGAAGCAGCCAGGGAAATGAGGTATACATGGTTTGCTGCCCTGGCAGAAGCTGAAGGCTTCTCTAAAATCCTTACGGCACATCATGCAGACGACAATGTTGAGACCCTGTTGCATAAGTTTTTCAGGGGAACCGGGGTAGCGGGCCTTACGGGCATCCGGGAACAAAGGGGAAACCTGGTAAGGCCCTTGCTATTTACCACCCGACAGGATATTTCAACTTTTGTAAATGAAACGGGTATACCCTACCGGGAAGATAATTCTAACCTAACTACAAAGTATACACGCAATTTCATCCGGTTGGAAGTTATACCCCTGCTTCAAACCCATTTTCCTTCTCTTGTTTCCAATTTACAGGATACGATACACCGGTTTATTGGTCTGGAAGGTGAATTGTTGGAAGCAACCGGGAAGATTCTTCAAAAATTGGAAACCCGTGACCAGGGGATTGTGAAATACCCCGCACGGGGGTTAATAAAATCGCCTTTCCGTATTCAGGTGTGGTTGCAGATTTTGCTGGACTCTGGTTTTCATGCAACCCAGCTCCCGGAATTTGAAAAATTATTATTCGCTGATTCTGGGAAAATCATGGCCTCGCCTTCTCATCGTATATTAAAAGACCGTCGCTGGGTGGTTATTGCACCCAATAAGGATATAACATCCGAATTTTATATTATCAATAGAGAGGATAATTTAGTTACAACCCCTTTCGGAAATTTTTCTAAATCGGAGGTAGTTGATTTTTCTCCAACGGGAAGCCGGTTTATGGAGATTATTGATTCATCCCAATTAAAATATCCGTTAATACTGCGGAAATGGAGGCCCGGGGATTATTTTTTTCCTTTGGGTATGAAGCACAAAAAAAAACTAAGCCGGTTTTTTATTGATGAGAAACTTTCTCTTATTGAAAAGGAGAAAGCCTGGGTGCTTGAATCAGACAAACGAATTGTTTGGGTGGTTGGCCTGCGAATTAGTGAGCGATTTGCGATTCGAAAAAACGGCGCCTCATTCCTGAAACTTTGTTGGCAACCGGATGTACAATTATCTCCCAAATAGGCTGGGGTTTTTTAATTGATCCAGGATAAATTGAAAAGCCTCCGGATTCATAAGTGCCACCAGTATAATGGCAAACAATAAACCAAATACCGCACCCCAAAGATGAGCATCGTGATTGATTTGGTCGGTACCCTGTTTTCCCATATAAACGCAATAAATAATATACAGGACAGCATAAACGAGTGCCGAAATCTTAATCGCGCCATAAATATATATTGCTCCCCAGGGATTAAATAAGATTACTGCAAAAACAACCGCCGACACAGCACCGGAAGCTCCCAACGACTGGTACCCCGGGTCGTTCCGGTGTTTTAGGTAGCTGGGTAAATCAGAAACAACCAGCGCCATAAAATACAACAGGAGATAGGCAGCTTCCCCACCAAGATGAAGCTGCGAAAATATAAATTCGAGGTTTGTGCCAAAGAAATACAATGTAAACATGTTGAAGAAAAGATGGATATAATCAGCATGAAGAAAACCCGAACTTACCATCCGGTAGTACTGCTGCTGCCGTTTAACTCCATAAGGCCACATGATTAGCTTCCGCATAAAATCGCGATTGGAAAATCCAATCAGGGATATTATTACATTGATGGCGATAAGAATGACTGTAATTGATTTATAATCGAATCCCATAAATTTGTTTATGTATGATGATATTTTTCATTCCTTAGGATGGTGGCTGCCCGGTAAATTTGTTCTGCCAGGATGAGCCTCACCAGCTGATGTGGGAATACAAGAGAGGAAAGGCTCCAGGAGAAGTTTGCTCTTTTTAAAATTTCCTCACTTACTCCATATGCCCCACCAATTAAAAAGATCATTGTCTTTACGCTTTCGTTTGCTCTCTGTTGTATAAATAATGCCAATTTTTCGCTTGTTAACATTTTTCCTCTTTCCTCAAGCACTACCAGGTAATCTTCGGGTTTTAAAAGGCTCAATATGGTTTCTCCTTCTTTCTTTTTAAGATCGGCTTCTCCTAACATACCGGTATTTTTAGGAGATGGGATCAGTTGCCATGCTACCGGGAAATAATTTTTCAACCGGTGGGTGTAAACTTCAATCCCTTCTTTTACAAACGACTCGTGCGGTTTCCCTATACTCCAAAATTGTAATTTCATCTTTGCACTTTACGAGTGGCAATTATAAAAATGGTATTCTTTCTTCCTGAATATACTTTATGGAATTTCCTAAAATTTCCTCTTTTTCTTATTTAATCTCAAGCTCTGATTTTTCTCTGTTATGAAGCCTGCCCATTTTCATCAGGTCAATCATAGAACCGGTTACAAAGTATAAAAACCATCTGCTGAACGCCCCATAAACGGCTTCTCCGGAAAATATCCGGGTAAGGCGTTTTTGCATGACCGGCCCTATGAATCTTCCAAAGGCTGTATCCATTCTGTCCTGACCAACTTTAAATAGTGTAAACAGCCGGCCATTGTACCAGGTATCCACCAGGTCCTGCCAAATCTTAAGTTCCCATTTTTGTTCCTTCTGGTATTTTTTAAAGGCAACGTCTGTGCCCACGGTAATGGTCTCCGCAAGGCGAAATGCCCCTTTTATGGCAAGGTATGTTCCCGATGAAAATATGGGATCTAAAAAGCCGCCGGCATCACCGGTCAGAACCCAGTTCTGACCAAACATTTTTTCCGAAATGAGCTGGTAATTGTTGTATTGGTTTACAGGAACATTCCGTTGGAAACCGACGGTGAATTTTCGAAATTCATTATCCTGCTTTAAGAAATTTTCATATTGTTCCTCTTTTGTTTTCCCAAAGGGTTCCAGGTGCCTTGGGTTAATAACAATTCCTACCGAAGTCCGGCCAGGTAATGGGATACGCCAGGCCCACCCTTTATCGAGACGATGGAGGTGGATGTTGTATGGTTCAATGGGTTCGGTATGGGTTAAATGTGAGAACAGGGCTACATCTTTTCGATTGCCTTCTACGGCAGGGATGTCCAGGAGTCTGGCAATGGTGCGCGACCTCCCTGTGGCATCTACAATTAAATCTGGCTGACCGTCAAAATAATTGTCAATTGCTTCGATCGTAACATCACTTAATTTAAGTTCATCTCCATTTCCGGTTTTTTCAATTTTGGCCGGGATGTCAAAAAATTTTACTCCTTCTTTTAAGGCCAGATTAAAAATGGCCCGGTCAAAATCTACCCTGGGTACATTATATGCATAATGAGGAAGGGTGCCACCTCCTTTGCTAAAGGGGGAAGAAAAAACTTCAGCCTGGTTTAGCCAAACCGAAGCGCCGGGTTTATATGTACTAAACGACTTAATTTCATCCTCCACACCCAGCATTTTAAGGTAAGGAATTATGGCTGGTACCAATGATTCTCCCACGATTATTTCGGGCCTTTTGGGAATATAAAATACCGACACTTTTATCCTTTTCCGATTCAAAAGGATTGCCAGGGAGCATCCCGATGGGCCACCTCCCAGGATCGCTACCGACTTTATTGATTTTCTCATAAAAAATTATATGCCTATAAATATCAAAATAATTTTAATACCAGGAAAAAATTATTCATTATTAAGGTTTTGCGTAAACTGGAAAACAGGAGTGGCCCTGGAAAAATACTTCGTTCAAAAAAAGAGATGGAAAAGTTTTGAATTGCCTATTAAAAAGCGTAAGTTTACGATGCAAGTTCCTACCGCTACCTACACCACATCCTCTGAAAATAGCCTGATTTGCTTTTAGGTGAATTACTCCTAATATGCTTTTTTTCCAGTCAAATTTTAAAGCTTTTTTGCTTTTTATTTGATCTCCCTGTCCTTGAAAATTCCACCTTGTTCTATTTTATTATTTTTAAATGTGCAAGTATGGAAAATTTGTATAACGCCTATTCTAAAGAAATTGCTGGTCAGAACTACTTCTTTGTTAAGAAATATTTGACCTTCCCTGAGTTTAACAATGTACCGGATGTGCTGGTTGGTTACGGCATGCATGCCGATTTTGATAAAGCCTGCAAAATTGCTCAGGTTTCCGATCCTCTTATTAAAGAAAGGTTGAAAGGAATGCAGGAAACCCCTAGTACGGAAGCAAAAGTATTTTCTTTGCCTGCCCGTTTACAAGCTGAACGAAGGCAAGCCAGGTAATAGAGGCGTCAGGATCCCTCGTATCTTTCAATTTGATTTATCCGTTTCGAATTATTTAAATGCAAACTGCCCTCTTAAATAAAAGGGCAGTTTGTATTATTGGATTTCAGAGAGCCCAATATTTTTATAAAGGCTTAACTAAACAATCCACCTTTCTTTAGTTCCCGTGTTCCCTGGCCAATCAGAAATCCATTCTGATAAATCAAAACTTTATAGGCACCGTTTTGGAAATTCGACCCAGGCGCGAAAGTGAAGTTCACGTTTTTAGCCTTTGCGGTTTCCAGTTCAACAGGAACTTTTGCGGTGTAAGTTTTATCGCCTTCTTCGCGTGTGGTAAACAAGCCTGAAGTGTTTTCGGAAGTAATGGGTTGTCCGTTAGGGCCCACAATTACAACAAATACATCGGTTTGTCCGGTTTGAACAATGCGGTTTGATACATCAAAGGAAACAACCAGTTTATCTACTTTTTTAGCTTTTGTAGAAACCTTTTCTTTCCCATTGTTTTTAACCTTATACGGAGTGATTACAATATTTGAAGCATTCAGGGTGGAAGCTACATCAACTTTTTGTTCCAGCGCTTTGTTGGATGCCGTGGTGGTAACCAGGTCGGCGGTGAGTTTTTCCTTATCAGCAGTAAGCGCTGTCTTTTCCTGGGTTAAAGTTTGATTTTCCTGAGTTAGCCTTGCAATTTCTGTTTCCATTCCAGAAATTTTTTCATTAAGGCCATCGATCAGTTTTTTTGCCTTGGAAAGTTCGGAAGCAGTTGCATTCTTGTTGTTCAGGATTTTGCGAATTTGTTCCTTCGCGGAAGCAATCTCAGCATTTTTTTCTGTTAACTGGCTCTGAAGGCCCGTGGTAACAGTTGCCATCGAATCGAGCCGGGCCAGGGAAGCATCAAAACTGGATTGCAGTTCACTTTTTTCGGTGGAAATAGTTGCAATTTTTGTTTCCTGTTGTTGCATTACCCTGTTATTATTGGTGCGGTCGTATGCCATGTATCCTCCAAGGCCTACCAATAAAACAGTTAAGCCGCCAATAATAATATTTTTTGTCCCCGAATTTTTCCTTTGTTGGTCATTGGTTGCAGGGGATGTTGGACTGTTCGTACTCATAGAATTAAAGTTTAAAGGTTGAACTAAATAGGTGGGGTAGATTTTTTTTCCGCCGGTATAAATTTATTTCCTGCCCTACTTTCCAAAATCGTGCCATCTTTTTTATTTTATCATTTTCATAGTTATAAATTTATGTAAATCAATAAATTGTGAATGGATGATTGGCTGAATAATACGATCGCTCATCCATTTTTCCCCTATACCTTGTTTGGAGTGGCTTAACAAAATTTTAATTTTTTATCCTCTCCGCATTTTAAACATAGCCCGGCTCAATTTATCAAGGAACTGCAATAGGCTTCAAAATATTTCGTCATTTAAAATTCTGATCATGAAAAAACTATTACTCATTCTTATTATTTCCGCAGTTTACATTTCCTGCAAACAATCGGAAGAAGCAAAACAATCTCCACTGGCTCCATTGAATGGCACCGGTTATCTGGTTAGCAATATTTCCACGGATGTACCGAAACGTGCTTCTGGTGAAGAAGAGGATGCCCCAATTCTTATTAAAAAGAGAGCAAAAGCGCCCCGCATTGTTTATGTAGAAGAGGAAGCGCCTGCGCAAGTTGTAAAATCGAAGGAAGCCTCAAACGAAACGGAAGCTACTACACAACCTTCCACGCCGGTTTCTGAAAAAGAATCTTCAACCTCCGCTAAAGGGACTACTGATAACACCGGAGCCGGATCAGAAGGAGCTACTACAGAAGTTGAAAAGCCCCAGGTAAAGAAAAAGGGCTGGAGCAATGCCGCAAAGGGTGCAGTAATTGGTGGCGTTGCCGGAGCAATTGGAGGAGCTGTAATTAATAAAAAGAGCCGGGGTGCAGGGGCAGTTATTGGAGCTGTAATTGGCGCTGCAGGAGGTTATGCAATTGGTCGATCAAAAGATAAAAAGGCAGCCAATGCCGATCCGTTCAATCTCGAAATGAATAATTGAGAATATTTGCCGCAAGATTATTAAATGCTCCCACCGGGGCATTTTTTTTTGCCATTACCTTTGTACCTCAAAACTTAATGATCTTGGAGATTGAAATACTTAAATCAAAGATCCATCGCATAACCCTTACGGAGGCCAATCTGAATTATGCAGGAAGCATTACTATTGATGAACGACTCATGTTGGCTGCCAATTTAATTGAAAATAAAAAAGTGCAGGTGGTGAATGTTAATAATGGAAGCCGGTTAGAAACTTATGTAATAAAAGGGGATAAAGATTCTGGTATTTGTTGCTTAAATGGCCCTGCAGCCAGGCTTGGCTTGCCAGGAGATATAGTAATTGTTATGTCTTATGCCAGGATGAACTTTGAAATAGCAAAGCTATTTTCACCAAGGATAATTTTCCCGGATTCCAGT
>JAFDZI010000009.1:15593-18507 GCA_018266955.1 Bacteroidota bacterium
GGCCGATCGCCTTTTCATTACGGGTTGGGTACGAAATTTACCAACCGGTGAAGTAGAGGCCTTAGTTTCAGGAACCGAAATGCAAATTCAGCAGTTTTTGGAATGGGCTTGGAAGGGCCCCAAAAAGGCAGTGGTTAAAAATATAATTGTACATCATGAGCCGGATTCAAATTTTGATGGCTTCCGGATTAAATAACTTTGAAAATTATTGAAAAGCTAATCCGTTTTTCTGCGAAGCGTTATTCCGGCATTTTTCTTTAGATCTCCCGAAAACCTCACTTCATGCCTTACATTCCCATCCTGAATAATAAGTAGACCGGTGTTGGGAGGAATAGAACCTAAGGTTTCTGCATACATAACAATCTGGATTTCATCTCCAGTTCCATTAGGCACATAAACAGTTTTATGAATAGCCTTAGTGGAAAGACCTTGTTTAGAAAGGATCATTTTCCCATTCATGATTACACTTACCGTATCCCCATCTACTTCCCCATTGTCGTATAAGGTGAGGAGGAGACTGTCGGAATGAAAATAAATTGTTTCAATATTTTCCACGGTCCTTCCTTCCAATGCTTTGGCTGCCGATGGGGCCTTTGCCACGGTGGATTCTACCTTAGGTGCTTTGGCCTTTTCCGGAACTGCCTCCTCTTTTACCACGGGGGTAGGAGTTTCCTTAGCAATTGTTGGATTTTCCGTTCTGGCAACTACCACCGGAGCTACTATTTTACGAATAGGTAAATCCTTATATACAAAACGGACAAGCGGTTTGGATTTCATCACCGGCAGGACAGTTTGCATTTTCGTATAGGGTATCCTGTTAGATTTTATTACCAGTTTTGCTTTTAGCGCCGGATCAAGCGGAGTAAACGACATTTCCTGCAGCAGGTTCATTTCTGCAAGTTTCCTGGATACATCGGTAGGCATGGTTGGGATGACCTTTGCCAATTCAATATCTCCTGATGCCGACCGGAGTTCCTTGGTTTTGTCGGTTTCAAATGTGCCTTTTAGGGTGGGCGTATTTCCCTGCAATTGATAAATCAGTTTATTGTGCTGTTTTATCTTCTTTGCCATTTTATCATGAAAATTATCGTACAACAAGCCCTCATCATCCGTAAAGAGCGTATTGCCCTCAGTCCGGACTTTAATTTTTCTTACCGCTACCATTTCTACCGAGTTTACGGTATAGGTAGTATAGGAGTATCCACTAAGAATCCCATTGCTGTCTGAAATGGCCAGTTCGTAGGGTAAGAACTTTTCCGTAGTCATAATCTTGCCTTTCCAGATGCCCGAAAAATCCTGGGCCATTGAACCAAGGCATATAAAGATGAATGATATAAGTAATCCTGATTTTTTCATAATTAAATTTTCAGGCATGGATTGGAATTTACCTTCTGATAACTGAACAGTATTATTATATTCGCCAAAGTTAAGACCTTGTAAATGGATAAAACATCAATTTATAGCCTCTTTGCCGGCGTATCCGGATTATTATTGGGTATCCTTCTTGCGGTTGTAGTTTGGGTAAAGAAGAGAAACAGGATTCGGGACCTGGTAGCTATTCTTGAAAAGGGGCAGGCACAATCAGCCACTTCAAAAAATTTGTGGGAAATAGCCGAGGAGAGACTAAACCAGGAAAATAGAGTTTTAGTTGCAAAGGTTTACCAATTGGAATCGGAAAAGGAAAATTTAATATCTGAGAATTCAGTTTTAAAGTTGAGGAACCAGGAATTAGACCAACTATTAAAGGAAGGTCAACCGGTAATTCATTCACTCAAAATGAAATTGATTGAAGCCAATAATACCATTGTTCGGTATAAAGCCCGGTTGGGATTAAAGAGTTAAAAGGATTGGGTATTAAATGAGACTTTCATGCCCGTTCCTATTTTCACTTTTTAATTTTTGGGTTATTTAGTAAGTTTGAAAATTATGCGGCAATAGCTCAGTTGGTAGAGCATCAGCTTCCCAAGCTGAGGGCCGAGGGTTCGAATCCCTTTTGCCGCTCTATATTATGGCGTCACGAAACGTATTGATTACCGGGGTTACCGGCAATTTGGGAAAAGCAGTTGCCCGCAAATTTAAGGAGGAAGGGGATAAGGTATTTGGGGTTTCTCATTCCGATCCGCCTTCCACTATTGATTTAGATGGGTGCTTCCGTATTAACCTAACCAATGCAAAGGAAACTTCTTTGGCATGGGAAGAAATATTTAAATTGATTGATAGGGTAGATGTGCTGGTATCCACAGTGGGCGGATTTGCCCCCAGTACTGTGGCCGGGTTAAAAGAAGAAGACATATCTACCATGTTTTCTCTGAATTTCTTTTCCACCGTAAATTTTGTTATCCCGGCTTTTAGAAAAATGATTTCTCAGAAGGCGGGGAGGATTTTCCTAATTGGTGCTAAAGCCGGGATTTCTGCAGAGGCAAGAAAGGCAGCCGTAGCCTATGGTCTTTCAAAGGCTGCCCTGTTTAATTTTGCTGAATCCCTGAATTGGGAAGGGGAGAAACAAGGTGTGGTTACATCGGTAGTTGTTCCATCCATAATAGATACACCCCAGAACAGGGAATCAATGCCAGGTGCAGATTATTCAACATGGGTATCAGCCGATCAAATTGCTTCTGTTATTTTTTATCATGCATCTGAAGAAGCCAGGTTGTTAAGGCAACCGGTTATTAAAGCTTACGGTAATGTGTAATTGCAGGAATGAATTTTATAAAATCTGCCAATAATTAAATCGGGGCCAACCTGCCATGCGATAATATTTCAATCCCACTACAATAAAAAGTTTCAAGTGTTAGCTGGTATTATTCTGCTTCTCTATTCCAGATAATTTTCTTCCCAAATCCCAGGGCATTGTCGGTAAATTTTACCTGGTCCAATCGGATACAATAGATTTCCCCCGAAATGGCCATCGCAA